>CAZYMB010000001.1:0-188050 GCA_964648795.1 uncultured Acidimicrobiaceae bacterium
AGCTCGCCCCAACCTTGGTCGTCCAGTCCGAAATCTGTTGCTCGTATTTTGCGAACAATTATTGGAGATGATGCGAATGAAGCAGCAAATGGATTCTCTGCATTAGACAACCCTAGGTGGACTATGTATTGATGCGGTCCGGCTCTGTTTTCTTGAGCCAACTCGACTTCAGTCAAAGAGAAGTTTAGTTCTGCGACTCCGTCTTCACAGTCAACTATGCGAGAGTGCACTGCAACAGTACCTCCAGTTAAAGGCTCAGTTCCAAATGAAAGGACTACATCGTGTGTGCAGCTTGCTTGGCCCTGAAGCTGGATAGTTCCGTTAATGAGTCGTGTTCTTCCGTTCTCAAGCTGTGGAATTGCTTCGTCAAAGTCTACGAATGGGTCAATTCGTCCGCCTATTACTTCTTCTACTGGTTCTGCGTTAGGCCCAACGGAGTCTTTTTCGGCAAAGATGTCATCTTCTGAATCGGCTGATTCAACTATTGCATCGGCCTCAGTCTCGTAGTCTGTTTCTTCTTCGACTCCCTCTTGTGGATCGATTGGGCCGACTATTACATCTGCTGCTGGTGGTGCATCAGGTTCGAATTCATCCGTTTCATCGATGATGATTGGTTCTGGATCTGGGCCGACTATGACATCTGCTGCAGGTGGAGCATCAGGCTCAAACTCGTTTGTTGGCTCGATAGTCACAGGTTCTGGATCTGCGGTGACTTGGATTCCCTCGCCAATTTCGGTTTCGATCTGTGTTGATACTGGAGGAGTGTCATGTGGCTCCGGTCCAGGGTGAGAAAGTGCTGGGAACGCAAGAACAATTACTGCCACGATTGGTGCAGTCACTAGAATAAGAATCTTCATGATTTAGCCGCCTTTATATGTATTTAAGGGTAGAGGCAGAATGCTTGTATCGAAACACGGCAACGCTAAGAGGTCTGTTGACTTCTATTTGAGCGAGAAGATGCGCTTAGAACGCTGAAACATTGGCGATGGAACAACTGACTGTATGTGTGGGGTCGGTTAGTTGGGCAGTCGCTACAGAGGTCACTGTTTCACCGGGTGCAACATTTTCAAAGTCTGCGAACCCTCTGCCAAGTTGGGCTCCTGAAGAGTTAAAGAATTGGATCTCAATATTAACGAACCTGTTTGTAGCAGCCGGGCTGGTGAACTCTATTTCGGCAATAGCGTTTCCACCGTCTGTGTTTTCACAGGTAGTAATTTCGGCGACTGCTTCGATGGCAGTGGCGTCCTCGCGGCTTTCTTCTAGCTGGGTATCCAGTTGTTCAAGAGCAGGGCCTCCGACGAAAGCTATTAATGCACTACAGCCAACAAAGAGAAGAACGAAGACACCTAGCACAGAAAGTAATACGATGGCCCAGGTAGGCATTCCTTGTTTTGGAGCTGCATATTGTTGTGGAATGAAGCCTTGTTGTGGCGGAGCGCCCGGTGGTGGTGGTCCGAAGTCTTGGTTATTGTTCTGTGGTGGCTGACCGTAGGCATGGCCTGGCTGCTGAGGAGGTGTGCCCCATTCGGGTGGCTGCTGTGGTGGAGGTGTTTGATCAGACATCGTTCACATTCTTAGGCTTGCTAGAACTATACCTAACGACCGAGAAGCTAGCGGTTCAACCACCAAAGTGACAGTTGTAGTGCAGTGGCCACACCAACCCAGGTTAGATATGGAAGGTAGGCAACGGCGACCCATCGATAGTGCGGCCAGACGGCGACAATAGACCACAGAATCGTGAACAGTACTGCCAGAATGACTATTGATATCAGGGCGTTGTTCTTTGTTGCGATTTGAATCGGGGTAAAGGCTATATTCGAGGCCAGATTTACCCAGAATGCAGCTGCTACAGCAAGTGGAAGTCTGTCAGTAAAGTAGCGGACGCTTACGAATATTACGACGCCAATAATGATTGGGTAGAGAAGAGTCCAGACTCGGCCAATTGTTTGCACGCTTGGGGCCCAGCCTGGCTGGTTTAGAGAGTTATACCATTCGGCTAAATCCATACGGCTAGATACCGGCTAGTCGGTCAGCGAGAACGTCGAGTCCGGTTGAGCGTGAACCTTTCACCAGAACGACATAGTCGTCACCGTATTTGCTTGCAATTTCGTAGGCTTCATCTTGTGACTGCAAATGAGTTACTTCGCCATACATTGGGCTAGCAACTGCGTAAACCTCTATTCCGTTTGCTTTGGCGTAGGCAGCAACCTCTTGGTGCATTTGTTCTTCGTCTGGGCCAAGTTCGGCCATAGTTCCCAAGAAGGCAACTTTATTCTCCGCTGGAGCTTTGCTAACAGTGTCTAACGCTGCTTTGGTAGATGTTGGATTGGCGTTATAAGCATCGTTGATTATTAGAGTTCCGTTGTCATTGACTGATGTTTCCATGCGCCACTTCGAAGGTGAGGCACTAGCTAGGGTCTCGATGACTTGTTCGATCTTGGCTTCGTCGATTGAGTATGCGACTGCCAAAGCAGCGAGAGCATTAGAGACCATGTGTTCACCTTTTGCTGCAAGGACGGCATGATATTTGGTCCCAAATATTTCTACATCGAACTCGCTAGACAAATTGTCTTTGATGACGACGTTGCTTGCTCTGATGTCACCTTGAGTGATGCCGTAGGTAATGACCCGAGCCGGGGTAGCATCTGCCATCTGCAGCACTCTAGGGTCATCGGCATTTAGAACTACGGTGCCAGTTTCGTCAACGGATTCAGCTAGTTCTTGTTTACCTTTTTGGACACCATCAATTGATCCGAACAATTCTGTATGTGAAGCGGCAACTCTCGTGACTACACCGATAGAGGGTTTGACGTAATCGCATAGTTCTTTAATGTGTCCAATACCTCGAGCGCCCATTTCGGTGATTAGGATTTCGGTGTCATCTGGGCGATTTAGAATTGTGAGTGGAACGCCAATTTCGTTGTTGAACGACCCAATGTTACTACTAGTTGGGCTAATGGCAGCGCACGTTGCTGTGGCTAAATCCTTAGTTGAGGTCTTACCTACGCTTCCTGTGATTGCGACTAGTTTGCCTGCGAATTGATTGCGATTATGAGCAGCTAACTGCACTAGAGCTTTACTAGTGTCATCGACAACAATATGAGGTATGTCTTGTGTTAGCGGGCGATCACATAGGACAGCGCTACAACCGTTAGCTATAGCAGTATCAATAAAGTCGTGGCCGTCTCGATCTGCTGTGATTGCAACAAACATTTGCCCACTACTGATTGACCTTGAGTCAATTGATACGCCGTCCACGATTGTGTCTTGGCCGTTTAGTACTGAATTGAGGGCCGTTGCTATTTCTAAGGCTGGAATTTTCACAGAGACGACTTTATCACTAGAGCGTTTCTCTCGAGGGCCTTGTTGTACGATACGTAGATGTCTGAATCTAAGAAAACCCCATTGGTCATAGTATTTGGTGGGCAATCGCCCGAACACAAGATCAGCTGTATAACGGCTGCACACATCTACGCCAACCTAGACAAAAGCACCTACGATGCACATTTAGTAGGTATTACAAAGGATGGAGACTTTGTTTCGGCAGAACCTCAAGAGAACGAGTTAGTAGCGCAAGGTCCACCTATAGATTTTCTTAAGCTTCTCAAAGCGTCCGATGACACCGTTGCGTTCCCAGTCCTGCATGGCCCACTTGGCGAAGACGGAACTATCCAGGGACTGTTTGATATTGCTGGCGTAGCTTATGTGGGGGCTGACGTCTTGTCATCGGCTGTAGCCATGGACAAGCGTGTCTGTAAGTTACTACTTGAGCACTACGGAGTTGCCCAGTCAAAGTGGAAGTCGTTTTTAGAGCCAGAGTTTCGTTCTAACGCAGACAAAATAGTGGAGTCTTGTATAGATGATTTAGGTCTCCCGCTATTTGTTAAGCCAGCAAATATGGGTTCTTCGATTGGAATTTCGCGAGCCAAGACTAAAGAAGAAGTGGCAGAAGCATTCGAGGTCGCTTACAAATACGACACAGCGGTTGTTGTTGAAGAGGAAATCGTAGGTAGGGAAATTGAATTTGCGGTTCTAGGGAACGAGAACCCAAAGGTAAGCACTGGGGGAGAGATTCTTCCTGGAGCAGAGTTCTACGATTACAACGACAAATACTTTGATGGTAAGTCAACATCGGTAATCCCTGCCGACATTTCTGATGACGCTATGACGGAGATGCAGCGCATTGCTGGCTTCGCTTATACGAGCTTGGGTTTGAGTGGTTTGTCTAGGGCAGATTTTCTATACGAAGAAGATGGTAGGGGTGCATTACTGAATGAGTTCAACACCATCCCAGGGTTCACTCCTATATCTATGTATCCAAAACTATGGGACCACGATGGAATTGCGTATGCAGACTTACTAGATGAACTAGTTCGTCTAGCTCAGCAACGATTCAAGACAGTTTCTGCCAAGCGAATCACAGAAGTCGAATAGTTTATTGCCGGGTTAGTTGACGAGTTTGTCTCGGCCAACCCAAACATACTCCCATGGTTCTGGTAGTGGGCCTTGGCTGTCAGCGCCCTCTGGGTAGCTGGGGATGAAGCCGTATTCCTTAGCGTTCTCAAAGTTATTTGTAGAGATCCACTGGTAACCCTTCGTGGTCTCGAATGCGGTAAGGCTGTTACTTTCCGATGCGATGTCTATGGCATAGCCGGTGTGGTGTTTTGAGTATCCGGGGATAGCTGAGGTATCTAGAATCTCTTCTATTTCGCTGTCAAAGCTGCCCGAGGAGATCTGATCAAAGTCTGTTGTCACTTCGATTAGTCTGTCGATAAATAGTTCTTGTTGGATTTCTGGTAGTCGTAGACCTGAAATTAGACGCAAGTCCACTCCGTCATTTGTGGCAGCTGACACCATGTCTTGCCACGCTACTAGTGCACGTGGCTGCAATCTAAAGCCGTCGACTGTCCCAAGTGTTTCATTTGGTGTGGGTTGTAGTTCGTAGCCTCTTGTCGTGGCAAGTGAGCGAATGTGTGTGTCTGCACTAGTGTTGCCAGTTATTGCTTTAGGAAGTCCTCTGTCGTTGAGGCCGGGAAGTTCAGATGTGTCGAATAGGTCTCGGAATTCGTTAGGGCTGAAAGTAATAAATGTTTCGACTGCTTCGGTGGTCGTTGTTTGGTTAGTGGTGGTGGAGCTTTCTGAGTTTTCGGGAGTTGGTTGTGCCAGGACTTGAGTTGTCACAGAATTTTGTTCGGAGGTATCTAGTTGTGTGTCGCTAGCCACGGCGACAGTTGTATTAGGTGTTGCCTCGTCCGGACTAGACGCAATAATCGGAGTAGAATTATCTTGGGTTAGAAGGAGTGCAATGCTTGTGAGGGCGAACGCTAATAAGGTTATGAAGAAAACGGTAATCACCCATCTGATTTCTATTCTCACTAATCAACCCACCTGTAGCCTTGATTCGGCCTACTACAAGCGTAACAGGCTAGATCAGCTATAACAAGGCAGAGTCTCCCTGGTTCAGTGGCCTTTTTGAGGGCTGACCCCGCTGTTTAAAGCTGTTTTCGGCCTGGAGCTTGGCGCAGTTGGACAGTTGCAATTGGATTTATTCCCTGCTCGCCGATTCTGTGAGATCCAAGCTTGGTCATGGTTTCTTCCCGTGGCAGAATGCCCGATATGGCAAGATCTAACTTTCTAAAACTAAGTGCAGGCCCAGTTGCAGCGATTGCTTTGTTAGCGGCAGCGTGCGGCACTGAGGATTCAGACACAGCTGTGGGAACTGAGGTTGGAGATGCAGCAGCAATCGAAACAAATTCTGCGACATCAGAATTCAGCCCGAGCTCTGGGGTAACCCAAACAGGTTCGGTTGAGGTTGACGGTACCGAGATTGAATTTGTGGCGACAGTTCCCGAAGGGTTTTCTGTAGGTGACCAAGCACCGGTTCTGCTTGCGTTTCCTCCGGGAGGCCAGTCGATTGAGCTAGCTACCAGCACGGTTGAACAAACGTATGAATCCGAAGCTCTACGTCTCGGTTGGGTTGTAGTTAGCCCGGCTGCACCGGACGGTCAATTGTTCTTCAATGGCAGCGAAGCTCTAGTTCCTGGTTTTGTTGATTGGGTCGAGGGCTGGGTAACTCCCGAGGGTGGTGCACCGCACGTCGCTGGTATAAGCAATGGAGGTTTAAGTTCATTTCGCTATGCGACAGAAAACCCAGACCGTGTTAAGTCTGTTGTCGCTTTCCCGGGTTTCGCACGTAACGACCAGGACCGAGATGCTTTAGAAGCGCTTTCGGGCGTTCCGATTCAGATATATGTTGGTGGAAACGACACAGGTTGGATCGATGGTGCGAACGAGACCGTGCAAGCTGCCGGTGCAGCAGGGGTTGATGTTAGATTAGAGATCTTCCCTGATGAAAATCACATTATTGATTCGACTTCAGATGGGGTAGTCGTTTTTGAGCAACTTGAAAGGGCCAGATGATACCGAACGGAACTATTGCAACAACAGGAACAGGTACTGTGCCAGAAGCGGTGGCTAGATTATTGGCAGCCGTTGATGCACATGAAAAGATAAACCTTGTTGCGCAGGTGGATCACAGTGCTGCAGCAAAAAAAGTTGGGCTCGAGTTGGCGCCTACTACTTTGGTAATTGTTGGCAACCCTGGCTTAGGTTCATTACTAATGCAGGCGTCACCGAGCGTAGCTATTGACTTGCCAATGAAGTTTCTGATTTCCGAAGTTGATGGTGGTATGCAGGTCTTACACAACGATCCCATGTATTTGGCGCAACGTCATGAGCTGCCAGAGAACATGCCGCAGCTGGAGGTTGCGGCTGGGGCACTGCAGAACTTAGCGAATGTAGCCGCAGGTACTAGCTAAAAATAGGGTCAACCTTATAGCGGCGCAGTTTCCGTCTTGATCGCTCACACATGGGTATTTACCCTGATTTAGAGGGCGAATCATTCAGATTTATTTTGTGAGGTATACTGGTAGTAGGCGAAAATTCAGTTGATTTACTAGGCTGCGGGGTCGAAGGTGCGGAAATATTTTCTTATAGTCGGTGCATTCACATTGACGCTATTGCTAGCAGCCACGCTAGTTCTCACGACTGGGTCAGATGAAGTTGCGACCAGTGAGGATTTGGTTGACTCCACGTCTGGTTTGGAGAACTTTCGTCTGGCCGATACAGAATTGTTTCCTGGGACGACACTTGGCTCAGCGGGACTAGAGCGCACGAATGTTGAATCAAGCTCAGATAGTGAGACCACCGAATCAACAACCGAGACAGTAGAACCCAGCGGCTCAGATGGTGAAAGTCCAGTCCCGGTTGTTGGTAGCCGTGATGCTTGGCGTTATATTTCGCCTGCATCATCTACGGACATTCCCGTGTATGACACTGCTTGGCAGTTACTAGCTCAGTCAACTCCAGCTCAAGCTGACGAATATTTTTCTACCCTGAACGACTTTGGTTTCAGTGGAACTTGGACTGGCATTATTCATCATGCTCCAGCCACTTGGGCTGACAATTTTTCCGGTGGGAGTCGTATCGGAAACCTGGTCGATGGCGAGATTGTCCTTACAGATGAATACGTGGCTCACGTTCGTCAAATTCTGGATGCGGCTGTCCGTCATAACCAAAGAGTCGGCCTCGTTGTCGCTTGGCAGAATACCTTTTTGCCCGGAGGTCGAACTGAGAGCCAAGCAAATCGTGCTGCGGAATTTACCGCAGTTGAAGGGTCGCTCACTACAGCAAACAGTTATGCCTATGGTCGTCAGATTGTCGAGGAGTTTGGCGACCACCCAGCTGTCTCTGTTTGGGTATTCGGTGGCGATGCCGGTTTCAACAACACCGAAGCAAACAAAGAGGTTTGGCGAATCATGGCCGAGGCTGTGCGTGACGCTGGTAGCGATTTGCCGATTACCTATCACACCCCTACCCAAGAAGTTGCTGGTGGCACCTTCACACAGCTGAACTATGCCGGCGAGCCTTGGTTAGATTTCATCGCTCCAGAAACTGGCCATGGTCAGTCAGCCGACGAAACGTTCAGTGAACTGTCGACCGTGAGAGACACATACGATTTGCCTGTCTGGCAGGGAGAGTCGCGCTACTTCAACATTAATTACACGTGGGTGCCTGGACCGTTTAGGAACCCTGGTGTCGAAGAGGTTCGTGCGGATGCAGAAGCTGCGAAACGGGCTGGCGTAGCTGGTTATGTTTATGGCGATGGTGGTCGTTGGCATTGGTGCGCTCAGGGTACTTTCGCTGACTCGACACCATGTGACCCGAACAATGTCGCTGCGTCGTTCGGTGCTGGCGAGCAAGCAGTCATCGAAGTTTTCTCTAGCTAGCGATACTGAGCCAACCTGAAAACGCAAAGAGCCGCCCCCAGCCTTGAGACTGGAGAGCGGCCCTTTGTCTTAACTATTACTAGCTTCTATCTAATTAGCCGACTGGTATGAACTCAGTTCGACGGTTCGCTTCTTTGTCTTCATCAGTCACTTCTGGGTCAACCAAAAGCTCAGATTCACCACGACCTTCGGCTGTCAGACGTGCCTCATCGATACCATTTTCGATTAGGTAGGTTCTCACTGCTTCTGCACGGCTTTGGCTTAGCGCCTGATTGCCTGCATCGTCACCGTCAGTGTCAGTGTGACCAACAATGTTCACGATGACATCTGCATCTTCAGTCAAGCAGTCTCGAACAAGAGCAACTTCGGCAAGACCCTCAGTACTGATAACTGCAGAACCAGAATCAAATGTGATTCTGCCTCGCTCACACTCGATCTGCTCAACTGCTATTGGTGAAGCATCAGCGTCGTCTCCGACCACGATGTTGTTTCGAATACCAGCTAAGTTTTCCACGTCTGTTACTGCTGCTTCAGCGGCATCGCTGTCAGCTTGTTCTGCAACGTTGCCTGTCAATGTAACGTAGCCGTCGTCTCCAACAACTCCGGTAACACCTTCAACACCAGAGTCAGTTAGTGCCGAGTCAACGTCGGCTTGTAGACCGTCTAGATCAAGGTCGGCTGATGATTCATCAGTTTCAGCTGGTTCTTCGTCTACAACTTCAGCCGTTGTGTCGTCTGTAGCTTCGACTCCGTCTTCGTCGTCATCGCTAAGTTGGGTTATTAGCCACCATAGGATGAATCCGATTAGCAGTATTGCCACTAGTAGACCTAGCCATCCAAGGCCACCGCTCTTTTTGTCGCCGTTGAGCCCAACATTGTCACCAACTGCGCCGGCGGCACCGGTGAGTTTGTCTTTTCCTGCACCAGCAGCTCCCGCTACTCCTGCAGCGGCGCCTGTTGCGGCTCCACTAACTCCAGCGGCAGCGCCAGCTAGCTTGTCTTTACCTGCGCTAGCGGCTCCGGTTACCCCTGCGGCAGCTCCGGCAAGTTTGTCCTTGCCTGCTCCGGCGACTCCATCTATTCCAGCAGCGGCACCGGTCATTTTATCCTTGCCTGCGTTAGCGGCTCCGGTTAGCTTGTCGGCACCACCAGTTAGGTGATCTTTTCCTGAACCAGCTGCATCGGATAGTTTGTCTTTTCCAGACCCGAATGCATCGTTCAGTTTATCTTTTCCTGCGTTAGCGGCTCCGGTTAGTTTGTCCTTACCGGCAGCGGCGCCATTCGCTAGTTCATCTTCAGCAGACATAATAATTCTTTCTTGTTGGTTTCCTGGCAGTGTGCAAGTGCACGCCGAAAAGGAATGTCCCTCACGGCGCAAAGATTAACCCACTTTGGACGATGATTCGGGGGTTATCTGTTACTAAACCCAAAAAGTAGCTGAAACAGAGGGACTCGGCGAGGAGACTTGGCGTAAATTCTTAAGACTCGAGCAGAGAGGAAGGAATTCAAGCATCCATGGTGGGCGATGGTGTTTGTGGCTTTGCTGTAACGATCTTCTAACAAACCCCAGGTTGGCTGGGACATTGCTTTGCTTTGGCGTTTTAGTCCCGCTAATAAAACGCTAATAGGAAATTCAAAACCGGTCCTGGTTTTTGTCTGTTTCTCTTCTATGTGTATTAGCTGGGGGCTGTGTTTTAAAAGCGGAGAGGGAGGGATTTGAACCCTCGGACCCCTTGCGAGGTCACTTCCTTAGCAGGGAAGCACAATCGGCCGCTCTGTCACCTCTCCAGGGCCACAAGTGTACCCAGGGAGCGCTGCATCAACACTTAATTTCTATCTCAATCTGAAACTCTGAGGCTTCTATGGCTGGAGCAAGGCATTACCTATATATCTAGTGTTCGTATGTATTCGATGGCTTTGTCAACATCGAGATGAAAGCCATTAAATACCACGGTGTTGGTTTGGTCTATGAAAATGAACCACGGGGTGCCACCAGTGCGATAGTTGTACATAATGCTTGATCTGTTACCTGTTTGTTCAGAACCAACATCGTGACCGAAAGGTATCTTGAGCCCATATTGTTGTTGGGTCTCTAACAGCTTGTCTTTAGTGTTCGCCTCGAAGCCTTCAAAAACTGTTTGCACAGCATAGAAATCTATCTTCTCGTTGTCAGCTAAAGAGTCAACCATCTTTTGTAGAGCGGGTAAACCGCGTGAATGACAGCCCGGGCACCACGACTGAAAACCATAGATAACTTTAAAGTGGTCGGGGTTGTCACCCAGCTGCACGGCAGCCATATCGTTTCCGCTTGCGTCTATCCACTCAATAGCTGGGCTTAGCTCTGGGGCCGTTGCACCCTCGATCCCATATTCCATTGGTATCCCATTTCTTCGCTATATATAACGATGCCGACTGCTGGATTGATCATAAGTGTAGTGCTGGTCTATAACGTTTGTAAAATTTCGTTTACTGGAGACGGCAGATGAAATTTGATGTTAGAAACACCTTCACCGATGAGCTAGCTGCTGATCCTGATCTAGAAAACATTCCACGACAGGTTTATGCGTCTGCATACTCTTTTGTTGAGCCTACAAAACCTTTGAAACCACAAATAGTGCACGTATGTGACGAAGTGGCCGAACTACTAGGTCTCAGCCAAACAGATTTAGAAACCGACGACTTCCGAGAAGTGTTTTCTGGTGCGAAACAGATCCCGGGTTCTCGATCATACGCAATGTGTTATGGCGGCCACCAATTCGGTTCATGGGCTGGACAACTCGGCGATGGCAGAGCAATAACTATTGCGCAGGTAAACAGCTCTGACAGCAATTGGACATTACAGCTCAAAGGTTCTGGACGTACACCGTATTCCCGTGGAGCCGATGGCCTAGCCGTTCTTAGGTCATCAATAAGAGAGCACCTATGTAGCGAAGCTATGTTTCATCTCGGTGTGCCAACCACACGCTCTCTGTCTTTAGCCTTGTCAGGAGACCGTGTACTTCGTGACATTATGTATGACGGAAACTCGGCGCTAGAAAAAGGCTCAATTGTTTGCAGAGTCGCACAAAGCTTCATTCGATTCGGAAACTTTCAAATACATGCAGCCAGAGACGAAAAAGAATCGCTGAAACAACTATTGGACTACACAATTTCTCAGCACTTCGCCGAACTTAAAGACTCTGACCAACCCTACATAGAGTTCTTCAGTCGTGTCAGTGATTTAACGCTCGACATGATTATTCACTGGCAAAGAGTTGGCTTCGTCCACGGTGTAATGAACACCGACAACATGTCGATCCTCGGCCTAACCATAGATTACGGCCCCTACGGCTGGTTAGAAGGCTACGACCCGGACTGGACCCCAAACACAACAGACAAACAACATCGCAGATATCGATTTGGTAATCAACCACAAATAGCACTGTGGAATCTAATGCAACTAGCCAACGCACTAATTACCTTAGGCGGAGAGCCCAAACCATTTGAAGGAATCCTCAATCGCTTCCGTGACAATTTTGAGCAACGCTACGTAGAGATGATGCTCGGCAAGCTAGGACTAACAAGTTCACAGGCAGGCGATGAACAACTAGTAGGAGAACTAGAACAAGCCTTGGTTCTTACCGAAACTGACATGACAATATTCTTTCGTGCTTTAGCGGAGTTCGACTCCAGCAGCCCTGACCAAGAGGGGTCAAGTCTCTCGATTTTGAAACAAGCCATGTATGTACCAGAAGAACTAGCGGGCGAAGTTCTAGGCGGGTGGCAAAGCTGGTTTAAGAAATACGCTGACCGTCTAGAACTTCAAGATACTTCTGTTAGTGATCGCAAAGAACAGATGAACCTTGTTAATCCAAAGTATGTGTTGAGAAATTACATGGCTCAACTAGCTATCGACGCAGCAGACGAAGGTAACTACAAAGTAATCGAAGAGCTACACCAACTATTGAAAAACCCATATTCTGAGCAGCCAGAAAATTCTAAGTGGTTCGCCAAGCGGCCTGAATGGGCCAGAACAAGAGTTGGCTGCTCAATGCTTTCATGTAGTTCTTAGCTCCACTTATATAGATGTGTAGTTAGTCGGTAGACAGACTTTGACGCCAGACAGAGGTTTTGGCTACTAACCGAGTTGAATTAGCTGCATGGATAAAGCCACATCATATGAACTAGACCCCTCTGTAGTCCCAGAACTATCTGTAATTTCGACTGAATATGATTCGGTTGATTATTCAGTAACACCAGCCGGCAGGGCGGTAGATCAGATAGCTAGCGGAATAGACGAGACACTATTTCCGCCTTCGGTCATCGATATAAACCAAATTATGAGTGGTGGCGTCCCAATAGATGGCATACCGCCAATCGACAGCCCACAATACTTAAAGCCAGCAGAGGCAACCTATATCGAAAGTAATGAACCAGTAGTTTCGATCGAAGTAAATGGAGATGCTCGAGCATTCCCAATCAAAGTTCTGATGTCTCATGAGATTGTAAACACAGAAATCGGAGGCATCCCAGTTACAGTCACTTACTGTCCGTTGTGTAACTCGGCGTTAGCCTACGACCGCCGTGTCGGTGACAGAGTTTTAGACTTTGGTGTCTCGGGAACCCTGTACAACTCAGCACTAATTATGTATGACAGGCCAACGGGTTCTCTGTGGGGGCATTTCACAGGTGAAGGTTTTGTTGGCCACTACGCAGGGTTGCAACTATCGCTGATCCCTACTCAGACACTTTCATTCGGAGAATTTACCGCCGCCATGGGTGACGCAATGGTATTGAGTAACGAAAGCGAACACGGGATACGTGCCTACAGTCGGAATCCGTACATTGGAGAGGACTCCTCACCCGGCACTAGCGGCATGCTGTTTAGGGGAACCGTTGACGAGAGGCTGCCAAGAAAAGAACGTGTTGTTGGCATCTTCGACTACGGCGGTTCAGCTATCGCAATCCCTTTCGAAGTTCTTAACGAACGACGAGTAGTTGTTTTGGATAAAGACTCTAAAAACGGATTAGTTGTTTTCTATATAGATGGCTTGTCATCGCCGCTAGACACTTCGAACATCTCACAGGGAAGAGACGTCGGTCAAACCGGTGTCTTTAAGCCGGCGGCAAATGGTCAGGAATTGACCTTTAAAAATCAGCCAGACGGTGAAACATTTACCGATGATCAGACAGGCTCGACTTGGAACATTCTAGGTCGAGCAATTGATGGCGAGTTAGACGGGGCAGTTCTAGAACCAGTACCTCACCTTGATGCTTTCTGGTTTGCTTGGGCCGCCTATAGACCCGACACCAAAATTTATTCATAGCTATACAAGTGTTGCCTGGTCTATACCTAGAGATACAGTGCTAATAACGAGATAACACACAGTGAGGCAAAAAGATCTATGGAAGCAAAAGAATTAGCAGAACTATTAATGCAGACAGGTCACCATCACCACGAGGCCTACAAGGTTTCCGATGGAGCTGACCCAGACTGGGCGCTTTGGTATGCAGGCTATTTACAAAGCAAGATCTGGGACAAGCTAGGAGCCGTGCCTAGTCGTAGCCAACTTGTTTATCTTCTACTGTCAGCAGAACAACACCACCTAAATACAGCAAAAGATAAAGAGTGGCCACCCGTTTATGCTGAGTACATCTTAGAAAGATTAGGATCCTAAGCTATACCCAGCTAAATCAAGTTATGACAATGGCAGCATTGACGCATGGTTGTGCGCAAAGGACAGGTACCCGACTTGGCGTCCGCCCCTGTCATAAACAACAACGTGTCGCTTTCCAGCATCTCGTGATCGTGTAAGAACCTCGCTCATCTCTTCATTCACGTTGGCGCTAATAAAGCTGTCCCAGTTGACTTCAATTTCTGAGACCAGAGTACTGGCCCGGTCAAATACTGGAGTATCTGCGACCGATGCTGAAGAAACAACTCCGGTAACACCGTGCGGTCCCCAAACTGGGTAAGCAACAGGCCGCTCAAAGTTATTGCTCATAGCTTCTAGTCCAGCAACAGTAATGCCACTACTAATAGGTGAAGACATAGGCTGCATAGCCATTGATACGCCTGTATTAGTGAAAGTGTTTAGAGTCTCCGCACGTTGCCGTTCGGCGCCAGCTGCAGAAAGTAAGAAGAAGCCAAGTATTGCGAGAATGAACGTACCGCCACCGTTTAAGATGCCGATTACTCCAACCGCTAGCAGTACCACGCCGAATAGTTGTCCAGCTTTGGCTGCAGTAGCCCTCGACTTGTGACGGTTCATGTTTCTCTTCCACAAAGCAGCTGCCAGAACCCGTCCACCATCAAGTGGTGCAGCCGGTATCAGGTTAAATACTGCCAGAACTCCGTTAGTGAACGCAAGGTATCCGAGCGTGAACGAGAGAAGTCCGCCGCCAAAGACGGTTGCTACTACGAAAGAGGCCACACCGAACGCTAAGGCGAGAGCAACACTTACCGCAGGGCCAGCGATCGCAATTCTAAACTCGACACCTGGCTCATCGGCTTCTTTTTCAAGTTCGGCGACTCCACCAAGTAGCCAGAGAGTTATTGCTCTGACGTTGATGCCATTTCTTTGAGCCACGATGCTGTGGCCCAATTCGTGGGCAAGAATAGAACCGAAGAACGCTACGATCGCACCGGAAGCGAATAACCAGTAGGCACTAGTTGGCGCCCCAGCAACAGAAGCAGGAAGAATCCCAGTAGCGAGGGTAAATATGTAAAAGGCCGCAACAAACAGTAGGCCCCAGTTGATTCCAACAGGGATACCGGAGATTGAGCCAAGACGAATTGATTGACGCATTTTAATCACATCCCTTAAATGTAGATTTATCTATGTTGCACTATATAACTGTTCAATCGGCCCCTCTGTTCCATCAACAAAGCCTATGGGTACGATTCTGGCAACAATAGCTAATGGGCACAAGTATGGGGCGAGGTAGGCAGCGCCATATTGCTTGATACTCTTAACTATATGGTCACAGTCGCGGTGGTTGGAGTCGGGCCGATTTCTGAGCAACACTTAGAATTTCTGGCGCACAGCAACCAAGCAGAAAACGGAATAAAGCTAGTAGGGGTCTGCGATTTAGTGCCGGCCTCAGTCAACTATGCATCCAGTAAGTATGGGTGCGAAGGCTTTAGTTCACTCGATGATTTGTTGTCTACAACTTCACCCGATGTAGTTCACATTCTGACTCCGCCAAACACACACGTGATGTTGGCAAAACAGTGTCTTGAAGCCGGTTCAAACGTGTTCTGTGAAAAACCGATCGCGCCAGACGCTACCCAAGCACAAGAACTTCTAGATCTAGCAAAAGAGAAGAATCTGTTTATAACTGAGAGCCACAACTATCGATTTAACGAAGAGGTAATTGAGCTAATTGATCTGGCATCTAGTGGAGAACTTGGACAGATCTGTGAAGTAGAAGTTCGAATGGCTTTGGATATGTCCGAATCTAAGTTCGCAGACCAAAATCTGCCGAACCCGATTCACAAGATGCCGGCTGGGGCAATTCACGACTTCATTACACACCTGACTTACCTGGCAACTTCTTTAGCTCCCGAATCTAGGTTCAAAGTCATTGATGCCAACTGGCGTAACGTTGGGCAGATTCCGGGTTTTGAATATGACAATATTTCTGTCGAGCTGTTCTGTGAGGCAACAAACACCATTGGGCGAA
The DNA here is from genome assembly GCA_964648795.1 of uncultured Acidimicrobiaceae bacterium. Lineage (GTDB taxonomy): Bacteria > Actinomycetota > Acidimicrobiia > Acidimicrobiales > SZUA-35 > JAHDDW01. The sequence continues at coordinate 15,954 of CAZYMB010000001.1, forward strand.
TACGGTTTGACGCTCGAACATTCCCGGACGAGTTCACTGTGACAGTTAGAGGCTCGCAAGCAGCTGCATCAAATAACATCTTTAGCCCAGGAATTACCCTGACTAAGCCTCGTATAGGCAAACAGCTGTCACCTCTGATGAATGGGATCGTCGGTGGCATTAGTGGAGTTTCATCCAATACCAAAGACCTTATTAACAAGGTAAGAAAAAAGACTCCTTACCACGGACTAGCAAACATGTTATCTGAAACTTATGCCGCTATCCAATCAGGAGCAGCTCTTCCGGTGAGTCCAAGCGACATTACTGAAACTGCAGAGCTTGTCGATCAGATGGTCGCTCAGCAAGACAAGAGGAGTAAAAGCTGATGACTCGAGTCTTGATTACGGGAGCAACTGGGTTTCTAGGAACAGCGGTAGTAGAAAAAGCCCGTAGCCAGTTTGAAGTGACTGCTTTGGTGCGGCCGGCTTCGAAAGCTAAGTTCGGAGATGATGTAAAGATTCTTCGGTCAGACTTGCGCAAACCAACAGACTTAGCCGAACAGCTTAAAGGTACAGACACCGTGATTCATCTGGCTGCTGCAAAGTCTGGTGACTTTTACGATCAATTTGCAGGCACTGTAGTTAGCACTGAAAATTTGTTGTCCGAAATGACCAAAGCTGGGGTCAAAAATTTGGTCGGCATCAGTAGCTTCAGCGTGTACAGCTATGACGGCCGCCGAGGTCAACTCCTAGATGAGGACACGCCACGACTATCGAACCAAAAGAGTCGAGATGACTACGCAAACACCAAACTGATGCAAGAAGACTTGTTCTTAGATTTCAGTACAAACAACAATGTGGTAATTATTCGCCCTGGCATGATCTTCGGAGCAGGCGAACTATGGCATGCCCTGCTCGGTTCGCCAATGGGTCCAGTCTTCTTGCGAATAGGCCGCTCTGGTACTTTGCCAATGACTTATGTAGAAAACGTTGCTGATGCAATAGTTGCAGCTGTAGTTAACTGTGAATCTGCTGCTGGGGAAGTCATCAATATTGTGGATGACAATTTGCCAACTCAAAATGAGTACGCAAAAATGGTGGCCGAACATATTGAAGTTCCAAAGAACTACACGATTCCTTGGAGTCTGTGGCGTGGAATGTCTTCCGGTCTTGGGCTAGTTAGTAAGATTGCATTCAAAGGCAACGCAAAGTTTCCGGGTATTTTCGAAGGCCCTAAGTTAGATGCACGGTTTAAGCCCTTCACCTACAGCAACGAGAAAGCCAAGAAACTACTCGACTGGACTCCCAAGCTTTCTATTGCTGAAGCTATTGCTAAGAGTGCTGAGATCGAGGTTGCGAGTGAACTCAAAACGTCGGTCGATGAAGATGCGGAAGCCACATCATGAAACATGTTGGCTACCTAACTGGAAGATTTCCACGCCCTTCAGACACATTTATTCAGAACGAAGTCCTTGGCCTTAGAGAACAAGGCTGGACTGTTTCTACTTATTCAGTGCAGCGACCAACAGAAATTGTTAGCTCACAGCAGTCGACTCTTCATGACGACACCTTCTATATATATGAAAAGCTAAAGTCAAAGACAGCACTCAAGGCTGCTACGTCTTCTATCAAGTCACCGAGTCGTTTGTTTAAAGCTTCAAAGCTTGCAGCGAAGTGCGCCAAGAGAGCAGGCGCTATTAAGGGCTCTGCATACTTGGCGGAAGCAGTAGTTCTAGCTGAAGCACTCGTCACTGATGGAGTAGAGCACCTTCATTGCCATTTCGCTGATGCATCATGCACGGTTGGCATGCTGGCGGCTCAAATCGCTGACATTCCTTACAGCTTTACTATTCACGGACCCGGGATTTTCTTTGAACCGCAGAAGTGGTCGTTGGATACTAAGGCAGCAAACGCAGAGTTTGTGGTTTGCATTTCTAACTTCTGCGTCAGCCAACTTAGAATTTTCACTGACAGAAGCGACTGGGATAAGTTCAATATTGTCCATTGCGGTGTTGACACCAATGTTTCAGAACCAGCCTCAGAGTCATCCGAGATTCTCTTTGTCGGGAGACTTGAAGATCTCAAAGGTCCACATGACTTAATACAGGCGTTCGCTGCAATAGTTGAACAAGATCCACAACTTAACCCAACCTTACGTTTCGTTGGAGATGGACCAGCTCGCTCTTCACTCGAATCCCAAGTTGAAACACTCGAACTTGGAGACAAAGTGTTTTTCGAAGGTTACGCTCCGCCCAACACAGTCTCTCAGTTGTTAAGTAAAGCGGCAGTATTTTGTCTACCAAGCTACGCCGAAGGAGTCCCAGTTTCTCTGATGGAAGCAATGGTGCACTCGATTCCAGTTGTGTCAACCAAAGTTGGAGGTATCACTGAACTGATAGAAGACGGCGAGTCAGGCTATCTGATAGCTCCAGGAGCAATAGATGAGCTAAGTAAGGCTTTGACAGATCTTCTATCGGATGCCGCAAAAAGAACCGAAATGGGTCAAGTTGGAGCTCGTAAAGTAGTGGAAGAGTTTTCTGCCCAAGGCCAAATATCGGCTCTGGTAAAGCTGTTTGGATCACAACAGTGAGGGTTGCCGTGGACCAGACTTCGTTTCTAGCGCTAGCCTATAGGTTTGGCTCGGCGTTAAGGAGGGCTGTAGTTTGATAGTCGGCTATCTGACCAATCAGTACCCCAATGCGAGCTGTACATTTGTTCGACGGGAGTTAAGAGCTCTCGAAGCTCAAGGTTTTGTCGTTAAGCGATTTTCCAGTCGCCTCGGCGACTATCAGACCGTCGATGCTGTAGACGCTGAAGAAGGTGCCCTAACCCGATACCTCTTGGCGTCTAAAGTTGAACTACTAAAAGCCTTGGCAAAAGAAGCAATTACTAACCCCGTAAGGTTTGCGAAGGCACAGAGAACTGTTGGGCAACTAACCAAGACTGGTTCAGGTCCTATAAGGCACTCAGCGTACTTGGCTCAGGCTTGTTACCTCAAACACTTAGCGGCACGTGACGAGGTCGAACACATACACGCTCACTTCGGAACTAACCCAGCTGCCATAGCGATGCTATGTCGCCAACTCGGTGGGCCCACCTTCAGCTTTACAGTTCATGGCCCAACAGAGTTTGACATGGCCAGGACGATTTCTCTCGATGCAAAAATAGCTCAAGCAGAGTTTGTAGTTGCCATCAGTGATTATTGCAAGAGTCAGTTGATGCGTTTTAGCGAATTTGAAGATTGGGAAAAGATAAAAATAGTTCACTGTGGTCTCGAAAAAGTATTTCTGGACACAGATACGCAAGTCAGTGTCGAACAAGTTTTTGTTGCTATCGGGCGTCTGAACGAGCAAAAGGGTTACGGAGTATTGCTTGAGGCTCTAAAGATCTGCTCTGATAGAGGCCTTAAGTTTAAAGTGCGGCTGGTAGGTGATGGCCCACAACGTAAGAGTCTCGAAGCCAAAGCCGAAAGACTAGGCGTGACCGAACTGATCGACTTCGTTGGCTGGGGTACAGAAGAAACTGTACGTAGAGAGCTAGCTAATGCGAGAGCTTTCCTCTTGCCCAGCTTTGCAGAGGGTCTGCCTGTTGTTCTGATGGAAAGTTACGCTCTTCGCACTCCCGCTATTGCTACTAATGTTGCGGCAGTTTCAGAGTTAGTTGAGCCAGATCATACAGGGTGGTTGGTCAACCCCGGCAACGCAGAAGACCTGGCACGAGCCATTGAAAAAGCGTGTATGGCAGACGAAGAAACACTAGCCAAGTATGCAGAGGCCGGACGTCAGCGTGTGCTTGAGAATCACGATGTCATAAAAGAAGCGACCAAACTAGCTGAGCTTATTAAAAAACGTCTCTAGAGTGTCTACATGATTCAAACGTTGCAGACCCGCTCAGGTTTTTCTATGCCCTCCATTGGGATGGGGTTGTGGAGAAAATCGTACAAGAAGAACCTTGTAGATCCGTCAGCTAAGTCTGACCCGACAGAAGACGCTCGGGAGAGGGCTGGACTTGAACACGCATATGAATCAGGGATGAGACTTTTCGATACAGCTGTTATGTATGGCTGGGGACATTCGGAAAAAATGCTGGGCGAGTTCTTAACCGATATTGAGCGTAGCACCGCTTTTGTGACAACAAAGATTTGGGACGACGCAATGGGCCCCCAAGAAATGCTTGCATCGGTAGAGAAGAGCCTTGGCCATCTACAAACCGATTACCTCGACTTGCTGCTGCTACATAGGGCGCCAACCGAACCGTTTACTTTAGAGTCTGCTGCAAACGGACTAGATGCGTGCGTTTCCGCCGGGCTAGTTAGAAATGTAGGTGTGTGTAACTTTGGGGTAGAAAAGTTAGCTGAAATTACAGCATTAACGGAATCGCCAATAGTTGCCAACCAAGTCCACTACAACGTCGAAGTACGTGAGGCTCAGTTGAGCGGACTGATGGACTATGCAGCAAGCAATGACGTAATAGTTCAGGCGTGGCGACCACTAGCTTATGGAACATTCACCGGTAGTGACTTTCTAACGCAGATCGCAGCGAGATACGAAGCAACAGCTGCCCAAGTGGCGTTGGCTTGGCTCATCCAACAACCAAATGTCGCTACTGTATTTAAATCCGATAACCCAAGACATATTGACGAGAACTTAAAAGCGACAACACTGCAGTTATCAGACGAAGATTTGGCACTAATCGAGAAGGAATTTCCAAATCAGCTAGCGAAATCCGATACTGTTCCGCTGGCATAGCAATATGCGGTAAGAGCCCCAGTATTTGTCGGGCAAAAACTTGAAATTCAAGCGTGACTTAACAGAAAACACGCTATTCTCGTCTACGGAGAGATGGCAGAGCGGACGATTGCGTCAGTCTTGAAAACTGTTGAGGCTTCACGGCCTCCGGGGGTTCGAATCCCCCTCTCTCCGCCACTGAGTGACGGTGTGTAATGCACCGTCACATACACTACTTTTTTGTGGGTTTTCTCTGAGTTGTTGCTTCTCATACTCACTTAGTTCATCTTCGTCGAACTGTTCAACTATTTCGTCGCTCATTGATCCATCTTTATCGCTAGAGAATTACTCTATTCATCATTGAATTCTTTGGAACTGGGCCTAAATTGCCCCATTTAGGCTGTCCTAGTGGGACACAGCGCCGCTGATTATCTGGCGTTTAAGCTGGTAACCTTGTATTCATGGCGGAAAATTACAAGGCTGTAGAACAGCATAGAAGGCTGTTGCAGTCATCGATATATGTCAACCCTGTTCGGTACGTTGGCAGCGATGATCTTGATACACCTGAGGCTATAGCTAGGCTTCGTTCCCTGGATGAAATGTTTGATGATGTCATTCATGGTGTCTCTGCTTATCCGGATCCAGATTTGCCGTTAATCGTCGATTTATCGCTGACGATTCCTAACCTGCAAGATGACCTGAACTTAATTTTTAGTTCTTTGGGTATCACTAATGACCTATTCGACCCGAGCTTGAACGACGAACAAATACGCTACCAGTCACTAATGTTTGAGAAGCAGGCCAAAAAGATGATTGCTGATGCGTGCCAAACAGAAAAAATCATTTGTGCAGGAGAATGGCCAGCACATGGTTTCGTAATAAACGAAAGTTACTTGCGGAGAGTCTTTGAGATAGTTACTAAGGTAACTAGCATCAGTGGGCTCTTTGGGAAAGTTCGAGCAATAGAGTCTTCTCGTCGGGTGAAGTTAGCGGAGATCCTCCAAGACACAATTTTGGACTTTGATCACAGTCGAGAAGTGTTAAAAGAACTTCGGAGCGTCTCGGAGTCTTGGGACGACCCGGATTCGACTGACTTAGAGTCACTGAATCATCTGCTTGACTTATTTGAGCTCTCTATTGAAGCTCTCGAAAAGTGGCAATCAGAAAGAGTTGTGCCCTCGCTGGCGAACTTGCTTCTTGGCATCGCCGAGGAAAAAATTATTGAGCTTCAGGACTGTTGGCCCGGGGTAGATACAAAGGACCTTCGCCAACCAGCCAATTGTTTTTTCAGTGAAGCTATTGATGAGCACCTGGAAAGGGTCTTTGCAAACCCTCACGATGCGATGCTTCACGTAGACGTTGACTCTGGTCGAGGAACTGACATCCTTGAGTCACTCGAGAAGCTAGTAGCGGCATATGGAGATTCGCCTAGAAGGCAAGCGCTCAATCTTGCGCGTAGTTTAGAAACAGCAGACAGAGCAGATCTATCTAGACTTGGACAGCAAATTCAACTGAGTTCACAGGATCTAATTGGTTTACGACTGATGCAAGGGATGAACACAGTTGCTAACGCTACAAGTGTTCGACTTGGTATCCGAATCTGCCTAAACGTAATTGCGGGAGATGGAACTATTAGTAGTCTCCAGAGCTCAGTCTTGAAAAAGGCGTTGGCTTCGCTCGACCGAATGAATTTGAGCAGTGATGTGGTCGGGTCATTAGACAATCACCTGCTAGAAGGGTTGGCACAATCCGGAGCACTTGATCAAAAACAGAAGGCAAGTGGAACTAAATACAAGCAGCGCTTTATCGGATCTAATCCGGCAAGCTCTCAGCAGGATGAAGAGCAACGGATAGCAGTAGTTGCAGAACACATAAGTCATGAGATTCGTTCGCAATGGATCGAACGAGCAGAGAACTTTAATAGAGCAGGGTTTTTGGAAGGAAGAACAGAACTAACTCGATTGTTCTTACGGGTAATCACCGGGGCAACGAATGTCTCGCCGACTCCATTTGACCAAGAAAACTCAATGGATACCTACGAGATAGCTGAGTGGGCTGCTAAAGCTAAAGTCATCGAAGCGGACAGGTTCGGCTCCCGACAGATTTGCTAAGTTCACATCTGTGTATTTAGGCTGGCTAAATCTTTAGTTCAAATCCCTGATGGGTTTTCATTGATACTCGGGTAGCTTCCTAAGAATTTGATGTCGGCGTGAGTGGATTTGATTTCATCTAGGCATCCTTTCACCAAGTCATCATCAACGTGTCCATCGAACTCGATAATGAAGCAGTAGTTGCCCATTTCCTTGGTCTTGATTGGGCGGGATGCAATTCTTGTCAGGTTGATTTTGCGAGCAGCAAACTCTTGGAGGATTGAGACTAGAGACCCAGGTTTGTCTTTGTCTTGGAACACAACGATTGTAGTTTGGTCATTTGATGTTGGCTCAGGTGTACCGCTCTTTGCGACAAGAGTGAATCTCGTTTTGTTAAGTTTGTGATCGGCAATATCTTTCTCGATAACTTCGAGCCCATGTAGTTCTGCTGCAAGACTGTTGGCTAAGGCGGCAGTGTTCGGTGTTCCCGATGCTAACTTTGCTGCCGCCGAAGTTGAGTTCGCTGGCATTGTGTTCGCTTTAGCGAGTTCGCTATCGAGAAAACCTCTGCATTGGGCTAGAGCAACTGGGTGAGACATTACTGTTTCTATATCTGACTTAGCCAAGCCTGCTGGCCCCATCAGGTCTAGCTTTATATCGAGATCAACCTGTCGGGTAATCAGAAGTTCGTGATCGAACACAAGTGCATCGAGCGTGATATTGACCGTTCCTTCAAGCGCATTTTCGATTGCAACGAAACCGTAATCAACTTCACCGTTACTGGTGGCAGTCAGGACATCTGCGAACTTGGGATACTCAATCAGCTGGCAGGTGGCTAAATCGGCCTGAGATTTGAGAGCCTGTTCGGTAAAGGTGCCAGCTGGGCCTAAATATGCAATCTTTGTTTCAGAATTCACAGGGTTACTATCCTAACAAATGGTTCCTATGGGCCGAAGGCACTATATGGCATCTGAGCAACTACTAACTCAACTCGAGCAAGAAAAAACAGAACTAATAGAGCAGATCTCTGAACTTAGAAAGTCAGTGGGAGCTCTATCGAGAGAGAGATCTTTGATCCTCGATGACTTAGATGAGACTCAGTCGCGCGGTTCTAGGTCAAAGAAGATCATTATCGATGAGCTACTAGTTGAGGTCGAAGATGACCTGGCCGTTGCATTTGACAACTACTTCACAGCCGAAGAACCCTTTGTTGAAGGCATCAGAAATGCCCTTCTCGAAGATTAGACAAGCATCGCGACGCTTATTTATTCGATAGGCTATTAAACGCCACGTTAACTTCTAGGAGAAAACATGACAGCATCAAACCTTGAAACCAAAGCAAGAAATATTAGGAGCATATTTGCCCTAGTTTTCTTAGCAGTGGTCATCATCATCTCTGGTTACTCATTAACCGGCGCAGGCGGTAGATCCATTACGTTTACCGGTGATGAGAATGAGTTTATTCTTGCCAATGAGTTGTGGGTCTTAGTTAGTGCGTCGCTTGTATTTTTTATGCAGGCTGGTTTCCTTTGTTTCGAAGTAGGCCTTGCTAGACCTCACCATGCTGCAGCTGTAGCAATAAAAAACATCGTTGACTGGGGTATTTCTACTCTGGCTTTTGCCTTCATTGGTTTCGGCTTGATGTTTGGAACCTCAGCCGGTGGCCTGTTTGGTACAGATTTATTTGCCCTTAACGGTATTGGTGAGGTACTGATTCTTGGTGGAGAGGGTGAGAACCTTATAATCGGGCCAACCTTCTTCTTATTCCAACTAGCGTTTGCAGGAACCGCCATCACACTAGTTTCTGGTTCTTTGGTCGAGCGAACCACTCTGCTGGCTTACGGAGTAATTTCCCTAGCTCTCGGTCTTGTAATTTACCCGGTCTTTGGGCATTGGGTCTGGGGTAACTTCGTCAATGCTGGGAATAGTGCTTGGCTAGCAGACCTTGGATTCCTTGATTTTGCCGGTGGTTCAGTAGTCCACTTACTAGGTGCTGTGGTTGCGCTTGTTGGTATCAAAATGATTGGCCCACGCCTAGGGCGCTTTGGTCCTAATGGTGAGCCACGAGAGATGGAAGCATCAAGCATTGGATTTACCCTTCTTGGAACTGTCATTCTTTGGTTAGGTTGGTGGGGCTTCAACGGTGGAAGTTGGTTGGCTTTCGACATAAATGTTGTAGACACAATTATTTTGACGAACCTTGCCGCAGTAGCCGGGCTAATGGGCGCTGGTCTATACAGTTACTTGTTTCAGAAGCGCTATCAGTTTAGTTCGAAACTAATATCCGGAGCTCTCGGTGGCCTGGTATCAATTACGCCAGGTGTTAATGTCGTTTCCTTCTGGGGTGCTTTAGCAACTGGGCTTATCGCCGGAATAGCTGTGAGTTGGTCTTCAGACTTTCTTCTCAAACTCAAGATCGACGATGCTCTTGGCGTATTCCCAATTCATGGCGCTGCCGCTATTGTGGGCCTAATTACTCTTCCCGTCTTCGCTAAACCAGAAGTTAGAGATGCACTTGTTGGTGGAATCCCGCGTCAGGTCCTTATTCAACTATTGGGTGTAGCGATCTGTATCGTCTGGGCAGGGATCACTTCGTTCTGTGTCTATTGGTTGATTAAACGCTTTGTTGGTCTACGTATTGACCCGGTAGTCGAAATGACTGGTCCGGTTATTGATGGCGAGTGGCCATATATTGACCTCGACCTTGTTGATTCAAGTGGTCTAGATAATTCAGGGACTGCAGCGGTATAAGTCATGGAAATCGATCAAATCCTTACAAAGAAACTGGGGGGCTGGGTTTTAATCACTGATAAAGAGTGGTTAGCTCTCAAACCCGCCGAACGAAACGAATACTTAGTCGAGGAGAACGTGCAGTTTTGGTCTCACGGTCAGCAAGTAAACCCAGCTCGTGCTGCCAAACAGCTTGACCCCAGCTGGTCTCCTATTGCTACTGGTCAGATTGACGAAGCACTACTTTCAGTAGTGGAAATTGTTCCTACACGAATGCTGCCAGCTCTGTATCAACGAGTTTCGGTATCCAACGGCTATGAGGTTCAACGTAAGCTAGCCGATGAATCGCCTAGAGCTCTAGCCGAAATTAGAGTTCGCTCAGCAGACGCCTATAATCTTAGAGACCAGCTTGGGTTGGGCGCTCTCGCTTCAGATCTAATTTGTGATGCTTTTGGCGTAGCAGACTCAAGCATTATTTCTACTGAGCTTGGCGTGTACCTTGGGAATGAGCTTTCAGCCCAGTTTTTCGCGGGAGAAACTTGGAATCTTAAGGCCGAAGTCCTCAGAACATTCTCTGAAGAGTGTCCCTACATAAACCTGGCTTAGGCTCAACATCCATTCCAAGGAAAAGCTGATCCAGCGCATTAAAGTAGAGTTCATCAAGCGTTTTATCTTTGTATTGTTTATTGTTGTCGGCGTCGTGTTGCTCACGAGCTCTTCGGCGAGCGCCCAAGTATCTGACGAGCTAATAACTGATCTTGAAGAATCGGGTGTATTTGTAGCGCCCGACGAAAACGCTGACCCGAATCTGGAAGATATATACATAGACCAAGTGCAGGTGGGCTCAGGGATCGGCCTTGAGTTAGCAATCGTTGATGTTGTCGAAGTGGAAGGCACAGCGCAAGATTTTTCAACTCAACTGCTCGGAGTAGTCGATTACGATGTTCTAGCTCTTGATACCGGTGCGGCATTTACATTTGTAAGGAATGCAAATGCTCAATCGTTAATCGATCTTGACGACTTATTTAACTGTGCTAGCGATGTAGCGATCGAACAAGCCGATCTTGTGTCTGCAGTCGACGAATTTCTCATCAACCTGGAACAAGGCTGTGAGTTTGAAGAAGAACCAGTTGTAGAAGGAGAGCGAGACTCCTTTGGCGGCGAGACTCTGCAGTTTATTTTGGAAGAAATTTCTGATGATGAAATTTATGTCGGGGCGACACGAGATGATGTGAACGAGGAGAGTTTGCGCCAGGCAGTTGCGCAAGTTAGCGCCGAGACAGGTTTGCGCTTGGTAGCTCTAGCTCCCGATGACCCACAGCCGGACGCTCGCTCATTTGCGTTGAGGGTCCAAGAAGCGGCTAGCGCTGAGGTTCTACTCTTTGTCCGCGATGGTCTTGCAACCTCTTCTGTAACAGGAGACGAGACGCAGCCATTAGACACCGATATCAATTCTCGTGTAAGAAATCAAGGTTGTGCCACACAAGCTGTTTGGAACATCCAAGATGAAAGTCAAGCGGTAAGAGTTTTTGGCGACCAATTGGCAAATGGCTGTGGGTTTCAGCTGCCGGCAGCATTAGTTGCTGCACTCGCTGGGTTAGCTTTCTTTGCAGTAGTGCTTGGCTTGGTGACTGTGAAAGAAAGAGAACACAGATCTCGATCGGTTAATGCTGCACTTGGTTCCCCCACAGAACAAGACCTGGTCTTAGCTGTGGAGGCCGAGACTTAGCCTCTAAGTATGCTGGGAAATCCACTCGTACATAGCAATGCCCGAAGCCACTCCAGCGTTAATGCTTCGTGTAGATCCAAACTGTGGAATGAATAGTAGCTCGTCAGAGGCTTCTCGCATTGCGGCTGACAATCCCGGACCCTCTTGACCAAAAACGAACACGGTATCTGCTTGCAACTTAGATTCGGTAATCGATACTGAACCAGGTAGGTTATCGATGCCAACAACACGCTTGCCTGACTCTCTAACACTGTTAGTGAACTCCTCAATAGTCCGATGGTGGACTACGTGTTGATAGCGATCAGTCACCATGGCACCACGTTTGTTCCATCGTTTCTTTCCTACGATGTGGACTCGAGCAGCTAAGAAGGCATTGGCGGTTCGAACTATGGTCCCAATGTTTAGATCGTGCTGCCAGTTCTCTATAGCGACCTCAAAACTGTGTCGCTTGCTGTCTAAGTCAGAGACGATAGCCTCCATAGTCCAGTAGCGATACTGATCGACCACATTGCGGGTGTCACCGTTTTCTAGTAGTTCAGGGTCAAAGCGAGCATCGGTAGGCCAAGGTTGTGGGTGCGGGCCGACCCCAACAGCAGGTTTGGGCGCTTCGTTAGTTGAATGCGACATCATTTGACCATAGCGGCTATCTCAGTTTTTCTATGATTTAGGCCTTCAGAGCCTAATAATTCGCATAGTCCGTCCGACCTATATAACTATGACGACTGTTAAAGCTTCCGGGCTATTACTTGCTATATGTGGTTTGGCCTTTGGCTTGTTCTGGATTTTTGCAGAGTCTCCTGACAAAACGAACAACACTGCAGAAGCTGAATCAGAACAAGATGGCGAGATTGTTGGAGTAGATCTAGATCAGGTCCCCGAGTATCTTGCGTTTCAGACAGTTTTCGCCGCAGGTGAAGTTCTTCAGGTTTCAGATTCTGACGAGACAGAGTTCTTAGAAGATGATGACGACAACGAACTCGATTCTGATTTTCTTTCTGGAGATGAGCTAACTCTGATCGAAGAAGAAGACGACGACGATGATGATGACGATGAAGAAGAGGACGATGACTTTCAGGATTTTGAATCCGTCGACCCAGATAGCCCGAGTCGTTTCCAGGCTGACCTAGAAGATGAGCTCGAAGATATCCTCGACGAATATGATCTAGATCTTAACGAAGTCAACTTGTCAACTTTCGAAGCTAGCACTCGAACTTCACTATCTGAAATAAGTGGGAGCATTGACCCTGGAATCTATGTCACTCCTGTAACCGCAACCGACTGCAGTTACGAGCTAACTCGAATTGCCGAGGACGGTTCTGTACAAGTAGTAGGTTCTGACGAGATCACACAAGGGCGCTTGATAGTCAATATAAATGGCGTCGAACCAGATTTCTTTTACTCCACACCGGGGTGCGGTGAATGGTCTGAGTGGAGCCAGCTTTCAGAGCCTCTCTCAGCAATTGACAATGGTGATTACTGGATAGGCGACCTAGTCGAAGGTACTTGGCAAACCGGTGATGGCTGCACCTGGGAGAGGGTTTCAGATTTCCGTGGAGCTCAACTAGCCGATATTGTCGAATCAGGAAACGATCAAAATAACTTCGCTATAAACGAGAGTATGACTGGCGTTAGAATCCGAAATTGCATAAATCCGTCATTCTTAACGGACTCTGAAATTCCGGAAGAATTAGCCTTCGTAGATGAGGTGTTCGAAGTAAGCAGGAGTGGGCGAGTTACTCGTCGTTAACTTGGTAATTTCCCTGATCAGCGATTTCTGAAACTGAGAACTCATTGGTCATCGATGAAGATCTAATCGGTGCAGTTTCCACTATTGGTCGTTCGTCTCGTTTTGTATAAGTATCGTCTTGACGTAGCCAAACCGTTCGTTGTTGGAATGGCATTTCGATTCCTGCTTCTTCGAGGGCTTCTTTGATCCGAAGTCGCAGTTCTCGTGCAACAGCAAATTGCTCGGCTGGGTCCGTCTTGACCACTAGACGAATGCTGATGCCATCGGCACCCAAGGCTTCTACGCCCCAAACTTCAGGAGCATCAATGATGGATCCTTTGGTAAAGCTTGTGTCATGCCACAAGTTGTCGGCAACTCGTTGGATGATTCCTTCGGCCCGTCTTAAGTCCGTGTCGTAAGCAACGCTGACATCGATTACAGCTCGAGACCAGAGTTGAGACTTATTGGCTACGCGTTTTATTTCAGAGTTACGGATGTGCCAGACAGTGCCGCTGACATCTCGGATGGTAGTAGTCCGAAGTGAGACATCTTCGACGCGCCCGGTTACTTCGCCAACATCTACAACGTCGCCTACCCCGTACTGATCCTCAAACAACATGAAGAAACCAGATAAGAAGTCAGCGACAATATCTTGAGCTCCGAAACCGATTACGATTCCGAGCACGCCGGCACCGGCAAAGAGTGGCGCTAGAGAGATGTCAAATTCGCTCAATATAAAGAACAGCGCCGTCACCCAAACAATGACTGTTGCCAGAGACTGAACAACTGCAATTAAGGTTTCAGCCCGTCGGAGAGCTCTTTCGATTGTTACTGGAGTTGCACCATCTTCATTTCGAGCAAGCCTTTCTGCCCCTGATCTGGTAAAGCTAGAAACCGCTGTCCTAATGAAGAATCGAAGGAGTTGCAGAATAACTATCGCCAGAATAATTATTACAAGCACTCGTACCGGGACAAGGAGCCATTGGTCAAAGAAGGAAGCTACCTGTTCAGACTCGGTCTGTTCAAAGATAAAGGTACAAAGCAGTCCTGCGTCAGTTCCACATGCTTGGTCAATTTGGGCAATCATTAACGGCCAAGGCTAGCTATCCCATTTTGTACAACAACTTAGTTGGCGAAGAGTTGTCTACTGCTATGACATTAGTTCGGTAAGTTTTGTGGCGGTGTTCCAGTTGCGAGCAGTGGCGGTCACTCCAAAGTTAGATTCCGGCACCTTGATTGTCGCTTTAGAAGACCAAGAGTCTTTTTTATATAGTACGTACATGTGCCTACCTCTAACAGCTATCTGGTCTGGTTTGTAGGGATCGGTATCAAGTTTTGCTGCCTTAGATTCGGGCACACTTTTGTCTAAGTACATTATGTGCAATGTTTTTGGTTCGAATTTTGTGAAAGGGTTATTCTTGATGGCAGCGTTGATCTGAGATTTATTTTGTACAACTACTGGGATGTTTAGCCCAAAATGGGTCTCAACTAGGTCTGCAACTAGAGGTGCTTCGACAATGTGATCGGCCTCGACGACAATATTGCCGCTATTCAAGTATGAGACTGCATCTGGGTAGCCGGCCGCTGCTAGAGCCTGCTTTAGCTGTGCCATCGGCACTTTGTTGTGTCCACCAACGTTAATACCTCGAAGCAAGATTGCACTTTTCATAGACACAATGCTAGCGCTACTTGTCTTGGTTTGAGAATAGTGCTTATTGGTAAAGGGTTGAACCCCAACTACCATTAAGAGTGTGGTTTTGAGGGGTATAGAGGCAGCGCTAGAGAGACTCGTAGAAGGAACCTTTTCACGCGCCTTTAAGTCCGAGCTGCAACCTGTTGAATTAGGTAAGCGTCTAATCAAAGAGTTGGATTCATCGAAGAAGCTTGACGTGAATGGGCGCTCCATAGCCCCTAACCATTTCTTACTAAATTTGGCTCCATCAGACTTCGAGTCGTTTACCTCTATCGAGGGATCTCTGGTGAAAGAGTTGACCTCGACTGCTCGGACCTACGCTCGTGAAAAAGATCTTGGATTCGTTGGGCCCCTGGAGATTTTGATCGAAGCTGACGAACGGCTAAAGGTGGGGATGTGCAACGTACATCCAACGTTCGATGAGACATTGGATGAAGAGGCTAAATCAGGTGCAGTTCTCGAGGGTCTAGCCGGAGTTACCTATGACCTGTACTTGCGAGATATGGTAATTGGTCGTGGAGTTGAATGCGACGTAGTGCTGGTTGACGAAAATGTTTCTAGACGACATGCTCAGTTACTGCCTTCTGCAGACACTTTTGAGATCTCAGATCTTGGCTCTACCAACGGTATACGAGTCAACGGAAATGACTGCGGTCGTGCTGTTCTAAAGGACGGCGACGAACTAGAAGTTGGGACCGTAAAGCTATGGTTTAGGCAATAAGGAATGGCTTTCGAATCCTTGTCGTTGACTTTTTCGTTGGCCCGATACCCTTATATGTAGTGGACGATCCAATCCTTACCCTGTTTAAGTGGGGTTTCTTGATTTTGATTTACCTGTTTTTCTTTCGAGTGCTTCAGGTTGTTTGGAAAGGTTCAACAACGCGTGTCTCTGTTCAGCAAGTCCAGGCTTCGAGAAGCTTCCGAAAGAATCGTCCCAGTGTAGGTAGAGCGCCTAAGGCTGCTCGCCCAACAACCTTACGTGTACTTGAGCCAAGCGATCAGCAAGGAAAGATCTACGAAGTCGCAACCGAGCTCACAATTGGGCGTGCCGACGAGTGTGACCTGGTTTTCGAGGATTCGTTTATTTCGCAAGTCCACGCCAAAATTACTAAAAACTCTAAAGGTCTCGTGGTCGAAGATTTAGGTTCGACTAATGGAACGTTTTTGAACAACCAGAAACTTCGAGGATCCAAGCAGGCATATCTAGGCGATCGAGTACGATTAGGAAATATATTGATGGAGCTAACATGAGCTACCGTTTAGTGGGAGCAGTTGCCACAGATGTAGGGAATCTGAGAGACATCAATCAAGATCGCGGATTTATTTCTAAGAACTTGTTTGCTGTCGCTGACGGTATGGGTGGACATCTTGGCGGCGAAGTCGCTTCCACCATCACGATTGAGCACTTTGAGGCAGCGGCAGATGAGTTCGAACCAGGGCTATTGCAACAACTAGCTAACGAGGCTAACTCTAGGGTTTATATCAAGTCAGCTGACAAAGACCTTATGGGGATGGGAACCACTCTTGTAGCTATTGGCCTCCACAAAGGTGGGCGAGTCGAAATGATTAACGTTGGCGACAGCCGGGGATATTGGTTGCGACAAGGCAGCATGGCACAGGTGACTAGAGACCATAGTTACGTAGGCGACTTACTTGAGCACAATGAGATCACTGAGCAGGAAGCTCTTGTGCATCCTAAGCGCAACATAATCACACGTGCCTTGGGAATCGGGGCAAAGGTGCAGATCGACACTTTCGCCCTTAACGTCTCAGCCGGAGACAGGTTCTTGCTATGCAGTGATGGGCTGACTGACGAGGTGACCGAGACCGAAATCAAGGACATTCTCGTAGGAGCAGAGTCACCTGCAGTTGCTGCACAAACACTCGTCGCCTTAGCTTTGGCTAACGGCGGCAAAGATAATGTAACTGTGCTGGTTGTCGATGTCTTGGAATCAGAAGAAGACAACACTACCTCTGACTCGATTGTCCCGGCGACTGTAGGTTCTGTAGATGGTTTGACGCAAGCCTCCGTTGATGGAGGCGAATTTGAAGAGAAACCAGTCATGCCAGAAGAGCCAACCGAACCTACCGAAGTAGTTCAGTCAGATCCGTCGGACTTAGACAGCGTTGCCACTGGTGATGCTCAAGCCCGAGGACGCATACGCTGGATAACAATTGGCTTGGTGCTCTTAGGGGCCGTTGTTGCTTGGCTTGTTGTAGACCGATTCTTTAATGACCAGCCCGAAGAGGACACAGTGGTTGTTACTGATATCGAAGACTCGGGAGCGTTATTTGGTGGGGAAGTAACGTTTGCTCCAGAGGATGAGGTTTCACCCGATGACGAGTCCTCACCCGGCGAGTAGGGCTTGATGAAACCTAGAAACATTGAGTTTGGCCTGCTGGTCCTAGCGGCAGTAATTGCATCTGTTGGGTACTATCTTGCTTCACTTGGGACAACAGCAGAGTTGCCGGTAGAGGTACTGCCTTTCTTCGCAGTAGTACTTGCTCTATTTTTTGTAACGCATTTCTTTATTCGCCTCGTACTTCCTTTCGCAGATGGGCTGATCTTTCCGTTGGTTGCCTTGCTGAATGGCCTCGGCTTTATGATGATTTCTCGGCTGCGTCCTGATCTGGCAATCTTCCAGGCTGCGTGGACTTTCATCGGCCTTATAGCTTTCGTAGGTTTCATAATTATCATCTCCGATCTAAAAGTGTTAGAGCCATACCGCTATACGTTGGCTGCCATTGGTGTGGCTACTCTATTGTTGCCTTTAGTTCCAGGTTTGGGAGCCGAAATCAACGGTGCACGAATATGGATTCGCATAGGACCAGCTTCTATTCAGCCTGGTGAGATAGCAAAGGTTATCCTGGCGACCTTTTTTGCAAGTTATCTAGCTGACAAGAAAGACTTGCTGTCGCTCAAGGCCCACCAGTTTGGTCCAATCCAGTTGCCGGCCTTTAAGTATTTTGGGCCATTAGTTTTTGCTTGGGGTCTAACAATCGTGGTTATGGTCTTGCAGCGAGATCTTGGTACTTCGCTCTTGTTCTTCACACTCTTTCTTGTCATGGTTTATGTCGCCACGGGTAGATCGATATATGTTTTCAGCGGGTTGTCATTGTTCTTAAGCGGAGGAGTCTTGTCGTGGCTAGCTTTCAGTCACGTGAGGGTGCGGGTAGACACATGGCTAGATCCCTTCTCCGATGTGAAAGGGACTGGCTTTCAAATTTCTGAAGCACAATTTGCGTTAGCCGATGGTGGGTTAACAGGGACAGGGCTAGGACTTGGTACGCCAACCAAGATTCCAGTAGTTGAATCTGACATGATCTTTGCTGCGTTCGGAGAAGAACTTGGTTTACTTGGAGCTACTGCGCTCCTGGTTATCTTCTTGCTGTTTGTTTCTTCTGGTGTACGTATTGCCCTGAGTGCCAGTTCTGAATTCGAACGACTTCTTTCTACCGGCTTGATACTGCTCTTGGGCTTCCAGGCTTTTGTAATTATTGGCGGAACACTAAGAATTCTGCCTCTTACAGGGGTGACTCTGCCTTTTGTTTCTTACGGTGGCTCGTCATTGATTTCAAACTATGTCATCTTGGCGATCTTGATGAGAATTTCGCACAACTCTGTTGTCGCCGCTGCTGACGAACTGATGGAGGGCCGTAATGCTTCTGCCTAGACCGGTCAGATATATTCTTTTGGCTCTGCTAGTAATTGGTGGGTTCGTGTTGGTTGAGTTTCGCTCTTCATTAAGCACGCAGATAATTGGTGGAATTGTTATTGGGATGCTCGCTATCGTCATTGCGCTGTTCTATTTCGTGGGTAGAGAGATGTCGCCTCTGAACAACGTGACAGCAGTGCTAATAATGGGTTTCTTTATTCTGTTCTTACAGCTCAATCGGGTACAGATTCTGCAAGCCTCAGAAGTACAAGACGTTCCCGGTAACAATCGTCAAACCGAGAGAGTATTTGGCGTCGAGAGGGGCCAAATCTCAACCTCAGATGGTGTCGTTGTGGCGTTCTCAGAAGAAGCCACAGGTAGTGAGACTTTCGATTTTCGACGGGTTTATCCTCACGACGAACTTTACGCTCACAGTGTGGGCTATGTTTCGTTAACACTAGGTTCTGAAGGTATCGAACAATCTTATGAAGAAGCTTTAGTAAGAGATACTGGAGCGTCCAGCCTAGTCTCAGGCGGTGAACCAACGGATCTAGTTTTGGGGTTAAATCACGAGTTGCAGCTAGCTGCTCGAGAAGCGTTGAAAGACCCTGAGACGGGAGAGGATCGTGATGGTTCAGTTGTTGCACTAGATCCAAGAACTGGTGAGATTAGAGCGCTTTGGAGTTACCCAAGCTATGACCCTCAACCCTTCGCAAGTTTTAGCAGTCAAGAAGTACAGGATGCTATTTCAGAGATCGAACCAAGTACAGATCTTGGAGGTATTCAGTGTTCGGAAACTCCAAGGTGCGCCAAAGCTTATGGTGATCGACAGTCTCCGGGTTCAACTTTCAAGGTGATTGTTGGTGGCGCTGCCTTGGATTCGACACCAATAGAACTAGACAACCCAGTCTTTCCATCGGTTGAGGCTTACAATCTCCCAGACGCTGGCGCAACGGTCCCTAACTACAGCAACGCCACCTGCGGAGGCCCTCTACTTATCCTTATCGCTCGGTCATGCAACGCTGGTTTTGCCGAGATAGCCATCGAAGCGGTAGGCCCAGCCAATATGGTTCTTCAAGCAGAGAATTTCGGATTTAATGCCAAGGTTCCACTCGATGTTTCAGAAAGCGATGTGGTGGCCAGTAATTTCCCTACCGACTTTGGTGAATTTAGAGGCGACAGTTCAGGTTTTGACCTCTTCGATAAGTCGAATCAACTTGGTCAGTCGGCTATTGGGCAGTTTGATGTTCAGGCTACGCCGCTTAATATGGCCATGGTTGCCGGAGCAATTTCAAACCAGGGATCAATGATGGTTCCACGCATTGTTGCCGGTGAAGCAGTAGACGAAACAACCTTTGACCCATTCGAACCAGTTGAATGGAGGCGGACCACTACGAGAGCAACAGCAGATGATCTGCGTGATGCAATGTTCCAAGCGGTAAGCAACGGTACTGCAACCAACTTACAAATAGATGGTTTGGATGTTGGTGCAAAAACCGGTACGGCCGAAGTTGGCGATGATGTACACGCTTGGGTTATTGCATTCGGTGGTCCTGCAAATGCGCAAGCAGAGCTTGCTGTAGCGGTTTTAGTAGAACGCCAACAGGGTGAATCGGGCATTACTGGCGGTCGTGTTGCAGCCCCGATTGCGAGAGACTTATTCGAAAACTTCTATGGACTAGATTCTTAAGAGGTAGTTTTTCATGCTTACACCAAATCAGCTCTCAATCTTTATAGCATTAAGGTTCCAGTGAGTAATGGAAATCAACCCCGCCCCGTTCTAAACGGTAGATATGAATTGCACCGGCGCATTGCGCGCGGGGGCATGGCCGATGTCTATTTGGCGCGTGACCAACTACTTGATCGTCCTGTCGCTGTAAAAGTTCTGTTTGCACAGTTTGCTGCCGAGCCTTCCTTCGTCGCTCGCTTCAGACGTGAGGCTCAAGCTGCTGGAAAGCTAAACCATCCGAATATCGTCGCCGTTTATGACTGGGGTGAACACGAAGACACATACTTCATCGTCATGGAGTATGTCGAAGGTAACACGTTGGCGGATCTCATAAAGAGTGAAGGCTCTGTCGACCCAGCTAAGGCATCTCGTCTAGCTAGTGACGTCGCTGGCGCTCTTGGCTTCGCTCATCGCAACGGGACCGTTCACCGTGACGTTAAACCGGGCAACATAATGCTTACAACTGAGGGTCAAGTTAAGGTAGCTGACTTTGGTATCGCCCGAGCATTTGGGATTGCCGAAGATGAGCTCACACAAACAGGTTCGGTTATGGGAACCGCCAGTTACTTCTCTCCCGAGCAAGCTCAAGGTAAGAATGTCGATCCTCGATCTGACCTCTACGCACTTGGTGTAGTTCTATTTGAGATGCTAACTGGGTCGACTCCATTTGCTGGAGACACTCCTGTTGCTGTGGCTTATAAACATGTTCAAGAACAGGCTCCGTTCGTTACCGAGAAGAACCCTTCGGTTCCTAAAGAATTGGCTGCGGTAGTTAACCAGCTTCTACAAAAAGATCCAAGAGCTCGCTACCCGGCAGCAGCCGAAATCCAGACAGACCTTTCTAACTTCTTAGCAGGGCGCCCACTTGTTGGATTACGCGGCGACGCAATGGCAGCTGTCTCTCAGCAGAACAAGACTCAAGCTATGCCTGCGACTCAAGTCATGGACGTCTCAGGCGGTGGGTCTCAGTCGATGCAGACCTTAAATGACACTGGCAGCGTCAAAGCAGTAATCGATACATCTCGGGCTATTCCCGTGACTGCAGCTGGCGGCCAGACAGAGACACTAGAAGAGTACTATGAGCCGCCGAATCGCTCGGGGGCGTTCATTGTGATGCTCGGCTTGCTCGGCCTAGCTCTTGTCGGGTTAATTGGTTTTATCATTTTCACAGTCACCGGAGACTCTGACCCAGGTGAAGTGACCGAACTAACTGCCGAAGTTCCACAAGTTGTTGGCCAAGATCGAGAAGATGCAATACGCGAGATAGAGACTGCAGGTTTTGAAGTCGAGACGGACTTTCGAGTAATGGAAGAAGTCGAACCTGGCACTGTGTTCGCTGTTTTCCCGGAAGCTGGGTCGACACAAGATCTTGACACCATTATTACTATCTCTGTAGCTCAAGGAGCCGCTGAGCTTGTAACAGTCCCAGACGTTGCCGGGGAATCACAGGAAGAGGCAACGGCACAGCTTGAAGGCTTAGGTATCACCGGCATCCAAATCGTTAGGGAAAACTCGGATGCAGCAGTAGACACTGTTTCAAGGACTAATCCTGCTGCCGGCGCAGAGTGGGACCCTGACCGGAGGGACTTCCAATTATTTATTTCCGATGGGCCTGGGGAAGCAGTTGTCCCAGATGTATTTGGCTTGTCAATTGCTGATGCCCAACAGGCTCTTGATGATGCTGGGTTTGATGATGTTCTTATTCGTCAAGCAGACAATGAGCTGGTGCCTTCTAACGAGCCCCGTTTAACAGCGGTGCGTACTGAACCTGCAGCTAATGAAGAAGCAGACTTCGAAGAAACACAAATTGTTGTGTTCTTATCTAGTGGCGATCCACGAGTAACAATGCCAGACTTGGCCGGTAGCACTCGACTAGAGGCGGAGCAAATTCTAATTGAGGCTGGGTTCTTGGCTTCTAACTTTAGCTTTTCAAATGAACCGACGAGTGACAGTAACCTATTCGGACGTGTTATCTCTCAAGATCCTGCGGCCGGCTTCCTTCAAAATATTGACGAGCCGATTACATTTACAATCGGTGTCGACGACGGTAACACAGGTACAACGACCACGACAGATGGTTCGACCACATCAAGCAGTAGTTCTTCGTCTTCGTCATCGTCTTCGTCATCGAGTTCTAGCTCAACAACTACTACGGCATTGCCGCCTGGCGCTCCTTAGAGTTTTACCTCTACCGATTAAGAAAGTTTGCTATCATTTCTTTGCCATGCTCGGTAAGAATGGATTCAGGATGAAACTGGACACCTTCGATGTCGAGCTCTGTGTGTCGAATACCCATTACTAGCCCTGAATCTGATTTGGCCGTTATCTGCATTACTTCTGGAATCGAAGGTTCGTCGACGGTTAGAGAGTGATAGCGGGTCGCAGTAACCTCATTTGGAAGTCCCGTAAATACGCCAACGCTCGTGTGGGTGATAGCTGAAGTTTTGCCATGCATTATTTCTGGAGCTTCGGTAACTGTGGCCCCGAATACTTCAGCAATACATTGATGGCCTAGACAAACACCAAAGATAGGTATTGTTTTTCCCAGCTGGCTAATCACTTCTCTGCTTACCCCAGCGTCAGCCGGAGTCCCGGGCCCAGGCGAGATCAGAATTTTGTCTGGGTTCAACGCTTTAACTTCTTCTAGCGAGGCATCATTTCGGACAACCGATACCTGCGCTCCGAGTTCACGCAAGTATTGCACCAGGATGTAGACGAAGGAGTCAAAGTTATCTACCACGGCAATGTGCTTAGTCACAGCTGCTAACCCTAGCATTTTCCAACTTATAAGAGGGATTGGACGAAATTACACAAATGTTATCCACACCTGTGTAATTCGAATGACACTAGTGTCATCGCTATTTTAGTGAGAAAAGTTATTGGTGTAACTACAGACGTGTAAATACAGGCTTGGGATATCCACAGGCTGTGGTTATAGCTCTGACTCGATTAAGTCCATGGCTTCAGTACAGTGTTTTGGCGATTCCGGTACTGCATCGTTGGCCAAAGTCATTTTCAGTTCTGTTCCGCAGACGCCACATCGATATTTAAGCTTCACTGCTCGTAGTTCACCTGGGGGAGGAGCCTCAGGTATAGGTCGAGAGAGCCCGCCCAGTATCGTCAGCCCAATCATAAAGATAGCTAGTGAGACTGCAACAGCGATGATTACTCGTATGGGTCTGTCTTGTGTGAATAGGAGGATGAGAAGAACAGCGGCAAATGCTGCAAATATGTATTTGTTGCGAGTTTTTTGTACTTGTCTGTCTCGCATCTTTGCGGTCGACTCAATGGGCATGTCGTCGTCGCCGGAGTTGGTACTACCCAGGTTTCTTAGCCGATGTTGCGTCTCATCAATGTGCTCCATCTGCCAATTCTAGGGGAGCTTTTGGACTTCCGTAATTTGAGTGAGAAATCACTACAATGGATTAGGCCCTTTGTGGTCTCCAACTCCTTAGGAGGTAGCCCTAGTGGTAACAACGAACGAAGACATAATTGAGTCGCAGAACATCTGTGAGAACTTTTTAAGTGCAGTAGCAGATTCAAGAGAATCGACTGCCATTCGCGTTCCTCAACCTGACGGGACCTTAGAAACGGTCAGCTACACCGAGCTTGCAGATCGAGTGGCGAGGGCAGTAACGGGGTTAGCCACTCACGGGGTCACTCAAGGTGACTACGTCTTGTTGATGATGACTAACCGTATTGAATTTCACATAGCTGACCTTGCTTGTTTGTTTCTACGGGCAACACCCGTTTCGGTCTATAACTCTTCTTCGGTAGATCAGGTTGTAGAGATCATCTCTCAAACTAAAGCAAAGGTAGCGATTGTTGAAGATCAATTTGGTCCGACCATTGTTGAGGCCCGACAGCAGAGTGCTACTTTGTCTTCAATAGTTTCAGTGGGTGAGAGCTTTGAAGGTTCTGACGCAAGCTTTGACGAGCTTGTCGGCTCAAATGCGGCAGATCTAGAGGACCTAGCCAGCAAGGTTGAAGGATCAGATATCGCCACCGTAATTTTCACGTCTGGCACAACTGGCGAATCAAAGGGCGTAGTACTTGATCATGACAACTTGACGTGGACGGTGGCGTGTTTGCGCAGAACTCTTAACTTAGATACCTACAAAGGTCAAAGGCTTATCTCGTATCTACCAATGGCTCACGTCGCCGAACGCACGGTGTCACACTACACAGGTTTGATCTCCGGGTTTGACATTACATGTTGTCCTGAGCCTACTCAGGTAGCTGAGTTCGCCAAGACGGTTAGACCAACAATTCTGTTCGGTGTGCCAAGGGTTTATGAGAAGATTTACAACAAGGTTTTGGCCAACTTGTGTGGCGAAAACCCAACGACTGTGTCGAAGTTAGTTGGAGCTGTTAAATTCAAGCTCTTCAAGAAGAAGATTTTGGACAAGGTTGGCCTTAATGAACTAGTAGTCGCTGCATCTGGTGGGGCAGCATTGTCTCCAACTGTAATGGAG
Source organism: uncultured Acidimicrobiaceae bacterium (assembly GCA_964648795.1). Classification (GTDB taxonomy): domain Bacteria; phylum Actinomycetota; class Acidimicrobiia; order Acidimicrobiales; family SZUA-35; genus JAHDDW01. Next base: position 40,487 of record CAZYMB010000001.1, read on the forward strand.
TGGTTCACAGAGCTTGGTCTTCCTATTTCAGAAATCTATGGACTATCAGAAACATGTGGTCCGTTGGCTTGGGCGCCGTTTGATGCTAAGGCTGGTCGTGTCGGGCCGGCGTGTCCAGGTATTGAGATGAGATTGGCCGAAGATGGCGAGATACAGTGCCGCGGTGGCAATGTATTCAGGGGATATCTAAATAGACAGGACCTAACGGATCAAGTCTTAGATGCGCAGGGTTGGTTCTCTACTGGCGATATCGGAGTTGTGGATGGCAACGGTTCTCTCAAGGTCATTGACCGCAAGAAAGAGATTCTTGTTACTTCCGGGGGTAAGAACGTTTCACCAACAGCTCTAGAGAATGCACTGAAGCTAATCCCAGTTGTTTCCCAGGCTGCTGTGGTTGGCGATGGACGAAAGTTTGTCTCTTCGTTAGTTACCTTAGACCCTGATGCTGCACACTCCTGGTGTGAAGCCAACGGGATCAAGGTTAATTCAATGGCTGAGGTGGCAAGCTGTCCCGAGTTTAATGAGGCTCTCGATACACAAGTTGAAACAGCTATGGGTCAGTTCAGCCATGCTGAGCAGGTCAAGAAAGTGCATCTACTAGATCATGATTGGGAACCTGACACGGCCTGCCTAACAGCTACCTCAAAACTGAGGCGACGAGTCATAGAAAAGACCTACGCTAGCGAAATCGAAGCAATGTATTCCTAGCTTTATTGGGGTCTAAGCGCCTTATGGTCACAAATAGCGTGTTGCTAGAAGCTGCAACAAGCAGCTAGAATGGCTCTAAGAATAGATAACTGTTAAGTCAACGACGACTATTTACCGGAGCCGACCTTGCTTGACATTGATGATCTTCTAATTTCTGAGAGTTCTACTTCAGTCTCTAAAGAGGCTAAGAGTAGATCAAGTGCCGAAACTTCTTGGCGCTCATCTCGACCAAGTTCGGCTCACCGCCATTCTGCAAACAGAGCTCAAAGGTTTCGAAGTGCCGTTCTGCTAGTCGTCGGGGTAGTGGCAGCGATTGTGGCTGCCCAGGTCTGGAATGCGAACAGCACTAGGACCAGCATTATTGTTGCGGCGCAGGACCTAGCGCCCGGCGATGTAATTGCTCAGGCAGATATCAAGTTGATAGAAGCTGACCGCTTCTCAACAATGTTTGAGGATCGTTCTCTAGTTGTTGGTCAGCGTGTGCGATTTCCAGTGCTTGCTGATGAGCCAATACTCAGTAGCGATCTTGGGGCAGGTATCGAGCTGCCAGAAGGCCTGGTAGTTGCTGGGGTTCTGATAGCACCAGGTGCGTACCCAGCGGTTGACCTTGTGCCTGGTGATCGTGTCGAAATCAGCGGAGTTAACCCGGTCACGGGTGTTGTCGAGCTTATTGCTGGCGACGTGCAGATCTTTTCGGTGAGCAGGTCAGGTTTTGGAACCGATGAACTTTTTGTTTCTGTAGCAGTCTCGCCAGCTCAGTCGTTGCGAATAGCCAATGCTGTGAACCAGGCCGAAGGTGTGCGAATAGCGTTAAGGGCTCAAAGTGGTAGTTGAAATTGAGTTGGAGGCTACAGGCATCGAGATCGACGGTTTGGTAGAAGCTACCAGTAGTCGTGCAGCCAGGTATTTAGATGGGATCGACTCGGACAGTCATGAGACTGTTAGGGCAGTACATGCTGCATCGGCGGCCAAAGTTGTTGGCAGGGCTTTCCAAGGCGACAAACAGCTCGAGCCAACTGCGGTTGAAAATCTGATATCACATTTGGTTAATCGTTCTATGGGGCTTGGTCTGATCGGCAAGCTTGATGCTCTTGTTGGGCAGGGGATTAGTGACCTGTTTGTCAAAGGATCAAACGCAGTTGTAGTCCACTATCGAGACGGCACAAGAAAAACATTCACCTCTTGGGTTACAACCGAAGAACAACTACGTGATGAAGTCAGTATCTTGCGGTCTCGAACTGGTTCGGTGTCGCCATTCGATATTAACAATCCTCACTTTGACACGTTAACTGATGCCGGCGTTCGAATAAATGGCACCTATTGTGCAGGGGGCTCTATAGAGCTTTCATGTCGCTACCCCGACCCTGAAATAGTCGAGCTCGAAGATCTAACTCAGTTAGATTTCATCTCTTCTAAAACAGCGGCGTTTCTGGGTGCCGCTCTAAGAGCTAAGTTAAACATTGTTATCTCTGGTCCCACGGGTTCTGGGAAGACGACTCTATTGCGCTGTTTGTTAAGCGGTTTGGACGACCTAACTCGAGTCGTCACAATCGAAGACTCATCAGAGTTAGATCTTGGCAGATCAATGCCAGCCTTGGATATTGTCGAACTCGTTGTTTCGCCTCCAAACAGCGACGGGGCTGGCGGGGTAAGCTCTCGAGAACTATTTGCCAATGCCCTTAGGCTCAGCCCAGATCGAATCATCGTAGGAGAAGCACGAGACGAAATAGCCAGAGAATTATTGACTTCAATGTCATCGGGTAACACTGGATCTATCTCAACAATTCATGCACGCTCACCCAGAGCGGTAGTCGATCGCCTGATTGAATGTAGTCAACTCAGCTATCAGTTAGTTGCTGAGTCAGTACGCAACGGGGTTGATCTATTCATCCATACCGACGTATTTGAGAATGACAGGTGGCTGTCTCATATTTCGGAGGTATCACAAAATAGAGAGGCCGATGGATTGTTGCGTCTTCGTCCAATATTTGAATGTGGCACTCCAGAGCTTGCGCATCGCTGCTCACCCAATCCTAGTAGTGCTTTGAATGCTCGCCTACGGGAGTTCGGATGGCGCTAGAGATTTGGTTTATAGTTGCAGTCACCTTTGGGGCCGTTGCTCTAGCTGGAGCGGTTCTGGTTTTGTTGTCGAGAAAATCGATTGCAAGCAAAAGTTTGTTGCGTCAAGTTGGATCTATACCTGTAGCGGTAGCGATAGTAAGTTCTATTGTCTTATTTGCTTCAAGCCAGCCACTCCATGGGGTGCTGCAGACCGCAACGATATTGGCCGCTGTGTTTGTATTTGTTAGTACTGTCTACGTTCAGCGAAGGCGTTCTGTCCGGATCCAGTATCTTTCAGATTTGGCGCACCTATCCCAGATGATTGCTGACTTAATAGCTGGTGGTTCTGATATTGGTTTGGCTGTCTCTCGATCGCTCGAGTTGAACGGCTCTCAGCTTGGATTAGATGGAGTTGTATTCGACTCGTGCGTCCGTGCCTATGGTCTGGAGAAAGCTCTACTGCAGTTAGCCGGGGAAGTCGACGAAACTAGTTTGCATGTTTTGGTAGCGCATCTGTTAGTCGCTGTTCGTACCGGGTCGTCATCGGTCCAAAGTGCCGCCGTTGGGGCAGCGGACCAAGCGCAGTTGGCTATTGAACTCGAGCTAGAACAGTTGCTTGGTCTAACGAGCCATCAGTTTGAGCTACGCTCTCTGTCTTTGCTAATAATCATAGGCGTCCCGGCGGCTAGCTTTGTTATCGACGCTGACCTAGCAAGTATCGATCCGACTTTATATCTATCTGTAGTTGGCTTAATTACTCTTGGCGCCGGCATTGTGAGTTTATGGCTAGGGCTAAGGCCGTTTGGAAACAGCTTCAGTTTGAATGTTTCTGATCTGGAGCGTTCAAATGGATAGCCTCGGCTTGTTTGTTGGTTTAATAGCAGTCAGTGTCATATTGGTATGTGTCGCTGGCTACGAGCTTCTCGCCCGGAGGCGCTTGTTGTCTGCTAGGGCAGTCGTTGAGATTTTTGTTATCAGCCTTAGCTATGGTGTGGTTTCGCAGTTTGTATCGAGCCTTGGCGGTAATACAAATTCGGCAGCGCTAGCTGGCCTCGGCGCTTTCTTAGTGGTTGTTAGTGTTGTTTGGTTCAGTAAAGCTCGAATTAGGAACCAACGAGTAGTTATTTGGCGCCAAAGGCTTGGGGTGCTAGCTCAATTGGCGAGCGCTGGAGTTTCAGCTGGTTCGGATTCGGCTACTGCGATTTCTAATGCGCTAGAGCTTCCAGGCGATAATTATTGGGTAGAGCTTCGTGATGGAATCTATTCGGACTCAATAAGCAATGACCAAGGCGCAATTTCGCATAGAAGTAACTCATATCGTTTGGCGCAACGACTTAGCCAGCTTGGTTCAGACTGGGAAGTCAGTGAGCTGCGAAGATTGGGTGACATAGTTTCAGTATCAGATTCTGGAGGATTTTCTAAAAGTGCTCTAGAGCGTTTCTCGGAATCAGTGTCCCGAAGTGTTAGTGCGGACACTCGACGAAACAGCGCTAGCCGGTCACAGTTGATGCTGTTACCTGTTGGTTTACTATTCGTAGCATTTGCAGTCCTGCTTGCCGTAATAACGATTCAGCTTGTTGCAGGATTATCTCTATGAATGCAGGCAGTTCGTTCAGTAAATATCATCAACCTGGGGCGCTGAACGTAATCATGGGGTTCTTCGTAGTCGGTTTAGGTCTACTGGGTCTGTTGCAGGTGTCTCTTATTGGGTTGGCGCAGCTGCGAGCAGAGTCAGTTGCACGTCAAGGGGCCCGTATTGCATCTTTATCAGCAGGCGAAGACTTAGCAGCTGACGAGTTGGCCACTGGTGTGGACGGCAATGTTTTTTCGCTTGATGAATGGAACATCATCAGTAACGATAGTTCTATCGAGGTTTTGGTTTCTGGGCGTGCCTACAGCCTGATACTGGTTGACGTCGATGTTTCAGCTAGCTCCAAAATTGGAATTGTTTCTTAGTGATAGCTAACACTGGCCCGACAAGGCCTCAACCCCTCAGCTACATTGCCGTTTTGTTTATTGCCGTGTCGTTACTTGCAGGGTCACTGGTGTTCTTCGTTAGAAACCAGATCAGCTTAGAAGCGACAGCCCAAGACCAGGCTCGTCAAGCTCTCAATGTTGCTGTTTCTAGTAGAGATCTTTCAGAAGGTAGGCAGAGTGCTATCGAAACTCTGCGTTCGGCAAGTTCGGAGTCTAGGACTTGCGTGCTTAACTCAATTCGGGGAAGGTTTGTCCCAGGAGGAGAAATAACTGTTGCGGTGATCTGTGCCAGTAACAGCACAAATGCGACAGCTTCTGCGACAGGGAGTGTTGGGCGCTTTAGGAGTGTGGGTGGCTAAACACTATTTCTGCCGCAAAGGTAGCGAAGCTGGCTATGTCACAGTGCTACTTGCTTTGGTCTGTTGTCTAATTGCAGGGATCTTAGTTATATTTGCCGAATCAGCCAGGCAGATTAGTGATCGAGAAGTAGCGCAAGTCATAACAGATGAAGCATCTTTGTTAGCTGTCGAGCAGTTGGACGAAGAGATATTTCTAACGCAGTCTGTGTTGACCTTAGACAAATCAGAAGCCAGGAACGTCGTTGTCGATCTGATTCAAGACAAGTCGAGAGAGACCGACGTGAGGTTAAACTTAGTTAGCTTTAGTGCAACAGACAATCGTGTTGATCTAGAAGTCGCTTTTGGCTCAGATAAGTTAGTCGGTTTAGAAACCGAGTTCGACAACATTGTTAGATCTAGCGCCGAGATTGGCGTTGTCAGCGCTGAGTAGTTCCAGGACTGTTCTACCCAATTACTTTGTTGCGAAGATAGTGGTCTACTAGAACCAGCGCAGTCATTGCTTCAACTATTGGGACCGCTCTCGGTAACACGCACGGGTCGTGACGGCCTTTAGCCTCTAGCTCAACTGATTCGCCATCTACTGTTGTGGTGGTTTGCTTCTTTGAGATGGTAGCTGTTGGTTTGAATGCGACCCGGAAGTAGATGGGTTCGCCATTGGAGATACCACCTTGGACTCCGCCAGAGTAGTTGCTGCTGGTTTTCACGCTTCCAGATTCATCAGTAAAGTAAGGGTCGTTGTGTTGCGAGCCAGACATCTCGGTGCCGGCAAAGCCACTTCCAATTTCGAAGCCTTTCGTGGCAGGTAACGAGAGCATAGCCTTCGCCAGGCTTGCTTCTAGTCGATCAAATACAGGGTCACCTAAGCCAACGGGTACACCGATTGCTTTAGTCACAATGGTTCCACCAACCGAGTCACCGTTTTGTCTTGCTTGGTCAATTAAGGCGATCATTTTTGCAGCTGCATCAGGGTCTGGGCAACGAATTTCGTTGGCTTCGATTTGGTCTTTAGTAACGGTGTCTAAGTCGGCCTGATCAGCCGGATTGATGCTGGCGATTATGTCGCCGACGCTATGAACCCAAGAAGCTATAGCTACGCCCGCCATTTTGGCCAGCAGTTGTTTTGCGATTGCTCCAGCTACGACTCGGCTTGTTGTTTCTCTAGCTGAAGTGCGACCGCCACCTCTGTGGTCTCTGATGCCATACTTGGCTTCGTAGGTATAATCGGCGTGGCTTGGGCGATATAGATCTTTGAGGTGGTCATAAGCGCCAGGGTTTTGATCTTTGTTGCGGATCAGAAAAGCTAGGGGAGTTCCGGTTGTCATTCCTTCGAAGACCCCCGACAAGATTTCTAACTCATCTGGTTCGTTGCGTTGAGAAACAAGTTTGCTTTGGGCGGTGCGACGTCGACCAAGCTCAGCATTTATTGCAACCATATCTAGCTCAAGACCTGGGGGGCAGCCATCGATGACCCCGCCAACGGCTGGGCCATGTGACTCTCCAAATGTTGTTACCCTGAACAATTCACCAAACGTATTACTCACAATCGACAGGCTAGCATCATCGCAAGGGTGCAAACTGTGTCTGTTGGCGCCACAATGGAATAGTGAACGAGTCGCAGGGACCTAACAATAATCCGCTGACAACAGCCGAAATGATGGCTGCCTATCGAGCAGAGCAAGAGCAGCCGCACGATGAAGCTCAATTGGGTTGGCTCTACCTAGGATTTGTAGCAGCGTGCTTCATAGCGTTGCTTGCTTTGGCTTGGTTCACTCTTGATGACGACTCAACTGTCGGAGGTCTTGGAGTCGAGCCTCTAGAACAGCCAGCCGCTCAGCTTGACCCTGCGCCAACAGTTGCAGTCGCACCTGAAGCAACAACCGGAGACGCAGACACAAGTACCGATACAACCGCAGAAGAAGTAGCAGAGATTTCTGCTGAGGATGTGCAAGCCGAAGTGAGTGCTCTTCTAGAGGGAACAACAATCTTGTTTGATGCCAACGAAGCAACAATTAGCTCTGGCGCCGCAGTAATTACCGAAGTCGCAGCAGCAGTTGTAGATACTGACCTGAACCTTACAGTCGAAGGTTACACAGACTCAGTGGGCGACGAAGATGACAACCTGGAGCTCTCCCAAGAAAGAGCTGACACAGTAAGAGATGCTTTGGTCGCCGAAGGAATCGACGCAGCACGAATTACTACGCAAGGCTTTGGCGAAACCGAAGCGGTTCAAGACGATCCAACAGATCAAGAACGAGCGGATGACCGCCGAATTGAAATCGTAATAGCCGAAGCCTAAATACGGTCGAGTGGAGCTGGGGGGAATCGAACCCCCGACCTCCTGCTTGCAAAGCAGGCGCTCTAGCCAACTGAGCTACAGCCCCAGACCGAAAACTAGGATACTTGGTTTCACACCGGATTTGGTCCAAAAGCAGCGATCTTTTAGCTTTGGCCAGAAATGTTTGTACTAGCTGGTCGCAAGTGCGTAGAAGTCGCCGTTTCTAGCGCCAACGTAGATTGACCCGTTCCAGAATGCTGGTGTTGACTCTATGCAATCGCCATTGGTAACGGTGTGCCGCCATATGCGCTCAGGTGCGTCCCCATTTAGTGAGTAACTAGAGATATCGCCATTGCAGTCCGCCTGAATCAAATGGTCATCAACCACAACGGGTGAAGACCAAATCGTAGTTCCATGATCTAGCTCCCAAGCCGTTGCACCGTTATCTTGGTTAAGCCCAAGCACCCGACCGTCGCTTGTCGGGATAATAACAAGGTCTTCGTATAGCGCTGGAGTAGCCCAAACACCAGTCTCGTCACCGGTCTCAACTTTGCGTGACCACACAACTGGGTCTTGCGTATTCTCTGGATCGAGTTTAAAGATTTGACCACGCTCGTCTGAACGCTGTGTCTGTCGTTGATACTGAGCCCCTAGATAAAGGTGGCCGTCATCATCAATCACAAGCGAAGCGTCTACGTCATCGCCGACCCAGTAACGGAAACTTCTAGTCGGTTGGACACCACGTTCGAGGCCTTCTATATCCCAGCCCTGGACCAGCCCACCCGAGTTAGCAAAGTAAACAGTGTTGTCGCTGATAGCTACAGAGTTCTCAATCGAGACTTCTTGGTCACCAATATTGTCCAGCAGTTCTGAATCCCAAGAAGGTGTAGAGAAAACTTCTTGAGGATCAACCGCAACATTGCCGTCTTCATCAAAGCTACGGTTTAGTTTTACAATATAGAATCTGGAGTTTTCGCCGCCAATAAATAGGTAGTCATCTATTACAAGAGCGGAGGAGTCCCAGTCGTTGTTCCACATAGTCGATCTAACTTGTTCTGGTTCGATCTTCCAAAGCGCAACGGGTTCTTCCTGGTCGAGGGCCACAATATGGAAGTGGTCATCACGGCTACCTGTGTAAATTAGCGGGAAGCCGTCAGGGTCAGCGGTCGGAGTCCCTTTAATAATGTCGCCGGTCTCGTATTTGCCGAATACTTCTTCACCGGTATCTGGATCGAAGAAATTGAGAGCTCGATTATAGCCACCCACAACTACCCACGAGTCATTTGGTTGTTGAGGCGAAGGAATCACCAGTGGCTGACCAGTCCAACCAGAACCACACCAGACTTTGTCTATTCCAGCGACCGGCGAGTTTGCGCAACCAATTTCAGCCGACCACTTTTCAGAAATAGTTGACCCGACTTCACCTTGGCCATGAAATGTTCGGGTTGGGTTCCCTCTAAATGTCAACAAGCCGTTAGCTGTAGAGTTGATGGTCTCCCATGGTGCACCCGAACTCTGTGGGTCCACCCACTGACCTCGGGTGGCTACAGGGCCATTAGGGTCAACTCGTGTTGGACTAAAGCGGGTAAGAGAAAGAGCCGGTGCCTGCGGGGCTGAGTCAATGCCGATGCCAATATCCAAAGCCAAGTTTTCGGAACCAGCTAACACCTGGGTTTGATTGTCAACAATCTCTGAACGACTGGCGTTGAACAACAGCAGAGAAAGACCAATAAGAGTTAGGGCGACTACGGTGCGGCGACGCGCTGAGTTAGCACCCGACTTAGTGGTTTTGCCTGTTCTAAATTGAACTAGAAGGTTCTCTTTTTCTGTATTGAGGCCGCCCATACAGTAACTAGTCTGCCAGCAAATAGCTCCAGCAACACCTTAGGCAGAATTGGTTTCTAGAGCGCCGTTGAGCTCTTTGACACAAGATGAACCCACGTACGACCCGGAGTCAACTCGATAACTTCGCCTGAAACAGTGGTGAAAGTAGCGACAGCGCTAAGACTGGACCTAGTCCAAGTACCAGAGATCTTGGTCCCGTTTGTGTAAACAGCGGCAGGCCCGGAGCCGACGAAAGGATATTCGGGCACTGTACTGCCAGTGCTATCAACAAAGCCGGTGTTGACGACCTCAGTGCCAACAACAATGACGTTGTCAAAACCAAGCTGGTTGCCTTCGGTGTCGTTGTGGGTGGCACCTCTTTGAGTTCGTAAATATTGTGTGCCGTCCCAAGACCATAAAACTTGGTTTAGGGCATAGTTCACTTCGAAGGTCTGAACACCCGAACCAACCGCAGAATCTGAATCTAGACGAAACGTAAATTGAGCAGGCGGAGTTGGTTCGTCACCTGTGGCCCACTGGTCAAACAAGCTCGTGTAAACATTGCTTGGGGGGTTGCGTGATGGCTCTCTAAAATATCCCGAAGTTGTGCTGTAGTCACGATTAGAAACATTTTCGAAAGAACGAAGCAACGAATCAGTTGGCACGTTGGCGCCCGAATAAAGGTAAAGGGGCTGACCGAAGCTGTTGAAGATACCAATATCAGTTGTTCGCCCAGATCTTATTGGTCCAACCAGTGAGCCCTGAGACTGAAAGACAGCTGCCAAGCGAGTCAGCCCACCCTCGACTGGTTCCTCATACACAATGTCAGCAACTTCTAGACCAGCTTGGGGAGTGACGCCGAAGCCATTGTCGATTTTCACTACAGCCGCTGGACGTTGTCGCACAATACCGGGTAGACCGGTTAACGGATGACGGTCAGCGAAAGTCTCTGGAGCGGGCGCAACTGAATCGCTAACTTGTTCATTCAGACTTAGGCGACCAAGTAGTCCGACATAGCCAGCCGTGGAGCCCCTGCCACCGACAACAGTTGATACTGGGTTGCCGGGAGGCTCAACGATGTCGTCTACAAGGGGAGCGAGAGGAGCTATCTCCTCGGCGATTTCGGTTGTGACAGCACCTTGACTAGTCGCAGAGGGTGTAGCTGTTTCGCCCTGGCCGCCGCATGCAAATAGTAGAGCCAAGCAAAATGAGAAAAGGAATCCAAGCCGTGCGTCCACCGCCAAATTCTAGATGCCCACATAAACCCGAAGCTGGATTTCGGGCAACTACTAATTCAGTCCACCTTCAGCGACCATACGTTCGAGAGTTAACTCAGGGTGATCGGAGATAACGCGATCCATCCAAAACTTTGACTCGAACAGAGCCAAGTAACTGTCGTTGCGTTTCATAACAGATACTCCCTGCATTGAGTTGAGCTGGCTAGCTGATTCAACATCAGTCTTTCTAGCGATTGTGAAATTTGTTGTTGTAAGTTCGACTGCGGCACCAAATTCGTTCTCTAGTCTGTGGGTAGCCACCTCGAACTGCATTGGACCAACTGCAGCTAGGACAGGGTTAGCGTCTCCACCGACCTCGTCTCGTAGAACTTGGATAACGCCTTCTTCATCGAGTTGTTGAATACCTTTGCGAAACTGTTTTGACTTAGCGGTATCTTTTGCTCGCACTCTTCTGAAGTGCTCGGGCGCAAATTCGGGCAGTGCTGGGAACGAAGCTTGCTTATCGACATACACGGCGTCACCAACACGTAGGTCATTGGCGTTAACCAGCCCGATTATGTCACCAGGGTATGCAGCATCCACAGTAGATCGATCTTGAGCGAACATGGTTTGAGCAAACTTGGTTGAGAACTGCTTTTCTGTGCGCTCAGCAATAGCCGTTAAGCCACGCTCAAACTCGCCTGATACAACACGCACAAATGCAATTCGGTCACGGTGAGCCTTATCCATCCCGGCCTGGACTTTAAATACCAGCCCGCAGAAAGGGTCACTTAGAGCTCGTTGGCTGCCATCAGCCAATGTCTTAGCGCTTGGAGCTGGCACAAGGTCAATAACACCATTAAGAAGGTGGCGAACTCCAAAGTTAGTCAGAGCTGAGCCGAAGAAAACGGGTGTAGATTCGCCGGCAAGGAAGGTTTCACGGTCAGCGGTGCGCCCAAGTTCAGCTAGCAACCCGACTTCTTCGGTAGCGGTTTGGAAGTCTTCACCCTCTAACTCTGTTGCTGCCTCGTGGTCTAAGTCTTGCTCTGGTGCCATGGTTGCTCCACGAGCAGTTCGTTCAAACTTCGTATATATTCTTGTATCTTGATGGATTACACCCTTGAACTCACCGGCAATGCCAACTGGCCATGTCACAGGAGTGGGTTCGACAACAAGTGTTTCTTCCAGCTCGTCTAAGAGCTCGAGCGCTGCCTTGCCGGGTCGGTCCCACTTGTTGATGAAAGTTAAGAACGGAATTTCACGCTCACGACAGACTTCGAATAGTTTCAGTGTTTGTGCTTCGATGCCCTTAGCTGCATCAAGGACCATGACCGCAGCGTCAGCTGCAGCCAAGACGCGGTAAGTGTCTTCGGAGAAGTCGCGGTGGCCTGGAGTGTCGAGCAAGTTGACAACGTAGTTGTCATACTCAAATTGGAGGGCCGCAGAAGTAATTGAGATGCCTCGTTCTTGTTCAAGCTCCATCCAGTCAGATGTAGCTGCCTTGCGTCCTTGTTTTGCCTTAACCGAGCCTGCGGTGCTGGAAAGGGCGCCACCGTACAACAAGAACTTCTCGGTCAGGGTTGTTTTCCCGGCATCTGGGTGAGAGATGATGGCAAAGGTTCGACGGCGCTGGGCCTCTGCCGATGGGGTGTTTTTCTGAGCATCCACTTACTATAAGGTAGCCAAAAAGGCTTCTAGTTCAGCTCTTTTTGCCGCTAAGCGCCGCGAACAACTTTCAAAATGAGACTGGTACACTAAATAAGTAGAAGAGCACATCGGTTGGAAGGGTGCGTTTCATGGCGGAATGGTCAGATCTTGGCGGCATAGCTGGCGAAGACGATAGAACAGGCGACTTTGAGACGCTAGAAGTAGACGGCTTCGTCGAAGATCTAGCACAGGGTTCAGGAGGCGGAATCGCAGAGTTCGATCAGACTCAACAGTTCGACGAACGCCTAGTCGATCGAACCGAACAGTTCGAGGAGCGACTGGTTGAACCCGGAGACGTCGATCTTAGCGACACTGTAGAACTTGAGGCAATGAATCTTGAGCTTATTGACGTCGCTGGGGGCCCAGTAGCCGTTGGCTCTACTAGTACTGATGTCAAAGAGCGAAAGCACATTCCAATCTTGCAACGCACATCGGTACATATCGCAGCAGCAGCAGCGATTATCGGGGTAGCTATCTTTAGTATCTCTCAAATCGAAGAGGGTAGATTTATTGTTTTCGAGGGGTCACCTGATACTGGAGCTGAGACTAGCAACGAGATCGCAGCGCCAGCGACCCAGGACGAAACAACACAAGCTTCTGAGGTCGAACTTCTAACGACGCTAGATATCGAGGCCAACTCTGATGATGTAGAGCGCTCGAATGGTTCAATCATCATCGATGTTGATGACGACGAAGATGACGTTCTTGACCTAGGACCAACACCGACAACTCGGAACTTGGGTGATGACGACGATGATGACGCAGTCACAACCTCTTCTCTTCGATCTCCAGTATTTACGATGGTTGATACAACACGTGCGCCGGTTTTGCCAATTCTGGCACCGCCAACGACGGTTCGAAGAACTACTGCTACTGCTCGTGCAACAACTACTGAGCGACGTACTACTACTACCGAGCGCCGCACCACAACTACAGAGCGAAGAACTACTACTACCGAGCGACGCACGACAACGACTGCTACTCCAACGACCAGACCTACAACAACCATAGATCCTGGTCCAGGACCAGTTGCAATCAGTGTCAGCGGCACAAGCTTTGGTCCTGATGGCCAAAGCATTGCTTCATCTAGCTTGGTTGGAGATTCAGACTCAGCCACCTTCAGAGCAAGTTTTGCTGACTGCGGTGCGGATGATGTTGCTTCGATTTACGTTGATGGTCCAGGAATTCCAAGAACACTTTTAGCCAGCGGTTCTTGCGAAGGGTCTCTTGGTGGAACAGTTTCTGGGCTCTCTTCAGATACTGAGTACCAAATCAACATTCGCATCGAGAATAAATGGGTTTATCAAGGCCGTTTCTCGGTTTGATAAGGGACAATTATTCCTAACTCAAGATCTTAGTACCTGGTAAGGCACTCGGGCTATACTCTCGGGTGTGACACGGGTTCTAACTGGGATCAAGCCTACGGGCACTATTCATCTTGGAAACTATGTTGGTGCAATCAGGCCAGCATTAAAGAGAGCCGCCCAGGCTGATGAGTCCTTCTTCTTTATTGCCGACTACCATGCACTCAATCAGCTTCAAGACGCCGAACTGTTTCGTCAATATACTTATTCAGTTGCAGCCAGTTGGCTTTGCTCTGGGCTCGACCCCAATAAATCACATTTCTACAGACAGTCCGATATATCCGCCGACTTCGAGTTGACAACAGTGCTAACGGCCATCACTCCGAAAGGTTGGATGAATAAAGCTCATGCGTATAAGGCTGCAGTTGACAAGAACCTAGCGGATAACGCTGACGCTGATGTTCAAGTAAACATGGGGCTGTTCACTTACCCAATTCTTATGGCAGCCGACATACTTCTCTTTGACGCTGACCTAGTCCCAGTTGGCCGTGATCAGATTCAACATGTCGAGATCACCCGAGATATCGCTGAAAGAGTGAACTCTTCATTTGGTGAAGGAACACTAGTTCTACCTGAATATGTAATAGAGGCAGCGACCGAGTCGATACCGGGCACCGATGGCCGCAAGATGAGCAAGAGCTATGACAATATAGTTCCGCTCTTTGCTTCAAAGGCTCAATGGAAAAAGGCTATCTATTCGATCGTTACTGATTCATCTGAGCGCCATGACCCCAAGACCACTGAGGGTGCGCCAGTATTTGAGATTTACGAATCTCTAGCTACCCCGGATCAGTCCGCAGAGCTGAAGAAAAGTTTAGAAGCCGGTGATATTGGTTGGGGAGATGCCAAAAAAGAGCTTTTAAACCTAATGACAGAGACCCTTAGTGAATCGGCCGATAAATATGACTACTACATGAATCATACCGATGAGCTGGATGAGATTCTGGCCAACGGTGCCGAACGGGTTCGCCCAATTGCTACCGAAACTCTGAACCGTGTCCGCCAAGCTGTTGGCTTGAGCGTTAAGTAGGAATTAATGTCAGACATCGTCACTCCAAGCCCGCTCCAAGTTGATGAGTCTCCTTGGTGGCATCGCAAACTAGAACCAGAACAACGTCAAAGAATAATGCGGGACCTTGCTATCCAGAAGCCACAACGTTGGGAGCTTCGGTTCGGGATAATGCTTGCGCTCTCAGTAGTCATTGCAGTGATGGGGCTCCAACTAAACTCACCAGCAATTGTTATTGGCGCTATGTTGTTGGCTCCGTTGATGCAGCCAGTGCTAGCTTCGGCCGGTTGCCTGGCTCTCGGTCTCTTAGGTAAAGCTTGGTCAAGTATCATTCGAGTTGTGTTGGCAACAGCGGGTTCGGTGGCAATAGCTTACATTCTTGCAGCCATTCTTCCTGAGCAGATTGGTTTCGGAACCGAGATCACGTCAAGAACTATTCCAGAGGGCCGTGATCTAATTGTTGCTCTGGCAGCAGGTGCTGCAGGGGCGTATGCAACTGTAAGAGAAGATGCATCATCGTCTTTGCCAGGGGTGGCGGTGGCTGTGGCGCTCGTGCCTCCGTTAGGAACTTTGGGCATATTGCTTCAAGC
The DNA here is from genome assembly GCA_964648795.1 of uncultured Acidimicrobiaceae bacterium. Lineage (GTDB taxonomy): Bacteria > Actinomycetota > Acidimicrobiia > Acidimicrobiales > SZUA-35 > JAHDDW01. The sequence continues at coordinate 55,578 of CAZYMB010000001.1, forward strand.
CGGTGAATTTAGCTTAGCTTGGGGGTCTTTCGTCCTCTACTCGACCAACTTGATTGCCATCGTTTTGGTTGGAGTCTTGGTATTCGTAATTACCGGGTTTGTCCCAGCACAAAGACTTGAAGCCAACAGAGCCCGAGTCATCCTGTCGGTTATTGCAATGGCAACGCTGATTACTGTTATCGGTTGGTCCCTAGTCCAAGCTTCTAGGGGAGTGGCGGACGATAGTAGAGATGATGCTTTGGCGACAGAGCTAGTCGAGGACTGGCTGTCAGATACTGACTCCATCGACAATGTAAGTCTTGATGAAGAGTCAATACTTGTTCAGCTCAGAGGTACAGGATCAGCCCCCGACGATGACAGCCTGGTAGAGATTTTACAAGCTAACTTCCCTGGGCGTCTTCCACTTATCGAATGGGACCAGGTGAGTTTGCCAACAACTACAACGCCAACGACTCTGACTCCAGATGAAGACTACGAGTTAGAAGTGGAGGCATTTGTAAGTGATTGGCTAGACGCAATGCCTGACGCATCCTTGAGCGGGTTCTTCCTAGACGAGGACAGTGTGCGTGTCGATGCCTCGGGAGTAGGCGAGCCTCCTTCTGTCGCCGAACTGAGTCAGCTATTACAAACTGAGTTTGGAAATAGCTTTAGCGTTCGAATCAATTGGAGTGAACGTATCTCAGTTTCATCAGACCAAGGTATTGACCCAGTCATTCAAGTGACCGACCAGCTAGATCGAATCACAAATGACTGGGCCACAGTGCAAGGTGTATCTGTGGATGGAACTGCACTAGCTATTTCTTCTTCGGCTTCAGAGTATACGGTAAGTGTTAGAGGCCCAGAGGCTCCAGATATAGACAATCTTGAATCCGATCTTCAGGCTTTCTTCGAAACTGTCGAAGAGCAGTTACAGGCAGGTTCGGCAATAAGTTCTGACGATCTAGATGACACTGACGGATCAGACGAATCAGGTCTTGAGATAACTGTATTGTTCGCATCTCAGGTCGAACTTTAGATGCAACAAAAGAGTGATCTCGTTATTATTGGAGCGGGACCAGCTGGCGCAGCAGCAGGGATTGTAGCTGCGCGTGGTGGTGCCAAAGTTACCTTGTTTGACAAGGCCAAATATGGTCGAGACAAGGTTTGCGGCGACGGGCTAACTCCCCGAGCTATTACTGCCATGAACAAACTTGGCATCGACTACTCTGATGCCCACCATATAGTTGGGTTGCGCATGATAGCCAATTCAACTCGGCGTGAGTTGGACTGGCCAAAGACGTCGCGCTTTGCCCATCACGGAGCAGTATGGCCCAGGCGTTCGCTTGACAAGGCACTAATCGACGCAGCAGACGAAGCTGGGGTGACAATACATTGGGAGACCGAAGTTACCCCGATATTTTCTGACTCTGACAGTTCACACGTAGTTGGAGTAGAAGTGCAGTCGTCTGCTGGCCAAGGCATGGATGTTGGCACAAAGATTCACAGTGACATGGTGGTAGTTGCCACAGGAGCACAAGGCCAAGTCGCCAAGATGCTTGGTGCAGTTCGAGACCCCGATGAACCATTTGGCTTAGCTATACGAAGCTACGCCGAGTCCCCCCGTCATGGCGATAGCCATCTGGAAGCTTGCCTCACCTTGAAAGATAGTAATGGAACAGCAGTGCCTGGCTATGGTTGGATTTTTCCAGCAGGTGATGGAACCGTTAATATTGGTGCTGGTGCTTTGTCAACCATGAAGAACTTCAAAAAGCTAAATCTAAACAACTTGTTGGCGGACTATAGAAACCTCACACAACAGACTTGGGAACTCGGTCCCAACTTGGATCGTCCTCGAGCATGGCGATTGCCAATGAGCACCCTGAAACGGCACGGTAAAGGTTGGGTGGCTGTTGGAGATGCGGCTGGCTTGATCAACCCCATGAATGGCGAGGGCATCGACTATGGCTTGGAGTCTGGGTCTCTAGCTTCAGAGCTGTTTTTGAGTGGCCCGTCGCTGGCTCCAGAAATATATGACCGCAAAATAGCTGAAATGTTTGATCAGTTCTTGCGGACTGGACGCCGTTTTAGTTTTCTAATCGGCCACCCTTGGCTACTAAAGACTGGTCTTAAAATAGCTGTGGGTTCTGATGCCATAGCCAAAATTACGCTCGGTGTAATGGGGAACCTAGTCGATTCGGAGACTCCTGGAGCCACTGGCTTAGTTTTCTCAGCAGCCGACAAGGCTTTAAGGTTAGCAGACCCAGTATTACGCAAGAGTAGAGCCTCTTAGAGGGCTTTTGCGATTGCAGGGTTTTTGATGATGAGTAACTGTCATCAGATAGATTCGTAGCTACACATGAGTCGCAACGTTTATGAGCTGTTGTTTAACAGTAACTCCGAGGGAAAGACGAATCCATTTCTTAGCGTTCCTGGTGGTCTGACCTATACATTCGGTCAGTTAGATCGTCGTAGCGCTGCCATTGCCACAGTATTGACTCAGCTGGGTCTAGAACCAGGAGATAGGGTTGCGTCTCAGGTCAGTAAATCTCCTGATGCAGTTGCGCTTTATCTTGGCTGTCTTCGTGGTGGATTTGTATTCGTTCCGCTAGACAGCAATCTTGGTGTAGAAGACACGGGCTTCTTCTTAGGCGACTGCGAACCCAAGCTATTTGTCTGTGATGAAGCAGATGTCGATCGACTTCGTCCGGTCGCAGACATCGTTGGCGTTGATCAAGTGCACACCTTGAGCCCGACTTCTACTGGAACGCTCGCAGATGCGGCGAATGAAGCTCATCCGCTTGTTCCTGTTTGTGCTCGTTCAGCTCAAGACCCTGCAGTGATTATTTATACAGCTGGAACAACTGATAGAGCTAAGGGTGCAATCGTCACCCACGAGAACCTAATTACTAACGTCAGAGCTCTGCATGCCATTTGGAGATGGCGTCCAGGTGATGTCATGCTTCATACCTTGAATATTTCAAGCGCATTTGGACTGTTCGTAGGTCTACACAACTCTTTGCTGAATGGGTCTGAGGTAATATTTGCACCTGAATTTTCTGTAGACCTCGTAGAGGCTTACCTTCCAAACTGTTCAGTGTTTATGGAAACACCGGAGCACTTGGCAGAGCTAGCAAACTCCGAAGCGTTTGGACCAGAGCTTGTTTCTAATCTTCGTTTAATGGTCTCAAGTAATGCCTATTTGTCCGTGGCAACTTTTGGGGACTACCTTGATAAAGCTAATATTGGATTGACTGAGTGTTACCTTGCCACTGAGGCTGGCGTGATTGCATCTAACCCTCCAGAAGCAGAACGAATAGGCGGCTCGGTTGGTTTCGCTCTTCCCAATATCTCTATGCGTATTATTTCACCTAACGGCACAGCTTTGCCGGCCGGTGAAATAGGAGAAGTGCAAGTCAAAGGTCCATCCCTATTCTCAGGTTATTGGAGTAACCCAGAAGCTTCCGAAGCTGCGTTTACCACTGACGGGTATTTTCATACAGGCGACGTTGGCTTCGTAGAACCAGATGGTCGGTTGACTTTGGCTGGTCGAGTTAAAGACATGATGAATCTAGGAGGGGCAATTGTTTATCCTCGAGAGATCGAAGTCGTTGTTGAATCCTTACCAGGAGTTCGAGACGCTGTAGCAATTGGATTTGCTCACCCTGAAAATAGGACAGCAATTGCGGTATTCATTGTCTCCGATTCTGATGTAACCCAGGAAGACGTCGTTGGGGTACTAGCGGACAATATCGATCAGCGAAAGATGCCCGAAAGATACATCTTTGTGGCTGACTTGCCGAAGTCAGCTCTTGGTGTTGTTCAGAGAACCCAGATCCGCAATAAGTTTGCAGATCTATTCAAAGATGAGTCGCTCTAGTTACTCTTCTTCGTCGCCGATGTCTTCAGAGTTGAGGTCGATTATTCCGAGTCGAACAGCGCTCAATACAGCGTGTGTTAGAGATTGAGCGTCAAGCTTACGGTAGATTGCGTTGAGGTGGTTGTGAACGGTCTTGGTTGTGATTCCAAGGTGTCGGGCAGCTTGCTTAGTGCTCATGCCATCAGCGATAGCTTGAAGAATTTCGATTTGTCTTGATGACAGGATGTCTTCGTTAGCGCTCTGAGTCTGAACGGTTTTTAGCATAGCACCGGCCAAAGCTGGGGAAAGAACTGTTTCACCGCCTGCGACTCGCTCTAAAGTTGCGCGCACATCAGAGAACGAAGTGCCCTTAGACATATAAGCAGTTGCTCCAGCTGCAATTGCATCTCTGGTCTTATCAATGTCGTCGTGCATTGTTAGGACCGCAACACGAACATTCGGAAGTTGTTCAAGGATAGCTTTAGTTGCTTCTATGCCGTCCATGACAGGCATAGACAAATCCATTAGAACTACCTGAGGTTGTAAGGCCTTAGCCATGGTGACAGCTTCTTCGCCATTTGCGGCTTCGCCTACGATTTCATCCCCGGCTGCCTCGAATGACTTTCTCAAACCTTCTCTCAGGAGGGCATGGTCGTCTGCAAGGAGTATTTTCATTTGTTTCACCTATCTAAGGGTTAATCGTAATTGGCCAGCTTAGGGCCGATCCTACTTTAGCCGCTAGTTAGCCTCGATTGCACGACAATGTTGGTGCCGTGGCCAGGTTCGCTGGTTATCTCGATACTTGCCCCGATAGCTGCAGCTCGTTCTCTCATACCAACCAGGCCATAGGCAGAGCCTCTAATTCCCTTGCCTGGGTCGAATCCTCGCCCATTATCGCTAACCAGAAGTACTCCTGTTTGGTCTGAAATCGACCATCTAATATGAACTTCTGAAGCGTCAGCATGCTTTTCGATATTTGTTAGAGCCTCTTGGGTTATTCGCAGTAACTCGTTTTCAATTGGGGCCGGCAATCGGCGCTCGTTGGCTTCTACAGCTAGACGCACCTTTATTTTCGAGCGCTTTTCAAAGCGTTCGACTACTTCTTGGAGAACGATACGCAATGGTCGGTCTTTGGAAACAGCAACTCGAAGCTCAAGAAGTGTTTCTCTAAATTCCGAGATAGCTCTTTGAACCTCTGTGTGTAGGTTCGTTAGTGCTTCGTTTCGTTTCTTCGGGTCGTCTTTGATGCGTTCAATTTCTAGGGAAATATATGTGAGGTACTGACCCAACCGGTCGTGGAGGTCACGGGCGATACGGGTACGCTCCTCGTCGGCGGCGAGGGTTCGTAACTTGTTGAAACTTCTAGCGTTGGCGAGTGTCAAAGCTAGAACGTCTGACATGCCGTTCAGTAATTCTCCATCAGCTTCTGTGAAGAAGTTAGGAGTGTTGTGCTCAATTGCGATGAAACCAATCTCTGTGTTGTTGGCAATCAGCCGTGTGTACATCCCGCTGCCGAATCGCTTTGAATACACGCCAAGGTCGTTGTTAATCGTTACTCCAACATGGAGAACAGCATCGCTTATCACGGCGGGCAAGCCATTTTGGTGGACCTTAGGTGGAATCTGAAAACCTTCTTGAACAATGGGAGACCAGGTGTTCTCTTCAAAGATCAGCACCGCTAGACGGTCGGCGGCGAAAGTTTCAACCAGCTGATCTTTCGTGGCATCAACAGCGTCAGCCAAATCGAGTGAAGATGGAAGAGTTCTAGCCAGATCGTTTAGTACTTCTAACAAGTTGTTTGTTTCTGCAAGCCGGTCTCGTTGTTCTGCTACTTGAGCACCTTGGCCTTCAACTTCTAGAATTCGTTTGAATGCGACGGCTGGCATGATCGAGATTGCGAGAAAGAATCCGCTTACAATTCCTATTTGTTGGAGGTAATCAGTCGCTATGAGTGGTTCGCTTAGGTAGAGAACGAAAGTAGTGGCGGCGACTCCAAGTGTGATGGCAAGAAGGCCGCGTAGAAATCCAAAGCCGAATGCTACAACGGCGATGGCAGCAAAGACAGACCCGACAAAGGGATTGCTGAATCCGTCCACTATTCCGATGGCTGCGGAGAGAATTACAACATCGGCTACTCCAAAGAACAACGAGATTGTTGGGCTAGTTTCAATGCCTGCCTCTGTTCGGGTTAAGCGGCTCCCAAGGTTTATTGGGCTGATCGATCGATAACAGGTTATGAATACGGTGATTGCTACGGTGGCAACTAGACCCAGGTTGCCTTCGCTGACACGGGTAGCAGTGAAACCCAACCCAATTAGTACCGCTATCCAGCGGATAGCAATGATCACTCCGCCAATACGGTTTGCATCGGTTAGGTATAGGCGTCGTAAGTTTGCTTTGGCAACACTGGCGGAACTGTTTGTTGAATCCACGATCATTTGTTGCTCACCAGATGGCTCTGGTTGGGCAAAGTTATTTCGTTGGACTGCTTTGTGCTCAGCCGTTATTTGTTGAGCTAAGACGGCAGGATCAAGAGAGACAGCTATCGGATTTGGTACCGCTATTTCTCGTGCTGTTGAGTCTTCGTTCATCGAGTTACGGCTTTGTGCAAGGGGGCGGGTTCTGATACAACCGTGAAAAGCATCAGGGTAGTTAGTCAGAGTTTACAGCCTACAAGGTTCACTAAGCATAAATACCTAGTCCATATGAAGTGGTTTGATAGCGCTTGTGAATTACCCAGCTAGGTAAGGTTAAAACTATTTTGTTTCAGTGTCTTTATCGATGAGTTGGTTTACTTCTTTGCCAACTTTTTCGAGTCGTTTAGAACAGAAGTCGAGTAGCTCGTTTCCTCTTTCGACTTTTTTGGCGAGTATGTCTACATCTATTTCAGAGCCTTCCAACTCGTTGAGAATTTCCGCCAGCTCTTTGATAGCTGAGTCGTATGTCAATTCTTGTTCGGCTGAATCGTTGCTCATGGGTTCCTATGATACATCTTTAGAGCGCCCAGAAACCACGCTTGCGATAGTTCCACCTTTGACATGAGTTGTAAGCTCGGTGCCCTCAGTAACTTCATCGGTGCTTCTAACAATATCTCCATTGCTGTTTCTTGTAATTGTGTAGCCGCGCTCTAAGCTTCGCTCCGGGTCTAACGCAGAGACTCTAGTTTTTAGTGACTTTAGTTCTAGCTCGAGGGACTCAATAATTTGATGAGGGCTGAGCGCTAGCCGAGATCGACTGTTCGCTAGAGTTTTTGAGTGGCTATCAATTGCTGTTTTCGCAGCAACAAGAATTCGTTTTCTGTTGTGGTCTAGTTTGACGGCTGTTTTTTCTAAGGCGCCAGTGGCTTCTCGATTTATTCGATGTGATAAGTGGGCAAGGTTAGTGGTAGAGGCCTCGATCGCACGCTGGCTGAGTGTATGCAGTCGGATTTTATGATCAGCAACTAACTGTTGTTGCTTGGTCGCCCTGTGTATTAAGAAGTTGGCAGCTGCTGTGGGAGTCTTGCAAGATTTATGGGCGACTTCATCCATAATTGAACTATCGATTTCATGTCCGATGCCAGTAATGACTGGAAGACGACATTGAGTTACAGCCATAACGGTCTCGCGAGAGTCAAAGGCCACCAGATCGGCTTTGGCGCCTCCACCTCTTACAACAACAAGAGCGTCTAGTTCTGGAATATCGTTGGCAGTACTAATAGCACTGACCAACATTGGGACAGCGTCTAAGCCTTGGGTTCGGCAATCGATAGGCACCAGCTCAAAGTTAATAACACTTTTGTTGATTTCGTCTGCGAAGTCTGCGTAGGCAGCAGACCCGATGCTGGTTATGACACCAACCTTTAGGGTGAGAGTCGGTAGGGGGATTAACTTGTTGCGGTCGAGTAAGTTCTTCTCTTTGAGCTCGGCCAGTAGTTTTGTCCTGTCGGCAGCCATTTGACCGAGTGTGTACTCAGGGTCGATCTGGGACATTCTGAGTTGGACTTTGCCTTGGGGTGCATAGTAATTGACTTGTCCTCTAATTCTTACTTTTACGCCATCGGCCATGCGGGTTCCACCTGCACGAGACAGTGTCTTATTTACATGAGCACGTTCTTTTGAGAACAAGGTGACAGCAATAACTGACTTTGCCTGAGAGCCAAGGGTTTCATCTGAGTCAACAAGGTCAAAGTAGACATGCCCATTTTGACTTCTTGAGATGCCTGAAAGAACTCCTTCAACCCAAACTTGTCTTTCAAAAGCTTCATCGATTGTCTTTGTAATTGCCGAGCAGAGCTCGGCGACGGTCAAGGTATTGGGTTTCTTGGGCACATTATTATCTGGGGTCACGCTCACAGAGTCGATTTCGGCGCTACTTGACATGCGTTTAATCCTACTTCGTTGGCTTCGATCTCGGTTGGGGGATATCTTATAAACAACTCGATTTGTATCTAATGTAAATGCTCAGGCGTTTTCTCTAAGGTATTAGTCACTATTAAGACTTCCGCCAATGCTCGAACCTACCAAAAACTCTATCTTTGAGGCTTTGCCAGATTCCGATGTCCAAATTGATGATGAGCCTAAAGTTAGCAACGATGCTCTTTCTGCCTCCTCGTTGTTTGATGGCTTAATCCTTCTTAAGTTTGAGCCACGTAGCGGCGACATCAAGGTCAGCTATGTTTCTGACTTTGTCTATTCTGCTGTCGCTGGCAATAGCGGAGGCCTAGTCACTGTCGAGAAGCTAAACAGTTTCTTTGGTTTTGGTACACACAATTCGCCTGAATCTTTTCAAGCAATGTGCGCAAATTTACTTGACTCTAAAACACCAACCAGTTCTAATTGGTCAGGCCAAGTCAGAACCGACGGCTCGGTTGAGCTTTCGGTCGCTGCAGAATTTCGACTGCTTCCACTTGATCTGCAATCCGAAGATTCGGGCTCAGTCAATGTGTTAGTTTTGGTTAGAGATCTGGCAAGAACATCAGCTGGCCATATTGTCGGAGCATCACAACTATTTAGTTCACCAGGAGGTCTACAAGTAGACTTTGCAAATGAACCGGTAGGTTCTGATGCTAATACTGCCAAGCCGGTCTCGATAGGAAACGATCTCGGACAATATGTTTTTCAGATCGCAACGGGGTTAGCAAGCTCGATCCGCCCAGAACTAGATGACGAGCATGCTGGCTGTGAAGTCGACGTTTCCGTAGCCATCATTGGTCCGACAGGGCACTTGTCGCCGGTCGTTCTTGGTGGTTTGCCATTTGAGCTGTTCGACTCTTTGGTGGACCAACTAGATAGAACAGTGGACTCCGAAGAAGTGTCCGAACTTATCTTAAACAGTCTTTCACTTAGCACAGAGGCAGGCCTTGTTGACCACAGAGTAACTGGTGGTTGGGTAGTGCCGATTGTTGGTTCGTTAGCTCAATTTGGAGAACTGACCGAGTACGGAGAGATCTACGACTTCGGCCACGCTCAGCTTAGAGACTTTGAGTTGAGTGGGCTAATGGTTGTTACTCGCAGAGCTGTTCCGCGTGGGCGTTCAAACTTTCGTGCTCCTGATGGCAGGTATGTAACGGGTATGTTTGAAGCCGACCCTCAGCCATGGTCGTTTGGTAACTCTGGTTCTGTTCCCAAAGTTAAGCAGAATGAACCACCTGTCTCTAAACACCAGAAGCGAACAGAGCTGATGGCTTCTGCGCAGCAACTAGTAGGAGAAGCAATCGAAGCAGCATATCGACTTGCTAGCGAGTCAGCCGTTGGTGCTCATGATTCCTTAACCAGCCTGCCTAATAGAGAGACCGCCCTTGAGCGTCTCCAACAGGTTTTGCAGTCCAACGACCAAGACCAAACTGATATATCTGTACTGCTTATCGATATCGATAAGTTCCAATCAATCAACCATAGTTTCGGCGCTAGCACAGGAGATTTAGTCTTAGCTGAAATTGCTTCTCGCTTACTTTCTTCTGTTCGTTTGGGTGATCAAGTTGCACGTATTTCTTCAGATCAATACCTAGTGGTTTGCGCAACCCCTAAAGACGAGTTAGATCCGAGTTCAATTGCTAAGCGAGTGCTTAACAAAGTTAACGAACCGTTCAGAATGAACGATGGAGCCGAACTTCTACTGACGTCGTCTGCTGGGCTTGTCAAAGTCATAGATCAAGACACCGAGCCTGTTGATATTTTGAGTCAGGCTGAAAGTGCTCTTAATCGTGCCACTGCTAAGGGCAGAGGCGAGTTTTGTGTCTGGGATGAAGAAACGCAGGACTTAGTTGGATCTACAGTGGCGATGGAGGTCGCTATTCGCTCTGGTATAGACGCCAAAGAGTTTGTCGTTTACTACCAGCCACTGGTTGATATTAGCTCTGGTCGCATGGTCGGGGCTGAGGCTTTGGTTCGCTGGGAGAAACCAGATGGTGAAATAGTTAGCCCAATCGAATTTATTGGAATCGCAGAAGAATCAGGCCTGATTGTGGATCTGGGGATGCAGATTATTGATCAGGTATGTGAAGACTTAGCCGCATGGCCTGAGAACGAAATGGGCAAGCCAGTCGTCACGATTAACCTGAGCGCTCGACAACTCGAGAGCGATATGTTGCTACCAGGTATTATCTCGGCTCTGCGACGTAATAGTCTGCACCCATCGAGCGTAGGTTTCGAAATAACCGAATCGATGGAAATATCTAACATGGAAGTGGCGCTTGCAACGCTTGCGCGACTCAAAGAATTGAACTGCAGGATTGCCATTGACGACTTCGGTATTGGGCATGCAACTATGGAGTATCTACGTAACTTCTCCGATGCTGATGCTCTCAAAATTGATCGATCGTTTGTTAACGGTCTAGCCGGAGAGGCAGAGTCGCTTGAAGATACTGCGATTGTCACAGCTTCGATTGCGTTGGCTGATGCCCTCGGAATGCAAGTAGTTGCCGAAGGCGTTGAGACGGTAGAGCAACTCAATGTGTTAAAGAAACTGAACTGCCGATATGGCCAGGGTTACGGATTTTCTAGGCCTGTTACTTATCAAGAAGCACAGCAGCTATGGCTGAAGAGCTTCATATCTCCACAAGATTGATAAAGAGGGATGTTTCTGGGGCTCATTGCCGATTTAGGGTCAATTTATGGTATTTATGCCGCTATCCTTGAATTTGGCGGAAATTTATGGGCGGAGACTATTACCTAGGTAATACTTAGCTCTGATGCTCACCAAGCGTTACTAAACCTAAGAATGACAAAGGGGTACCCGGTGGACACATCTGGAGAGATCGGACAAAAAGAGTTTGCACGAAAACTCAAAGGCTTTGATGAGACAGAGGTAAGACTCTACTTAAAGCACCTGGGTGGAGAGTTCGCCAAGCTAGATGAACAGATCAAAGAGGCACGAACTCGAGCTATCGCTGCCGAAGATCAGCTGATGCTAATAGAGCAGCAGTCAACAGATGAAGGCAAATACAACAACTTGAGTGAGCATGTCGATGACTTACTTAAGGGAGCTCAAGGCGTTCGAGAAGATATCCGTAAGCGAGCTGAGTCTGAAGCAGCCACTATCGTCACTGAATCAGAACACGATGCTAATCGCATCCGAACTGAGGCCGAGCGTGCAGCAGTTGAGCTTAAGACGGAATCTGAAAAGCAGATGCGTGACACGGAAGCTCATATAGCCCAGCAACTAGACGAAGCTCGCAAACAAGCTGAAGCTATTGTTACAGACGCCAAAACACATGCGGACGAATTGACTGAAACAGCTCAGAAGAATCTGGCACGTGATAGAGATAAGTCTTTGGTTGAAGCCGAAAAGACCATTGCTGATACCCAGGCTAAGGTCGACCAGATGATGTCAGAGGCTGAAAGCTCGGCAGCCGATGTTTCAACCGACGCAACGGCCAAGGCTGAGATTTTAGTTAACGATGCTCAAGCAAGAGCAGAATCTATCATCACAGCAGCTGATGCTAATGCAAAAGCTCGCAACGAAGAACTCGCAATGATCGACGCCAGACTGAAAGAGGCTGACGAATATTTGAGCACAACTCAGGCAGAAGCAGACGGTTACTCTGCGGCTCGACGTGAAGAAGCTGACACTTATTTCAAATCTAAGTCAGATGAGGCTGACGGCTATTTTCAATCTAAGTTGGTTGAGGCTGATGGTTACTTCGATACAAAGCGCCAAGAAGCTGATGCTCTAGTCGTGGAACGCCAAGAGGGAATCTTGGAAGAAGCAAAAGAAGCTGAAGAAGCAAGAGATAAGGCATTGTCCGAGATTGACGATGCTAAAGGTCAGGTCGCTGAGTTACTAGAACGGGCCCGTTCGCAGAGTGAATTTTTACGCCAAGAAGCCGAGGAAGTTATTCGCGAAAAGGTCCGCAACTATATTGAGCAGAGCGAGAAGCGCATAGCAAGACTGCACATCACTGAGCAGTCAGCTAAAGAACGTTTAATCTCGGCGCAGAAAGAGCTTAGTAGCGCTCTAGAGAATGTAACCGTAGATGACCGTGAGGAGCTTGGAGAAGGCACTGACGAAAGCGTCTTGGCTGAAGCTGAGAAGAGAATGCTTGCGGCCGTAGAGGTTGATATTCGTGATGAACAAGCTAACCCAGTCGTTATCGATATGGATGCTGAGTCTCATACTCCAGCTGCGGGCTATCGCGATCTTCCAGAGGTCCAGCCTGATAGCAACGACCCACTTTCTCAGTTAGTTCGAGAAGCCATGCAACAAGCAGTGGATACTGCCTCTTCTAGCGAATCTAGTATTAAATCAGCCGAATAATACAGCGCAATTAGACCGCCCTAGCTGTACCTGCTGATGCCTCAGATGGGGGCGTAGCTGTATAATATATATGGGGGCAAATCATGGCGGATAGAGAAGTCTTTCAACAAGGCTCACCGAGGACCCCGGACGCTGTTGGGCTAATTAAGCCAGTTAAAAAACTATTTACTGAGGCCGGAGTCAAGCTAGGTGACGTTGACTTAGCGGAAGTTCAAATTCGGCTAGGTAAGTTCCAGAATGCAGACAAGGTTCACCATATAAGGGCTCCTGAGCAGCCAGAGTTGCAGCTTATTCTTTTTGCTTTGTTAGATCGGCTAGTCAAGATAGAAAGCTTGATTGCTACGAACAGGATCAATGGCAAACACTTGTCTGAGGAACTCACAGACTTAGCAAACAGCGCTGTGAGAAGCAATGTAGCGAAGAAGCTTGATGAAGCGGTTAACAAACTCTTTGTTTGGGCGGCTGACGAATCCCGTGATGCACTAGCAGTGCAGGGAGTGGTCTCTGACGACGATTTTAAGCTAGCAAATCAGTTTCAATCTAGCATCGAGAGCCTTGGTTTGATTATTGCTTCTATAGAGAGCCCTGCTACCCACTATGTGGATCCACGAATAGGCCCCCTTCAAGAATATTTGCGTAAAAGTAAACTGGCAGGAGCATTTGAGACACGGGTTACTTTGGACACAGTTGAGAGTGAAGGCTCTGAAGTCTCCGTTACATATCCAGAAGAAAAGTTACTCAGGACTCCGGTTCAGAAAACTCCATTTGTTTTAAGAGCATTTGGGAGCGCTGGGTTTAATGCGACTTTGAATGCACTAATGTTTTTAACAGTTTCACAAGAACGAGAATCTCTAACCATTGATACTGTTGGTCTTTCAGAACTCACTATCTCTGGATGGACTATCTCGAGGTGGGACAGGCTTTACAAAGTTGACTTCTCCAAACTTGTCGACAACCCAACGGGTACCAACATTATGGAGACCAAAAACAGGCGATGGGGTAGACCAAAGAACCCTGACTTAGGGGCGCTGTAATCATGATAGGAGGCAGACAGCCTTGGTTTCGTCCAGGTAAACCCAGCGAGGAAGACTTAAGGAGGTCCCTCATAGGTTCCATGGAGAACTTTGCTAGTATCCTGAGGAATTCAGGCATCGGTATTCCTGATGACTATGTCAAACTAATGATCGAGATAGCGCTTGACCATCCGGGCTTTAAGTTGCCGCAAAAAACCTTGGAAGGTATGGTTACTTTCGCTCTACTCAGACGTTTGGCTATCTTAGAGACTATTTCGAACGAGCATAACTCTTCTAAATCTGGTGTTACAAGAGAAGCGACTATAGAGAGCCGTAGGGTTCTACGAATCAGCCTTGATGCGGTTGTGCGCTCAGAGAGGGATGAAGGAGTTGATCTTTGGTATAGATCGGGTTTTGAACCGATTCGACGATTTGTTTGCAAGGATATTTTCGCAGAAGATTTTAGATCGATCCTTGAACTAAGAGAGTACAACAAGAAACATAAACTAGATGAGAAAATAGCTTACGAGGCGAAACTCTTAACGGAAGGCGAAGAGGATCTAGAGATCTTGAAACAGAAGCCAGGCTATGTCGCAGCTCTAGTCGTAAAAGCAGTCGGTTTAGACAAATTCCTGAACCTAATTGTGCTTCTTAACTCGGCTCATACGGGACTAATTCAGTTGGACCCTTCAACAGGGACCCCAAGCTATTGGAACGCAACAATGGATAGCTGGGATGCAATAGAGAAAATGGGACAGAGGTTTGCCTCCGGGGGTGAAGCCAGTGCTGAACGTAAGCCGCAAGACGCCACTCGACCTAAGAGGGGACCCAAGGAGAACTCCCGAGAGATAGATCCGTTTACCGGCTTAGCTCCTGGACTTGGGGATGGCGCCAAAGACCCTAAAGGTCGGTATGGGATTAAGCCTGAAGGCTCTGATAAACATGGAAGAGGCCAAGCGAGGTAGCGGTTGGCCTCGACAAACCTGGCGTCCAGATAGGCTATTTCATAGATGCAAACAATGAGAGCTGCGTGGCCTAGAGACCGCGAAAAAGTGGCGGATGCCAAGATAGATAAAGAATCAGCGCAGCGCGTGTGGCGTTTCGCTAGCCCTTATCGACGTCAGGTGGTCGGTTTCCTCGTTACGGTTGTAATTCAGGCATTGCTTGGGATTGTGCCAGCAATTCTGTTTGGGCTCATTATTGACGAAGCAATTCCGCAAGAGAGCTTTGGTTTGCTGTGGATATTTTCTGCGCTAATTGTTGGGGCTGCCATTATTTCAGGTGTCGTGAGCTTGGTAGAACGTTATGTGTCATCGCGAATTGGCGAAGGTGTCATCTACGATTTACGTGTTGCTCTGTTTAATCATGTGCAGAACTTACCGCTGGCTTTCTTCACTAGAACTCAGACAGGAAGGTTAACTAACAGACTCAACAACGACGTTATTGGAGCACAACGTGCCTTGACAGCGACACTGGGAACTGTTGTTTCTAATGTAATCATCTTGGCAACAACGCTTGTGGCAATGTTTATTGGGGAGTGGCGTTTGACGCTTCTAGCTTTGGCTTTATCTCCGTTGTTCTTGTTTCCGTACCGTTGGGTTGGTGGTGTGCAACAGAAGATAACTAAGGACGCCATGGATGTAAACGCCTCCATGAACTCGACAATGACTGAGCGCTTTAATGTTTCAGGAGCTTTGTTAGTAAAGCTGTTCGGAAGAGGTAAGGACGAACTAGAAGGGTTTAGTTCCAAAGCTGCCAGCGTTCGTGACATCGGAATTCGCTCAGCCCTATTCACCAGAGGCTTCCTAACAATGTTGACCTTGGTTGGGGCCTTGGGCACAGCACTTGTGTACAGCCTTGGAGGTTACTTTGTAATTTCCGGTTCTTTCACCATTGGACAGCTAGCGACCATGGGCCTTTTGGTTGGTCGAATCTATACGCCTCTAACAGCGCTAAGTAACGCCAGAGTCGATGTATTGACCGCTCTTGTTTCTTTCGACAGAGTTTTTGAAGTGTTAGATGCAAAGAGTCCATTGAGCGATTCGCCAAATGCGAAAGAGCTTGTTTCACCCGAGGGTGAGATTGAATTTAGCGATGTCAGTTTCGCATATCCAAATGCTGACGAGCAAATAGTTCCAGGGTTAGAAACTGAACTAGCCAAAGAAGAACTTGACATAGAGTCAGAAACAGTTTTGAAGGACATTTCCTTTATAGCCAAGCCTGGCCAAACCATAGCTCTAGTTGGTCCATCTGGTGCTGGCAAGTCAACCATGCTCTCGCTGATTCCTCGGCTTTACGATGCAACTAGTGGTCAGGTTTTGATCGATGGACAGAATGTAAAAGATCTAACACAAGAGTCTGTGCGTGCAGCTATTGGTGTGGTTAACCAAGACCCGCATTTGTTCCATGAGTCAATTGGAGACAACCTTAGATACGCAAAACCTGAGGCAACAGATACTGATCTAGAGACAGCGTGTCGAGCGGCACAGATATGGGAATTAATCAGCAGTTTGCCTGCAGGCCTAGATACGGTTGTTGGCGAGCGCGGCTATCGAATGAGTGGCGGAGAAAAGCAACGTCTGGCGATTGCCCGAATGTTGTTGAAGGACCCGACCGTTGTTGTTTTAGACGAAGCAACTTCGCATCTTGACTCTGAGAATGAACAACTAGTTCAGCAAGCTTTGGCTGAAGCGCTTGATGGCCGTACAGCGCTAGTAATTGCGCACCGGCTCTCCACAATTGTTGAAGCTGACCAAATCTTGGTGTTAGAAAAGGGTGTAATCGTTGAACGCGGAACACACTCAGAACTTCTTGCCAACAATTCTTTATATGCCGATTTGTATAGCCGGCTGGTAAAGACTTAGTTTTCGCTCAGCATTACAGCGTTATTGATGAGACCTAGGTGAGAATAGGCCTGCGGCACATTGCCAAGAGCCATATCTGTTTTCGGCTCATACTCTTCGGCCAATAGACCGGTAGCCCCAATTAAAGTTTGGTAGTCGTCGAAGAGTTCTTTGGCATCGCTGGTTCGCCCAGTCAGATAGAGAGATTCGATCAACCAGGTAGTCATAATGTTAAAGCCACCCTCTTCTCCGGGTAGACCGTCGTCTTCTATATATCTATAAACGGTCTTGCCATTTCGAAGTTCTGCTTCGACTGCTTCGACTGTGGCCATAAACTTGGGATCTTTAGGATCTAGCAGTCCATACATGCCGATTGATAGAACAGAAGCATCTAAGTCTGCCGAACCATAGGCGGCCGTAAAGCTGTTTCGCTCAGGGTTCCAGCCCTGTTCTAGAACTTCGTTAGCAATAGTGTCTCGAAGATCTTCCCAGCCTTCTGGACATTCATCGGTGAAGGTGGATGCTAATTTGACGCCTCTATCGAGTGTTACCCAACACATGACCTTGGTGTAGACATGAGGCCTTGGCGGTTTTCTGATTTCCCAGATGCCATGATCTGGTTCTTGCCAACGGCGCTCAACAGCGGTAACCATTGCCTTTGTTAGGTCCCAGTGTTGTGCGGAGAGTGGTTCTCCAGCCTCAGCCAAGAGGTAGAGCAGATCAACGATAGGACCAAAGACATCTAGCTGGACTTGGCCGTCTGCAGCATTACCGATTCGTACCGGACGAGAGCCACCATAACCAGGCATCTCAGTAAGCTCGGCTTCTGGTGGTAAGTGTCGGCCAGTCACGTTATATAGAGGAGAGAGTCTTTCTGGATCATCTCTTGTTTCCAGCAGTGCTAGAACCCAATCTAGGTATTGCATCGCTTCACCATGTGCACCAAGACGAACCAAAGACGCTGCAGTTAGTGCAGCATCACGTAGCCAGCAGTAGCGATAGTCCCAGTTGCGGATACCTCCAAGAGTTTCGGGCAAGCTGGTCGTAGCTGCAGCCAAGATTGCGCCTGTTGGGCGATGGCATAGAGCTTTTAGAATTGTGGCGGACCGCTTTACAGCTTGTGACTCAAGCCCCGGAAGAGTCAAGTTGGAAGCCCACTTATTCCAATATTCTTTAGTTTCGCTAAGACGTTCGTCAGGCCCACATGAAGCTGGCTTTAAGCTTGCATTGCCATGACGCAGTTCGATGAATGCTGGCTCACCAGCGGTTAGCTCTATAGTTCCGATGGCGCTGTGGCTTCCGTTAGTGTCAATCTCCCAGTTAACGCCGGGTGCTCGGAGTGCGATTAGTTCGTTGGTGCCTCGCACGATAATGCCGTCATCTTTGACTTCTAGGCTTGTGTGAGTTCTAGCAAAGTTAAGCCGGGGTGAAAATTCAATTCTGGCTGTTCCATTACCTTCGAGTTTTCGCACCAGGTCGGTTCGTCCGGCTACTCGTTTGTAGCGACCCTTAGAGACATCCATAAAGTCTGTGAGCTTAAAGTTGGGGAACGTTGTTTCTAGCACAAGAGAATCTTCCAAGTAAGTTTGGCTTGTTGGCTCGCCTGTTGGGTCAATGACTGCAAAGTATCCGGCGTTAGGTCCACCCACAAGTTCGGCAAAGATAGATGCGGAGTCAATTCTTGGAGCGCAGAGCCAAGTTACGCGAGCATCTGGGGAGACAATGGCTGCTGTTCTTTGGTCAGAGAGGATTGAGTGGTCTTGTATAGGGACTAGTCCTGCACCACGGAGCCATTCGCAGCGAGCTTCGTTAAGAATGGCTAGTACTTGCGCTACTTCAGATGAGTCTTTGATGCGGAAGTTTGCAGCGGTATCGCCGTCACCAACCTTGATAGACAAGTCTGGGCCGGACATTGTTTTGAAGGCTGCTTCGTCTGTGGTGTCGTCGCCCAGATAGATGACAGCACTTGCACTAACCTGGCTTCGAAGCAAGTTTAAGGCGTCACCTTTGTTGCGGTCTTGAACGGATAACTCCATTACCGACTTGCCATTCATCTGATGGACTCCCGAAACCTTTGCAGGTCCAGCTGCCATCTCGTCTAGCGCTGGCTGTTTTTTGTCTTCGGCAAGTTCACGAACGTGGAAGGCTACGCCAGCAGGTTTCGGCTCGATTCTTGCGCCGTACTTTTCGGCTATCTCGCGAGTCTGAGAAAGAATGTCATCTAATGTGGCTTGTTGTTGAGGAGTTAATGTCTGGGCAAAACCTGCGTCAAACTCAGAACCGTGAGAGCCCACAAGTCTGATTTCTTCGGGGAGCCTAGATAACGTTGCCAGGTCACGTAAAGAACGGCCAGATACAAGGGCCACATAAGTATTGTTGAGCTCTGCCATACTTCTAAGCGCCGAGCTTGATTCTCGTAGCGGTTTGGCATCCATTGGGTTATCGACAATGGGAGCAAGCGTCCCATCAAAGTCACTAACCACCAGGAGGTTAGGAACTGTTGCTAGCGCTGTAATGGCAGTATGGAGTTCGCTGGACTTATCGGCAGGGGTATCGGTTATAGACATGCAGCCAAGATTCTATAGCGCTACGTTGCGCCAGGCCTGGCATGTCTTGGGTTTAAATCACTAGTTAGCTCAGTTAACGCGATTGAGCAGTCCAGCGAGGTACACGCTGAGTGACTTCGGAAGTGAATTGGCCGGCGGATGCTGGATATCTTTTGGCATTCTCGATCGCAGGCCCTTCAAATGAGGGAGCTTCTACCCAGGCAATTGGGCCACGGTGGAAGCGGACCTTGGGATCCAATTTTGCACTTGTAAGAAACGATGCAAGCCAAGTCGCTGAGACGTCTAATAATGATTGTGATGTCGAGTTCATATAGACCCTTGAGCCGCCAGTGCAAACGACTGTTTGGACGTGACCCATGCCCCGAACCTTGATCGTACTAGCTTGGCTAGCTCGAAGGATTTTGGCACAAAGGTCATTGGTACTCAGTTGCGCAGCGCCCTTGACCACAAGATTATTCTCTCCTATGCCTCTAACGCTCGTGTGGCCGGCTGTGTAAACTTTTGAACGGCCGCTTAGAATCGCTTTAAGTTCAATAGCTAGTTCATCTTCGAATACTGCGTTTGCTGATTTTGCTGCGATAAGTTGTTTCGCCGTAACCTGGGATGAGAATCGGCTTACACTTTGATCGCTAACTCTGAGGGTGCCTTCAGTGCAAGTTCTGCCGGCAACTTTGGTCCTTCCAAGTAGGGTAAGTCTCTGCTCTCGTTCAGGGTCCGGGTCATGGTCGGTGCGAAGGTCACCTAAGACTTCTAGCTGTCCCTTTCGAGTGGTGGACAGAACTGGAGAATTTACAGAGCTGATCACCGTTAATTCAGAGTTGACTGTTAGCTCGTCGCTTACAACGTGTCCATTTACAAACATCGGTGTATTTATCTCAGGCTTTGAACCACTAATGTGTGCCGCTCCATCGACTATGATGAGGCCATTGTCTAATGGCATGAGATCTGTATTGATATCAACTAAAGGTTGAACAAGCCTGCTCTTATCGGCATGGAGCGGGCTATAAGCGTTGGGACTCAGTAAAAGGATTTGGTCAGACCTGAGTCCCTCTGTCCTTAAGGTGGGGTACTGGTTGATAGCCTCCTCAAGGCTTTGAAAGGGGAGAATCCTCACTCTGCCTGGGAGATATTTCAGCCAGGCGCGTTGAGTTGGGTCGGCAAGGATTCTGGCCGAGACAGCTAGTTCTCCGCTGAAGATAATGAGGTCTTCTTCATCTAGTTTGATCGTGGATCCACCGATTTGGTATTCGCCGTTGCTGTTTAGCCTATTTAGATCGTGTTTTGCCGCCATTATTGTCCTTTTCCGCCCACTAGACTCTACAAGCGAAGCTAGGTCTATTGCACAAATAGGTTAGATAGGGCCGATGTTTAGCCTGCTAAATCAAGTTGTACACTAGATATATGGCACCGGCGGCAAAAATAGGCACTCATATTGACGCATCTGTTGAGTTCTTGCGTGCAATTGGCGTGTGCCCGGACAAAACTAACTTCGTAGCTGACTGCAATGAAGCAGCCCTCAATATCCCGACAGAACTTGATTATGAGACTGACACTCCCGAGCTCGATCAGGTAATGCGTATCGAAAACCGGTTGGTGAAACGTTACGTCGATTACCGGGTCGATGCAATAGAGAAAAAGCGCGAAGCCTCCAAGGACTCTAAGTTTGCACAGTTGACAATGAGTGACCGAATAGCTGACTGTTGTTATCAGCGGGCGATTCGAATGTTGTTTGCTTTGCCAGAGAAACCAAATCGAATTATCTTTGATCGCTTCGAGCGCGAGCCGCAAGGCCTTGCCACTTTCGTTGAGCTAGACAAATACATGAAGGGTGTGGCTGGCTACGACGACTTGTCGGCTGCAATCGATTCACCAGCTTGGCCAATTATCAAGGCGTGTTTGGATCAACTAGGTTTCAAACCTTCTTGGGGTCGTAACCCACAAAAACCTTGGGAAGGCGGCGGTAGATCTGCGGCCGAAAGTACTACTACAGCCAATACCAGAGCCGGGGGCTCAAAAAGGGCCTAAATAATACTGAATTAGGGGAATAAGGTAGGTAAGTAGAAGGTTAACAGCGCTATGGAACTGAAGTTTACAGAGGGCGCAATAGACAAGGTAAAGGCCAAAGGCGGCCAAGTCGTTGTTGATTTTATTGCTCCCGTCGGTTGCGGTAAGGTCTCAGAAGTCTCTGTTTCAACCAATCTTGATGGCAGAAACATCTCTACTTATAAGCGAATGGAACAAGACGGAGTGACCGTCTATGTGGCAAAAGATCTCAATCGTTATGTGAGAGAACTAGATCTTGTCTTGGTGAAGGGTCTGGTTGGTTCAAAGCTGGCGGCTAGAACACCTTCTGTTTACGGGACTACCTGTTAAATCCCTAGGTCCCATGGCACATGTTTAATTCTGGTGTCTTTGTGCTGTAAAGATTTTGGCGCACTACGCCGAATCTAATATGGTGACAAATCAAATATCATTGATTCCTAAGTCACGCTTCGGGGCACTACTTTCATCAAAAAGGCGTAACTCGGGGCTTGACTTTCAACAGTTGGCCATTGACTCTCTAGGTCGTTTTACGGTTCGTGAACTCCAAGAAATTGAACGAGGCCGCTTCCAGCTAGACGATGATGCAGCCTTGCGTGTGGCGGAGCTTTATGGACTTTCCGCCGGCAACCTAGTGCCTGATCGTAAGGAGTTGGTAGTGGACTATGACAACCAGTTCATTGACACATCCGGAGACACCATGGCGCTAGGAGACGTCCAATCAATGGATGTCTTAGTGCGTTACCTTTCTTTGGTCTACAAGATGCGCAGAGTAGAGCCAGGCACGCCCTTGATGTTTAGATCTAACGACATTGATACGTTGTCTTCAGTTCTTGAGATCTCGAGTGAAGTTATTGCTAAAGCTTTAGAAGGGCTCATTGCATCGCATGCTCCACAACTTCATCGAATGGCCGCTGAAGTAGATAGCCAACTGGTCGTTCCAGGCGCAGGTGTGTTGGTGGCGCCGTTAGCAGCAGGCTCTCTAGTTCTTGTTGGGTCCACATACTCAAGCCGCTGGCCGCAGCCCGCATCGACTGAAGAGGTCAGTGAGTATACTGTATGTTCATCTGATGCGTCTCTAGAAAAGATTGGTGAACAAGCTGAGGCACTCATTAGTTATAGATGGAGAAGTCTCCTTCCTGACTGGACTGTTTGTTATCAGCCAGAAGGTTTCGATGCTGGAGCCGAGACAGATTTAGACAATAGGCAAATGACGATCTATGTAAACCCAGAGTCGAGCGCTGCGGAAGTTTCTGCCGCACTGGCACATGAGATAGCACATGCTATTGATATGACTTACTTAGATGACGATGACCGCTTTAGGTGGATTGAAGCACGAGGACTACCAGCTGTATGGTGGCCGGGGGATGGCCTAACTGACTATTGCGTCGGGTCCGGAGACTTTGCTGAAGCACTGTCAGCTATGTGGGTTGGTTCGCCATCGTATTCATCGTTCGGAGAGTTCTCAGAACGACAACTAGACATTGCTCAGGAACTTGTACAAAGTTGTCGTTAGGCTAAGGCCTAATGATTATTCACGTAGTTGATGGAACTTATGAGTTGTTTCGCCACTACTATGCTGTACCGCCACGCCAGAATTCAGATGGCCAAGAGATTGCTGCAACTACAGGCGTGCTTCGACACTTGCTAAATATTGTGGCCGATGGTGCCACCCATATCGGCATTGCCGTTGACACAGTCGTTGAATCTTTCCGGAATGAGCTCTACCCACTGTACAAGAACGGCGAGGGCATGGACCCTGACATTAAGTCACAGTTTCCGATCCTCGAAGAAGGTATTGAAACTCTAGGAATGAAGCTTTGCCGAATGGTCAACTACGAAGCAGACGACGGAATGGCTTCTATGGCCAAAGTTGCGGCAGCTGACCCCGACGTTGAACGAGTCATGTTAAACACCCCAGACAAAGACTTAGCTCAGTGTGTTGTGCGTGGCAGAGTCTTACAAGTTGATCGCCGTAACAACAAGGTCTTAGACCACGACGATGTGATTGAAAAGCACGGAGTACCTCCAGAATCAATCCCAGACTATTTAGCTCTAACTGGCGACACAGCCGATGGCTTTCCAGGGCTCAAAGGTTGGGGTAAGAAATCTGCAAGCACGGTCTTGGCTCGCTATGGCACGATCGATAAAATCCCACTACACGCTGGTCAATGGGACGTTACTGTGAGAAGCTCGACTAGGTTGGCCGAGACATTGGCTGAGAACATGGAAGATGCAAAGCTCTTCAAGAAGCTAGCAACCTTAGTTGCTGACACGCCAACGATAGATTCAGTTTCTGAACTTGAGTGGCAAGGACCTACTAAAGACTTTGAAGCCTTCTGTACTTTCTTGGGTAGTAAGAGTCTTTACGAACGTGCTCAAGACGTAGCACCTAAGTAAAGTTAGTCAGCTTGAGGTTTTTTCTTGCGGCTTGGTTGAACTCTGGGAGCTTCATGGGGTTGCTTTGGGTATTGAGGTGGCCAAGGCTCGTCGAAGCCCCCGTCAGCAATATGTGAATCAAATTCGGCTATCAGATCGTGAATAGAAGATTTTGGTAGGTGTCCCCAAGGGTCGCCGTTTGTGAATAGTCGGTCCGGAACACTATGAATAGTCAAGTCTTCTGGGGAGACATCGTCTAGTTCCTCCCATGTAAATGGAGCTGATACTTTGACGCCAGGTACTGGTCTAACATTCCAAGCACCAAAGACAGTTTTATGAGGAGCGTTCTGATTAAAATCGATGAAGACTTTCCCGTCTCGTTCTTCTTTCCACCATCTTGCTGTCAGAACATCACCATGTCGATTTTCTAAATTGCGTGCAATAGTTACCGCTGCTGCTCGGACTTGAGTAGGGGCCCACTTGGATTCTAAGTTGATATAGATATGCACTCCAGAATTGCCAGAGGACTTAATGCCTGAGTCTAAACCAATTTCGTCCAAGTACTGCTTTGTCAACTTTGATGCTGCCACAATGTCAGAGAAATCCTGTCCAGGTGAAGGGTCGAGATCTATTCTTAGTTGATCGGCAATGTCTGTGTTACTAGCTTTTACTGGCCAGACGTGGAAACCAATACAGCCAATGCTTACTGCCCAAACAATGTGAGCTAAGTCGGCTATGACTAGAGATTGCGACTCAGTACCATTGACGGTTGAAACTGTTGTAGTAGTTAGCCAGTCGGGAGCTGTGTCGGGAATTCGCTTCTGGAAGAAGTTGGATTCGGTAACGCCTCTAGGAAATCTTTGGAGTAGCACCGGTCGATTAATGAGTTGAGCCATTAGCGCATCCTCGATATCGAGATAGTACTCGATTACATCCATCTTGGTCTCGCCGGTAGGGAAGTAGATGCGGTCTGGGTTACTGATTGACAAGGTTCTTCCGGCTACTTCGATTTCAGCAGAAGAACCGGACACCTATTGGCCTGCTTTCAAAACTGTTGCCGCCGGTTCTGGGGTTGGTTCTTGGAACTGATCAACCTTGCAGTCAGCTGGCTCTTTATCGGTGCGCCAACGAAGCATGCGTGTTACTTCTCTAAAACGTCCACCAAGAGTAGAACCATATTTGACCTCAACAACAAGCTCCGGACGTAGCGGAACCCACGATGAGTCTCTAACTCCAGCCCACCGATGTTGTACGCCCGGCATAGACCCTGTATTCACATTGGCTTCTGCCCAGCCTTGCCAAGGGTGATCTTCCAGAGCATTTTTGGTATACGGCTTGAGTTCTTCTACTAGCTCGGTGCGGCGTTTGACTGTGAAGCTTGATGCGACTCCGACGTGACGAAGCTCGTCGCCATCGTAAATTCCAAGAACTAGCGAGCCAACACCTTTGCCATCTTTGTGCCACCTAAATCCAGCTACAACGGCATCAGCTATGCGGACATGCTTGAGTTTGAATTGACTTCTCTTGTTCTCGACGTACGGGTCATCTTGAGGCTTCATGATTAGGCCATCCAAACCCGCACCCTCGAAGCGTTCGAACCAATCCATAGCAATTTCGGTATCTGTCGTAGTAGGTGTGAGATGGATTGGTGGCTCACAGTCGTGGAGCACACCTTCTAAGATTTCTCGTCGGCGACTAAACGGTTGGCCGCGTAGATCGAGATCGTCCATACACAATATGTCGAAGCCAACAAAACTGGCCGGGGTTTCCTTGCTTAGCCTCTCAACCCTGGACTCAGCTGGGTGGATGCGTTGCTGTAACATTTCGAACTTGAGCTTGTCTTCGTGAATCAAGATGAGTTCACCATCGATGACACACTTTTCTGGGAGCTGCGACAGAAAAGGGTCGATCAGTTCTGGGAAGTACCGAGTCAACGGCTTTTCATTGCGGCTACCCAAGAACACTTCGTCGCCATCTTTAAAGACGATGCAGCGAAAACCATCCCACTTAGGTTCAAACGATAGGTCATCTCTTTTAGGGATTTCTGGCAGCGCCTTGGCAAGCATCGGCTTGACGGGAGGCGTAACTGCTAGATCCATGTCTACAAGTTTAGAGTGTGTTGCCTCTGGACTGATTACCTTGAGGAGGTTCGGATGCACCCATGGTTGTCGCTCGATTGAATTCGGCTTTAGTTACAGTGATGGTAAAGCTGTCATCTTCAGATTTTCGAGCGTTAAGGGCCGCTTCAATTTTGTCAAACAAAAGTTTGATTTCTGAATCGTATAGATAATGCCGCTGACCAGAGGAATGACTTCCTCTGCCGATCCCAAATTGAGGAACCAGCATCCCGAAAATAGGTTTGACCATGCGTTGAGCTGGGGAAGTTTGCGATACGTCTTCGGGTTCTAGTCTCAGTGATATCTCAAAGTCATCGGCTAGTTTTTTTGCCTTCTTGTCGTTGGATAGGTAGTCGAATATTAGGACCGCTATGTCGACTCTGTTTCTTCTCTTTCCAGCGACAGTGATTTCTAGTTCTATTCGCCGAGATGATTGTTCTGGTAGCTCTTCGCTGAAGTTTGATTCCGCCATACATGTAGTCTAGAGGTCACACTAAGTTTTCTACTCGTCGATTAGCTCAGGCTTGATGGCTAGAGTTCTATCTTCACGGTCTTCGGGCCCGCAATAACCTCGAGAATATCGATATTCTCCGCCGTGGCTCACATTATAACCGTTTAGGGATGCGGAACTTCCTGGTCTGGGACTACGATTAACAGGAATGACTCAAGTATCTATGCAATCACAAATATCAGCCTTAGAGCAAAAAAAGTCTGAGGCTAGAGCTGGTGGCCCAGAGAAGTCTGTTAAGCGCCAGTTGGATAAGGGTAAGATGCTGGCCCGTGAGCGTATCGAATACTTGTTCGATGAAGGCTCATTTAACGAGTTCGACATGCTTGCAAGGTCACGACACCCAGAAGCCAAGGACCGACCTTATACAGACGGCGTTGTAACTGGCTGGGGTTTGATTGACGGCCGCAAAGTATTTGCCTTCTCTCAAGACTTCACAATCAATGGTGGATCGTTGGGCGAGGTATTCGCCGAAAAGATCCACAAAGTTATGGACATGGCGCTATCGGTCGGAGCTCCTCTCATTGGACTTAACGATGGCGCCGGGGCAAGAATCCCAGAAGGTGTAGTAAGTCTTGATGGCTACGGTGGCATCTTTCATCGCAACGTCGCAGCCTCAGGAATTATCCCCCAAATAAGCGTCATTCTTGGCCCATGTGCCGGTGGCGCGGTATATAGCCCAGCTATGACTGACTTTATATTTATGGTTAATGAATCTTCACACATGTTCATTACAGGACCTGATGTAGTAAAGACTGTTACTGGTGAAGATGTAACCCTGGAAGAACTAGGAGGGGCGCAAAGCCACTCGATTCGTTCTGGTGTCGCAAACTTTGTTTCTGAAACAGAGACAGATGTTCTGGACGAAGTTCGCCGACTGCTATCTTTCTTGCCCGAGAACAACCTGTCGCCAGTGCCCCTCTTTGAATGTGAAGACCCAATAGATAGAGACTGCACCGTCTTAAACGAGATATTGCCGGAATCACCGTCGATGCCTTATGACGTTAATGAAGTAGTAGCCGAGATTGTAGATGACGAAGACTTCTTCGAGTACTCATCTAATTGGGCTGGATCAGTTATTTGCGGCTTCGCTCGTATCGACGGTCAACCAGTCGGTATTGTGGCGAACCAGCCATCGGTTCTTGGGGGAGTGCTCGATATCGAATCTTGCTCTAAGGCAGCCCGATTTGTACGGATGTGCGATTCCTTTGGACTTCCTTTAATAACTCTTGTTGATACTCCTGGTTTCTTGCCAGGTGTCGACCAAGAACAAGGCGGAATTATCCGCCACGGTGCAAAGCTACTTTACGCATACTCAGAATCTTCAGTGCCACGAATAACAGTCGTAATGCGAAAGGCATATGCCGGTGCTTACGTGGCTATGGATTCAAAAGGTATTGGATCTGATGTGGTGTTAGCTTGGCCGAGCGCCGAAATATGTGTAATGGACCCAGGTGCGGCCGTTGACTCTATATACGAAGAAGAGATTAGCTCTGCCGCAGATAAGAAGGCAAAGCGTAAAGAGTTGTTGATCGAGTACAGGCAAAATCAGGCCAGTCCTTACGCTGCATCAGAACGAGGTTACGTTGACGAAGTAATTGAGCCGGCTGAGACTCGAATGAAAGTAGCTGAAGCTTTGGCAATGCTTGACGGCAAGTCAGCCGATGTTCCAGAGCGAAAGCACGGCAACATCCCTCTCTAAGATTGGTACAATCTACAAAGTGGCAATAGAAATCAGCTCTATCACTCCAGAACCAACTCCAGCTCAACGGAAACTTATTGAAGCTGCAATAGTAGAGGCTTGGCCGACTCCAGCTACTCCACAGCGTAGGGAAGCCTCGCTTTGGCAATTCTCTAGGAGAACCTGGGGAACCTAGACAGCCCAGTATGGAGCTGTGAGATTAAACACTACTCTTTGTGTTTTTTGATGAACGTTGGAGTCGTGTCACTAGATTCTGACCTGCTGTATTTATAGCCGTTCCAGTCAAAGTCCTTGAGGTCGACGGTCGTTGACGCCTTGTTATCAGAAATCCACCTTGCCATAGCGCCTCTAGCTACCTTGGCATAGAAACTAATTATCTTTGGGTCTTTGCCCGGCTTGTGATCTAGAAACTTTGGGGCAATGATGGGAGCCGATAGTGATTTGGTATCTACAGCCTTGAAGTATTCGTTAGACGCCAGATTCACGAGGACTTTATCGCCAGGGCTGTCAGCCATTTCACTGTTTAACTCCTCCGCAATCTTTGAACCCCAAAAATTGTAGAGGCTGCTACTCCCAGCAAGTTTGACATCAGAACCCATCTCGAGACGGTAAGGGTTAATCACATCGAAGGGTCTAATTAGGCCGTAGAGACCTGAAAGAATGCGGAGGCGCTTCTGGGCCTCTAAAAGTTGGGTGGTCGTAGCTTTGGCTGCATTAAAGCCCCGGTATACGTCGCCATCAAACAGGGCTATAGCAGGACGTGCACTTTGAGAAACTTTCTTCGCTTTCGTCCATTCCTGGTAGCGTTCGAAATTCAACTCGGCTAGCGATTCCGAGATCCTCAAGCTCTTTGAAATCTTAGCGACGTCGAATTCCTTTAACTCTCCAATCAGCTTTGCTGCCTCTGTCAAGAAGACAGGTTTGGTAAGAGTCGATTCCTGGATGCCACTAGGAAGTGATCGCTCCATATTCATTGACTTGGCTGGTGAGAGTAGTACGAGCATCGTTATCCCTCCGAGAGTTGTTCTAGCTTACGCTCTCCAAGGGAGATCTTCCAGATAAGTTGGGCCGCTCGAAAGGATAAAACAGCGGTGACTAATGCCAGAACGGTGTGGATTAGTCGGAATCCCAGGCTATTTGTCTCGATCCAAGTTGTTGTGAGGCTCCATGTCCATCTGCCAATGCTCAAGAACCCAAATGTCGAAACCAATACAGCGAAAACCTGCGAGGTGATCATATTTTCAGACCATATGTATAGAGCAAGCAAAAGTACCACCGCACCGCTAATGAAGAGGATTGGCCAAAACAATGATTCTTGATTGGAAGAATTGATGATATTCCAAATGCGATTTGCCCAGATGGCTACCGTCCATGCGGCGAGACCTAGTGTAATACGAAGCACTTTCGCCATTTTAGGGGGAGTTTTCGTCATTTATTCTACTTACTAGGTATCCATAACAGATTTAGGGCCATTTCGCTAAACCCCGCAAGCAAAAATCCGACTTGGATAGTTGACCTGAATAGACCTCAAAAGGACGTATTATGAAAAAGGTTAAGATCGTAATTCTTGGCTTAGTAGCACTGGCTGGCTTAGCATTCCTGACTGCCCCAAGTGGAGCGCAGGCAGACTCTATAGCGCTTTCAACCTTGGTAAACCGACAGCAAACCAATTGGGGCCTAGATACCTTTGGTGAATCAAGAGCAGTTGCTAACTTTAGTTCTTTAGGTTGGGGCCTTGAAGAAGCAGGTGGTGGCGTTCTTGTAGGTGGAAACTTTCTAAATGTGCGGAACCATGAAAGAGTCGAATCGCAGCCCTATCTCGCTAAGTTCGACACGGACACCGGCCGTTGGGACGAGACATTTACACCGGACGTAGGTTCACCTGTACTTGTTATTCAAAATGATGATGATGGCAATACTTTCCTTGGTGGTGAGATTGACTCATACAATGGCCGTCAAGTTGGAGCTTTGATCAAGATTGATCCTGAGACAGGAGATCAGGACTTTAGTTTCAGGGGTCGAGTATTTGGTGGTAATTCAGTTGTTCGTGACTTACATATCTCTAACGATAATTTCCTCTATGTTGCAGGTTCATTCGATGTTGCTAATGATGGTGGTGCTCCGCTAGATGTGCATAACATTGTGCGCTTTGATCTTCGTGATGGGTCGCTCGACCGCAGCTGGGTGCCAAATTACCGCTCTGAGTTCAGAACGACTTGGGGAGTTGCTACAAGTTTCGTAAATGACAATGTTTACATCGTTGGCGTTGGTGCTGACCCTCAGGGTCGTGGCCAAGTTGATGGCGCTCCCAAGGGGGCTATTGCCATCAATAGAAATAATGCTAACCAAGTTACTTGGGACGACTTCCAACTGAACAAAACAGCAGTCCAAAACTATGACGTTGAAACCACGCCGAACGGACGTCTTTGGATTGCCGGAACAGAACATGGCGTTTATGTTCATGATGAAACTAACAACCTAAGGTTGATCAACAACCACGTTACAAATCGAAACACAAATGAGCAGCCTGTTGGTTCCCCTCGAACCGGTGGCGACTACCAGAACTTAGA
Source organism: uncultured Acidimicrobiaceae bacterium (assembly GCA_964648795.1). Taxonomy (GTDB): domain Bacteria; phylum Actinomycetota; class Acidimicrobiia; order Acidimicrobiales; family SZUA-35; genus JAHDDW01. The sequence goes on from CAZYMB010000001.1 coordinate 85,888, forward strand.
AAGAGTGGGCAACGTAATATTCGCCTCATGTCACTGTTGGGGCTCGCACTCTTCTAAGAATACTCTGATTGACTTCACTCCTAGTTGGGATCTGGCCAACATTGACGCTACCCACACAGGTCAGGTCTCTGCGGTTATTGCTTACAATGCAACAAACGGTAACCGTCTGCAGCAATTCCAGCCATACTTTGCTGGTGATGTAGGAAGCTGGGCAGTTTTAGCAACCACCGATGGCTGTCTATGGACGACCGGTGGCTTCAACTCAGTTGGTGAGCCAGGAACAACTCAGCAGCCTGGACGTGACTTGATTCGCTTGTGTGGCGAGAACGGTGGCACCCCTGCACCTGTAGTTATTGCTCCGCCGACACAGTGCACAGCAACAGTTTCTGGAAACTCAATCCAGGTTTCTTGGCAAGCTTCGGCAGATGCTGATGACTATATCGTTAGGCGAACAGCAGATGGTGGAAACAGTTTTTGGCGAGGTAGAACTGCTGGGACTTCATTCACTGACACTAATCGTGATGCTGTCCTTGTATATACAGTTGTTGCTGCGAGCGGAGCAGATCAGAGTGCTACTGCAACTTGTGCTACAACGGTAGAAGAACCACCAGAACTTGCAGTCCCATCCAATTGTTCATTCCAGGTTTCTGGAAACGACATTAACGTCTCATGGACAAATGCAGCCGATGCAGTAAGACATGTCGTATATCGTTCAGTTGACGGGTCAAACCAATTCTGGCGAGGTGCAGTCGAGAACGGTGGTAGCTTTACTGATACGAACAGAGATGCATCTCTTGAGTATTTTGTGGGTGCAGTGTTTGCTGATAACTCTCGTAGTGAGCGAGTTAGCTGTGTGGAGGGTCCAGCAGGACCACCTCCACCACAACCTGCTCCAGTAACTCCAGTTGGCGCATGTACGGCAACGCTTAGAGCTAATGGTTCCATATTGGTTAACCACAACGGTACCCTTGGTGCTGATACCGAATTCGTAGTAGAACGTTCTGTTGACGGTGGAAACATTTGGTGGCGTGGACTAGTCGATGTACGAAACTTTGTAGATACTTCAAGAAGTGGCTCAATTGAATACTTTGTTACCACTAAGGTAGGCAACACTCGGTCGACTCGAGTTGAGTGCTCACCAGTGATAACGGTTCCGTAGGAAGGTCCAAGAAATGAATAACAAAAAACTAATTGCAGCTGGATCTATAGCCATTGTCCTAGCAGTTGGCTGTTCAAGTGACAGTTCTGACGAAGCTATTGATGAGCCCACAGATGAAACTGAAGAAGTGGAAGTAGTTGATGACGCTATCTTCGGCCTTGGCGATAGTGATGGGGAAGTAGAGTCTCGAGACGATCTCACCAACTTGCTGCCGACCAGTTTTGTTGCGGAGTTCGCCGATGACAACAATGTAAGAGTCGATTTCGAGATGGGTGACCCTGAGTGTCAGGGTGCTCAGGTGCAATTATTTGAAAACAGTGATTCAATCGAGGTCAGTGTTCGCGTGGGCGAGTTGCCTGGCCGAACATTCTCAGACTGTCAGGATGCGATAGGAAACTTCTTTACCGTTGTTGAACTTGATAGCCCAGCGGGTGATCGTTCGATAGTTGCAGCCGAGGAACTTGAACCAGATAACCCTGGAGTAGATCTTGGAGAGCCTGATCCAGTCCCTCAAATTGCTGATGGTGAAGTAGCCGTAGAAAACCAGGTAATCGATCCAGTAGACGTCGAAGAGTAACTACTCGATAGTTGTTGCGACTTCTATTCTGTCTTGATCCCACTCTTTAGCTTGTTTTAAGGCTTCAGTTGAAGCCTGTATGATCTCGTCTCGAGTGAATGCATGAGCCGGATAACAGGCAACACCTGCCCAGACAGTCGCGTGTTTGTCACTTGCATCTTGTAAATTGCGGCGAATCCGTTCTACGGTCCAAACTGCACCTGTTTCGGGAGTGTCCTCAAGTACTAGTGCGAACTCTCCACTCGAAAGTCGACAGGCTGTGTCGGCATCTCTAATAGTCTCCTGAATGGCTGCAGCTGTTTCTTGCACGGTTAGCTTAGCGTCGTCTGCTAGGGCAAGTACTACAACTGAGATTGGTCGTAAGTGACGTCGTGCTGAGGCTATTCGTGTCTCTAGTGCCACCTTGAAGAAGTTTTCGCTGAATAGCCCAGTTGATGGGTCGTGCAGAACATCGGGCCCCTGCGTCTCAGGCTCGGAACTTGATGCGTCATTTTTAAAGTTGGTGTCATCATCAACAGTAACTTTTTCGACTTCTCCCGAGTTTTGTAGATCGTTCACAGCTTGTGATGTCTCTGCCGTTTGGGCCTTGACGTCTTCCAACTCATTAGTAATAAGGGCCTGTCTACTTTGACTTTCTATGATTTTGCGGTTCATGATCACGAGCCACCAAGCCGCACAACCCGCACAGATTCCGGCTATTGCACCAAGCGTTGGGCTTTCTAAGACCAGAGAAAGTACGCCTACGACGAGACCAGTCAGCCCCACAAGGGCTCCTGGAATGGCGGTAGTTGTTTTCATAGGGTTCCCTCGGCTGATTTCGTTATAATCAGCCATATTTTTCTCGGCTTAAGAATAGTTCAACATAAGCAATATTAGGGGAATAGTTCTAATAGAGACCTGGTTTAAGTAGGGGACATAGAAAACTTGATAATAATACACTCAAGTTTATGTAGTAAAGTGACGAATACTTTACTATACTAATCAACTTAAGGCCCCTAGGGGCACAAGAAAGTAGGAGCACAATGCCTAAAGCAGTAGGAATTGATCTAGGGACAACTAACTCGGTTGTCTCGGTGTTAGAAGCCGGTGACCCAGTGGTGATCGCTAACTCAGAGGGCGCAAGAACAACGCCTTCGGTTGTTGCGTTCTCCAAAGATGATGGCGAAGTATTAGTAGGCGAGTTGGCGAAACGCCAAGCAATCACAAACCCTGATCGAACTATCCGTTCGGTTAAACGCCATATGGGAACTTCTTGGGTGACAGAAGTAGATGGCAAGAAGTACACGCCTCAAGAAATTAGTGCGCGAACGCTCATGAAGTTGAAGCGAGACGCAGAAGATTATCTTGGTGATACTGTCACAGAAGCGGTGATTACAGTTCCCGCTTATTTCGATGATGCGCAACGTACTGCAACAAAAGAGGCAGGACAAATTGCTGGTCTTGACGTCCTTCGAATTATTAATGAGCCAACGGCTGCTGCCCTTGCGTATGGTTTGGATAAAGATGGAAGCGATGATCAGACAATTCTGGTGTTTGACCTTGGAGGCGGAACCTTTGATGTTTCGATTCTCGAAATTGGTGATGGAGTCTTTGAAGTAAAGAGCACCTCTGGTGATACAGAACTAGGTGGAGACGATTGGGACGAAGCCATTATTGGTTGGATGGTTTCCGAATTCAAGAGTGCCCACGGTGTTGATCTAGCTGCAGACAAGATGGCTGCACAAAGACTAAAAGAAGCAGCTGAAAAAGCGAAGATCGAGCTTTCACAGGTTCAGCAGACCAATATTAACCTTCCGTTCGTGACAGCGACTGCCGAAGGCCCATTGCACCTTGATTTGGATCTATCTCGTTCAAAGTTCCAGGAGATTACTTCGGATTTAACAGAGCGAGTCAAGTCTCCAGTCAAAGCTGCGCTTAAGGATGCTGATCTATCTAATTCAGATGTCGACCACGTCATCTTGGTTGGTGGTTCAACACGTATGCCAGCCATCGTTGAATTGGTAGAGGAGCTAACTGGTAAAGAAGCAAACAAAACTGTTAACCCTGATGAGGTAGTTGCGGTTGGTGCTGCGGTGCAGGCCGGGGTATTGAAGGGTGATGTTAAAGACGTCCTTCTTCTTGATGTGACGCCATTGTCACTTGGTATCGAAACCAAGGGTCAGGTAATGCACAAGTTGATCGAGCGTAACACCACTATCCCGACACGTAAGTCTGAGGTCTTCTCGACTGCTGAAGACAATCAGCCGTCAGTTGAGATTCATGTACTTCAAGGTGAGCGTGACATGGCAATGTACAACAAGACACTGGGCAAGTTCCAACTAGTTGACTTACCACCGGCTCCTCGCGGAGTGCCTCAAATTGAGGTTACTTTCGATATCGACGCTAACGGCATTGTAAATGTGTCGGCTAAAGACAAGGCGACGGATAAAGAGCAATCAATCACCATCACTGGTCAGTCGAATCTAGACAAGGATGACATTGAGCGCATGGTATCTGATGCGGAAGAGCATGCTGCCGATGACAAGGCACGACGCGAAGAAGCAGAAGTCAGAAATGGTGCCGACTCGTTGGTTTACCAGACTGAAAAGATGCTAAACGATGCTAGTGACAAGGTTTCTGAAGAAGAAGCTGGTCCGGTAAAGGACACGATAGCTGACTTGCGCAAGGCACTTGAAGGCGAAGATGTCGAAGAGATAAAATCTCAGACCGAAAAGCTTTCTGCCGCCTCTCAGGCAATCTCACAGAAACTATATGAGCAAGCTTCGGCTGATTCAGCTGGTGACCCACAAGGTGACGACGAAGAAGCAGAAGACGCTGACGTAGTTGACGCTGAGATTGTTGAAGATGAAGAAAGTGAAGAGGCTTAATGGTCAACGATGCTGAGAAGCAGAACAGTACCGACAGTTGGGTGGATGGCGTTGGCGATGAAGTAGTCGACAACGCTGCTTCCGACGAGGTTTTTGCTGATAGCGAAACCCCGGAAGCTCCAATAGAAACACCCCAAGATGAGATCGGTGTCAACAATGAGGTAGCTGAACTTGTCAGAGAGCGAGACAGCTACCTCGAGACCAGCCGTCGTTTGCAAGCCGAATTTGAGAATTATCGTAAGCAAGTAGCCAAGCGAGAGTCAGATTCCAAGACCAGGGCGGCAGAAGCTCTGGTTAATGAAGTTCTGCCTACCTTGGACGCTTGTGATGCGGCTATTGCAAATGGAGCAGTGGATGTAGAACCAATTAGGTCTATCTTGTTTGGGTCTTTGGAGAAGCTTGGTCTGGAAAAGACTGGCGAGTCCGGAGATCGATTTGACCCCGAGCTTCACGATGCAGTTTCACAAGGTGGTTCCTCTGATGGTAGTGGACCACAGATTACTGAGGTTATGAGAGCAGGTTACATCTGGAAGGGTAGGACGCTACGTCCAGCCATGGTTCAAGTGAGTGAGTAGGTAATTTATGGCCCCAAAGCAAGACTGGTTAGAAAAAGATTTTTACAGAACTCTCAATGTGGACAACGACGCGTCTGACAAAGAGATTCAAAAGTCTTATAGAAAGCTTGCTCGTAAATATCACCCTGACGCGAACCCAGATGACAAAGCTGCGGAGGATAAGTTCAAGCAAATATCTGAGGCCTATGAAATTCTTGGTAGTGAAGATACACGTCGTGAGTATGACTCTTTTCGCAAGCACGGGCCTACTTCATTCGGATTCGGTGGAGCAGGATCTGCGGGTGGTCATGCCAGGTCATCGGGTCCTACAGGGTTTGAGGCGGGAGACTTCTCAGACATCTTTTCAGACTTGTTTGGGGGTCAATCCCAGCAATCAAAGAGACAGGGTGCTGGCCAAGACCTAGAAGCCGATCTGTCAATTTCGTTTATTGATGCAGTTCGGGGCACGCAAACAAAGATCACTATCAACACTGAGGTGGCTTGTAAGAATTGTTCGGGGACAGGCGCTGCTGCTGGCACCACTCCTGATTTATGTCGTGTTTGTCATGGCCGGGGTTCACAGAGTAACGACCAAGGTTTCTTTGCAGTGTCCCAGCCATGTGCGAATTGCCAAGGTCGGGGTATGGTCATTGAGAACCCATGTGGAAACTGTTCTGGGACTGGTTCCAACAGGAAACCTAGAACCATCACCGTTAAGATTCCGCCAGGTGTAACGGATGGCCAGCGGATTCGGTTGCGCGGTAAAGGTGCGGCAGGTCGAAATGGTGCGCCAAGTGGTAACTTATATATCAACTTGAAAGTTGGCAATCACCAGATGTATAGCCGAAGTGGTAATGACCTTACCTTTAAATTGCCAATCTCCTTCGCTGAAGCTGCATTGGGTTCCAATGTTAAAGTTCCGCTTCTTGAGGGTGGCACAGTCACTCTCAAAGTCCCCGAGGGTACTTCTAGTGGTAAGACATTCAGAGTTAAGGGTAAAGGAGTCACTTCTGGTTCGAGTCAGGGCGACCTTTTGGTGACGGTAGTTATTGATGTGCCCACTAACCTTACCGAAGATCAAAGGATGGCTATCGCTGAGCTTGAATCGTCATTGCAGTCGACTTCAGATTCGCGGGCAGGCTGACATGGCTAAGCGAGAAGCCACAACAGCAGTTTACGTGATCTCTGTTGCTGCCGAACTCGCTGGCGTGCATCCACAAACTCTCCGAATTTATGAACGACGTGGTCTAGTTTCGCCGGCTCGGACTAGTGGGGGGAGCAGACGCTACTCTGATGATGACATTGCTCTGCTTCGAAGAGTTCAAGAGCTTACCGATGATGGCCTTAATCTTTCAGGGGTAAAGAGGGTACTAGCTTTGGAGTCTGAGGTTAAGAGACTAAACGCCCAGCTACGGCAACTTGAGCTATATACAGAAGAGTTGTCCGGAGAGTCGATGAAGTCGCGTGGAGTAGCAGTGGAGCGTTCCATCACCCTGTACAAGCAAGGCCCTAAAGAAATCTAGTTTTCTTTATAGATAGCCAAGAAGTTGCCCACTCTTCTGTGTTTTGGTTGAAATTGGCATAGATTAGGGCAGGTGCCAGCAACAGTAGTAGTCGGAACCCAGTGGGGTGACGAAGGAAAAGGTAAGTTCACCGATTTATTAGCGAGCGGTATGTCAACGGTTGTTCGCTACCAAGGAGGCCACAACGCCGGCCATACCTTGGTTGTCGAGGGCGAGAAGTTTGCTTTACAGCTTGTCCCGTCTGGTGTTTTGTATGACCACATAACTCCTGTGATAGGTAACGGAGTAGTTGTAGATCCATTTGTACTTCTCGACGAGATTGAGATGTTGCAGTCTCGTGGTATCGACTGCTCGAAGCTTAAAGTTTCCGGCAATGCGCACCTTATTCTTCCGTATCATCAACGACTCGACGAATTGTACGAACGTTCGCTTGGTAGCCAAAAGCTAGGGACCACTAAACGTGGGATCGGCCCTGCATACGCTGACAAGGCCCTGCGAGTTGGGATTCGCGTCCAGGATCTACTTGACGAGTCAATATTTCTTAAGAAGGTTGAGGCTGTTCTAGAGCAGACGAATAAGGTTCTAACTAAAGCCTATGATGCTGAACCAATAGACGGGGCAGAGCTTGCAAAGAGTGTCTTAGCTCGTTTGGCTGACTTGAAGCCATATATCTCAGACACAGTTGACTTTGTGCACACTGAACTCGAGAGCGGTGGCGAGGTACTTCTAGAGGGTGCGCAAGCTACATTTTTAGATTTAGATCACGGAACATATCCCTTCGTTACTTCTAGCAGTCCAATTGCTGGCGGAGCTTGCACGGGTGCAGGCGTAGGTCCTCGCTATATCAACCGAGTCCTTGGTATCGCAAAGGCTTACGTGACAAGAGTCGGCTCTGGGCCATTCCCTACAGAGTTGTCCGGAGACATTGCAGAAACGATGATCGAACGAGGCCAAGAATTTGGAACCAACACTGGTCGCAAGCGTCGAGTCGGCTGGTTCGATGCTGTAATGCTTAGGCACGCCGTTCGGCTTAATTCTCTATCCGAGTTGGCAATAACAAAACTTGATATTTTGGACGAATTCGAGACGGTTAAGATTTGCACCGGGTACGAGGTAAATGGATCCAAGACTGAAAAGCTGCCGTATCATCAGTCAGAAATTCATGCGGCACAACCGATTTACACCGAGTTTCAGGGTTGGAAAACCGACCTAACTGAAATTAGATCAGCCGATGATCTGCCTGTTGAGGCAAAGACATTTCTTTCTGCCATCGAAGACTTAGTGGGAGTAAGAGTAAGCCTCGCTTCGACTGGTCCTGGGCGCAAACAATACGTTGACTTCTCTTAACTAACCTTCGGTTGGTGAAACCGTGATTGAGTGAGCGTACTCGGGAAGATCGCCTTCAACTTTATGGTCCCAGAATTCCTCAGGTGAGTTTGGTGCGCTGTCAAAGTGTTTTAGATTCGAAGGTGAGTCGCAAGATTGGGTCGACTCCTCGGAGACTGACTGATAGATCGGTTCTGGAGGCAGACCCTGTAAGTCGTCTGCGGTCGGTTCTGCAGAGTTCGCCGAACGACTACTCGTGAGTTGTATTAAATCTTCGCTTGGGTCTTCTTTGCGCCGTGATTTAGCTTGAGACTTTGGTCTCGTAACGGCGAGCAATTCTTCTGCATCTGCATCTGCATCGTAATCGTCTTTTTGTTTTGCCAGCCAGCCAAACTTAGAGAGCTTTGTCTTCTTTGGTTTGGTTTGGTTCGCCTCTAGTTGTGTTTCTTCTGCGGTGACTTCTTCTACAGGGGTAGCTTCTCCAAAGTATGCTTGTTCCGCTTCAAAGACTTTAGCTTCGAATAAGCCTGTCGAATCTATTTCTGAATCTAGTAAGTCGTCCTCATTTGTTTCTAACTCGGTTTGTAGTTCTTCAGTGCCTGGTTCTTGGGTTTCGAATAGGGCTTCTGTGTCGAATATTGGTTCTTCGGCTTCGAACAAGTCTTCGGGTGCAGAGGCCGTTCCATGGCCTCCTACTGTTTCTAAATCATCAAATTCGACATGAGTTATGTTCTCATCTATATGGTGGCGTGGAAGAATAGGCTCTGAAGTCGGGTCCGGTTTTGCCCTCAAACTCATTGGAGTGTCTGCTGACACTGGTTTCGATTCTGTTGCTTCAGCTGGTGGCTGTTTCTTTTTGCTTCGCGTATCGCGGAAGACACCGTACTTTGCTGAGATTGGATCTACCCCAGATTTTTCTTTCGAGTCAATTTCGCTGCTTTTGTCGTTCGCTTGGTCAGTTTCAGTTGGTCCGTCAACACCTAGAAAGGTTGCAACACGTCTAGAGTCTGCATCGCTTTTAGGTGAATCAGAGGCAGACCACTTCTTGGGAGTTGGTTCTGATTTGAATTCTTGTACTTGTGCTGGCTGAGTCTTTTGTTCTGGTGCGAATTGGGTCGGTTCTTGTGTTGCAGCTGGAGCGGCTTGGGTTGGCTCTGGTTCGGTTTCTTGCTCGTGTGTATTTCTAGGTTGTTTCTCTTCTAGTTCAGCCATGTAGTCAGACATGGCTTGTTCTCTAACAGCTAGGAGCGCATCGATATCAGTTGTTTGTTCCGAAGTTTCTTTTGTCGCGGTCGCAGCTGCTGTTGCATGCTCATCGACAAGCTGTTGGGTCGTTGTAGGATCTGTTAGCGGTGTTGCATCAAGTTCAGGTTCATTGACTTGGGTTTTTAGTTCTACTCTTCTCGCTGCACGGGTTTTTCGCTCGATAAACGAGGCTGAGAGCCTTGAAGCATTTTCCTCAATATCGAAGCTTGGGGCAACATCGAGTTCCGCATCGCCTAATTCTTTGGAGTCAGCTTCTGACTCGGTCGCAGTATCGGCATCTTGGTCTGATTGGGCAGTAACAGGCTCTGGTTCTTTTGATTCCTGAATTATCGGTTGGCGTGCTTCTTGAGTTTCGGATTCCTCTTTGGGTGTTTCTGCCAACTCGGCCGCTGGTCTAAATTCGCTCTTGTCATACATTGCGGGTCGGAGATCTGGTTTTGTAGCCTCTTCAGCGTCAGAAACAGCTTGGTGAATTTCAGCTCTGCGTGAACGTGCAGATTTTTTGTCACCAGCTCGTTTGACCTTTGTGTTGCCTCGAACACCGGAAGCAATTAGTCCACATTCTTTGCAGATTGGGTGGGAACGTGTCTTGGGATAGATGAGGCAATCATCGCAAAATTCTCCATAGCAAGAATCACAAACGTCAGCGGCATGGTCAGTTACATTGTTCTCACAACGTCTGTTCATTTGAGCCTCCCTAAGTGCCGCATATACTTAAAACTATCGACCCTCTACTGGGTCATCTTTAAGCTCAAAAGGGGCCTTTTTTGACTATTTTGAATGTTGTCGCAGATCGCTACTCGAGCACTGAGATGAAATCTATCTTTGATTCACATAATCGAGTAGTTGTTGAGCGAGAGTTCTGGATTACTGTTTTAGAGGCTCAAATAGAGGCCGGCTTGGCTGTTGATAGTGCCGTGGTCGAAGATTATCGAACTCATATTGGGTCTGTAGACCTAGATTCGATCCGTGAGCGTGAGATGTGTCTGAAACACGATATCCCGGCCAGATTGCAAGAATTCAACGATTTGGCAGGCCACCAAGAACTACATAAGGCCATGACAAGCCGCGATCTTACAGAGAATGTAGAACTAATTCTGATCCGTCAAGCACTAGAACTGGTCGACCAGAGAGCTGTTTCGCTAGTAGCTCGACTTGTAGAAAAAATGGTAGAGCACGAGAGCTTGACGCTCACGGCCCGTACCCATAACGTTCCAGCCCAACCCACAACGTTTGGAAAGAGGCTAGCCCAGGTCATCGAGGAGTTGATGGATGCTAGACAACATCTCAGAAGCGTTATCGATGCAGTGAAGTTTCGTGGTATCAAAGGGCCAGTCGGGTCCATGCAGGATCAGATAAATCTGTTGGGTTCCGAAGACAGAGCGATACAAGTGGAGAAAGCTGTCGCAGAAAAATTTGGGTTCACCCAAATTGTTGAAGCTATCGGACAGGTCTATCCTCGCTCTAACGACTTTGCAGTGTCTTCTAGCTTGGTCCGTTTAGGCTCGGCTCCATCCAACTTTGCAACAACCCTTAGATTGATGGCTGGGTCAGATTTGGCTAGCGAAGGGTTTGGTAAAAACCAGATCGGTTCTTCTGCTATGCCACACAAGATGAATGCCCGCAGTTGCGAACGGATCAATGGGTTGTTCCAGGTGCTTCGTGGTTATAACTCAATGATTGAGTCGCTGGCAGGCACTCAGTGGAATGAAGGTGATGTTTCGTGCTCGGTGGTTCGACGTGTTGCCAACCCGAATCTCTTCCTCTCGCTTGATGGTTTGTTTGAGACAACCTTTGCTGTTGTTCGTGGGCTCCAGCTTTTTCCAGCAGTTATTAATGCTGAACTAGAAAAGTACTTGCCATTCTTATCAACCACGACATTGCTTGTGCATGCTGTCCAGTCCGGCTTGGGGCGTGAAGACGCACACGAACTGATTAAAGGTCATGCAGTAGAAACAGCCCTAGCGATGCGAGAGAGAGGCGGGAGTGGAACTGACCTAATAGAACGGTTGGCTTCAGACCCAGCTTTCCCAGGTGACAAAACAGAAATTGCCAAGGTTGTTGAGTCTTCTGCGGATTTGTTGGGGGCCATACCGACTCAAATTGAATCGATCAGAAATAGAGCCAACGTAATGGTCGAGGATATTGGAGCTGCGGCGAGCTATTCTGGCGCTGAGATACTTTAGTAATCTCTAAAGGAGTAGTTTCACAGTGAGCGATTTAGACCCGAGCTTTTCTGCTGCAACAAAAGCAGTCCACGCAATGCGACCTCACGCTGACAATGGGGCTTTCAATGTTGGGATTGTGCCCAACTCGACTTACGTTCAACAGCGAGCTGGAGAGTGGGAAGAATTTACCTACGGACGAACAAATGGTCCAACAGAAGCTGTGCTGAGATCAATTCTTGCAGATCTTGAAGGTGGTGCTTCTGCCGTTTGTTTCAGTTCGGGGATTGCAGCTATCTCGGCTATTGCAGACCTCGTAGATGTAGGTGGCAAGATTGTTGTCATGACTGATGTGTACGGGGGGACTCATCGCTTCTTTAGTCAGTTTGCAGCCACACGGGGAGTCAGCGTATCCTTCGTTGACACCTCAGTCGAGAGCGTCTCCGAACAAGATTTCGAAGGTGCGAACTTGATCTTTGCCGAGACACCATCTAACCCAAGAATGCTTGTAACCGATATTAAGAAACTTGCCAGTATTGCTTCTTCGGTTGGCGCATTACTAGCAGTCGATAACACAATGGCGACTCCAATTAACCAGCAACCGTTAAGTCTTGGTGCTGACCTAGCTATTCACAGTACCTCTAAATACTTGAGCGGGCATACAAACGTGGTTGGTGGAGCAGTGGCTGTAAAAGATGCTGAACTCGGCGACCGCTTGCATTACATTCGGAAATCAACTGGAGCTGTCCCTAGTCCATTTGATTGTTACCTGGTAATGCTTGGAATTAAGACTTTGCCTCTCCGTATGGCTCAGCATCATGCAAACGCAAGTGAAGTAGCTAAATACTTGGAAGATCACGACAAAGTAGAAGCTGTGCATTTTCTTGGATCGGCGAATCATCCTCAGGCCCAGCTGGTATCGCAGCAGATGAGTGGACCGAGTGGGGTTGTTTCAATCGATCTTAATTCCGAAGACTCTGCCAAAGCACTAGTTAACTCGCTGCGACTTTTCTCACCTGCTGTTTCGTTTGGTTCGGTTGCTTCGTTAGTGGAGCATCCGAAATCAATGAGTCACAAAGACATACCCTCAAAAGTTGGTGCCCCTCCGAATCTTGTGCGATTCTCTGTCGGTATTGAAGATGTCACTGATCTCATCGTAGATTTAGATCAAGGGTTTGCCCAGCTCTGACGATTAATTCAGGGGAGGCGCTGGTATGGAAATTGAGATAGATAGCCAGACCTTCACCTCAGACGAACTTGGGTTAATCGAGGGTGTAGGCGAAGTTATAGCTATCCATGGACTTCCAGAATCGCTAACAACTGAGCTAGCGACAATGGCCCAGGTTGTAGATGTTCCTCATACTTGGCGAATAAAGCAGGCTGACTCAGTAGATGAGGTTGACGAAGAGACTATTGCGGAAGCGATCAAAGTAATTAGAGACGATGAGTTACACCTTGGAGCAAACATATTTTGCTACGTGTTCCAAACAGAGGTCGGCTTAGAACTCGTTGCTGCAGGAGCGCTACGCAATAAGTTGAATATGGATGTGCAGCTCAACGACTTCCCAGTGAGCTCAAGAGCAATAGTCGCCCCTCACTTGCGGGGTCGAGGCTTAGGGAAGGCCATTATTCGCCACCGTATTGATCTGGCACGAGATTGGTTTGGCGTTCCAGCTAAGGCAATTTACTTTGGTTCAAGAGCAGAAAAAGTGGTAGATGTCTGGACCAAGTATGGATTCAAAATTGGTTGGAAGATGTTCCATCTTGGTGAAGGAAGAATCGAAAGTGGAGACGGTGTTCACGTCATGCAGGAATATTTCCTTCTGAATCCTGACTACGAGCGCAAGCTCTTGAGTGAAGCAGAAAGCTTGGGCAACAGTTTTGTTGAGTCACTTGAAATGTACTTTAAAAATGGTGCTCGAGAAATTTCGGCTGACAATCTGGCTGATGAAGTTTCTCAAGCAGGTGAGTCACTACCAAGCCTGACAGAGTTCTTTAGCGTTCGATCTATCATTGGGGCGAAAGATCCAATATAGGTCGCACAGTGGCTAGCGGGTAGACTCTTTCGTAGTGAACTATCTTCTCCCGCCCCCTCAAGATACGCAACGTTTGGTTGCTCAGGCATTGGCCGAGGACTTAACTCCACTCGGTGACTTGTCTTCAACTGTCTTACCCGGCGATCAAATAGCGGTTGCTAGTTGGGTTGCCAGAGATGCAGGTGTCTTGGCTGGTACATATTGTGTCGAAGAAGTTGTGCGTCAGCTCGGAGATCAACTAACTCTTACTTGGGAGTATGACGAAGGTGACCCTTTCCAGGCGAACACAAACCTCGGTTCTATCTCGGGTCGGTTGTCCGACATAGTTACTGCTGAGCGAGTAAGTCTTAACTTTATGTCTCACCTTTCGGGGATAGCGACTCGTGTTTCTGCGTGGGTGACTGTGGCTGCTGATCGAGTTCAAGTTGTTGATACCCGTAAGACTTTGCCCGGCTATCGATCACTACAAAAGGCAGCGGTCAGAGCCGGTGGTGGTCGAAACCATAGAGGCAACTTGAGCGATTGGATAATGCTTAAAGACAATCATCTTGTTGGTGTCGACATAGCAACTGCAGTTCGTCGAGCTAACGAACTGTGGCCCGGACGTGTGGTCGAAGTTGAGACTGAAACAACAGCTCAGGCAATTACGGCGCTAGAGGCTGGTGCAGACATAATCATGTTGGACAACTTTAAACCCGAAGAGATTAAGTCTGCTGCCGTCGAGCTGACGGAGGTCGCTAAAGATAAAGGTATTACTCGACCGCTAATCGAAGCTTCAGGTGGAATAACACTAGAACTACTAGACGAAGTTGCCCAAGCAGATATCGACATCGTTTCTTCGAGTTCACTTACAGCTGGAGCCAACCCGGTAGATATCGGACTCGACATTAGACTGTCGAGTTAGTAGTCAACCTCGATTAGGCGTTGGGTCATTTCGGTTAGAGCTTGCGCATAAACATTGTCTGAAACAGCCAAGATCTCTTGTTTTGCCTGCTCCGCAAACGCAGTGGCTTGCTTTAATGAGTCTTCAATAGCAGTAGATGAACGTATCAAGTCGATTGCCTTATTGGTAGCAGCCTCGTCTATGCCTTCTACTAAGAGAGTTGACAATTCTGGGCCTACATCAGAAGCCAGTGCTTTAATAACTGGAAGAGAATAGGTTCCTTCGACAATGTCGTTGCCAGCAGGCTTGCCAATCTTCTCTTCAGTTTGGGTTAGGTCTAAGACATCATCAACGATTTGGAAAGCCAAGCCGTAGTAGCGACCAAAGGCAGTCAACCGTTCGATAGCGCTTGAATCTAGCTCTGCAACGATGCCGCCAATTCGGGTAGAAGTCGAGAACAGGTATGCAGTCTTGCCTTCTATCGATTCGAAATAGTCGGCCTCGGTTCTAGCTTGGTTGTATGCGAACCGAAGTTCAGTGACTTGACCTTTGCATAACTCTGAGATTGTTATAGAAAGCAGTTCGACTACTTCGGTGCCAAGACCGGCTGCGATTTCTGAAGCTTTGGCTAATAGGTAGTCTCCGGCCAAAATTGCTTTGACATTGCCCCAGCGAGCGTTGACTGAGTCAACGTTGCGGCGAATCTCGGCTTCGTCCAAGACATCATCGTGGTACAAAGAGCCAACCTGAACCAATTCAACCGCCACACCACCGGCTACCACATCGTCGGAAAGCTCGGTGGAGACGTCCTTGGTGCCCGCTCCAGCTGCAGCAATAGTAAATCTCGGACGCTGACGCTTGCCACCAGCCTTTATTAAGTGAGAGGTGATGTCGGTGAACTCTGGGTCTGTACTAACCGACACAGCATCGAGCAAGAATCCTTCGATGCGATTCGAGTCGGAGGAAGCGAATGGCAGTTTGTCTAGAGGGTTCTGACTCATAGATTGGGCCTCAGGCTTAAAGGTATCGCACTAATCACACAAATATTGTATCCACACAATGTTTATCAAGGATTAACGAAGTGAGAAATAGTGGACGCCTTGGGCCTGTTACTACTATTGTGTACTTCACAGATAAGGTATGGTGTAAATGTTTGAAAGATTCACTGATCGAGCCCGCAGGGTTATCGTTCTAGCGCAAGAGGAAGCTCGACTCCTCAACCATAATTACATTGGTACCGAGCACATCTTACTTGGGCTGATTCATGAGGGCGAAGGCGTTGCTGCCAAGGCTCTAGAGTCACTTTCTATTTCTCTTGAAGCCGTAAGAGCACAGGTTGAAGAGATGATTGGCCAAGGTGGCTCGTCTCCAAGCGGACACATTCCTTTCACTCCGAGAGCAAAGAAGGTTCTAGAACTTTCGCTAAGAGAAGCTCTGCAACTAGGTCACAATTACATCGGGACCGAACACATCCTGCTGGGGCTCATCCGTGAGGGTGAAGGCGTCGCAGCCCAAGTCTTAATTAAGCTCGGAGCAGATCTTTCAAGAGTTCGCCAACAGGTGATCCAACTTCTTTCCGGTTACACCGGTCCTGCACAAGGTGGAGCCGAAGATGACGGCAACTTAGGTAAAGCGGGAGCAACTGCCGGAGGACGTGGTGCCGAGACACCCGCTGGCTCAATGATTTTGGACCAGTTTGGTCGAAACCTAACTCAGCTAGCTAAAGAGAAGAAGCTGGACCCAGTGATTGGTCGAAAGATCGAAGCCGAACGTGTCATGCAGGTACTCAGCCGTCGCACTAAGAACAACCCAGTCCTTATTGGAGAACCTGGTGTTGGTAAGACTGCAATTGTCGAAGGGCTTGCACAGCAAATCGCAAATGATGAAGTGCCTGACACTTTGCACAACAAGCAGCTCTATACCCTTGACTTAGGCGCTCTAGTAGCTGGTTCTCGCTACAGAGGTGACTTCGAGGAGCGACTAAAGAAGGTCTTGAAAGAGATCAAGACTCGCGGCGACATTGTCTTGTTTATCGATGAGATTCACACACTTGTTGGAGCTGGTGCTGCAGAAGGCGCTATCGATGCGGCAAGCATTCTTAAGCCAATGTTGGCCCGAGGTGAGCTACAAACAATTGGTGCAACCACGATTGAAGAGTACCGTAAGCATCTCGAGAAAGATGCGGCACTAGAGCGTAGGTTCCAGCCAGTAAAGGTTGAAGAGCCAACTGTTGAACACACTATTGAAATCTTGAAGGGTCTTCGTGAGCGTTACGAAGTGCATCACCGAGTTTCGATTACGGACCAGGCGCTTATCTCGGCAGCCAACATGGCTGACCGTTACATCGCAGACCGTCACTTGCCAGATAAAGCAATCGACTTAATCGACGAAGCTGGTTCAAGGCTGCGCATCAAGCGCATGGCAACACCGCCTGCGTTTAAAGAGCTTGAGAGTGAAATCTCTGATGTAGTTCGCCGCAAGAAGGAAGCTGTAGAGTCTCAGGACTTCGAAGAAGCTGGAAGTTTACGAGATTCTGAGAAAGAACTCTTAGAAAAGCGTGACGAGATGGAAGCCGAGATCAAAGCATCTGGTGTTGACATCTTTGACGAAGTAAATGAAGAGTCAATTGCTGAAGTGCTTTCTATCTGGACTGGTATCCCGGTCTACAAGTTAACCGAAGAAGAAACAGCCAAACTTCTCCGCATGGAGGAAGAACTTCACAAGCGCGTTATTGGTCAGCAAGACGCTATCAAGGCTGTTTCGCAGTCGATTCGTCGTACTCGTGCAGGGCTAAAGGATCCGAAGCGTCCATCTGGTTCGTTTATATTCTTGGGCCCAACCGGTGTTGGTAAGACTGAGTTGGCAAAAACATTGTCAGAGTTCTTGTTCGGTGACGAAGAGGCTCTTATTACCCTCGACATGAGTGAATACCAAGAGAAGCACACTGTTGCTCGCCTAATTGGTTCGCCTCCAGGTTACGTGGGGTACGAAGAGGGTGGCCAGCTAACTGAGGCTGTTCGCCGTAAGCCTTTCTCGGTTGTGTTGTTCGATGAGGTTGAGAAGGCGCACCCAGATGTGTTCAACTCTTTGCTACAGATTCTTGAAGAAGGCCGGTTGACCGATTCACAAGGTCGCAGTGTTGACTTCAGAAACACAGTATTGATTATGACTTCCAACTTGGGAACACAAGATCTTCGTAAAGCTCAGCTTGGTTTCTCAAAGAACGATGAAGCGGTCAGTTATGAGCGTATGAAGAAAAAGGTTAACGAAGCTCTGAAGCAACACTTCCGTCCAGAGTTCTTGAACCGTATCGACGAGACAATAGTTTTCCACGAGCTCAGCCTCGAAGAGGTCACAGAGATTGTCGATCAGTTCATTGCTAAGACTGCTTCTCAGCTTGAGGTGCAAGGTATCGGTCTTGAAATTACAGATTCGGCTAAGAACCACCTAGCTAAGGTTGGGTATGATCCAACCATGGGTGCGAGGCCGCTACGTAGAGCGATCCAGCGTCAGGTTGAAGACGTTCTTTCAGAGAAGCTTCTGTACAAAGAGTTTAGAGCCGGCCAGATAGTGGTTGTCGACCTCGGTGAAGACGAAGACGGTGATCCTAAGTTAACCTTTGATGCTCACGAGGGCTTTAAACCGCCTGAAACCGCTGAGTTAGTTGACCCTGAGCCTGTTGAAGACGGAACAACTGGAGACGCCTAGATAACCGTCTCGGGGTAAAATTCAGCGCTAGCATGGGCGAGTTATGCTCCCCATCATGCGTCGAATACTCTGCTGTGCGCTTGCGCTGTTCTTGGCCTCTGCTTGTGATTCAGCGATCGACATCTCGGTTTTGGTCTCTCAAGACGGATCGGGTGAGATCGACTTGGTCGCTAGCGTCACAGATATTGATGTGAGTAACCGTGGTCTTGCAGACTTTGAAAACAACTTTTCAGATTCGATCGCTGACTTAACGGAAGCTGGCTGGGAAGTTCTAGAAATAGCAACTACTGAGACCTCACAGCAGGTTACTGTTCGCGCTAGTTTTGCAAACCCATCCCAGTTCAGTGTTCGTATGGGCCAGCTCTCTGCATCAGATGGCTTGCTCCAGGACTTTGTGCTCGCTCGTTCTCAGTCCTTCGGAAGAGTTGATCTAGAAATATCTGGGGTCGTGGATACGAGCCGAGGGCTAGACGTCTTTTCTGACGTTGCTTTAGAAGAGACGTTAGGACAGAGCCTTGAGAGTATTGCGGGCCAGTTCGAAGTTGAGGCAAGCGATATAGACGTAACTCTAAGCATTGATTTGCCAGGAGATGTTGTAGTTGAAGCTGATGGTTCTGATGGTCAAAGTTTGTTAGAGCCTTCGGAGTTGACCGATGAGACTGTTAGTTTCGATCTTGACTTAGCCTCACCGCAGACAAGCGTTGTGGGGGTTAGTTCCGAGCAGATATCTCTAGTTGCTCAGGTTTTGCGAGGGGTAGCGGTGCTAACTGGTATCGCAGCGCTACTGGTACTCATTGGAGCAATAGTAAGGTTCTATCGAAAGTCCCGAGCATCCAAACGCAAGCCTAAGCGCAAAGTTGCTAAGGCAACCGAGCCCAAAGTAGAAGTATCAGGGTATGAGTTGGTGCCAGAAGACCCAGAAGAGTTAACGCCTGAGTATGACTACATGGTGTTCGATGGAATGGGAGTGATCTACACCGACCCCGACAATATCAGCAATTTGCTTGTTCCATTTGTTAGAGAAAATGGTTCGGGGCTTCTAGACGATGAGATTAAAGCTAAAGCAATCGAATTGACTCAGGGGCGAATAACCACAGAACAGTTTTGGTCCAGTGTTGGTGTTGATGGTGATGTAGCTGAACTTAACGAGCGCTACTTAGCAACGCTGTCGCTTACTCCTGGTGTGGTAAACCACATTTTGAATTTGCGATCTGCTGGAATCAAAATAGGCCTATTAACAAATGACTCGATTGAGTGGTCGACCGATCTTAAGCGTCGTCACTCTCTCTCAGAACTGGTAGATGTCTGGGTTATTTCTGGTGAAGTTGGCCTCAGAAAGCCCTCTATCGGCACGTTTGAGGCTCTACGGCGACGGTGTGGGGTCGAACCGAGCCGGATTCTCCTGATTGATGATGAACTTGATGTTTGCGATCTAGCTAAAGACTATGGATTTGCCACAGCATGGTACACAGAGGATTCAATACCGCCAGATTCGCCACATTCTGTTGTACGTCCGTTTGCCTCTGAGTAGTTACTAGCACCTAATTTGTGTGGGTGTTGCCAGCACATTTGAAGCTTAGCTAGCATGAATTTTTGTGAGCCCAATACCTGACGAAAATATGCTTTCAGTTTTAAGCCAGGTTGCTCCGGGTACTCCTATGAGGGCTGGGCTCGATCGTATACTCGAGTCACGTCGAGGTGGCTTGATCGTAATAGGTGGCGGAGACGATGTTTTGAGCATTGCTGCGGGAGGATTCTTAGTTGATACCGCTTTTACTCCCCAGAGGTTGGCGGAACTTTCAAAGATGGACGGTGGCTTAATTGTAGATGCATCGATCAGTCGAATAGTTAGAGCCAACGTACACCTATTGCCTGATCCGAAAGTTACAACGACTGAGACAGGGACTAGGCATCGCACAGCTGAGAGAGTAGCAAGGTCGCTACAGGTCCCAGTCATTGCAGTTTCTGCCTCTCGTGGGAGTGTCCAGGTGTATCACTGTGAACAAGTTCACCCGATACTAAGTGCTAGTCGACTACTAGAGAAAGCAAATCAGGCTGTTCAGACTTTGCAGAGATACAGGTCAAGACTTGATTATGTAACCAGGCACCTGTCACTGCTCGAAATAGAAGATTTGGTCACAGTTAGAGATGTTGTTGAGGTGGTTCAGACAGCGGAAATGGTCTCGCGTATCTCAACAGAGATTAAACGTACGCTCATTGAGCTTGGCTCTGACGGCAGATTGATCAGATACCAGCTAGACGACATTATGCATGGGGTTGCCGATGAGCGAAGACATCTGTTGCGTGACTATCTAACGGTTGGCTCGATTGATCTTGTTGAAGCGATGGAGATCCTGAGCCAAATTGCTGAAGACGAGTTGTACTCTGATGGTGATCTAGCTGCTGGCCTAAAGTTAATACCTGTTGATGGCGACCTAGATGAGCTTGTGACCCCTCGGGGATATAGATTATTACTGCAGCTACCGAGAATTAACGAATCTATGGTTAGTCGTTTAATTAACAGGTTCGAGACACTTCCAGTTATTATGCGAGCCGATATTGACGAACTATCGTCTGTTGATGGAATCACCGTTGAAGTAGCAGAAGCTCTAAAGAATGGGACCATGCGCCTTGTTGAGAGCTCATTTCTAGATCGCTTCTAATTTCACCTGCGTTCTTAGTAGATTGAAGCGTGAAGTTTTCTGCAATAATCGTTGCTGCCGGCGAAGGATCTCGGTTTGGTGGCCCTAAACAATTTGTTATGGCCGCTGGAAAGACGCTTTTAGAGCACGCTTTGGAGCCATTTGTAGGCGCAGTCGACCAGATTATTGTTGTAATGTCTCCAGCGGTCTTGCCAGATATCAACCGGTACATCTCCAATCCGGACTTACTAGAGACCCTAGATTTGGTGGAAGGCGGAGATAGCAGGAGCGAGTCAGTCAGGAAAGGGTTGGCCGCCCTGGATGAGAGCTGTGAAGTTGTCCTAATACACGATGGAGCAAGACCGTTAGTCTCAGTTGAGGTAATCGAACGCGTTAAGGCATCGGTAGTTAGTGGAGCTAGCGCGGTAGTACCTGTGACGCCATTGTCAGAAACCTTGTACTCGGTCGAGGCTGAGGCTCTAGACAGATCTCAGTATCGGTTGGCCCAAACTCCCCAAGGATTCAGAAAACAAGTTTTGAAAGAAGCACATTCAGGCCCGCACACAGCTACAGACGATGCAACTTTGGCGATAGAAGCCGGTTATGAAGTATCGTTGGTTGATGGCGATATCGAAAACCGCAAAGTTACATTCCCTTTCGATATTGCTGCCATTGAGTATTGTCTAAACAGGAGGCAAGGTTAATGGAGTATTCGAGACTTCGAGTAGGCATTGGGTTTGACACCCATCAGATCGGGGCCGACCTGGACAAAGCCTTGGTGCTTGGAGGCATTACATTTGACGGGCCTGGACTAGTCGCACACAGTGATGGGGACGTGCTGGTTCACGCACTCCTAGATTCGCTACTGGGCCCTAGTGGTCTAGGCGACATTGGAAAGATGTTCAGCGATACTGACCCTGCCAATGCCAACCGCTCCAGCGCAGAGTTCTTAGAGCTAGTGCTTGATAAGTTCAATTCTCTAGGTTGGAAAATTCTTAACAGTGACTGCGTAGTAATTGCGGACCGGCCAAAGATCAGTCCCAAAGTGGCCGAGATTCAAGAGCTTCTTTCAAATAGTCTGAACTCTCCGGTCACCGTAAAAGGAAAACGTACTGAAGGTGTGGTGCATCAAACAGAAGCTGTTAGTTGTTATGTAACGAGCTTATTGTTGGCTCCAGAGGATAGTCAAAATGTCTAAGCGCAGGCCAAGTAAAAGACATGTACCCAAGGGTCATAGTGGCCAGACTGAACGACCTACCGGCGATGGCGCCCAGGTAGAGGGCCGTCAAGCTGTACGAGAGCTACTGATTTCGGGGCAGCGCCAGGTTAAGCAACTTCTTATTGCCCAAGATCAAGACTCATCGGAAGTCCTGTCTGATATACGCGAGCTCGCACAAATGAATCGAGTCTTAGTAACGGATGTTTCTAAGAAGCGCCTAATGGCTGAGGCTGTTACAGCTGCTCCACAAGGAGTAGTGGCTCGTGCTGAACCAATCACTTTCGTAGATTTGGAAGATTTAGTAGCCAGCGAAAACCCTATGATTCTTGTGCTCGATGGTGTTACTGACCCACAAAATTTTGGTGCCATCTGTCGTATAGCGGAATGTGCTGGAGTAAAAGGAATCGTAATTTCAGAGAGGCGCTCGGTAAGGATTACCCCAACGGTTGCTAAAGCTGCGGCTGGAGCTCTTGAACATGTATCGATAGCTCGTGTGGCTGGGATACCAAGCGCAATTAGCGCTTTGACTGATGCTGGGGTTTTAACTGTGGGTTTGGACGCCGCTGGCGAGATAGATATTTTTGACCCAAGCTTTCCAGTTGAGCCGCCAGTTGCCCTTGTTCTAGGGCGTGAAGGGGCTGGATTAAGCAAGCTTGTACGTCAGAGAGTCGATAAATTACTAGCAATACCATTGATCGGAAGCTTAAATAGCCTTAATGTTGCTTCGGCAACTGCTGTTGCGACCTTCGAAGTGGTGAGGCGTATGCAGTCGGTTGAACGGAATAGTACTAGTTAAATCAGATAGGGCATCATTGTGAGCGACAAGAGATACGAAGCATGGGACGGAAAAAGTTATCCTTGGCCCCCACCAAATGGATGGTACCTTGCAGATGATGAGAAATGGTGGCCAGAAGGTTATGGCCCTAAGGGTGACGAACAGCGCGCAGCCGGTGCGGAGACAGCTGCTAGTAGTGCGGCCAAAGCTAAGTCACAGGATGCACAGTCTCAGGTCTCAGAAGTTGACAATCTAGAAGCTTCGGCTTCTCAAGAGTCACCTCGGTCTAACGCCGGTGCTCAAGAAACTACGAGAACGCAATCGACTCCAAGAGAGAACTTTTCTAGCTCTGTTGGCAACCGTGACTTTTCTGCTGATGATTCAAGCGGTGGTGGCGGAATCCTCAAGTGGCTGGTTCTAGGTGTTGGTGTTCTCGGTGCAATACTAATAGCTCTGTTCCTATTTGGTGGTGGAGACGATGGCGAAGTTGGCCAAGGAACTTCAATCGACCAAGCTTGGGCTGTATCTGATGGCATCGTGGGCATCCAGATCGATGGTCCAGAAGTTTGGGCTGCCGACATCATTAACCCGGTATCTGCTTTTGCAGGAGACACCGAGGGTGTTCTTCCAGCAGTAGAAGGACAACAGTACATTTCAACTAACGGAGTTGTCTTCAAACGATTCGATCAAACACAGCAGTTTGATGACGTTTCATTTACCTTGAATGTCAACGGTAACGAGTATGAGCCAAACGCAGATTGTAATGCTCTTGCCGGTTCACTAGCTAGTAACTACGCTGGAGACGAAGGCGAAGGCTTCTTGTGCTGGCTCGTTCCTGATGCTGATGCAACTGGTGGTGTGCTCGGTATTTCACCTGGTGGAACCGGGACTTCAGTATTCTTCCAACTTTCGTAAGCTGGAAAGTTCGAAATCTAAATAGTAGATAGGAGCCTGTATTATTGGGCTCTTGTCTATTTTTGGGGCTGTTTGAGTCCGCAGATCAGTAGTTTGTGGTCGTAGAGAGCCCGGAAGGAGATTTGAACTCCTGACCTACGCTTTACAAGAGCGTTGCTCTACCAGCTGAGCTATCCGGGCGAAATTACTGGACTTACCCTAGACCAATAATCGGTCAATTAGCGCCCAAATCGACCATATTTGTTGAATTTTTCGATTTAACTATTTTTGCCTAGTCTCACTACTGAAATCCAGTTACGGCTATTTTAGAGTTGTAGTGCTATTTAACTAACTACGCTGCGGTTATTAAGAGGAAATAAATGGAAGAGTTTGATTCTGAAGAACAGGTTTCTGTGGGTGAGCTACTGAGGCCAGATAACTCAAATTTGAAGCGCGGCTTCACATTGGTTGCTCTTGCTGTAGCTCTTGGAGTCTTCATTTCGCTTTCTGTGTTAGAACCAGCAGAAGATGGCGTTTCAACTGAGACAGTTGCAGCCCCTACTGTGTCTGTATCAGAACCAGAGACCCCGACGACTACTGTTGCCACCACCAATGCAACCACGTCTACAACGACCCCGACTACTGCGACGGCAACTACTGAACTAGAAGAAACGACAACAACCGTTGCAACTACGGCAGCCACAACAACCACGGCCCCAGCTCTTACTCGGTCTGAGACAGTTGTAAGGGTCTTTAACGACGCAGGGTTTGCAGGGGTCGGAGCACTTGGAACGAGGATTGTCTCTAACGCTGGGTTCGATACGGTTTCTCCTACCGACGCCCCAGAACCAGATCAGGTGTTGTCACAAGTTCTGTATGGTCCAGGGTTCGAAGACTTTGCTACAGAGATTGCTGGGGCTCTAAACATTAGTACCGGGCAGGTGCAGGCACTAGGCGCTGGCAACCGTCCGATTAATGATGTCGATGGAATCGATATTGTAGTCGTAGTTGGTCGTAACGAAAATCTGCCTCGATAGTTACTGAAGCTTCAGAATATCTGGGCCTTGATAAACAAAAGCCGTATAGATCTGCGCAAACTTTCCTCCGAAGTCGAAGAACTCTTCAAAGTGTTCAGGCTTAGAGAAGCCTCCAACGCCGACAATGTCAAAGTTGTCGTCTGCGTGCTTCAATAGCGGTTCCCAGACAGTGCGAGCTAGGTCGGTCAATAGTTCGCCGGATACTCCACCTTTGTCGTAGTTGTGTTGCGAAGTAGTGTTGGTGGCTATCAAGCCTGATAGGCCGTATTCTTTGGCTACATCGACGATGTCATTGACCGAATCGTCTGATTCATCTGGCGAAATCTTTAGGTACAGCGGCTTGTTGTCTGGCCTGTTGGTGAACGGCTTGAGTAGTTGTTCTAGCCAGGCTCGTTCCTGCAGTTTTCGCAGGTCAGCTGTATTGGGGCTAGAGACATTAATGACCATGTAGTTAGCGTGTGGCGCAAACATTTCGTACAGCTCGAGGTACTCATTGACTGCGTCTTCTAGTGGAGTGTCTTTGTTCTTGCCTATGTTTACCCCGAGAGTGGCTGGTCCTGAATAAGCTTTGACTCTGGGGAGCACTAGCTCGGCGCCACCAGACGGGAACCCCATAGCGTTGCGAAGCGACTTATCATCTTTGATTCGCCAGATGCGGGGCCGGTCGTTACCAATTTGTGGTTTAAGAGTGACAGTGCCGACTTCTATTGACCCGAAACCCAGATGAGATAGAAAGTCCAAAGACTTCGCATCCTTGTCAAACCCTGCTGCTAACCCAACAGCGTGGCGCCAGGTCATATGCTTTGAGCGAGCTGGCCGCATCTGTGATTCTGATAAGGCGGGAAAAATCTTGCGAAGTGGCCAAGTATTGCCACTCATTACTCCCATGGCCAGGTTGTGTGAGGTCTCGGGGTCGAGGCGGAACATTAGGGGCTTCAGAGCTTGGTACATACATCGAACACTATCCAATGTGATGCTTTGTGCGCAATTTGTTTTGTGAAGTCAATAGTATGGGGGCTATCGAGTTCGTGAGAAAGAGAAACCAAAATGCCATCGTCTGCTGAGATAAAGAAAGAAATTGCTCTCGGGATTTATTCAGCCGGCTTACTGAATTTTGGAGATTTCACCTTTAAATCTGGCATCAAGTCGCCTATGTACATGAATCTTCGTAACTTGGGTTCTCATCCTAAGTTCCTTAAGACCGTGTCGAAGGCTGTTGGCGAGATCGTCGAAGAGCTACAGTACGATTTATTGGCAGGAATTCCGTACGGAGCTATCCCGCTGATGATGGGTGTCTCGCTAGAGCTAGAAAAGTCTGTCATCTTCCCTCGTAAGGAATCTAAAGAGTACGGCATGGCCAAGGACATTATCGGCGATTTCGAAGCCGGCCAGAGAGTTGTAGTTGTAGATGACCTAGTAACTACAGGCGACTCTAAGATCGAATCGATGGTTCCCTTCGACGAGGCTGGGCTTAAAGTTCAAGACTTCGTAGTGATCTTGGACTACGACCGAGGCGCTAGCGAATTGCTTTCTCAGAGTGGTTATACACTGCACTCGGTTATGACAGTCGCAGAAGCAGTAGACATCATCGCCGCCGAGTCCTTAATCGATGAAGACATGCATGCTCGTGCTAAAGAATTCTTAGCTTCGCTGAAAAACTCATAGCGTTCAGCTCCTTAGTGGCTCTAAATTAACTCGCCGAGTGCGCTGGCTAACATCCCAACCACTACAGACAGCGACTGATAGAGCTGGTGCTCAGCTGTGGGCATATCCATTGGGTCGTCGTCTTCTCCAACATCTAGACGCGTGCCAATGACGAGCCGCAAGTCGTTGAGAACAACCATCCAAGCTTCTGCTTCAACTTCAGAAAGTTCCTCTTTGTGAAGGCTCTGTCGGAACATGTTTATCTTGTCGGTTTTGTGTTCGGTCAGCTCTGAAATACCTAACGCTTGGTAACCGGCCTCTAAATCAGGGTCGTTTGGATATGCAGTTGGAAACAGACGCCTTGCTTCAGGCAGAGTTGGATCTAATAGAGCGTCGTATTGGCTGCAGAGCTCACCTAAGGCTTGTCGAGTGTCGTTTGCGGCTTCTACAACTATCGGAGGTTTAGACCCTAGTCGGGTACGACGGTAGATGAGTAGGTGTCCGGTCTCATACTCGTCTGTATGTTCCACAAACCCCACGTTATTTATCCTGCTCTAGTGTTGCCCAAAGTCCGTAGCCATGGAGTTGGTGCATGTACTTCTCTGCTTCAGGTCTATCGCCGTTGAAGACGTTGGCTCTTCCTTTGTCGTGCACATCCATCATCAACTTGTTGGCCTTGGATTTTGAATAGCCAAAGACTTTGCGGAAGACATAGGAAACAAAGTCCATTAGATTGATCGGGTCGTTCCAAACAATTACCGACCATGGCATGTCTGGCTTAACCTTGACTGAAGTATCACCAAGAAGCTCTGGATCGGATTCAGTTAGGGGTACTGGTACGGCTTGGCTCACTAAAGAAACCTTATCCTCGAATTCCGGTAATTTTGGCGGCAGAGTCATTGGTCGTTACCGTAGAACGTAGATCAATCAGAGTTCTATCTGCAGACGTGTTTCGCATACTGATTTGGCTCAAGTAGGTCCAAATCAAGGTTGCTAGGGCCACGTGAGCAAAGACCAGAGCGGGTGGCACTCCAATTGCGAACTGGGTATACCCAATAGCGCCTTGGCTAACAAGCAAGGCTGAGAAACCAAATAGTTGTTTTTGGGCTTGGATATTACTTCTGTTCAAATAGATGGCCACAAGAGTGAAACCAATAAGGAGCCAGACAGATACTGAGTGAATTCTTGTTACTTCCGTCAGGTCGAACCCGAGCCTTGTAGCTCTAGTGTCGCCAGAGTTAGGTCCGCTTCCAGTTACAACCACACCAAGCACTATTGCAACAGCTAACAACGTCTTAACTACATTTATGAACTTGGGTCGAGGTGCAATGATTACACCAGCACTATTAGACACTCGTAGTTCATGTAAGGCTCTGACGCCAAGATCAATTAGTACGATGGACAATAGAAAGTGGATTCCTACAATTCTGGGGTCAAGCACAGAGCGGACAGTCAGCAGTCCAACAATGGCTTGCGTAATTACACCAAATACAATCGCAAGGTTCAGATTCGCCAACTTTGAGTAGTTGAGATCCCGCTTAAGCGGCTTGCGATCTCTGACAATGAGGCCAGTCACAACGAGGGAAGATATAAGTACAAACCCAGACAGGAGGCGGTTGCCGAATTCGATCAGCCCGTGAAAGTCGGCTTCGGGCACAAAACTGTCTTGGGAACACCCTGGCCAGTCTTCGCAACCAAGACCCGAAGCGGTCAAACGTACAGCGGCGCCCGTAAATACTATGAGCACAAGCACAACAAGTAGGATCCGCTGCCATAGTTGCACTCTAGAAGTTCCGCCAAGGGTGGCTCTGGTCATGGTCTTAGGCTATCGGGTCAGAATCTGTTGACATAGATATATAGGCCAGCTGAGGTGCCAGCTAGGATGACTTGCGTGGGTACCCCTGGCAAGATCAATTTACCTGAACTTATCTGCAAGAAACCGGGTGTAACGGTTCGAGCGGCAAGCCTCGTTTCTTCGGGAATCAAGCTGGTATCAGACCAAGTTCAGCCCTACACCGAGTTTTGGAATCAAGCTAATCAGGATCTCGTTAGTCGTTCCGTTGATCCAACCCAGCTAGGCAAGAACTTGTTAATCGTGATTGGAGACTCGTCTGCACTTGGGGTGGGAGCCAGTCAGCCTGAGTTGGGCTTTGTCAGTCCTGTACGCGACTTCTTGGTTCAAGTAACGGGCGAAGGTTGTGAGCTGGTTGTACTGGCTCACTCTGGTGCCAGGGTTGCTAACGGTATTGAACAGTTCTTGCCAACAGCGTTGGAAGTCCGTGAGTATTGGGAAGCTCACAAACACGGAACCGTTTGGCTAATTTCTTGTATAGGGAGTAACGATATCTTCTGGACCCTCTCTTTGGCAAAGCTCCAACGTCAGCTCACTGATTTAGTTAAAAGTCTTCCGGCCAGATCACTTGTCGCCACTCTGGCTGGGGCGTCTCCGCGAGCATTTGCTAGTAACGCTCATCTCAAGAAGATCACAAATGACAACAACATGAGAATAGTGGAACCTTGGCGAAACAAGATCTCTGGCGCACTGGATCGAATCGCAGAAGATAAGTTTCACCCCAGTGACTACGGCTACCAATGCATGGCAGATGCATTCTGTGAAGCCCTAGACAAAGAAATGGTTCTCTAGGTCTTAACCAAACACTGTTTCTAGAGTCTGTGTAACAGTTTTGGTTCTACGGAGCTCTGTCCAAGTCTGTAGTTCGGCTCTGTTCGGTACACGATCTTCAGTTAAGGAGTATGCAGTAACCGCCTCTGTGCGTGAACGAAGTATGGTTCTTAGCTCTTCACCTTCAGCAAAGAAGATTACAATCGTTGCTCTTGTTACGGTGCCTTGCTCTAACTGGTCCACCCAATAGGCTTTACCTGCAGCATCAGAGCCCCGTTTTAGAACCTGCCCGTATAGAAACTCAACATACTGGGCGTCGCTCGCATTTTTGAATAAGATTCCAAATTCGTTTCCGGCCTCAAAGTTGTACGCGATCTCATCCAGCTTTATGCCTCGTTCGGCTTCACCTATCCAGAATTCGAGACCGTCTTTGTCTGGTAGGCGGTTAAAGAATGCTGTGTATAGGCGAGTGACTGTAGCGGTGGTTGAGTTAAGATCTGCAACGTCAGTTGCCCTAGCGGTAGATGCAGAGCGTTCTAGGAGTGCTCCGTCAACAACTGGTGTTGGGTTTATTGATGTGAAACCACCGTCGCTACTTGGAAAAGCAACTTCAAAGTGTAGGTGTGGCGCTGTGCTCTCAGCGTTGCCGGAGTCTCCGTTGAAGCCAATTATTTCGCCGGCTTCAACTCGAGTTGATGTAGAGATACGATTTGAACCTGCAGGGATAGCGTTACATAGTCGCTGGCTAAACGCTTGATTGCACCTTGCGTTACCATCGTCAGTTCCCGGAGTGTCATTGTTCAGGTGGATGTAGCGGTAGCGCCAGCCGCTGTCACCAGTTAGCTGGATCCAGTTTCCATCGCCGTTGTCGAAAGTGGAAAAACTAATTGTTCCTGATTCGACTGCGACGACAGGTGCGCCTTTAGGTCCTAGTATGTCGACACCTAGGTGGGAGCGACCGCCACTACGTGGGGCGCCCCATGTATCAGACCAATTGAATTGCCCGATAGAGGTCGCTTCAATTGGAAATATAACGCTTGGAGCTTGCGGCTGGTTTGCCTGTGCTTCGGTTGCGTTGAGCGCAGATGCTGTTGCTACTAATCCGTAGAAGAAGGCTACTACGAGTAGTTTTATGCCTAGCTTTTTCATTCCCCTCCTAGATGTACTACTCGGGCTAGATTTTGATAAATCACTCGAGGAGTACACACATGTCTTTCGGCACATATGAACGATTACTTAATAAGGTTCGTGAAACTGGTGGTTCTTCTATTCGAGAGTATTTGGCTGGAGACTCTGAATTAGCGGCAAGTGAGATAGCAAACCCTGAAAATCCGGGCTGGTTTAGCGAAACTGATGCTATTTGGAGGGTAAACGCCGACCCGTGCCTAATTATTGGTGGCTTGGCTTCTTTGTTTATCCAGACGCTACATCCACTAGTGATGGCTGGTGTTGCCGATCATTCGGCGTACGAGCAGGATCCATTGGGGCGGCTTCAACGGACCGGCAGATTTATTGGAGCTACTACGTATGGGACTGTTGAAACAGCAGAGACCGCAGTAGC
Organism: uncultured Acidimicrobiaceae bacterium; assembly: GCA_964648795.1. Classification (GTDB taxonomy): domain Bacteria; phylum Actinomycetota; class Acidimicrobiia; order Acidimicrobiales; family SZUA-35; genus JAHDDW01. The sequence goes on from CAZYMB010000001.1 coordinate 116,347, forward strand.
CACTGTCAACAAGATTCACAGCTTTGTTACTGGGACAGGTCCAGACGGGAAAGAGTACAAGGCAAATGACCCTCACTTGCTTGGTTGGGTTCACAATACTGAGGTTTACTGTTTCTGGAAGTCATACGAAAAGTTCGGTGGGGCAGACCCGACAGTAAATGCAGATGACTACACGGCTCAAGTGGCCAAGGCAGGTAAAGCCCTTGGCTACAAAAAGGCTCCAAGTACTTTTGCCGAGGTAGAGCAGAACTTAGAAATGTATCGAGATGAGTGTGCCTACACCGAACCAGTTGGCCCCACTCTCAAATTCCTGATCAATCCTGGAGTACTTCCGTTAGTGTCTGCGCCCAGCTACGTTCTTATGGTCGCCGCTGCTCTTAGCCTGTTGCCACGCTGGTCTCGGGAAATGTTAAAGATCCCAATCCCACCACTAGCAACACCACTGGCTATCCAGCCTGCAGCACGCCAACTAACTTCAGTGCTTCGTTGGTTTGCGATTGCTCCCCAAGAACGAGGTGGTACGTAACTAAGGCGTAAGGTTCTAGCTGCGCGCAAGCTTTTTCTTAACCATCTCTTTAACGGAGCCAAGTTCAACTCTGTCCGCAAAGGACCAGGCTAGAGCTGAGAAGATGAGTGTCCCGGCCGTGCCAGCTATCAGAATTGTAATAATGCTTTGTCCACCAAAGAGACTCGGCAGCGTATAGCTAATGGCGCCAACTGCGGCAGCCGTGAGTGGCGCTCTACCAAAAGGTCGCAAACCACTCTTTGAATACACAAACCAAGCATTGAGAAGGTTTTGGGTAGCAACTGCAATAACCCAAGCGACCGCGGCACCGATGAGTCCGAATGGTGGAACCAGTGCGAAAGTGAGGGCGACATCAACTACAAGAGCAATAGCTATTGTTAGTAGTGATCTCTTGGAGCGCCCCAGCATTAGCAGTGTGATATCAACGGGTCCGGCCAGAGGGCTGATGGTCATTCCAATAGCCAGAATGCTTAGCGCTGTTGCGCCGGGGGCAACTTCTGCGTCGAGCAGGCTAGCAACACCTTCTGCCTTAAATGCAAGAAACACAAAGTATGGAACGGTGGCAAGAAGCATCCAAGAACCAATTTGGCTGATTAGCTTCTGTGCTTTTTCAAGATTGTTTGCAGCGATTGCTCGTCGGAGCCCTGGCGACGTTGCTTGTGTGATACTTGCAGACATAAAGTTGCCGGCGGTAACGAACCGTGTAACTGAACCGTAGATTCCTGCCAGAGAGTCTCCGGCGATAGCAGCGACCAATATTTGGTCGATTCGTTCAAGTAGGCTCTGTAGCGCTACCGAGGCTGCTCTTGGTCTTGTATATGTCCAGAATTCTTTGCTGGTAAGAGCCTGTTCTCCATTGGTCGTTAGTGCGCCCATTTTTATGGCTGCGCCAGTGGCAAGTAAGAGACTGATGACAAGAGGAATACTCCAGGTTAAGCCCACGAGGAAACCTTGTTCCAGAAGAGAATCTGTCGTCGAGAACGCTACAACAACTAATAGGAGTAGTTGAGCCAGGGGACGAAACACCTGGTTGATTAGTACATGAGGGATCACAGATCCAAGAGATCGGGTCACTCCAAGCATAATTATTAGAACTGACCATGCAGGAATCGCTGGGGCAGCGGTGCGCAACATGGCTTGACGTGCCCCTGAGTTTTCGTCGCCAATTAGTTCAGCGATTTGTGGCGCCAAGAAAAACGTTGTAAGTCCAAGAACAACCGACAAGATAACAACCGGCCTAAGAGCGGCACCAAGAATTGGTCTCATGTTTATAGCGTTGCCGTCGTCGTCCATTCCTTTGGGGGCGAAGAATACAAAACCTGTCTGAGCTCCCAAGCTCGAACCGTTTCCAATTATTGAAACTAAAGCAGTGACCGCAAAGAATACACCGGCGAAAGCGAGACTCTCCTTTGCAGCTACAGCAGCAATACCAAAGTTAGAAATCATGGTTGCGACAGCACCCACCATGGACAGACTCGTCGCAGCGCCTGCGCTTTGGTGCTTGAGTTGTTTAGCTGTCATGATCTCATCCAGCGGCTCTGGTTCGGGTGCCCTAAATTAGGACACTTAAGCCTTGAGATCGGCTTTTTTGCTCTGACAGTTAGCTAAACAAGCCGATATTTCTTTAAAGCCAGTGGGTTATTTGGCCGTAATTAGGTTCATAAGCTTTGCGAATCTGAGAAGGTTCGGACGAATTTGGTGGATCAATGGCGAATCAATTGAATGAGCAGCACAAAAACTTGCTGTTTGTGTCCTCATCTGGTGGACATTTATCCCAGCTTCTGCAGCTGGAACCATGGTGGCGTCACCACCAAAGACATTGGGTAACGTTCGATCTGGCAGATGCTCATTCGAAGCTCTCTGACGAGCCTGTGACATTTGCTCACTTCCCGACTACTCGCAACATCCCGAACATGATCAGAAATACAGCGTTGGCTTTTAAAGTGCTTCGTAAGCTAAAGCCTGATGTAGTGATTTCAAATGGAGCCGGTGTGGCTTTCCCTTTCTTTGTGGTTGCTCGGGCTCTAAAAATCCCAACAGTGTATGTTGAGGTTTATGATCGAATAAATTCTGCGACATTGACAGGCAAACTTTGCAAACCATTTACGACAGAGTTTCTAGTCCAGTGGCCAGAACAAGAAGAAATATATGAAGGATCCAAATTAGTAGGAGCTCTGTACTGATATGACAGATTCGTCTAGAACCCCTTTAGTCGTTGTTTCGGTTGGAACCGACCTTCATGAGTTTGATCGGATGATCGACTGGATGGATGCTTGGAATCCACAGTTTGACGTTCAGGTGATAATCCAGCGAGGTACTTCTAAATACTCTTATGCCTGGGACTCACGTGAATTGATTCCGCATGCCGAGCTGCTTGACCTGTTTCGTGCAGCAACAGTAGTTATAAGTCACGGTGGCCCTTCAACGGTCATGGATGCCCGCTACTGTAAAAAGTTTCCGATTGTAGTGGCTCGTAACCCTGAGTTTGATGAGCATGTTGATGAACATCAAATGGAGTTTGCGAAACATTTGGATCGTAACGGTGTGGCCAAGGTTATTGATTCTCAAGAAGAGTTTTACGCTGCTTTAAATGAGGGCATCGCTAACCCATCTTCAATGACTATTGAAACAAGTGACGGTGCTATTGCTGGTGTTGTCGAGTTTGCCAGTGTCGTAGACGGCTTGCTAGGAACAACTACGCCCATCTATGCAGAAGCATCCCAAGACAATAACACTTCAACCCAAAGCGTTGACAGTGCTTTTGAGAACGCAGAACTAAACGCAGGAGAAGCGTAAATGAGTGAGAGCAGACAGTATGCAAAAGTGTCGGCAATTATCGCTACGCGTAACCGTCCAGAGCTACTGCGGCGTGCGATTGATGCGATTTGGAATCAGGATTACAAAGGCGAGATAGAAATCGTTGTTGTCTTTGACCAATGTGAACCCGACGAAACACTAGTAGCCGAGGAACGAAATCGTTCACTAAAAGTTACTTCTAATGTTCGTTCTCAGGGTCTAGCCGGTGGCCGCAACAGCGGTGTCGACTACGCCACTGGCGAATGGGTTGCCTACTGCGACGACGACGACGAATGGTTGCCAGCAAAGCTAAGTTCGCAGTTCACTGCGATAGAGAATACTCCGGGAGCTAAAGCAGCTTGTACAGGTATCTTTATTAACTTCGAAGGTGAAGACACAGCACGGATTCCAGATCCAAAGGGTGTCAAGCTAGAAGATTTCATTCGTGATCGGATGACAGAAGTTCACCCTTCAGCCTGGTTGGTTAATCGTGAGTTCTTACTTAACGAAGTTGGCTATGTAGACGAAGAGATCCCAGGTGGTTACGCCGAAGACTACGACTTCATTCTGCGTACAGTAAAGAGGACAACTCTGGCTGTAGCTGATGCTCCACTTGTCAGAATCTATTGGCACGGCGCATCATTCTTCTTCGAGAGATGGAAGATGATCGATGAAGCTCTGCAGTACCTAATCGAAAAGCATCCGGAATTTGCTGACGATCCGCGAGGTCTAGCAAGGATTAAAGGCCAGCAAGCTGTTGCTAGAGCTGCAATGGGTGATCGAAAGGAAGCATTGAGCGCAGTAGTGGAAGTAGCTAAGCTCAACCCGCTTGAGAAGCGAAACGCATTGGCTCTTGTAGTGGCCTTAGGTTTGCCAGCCGAGTTTGCTCTAAAACAAGCCCACAAAATTGGTAAGGGCATCTAGCCCCTTAGGATCTCATCTCGATAATGGCTGAGGCCCTATTTTTAGCCGCCTAGCTATAGGCAATTGCAATTTCTGGGCCATTAGGACTAAACAACGATTTCTAAGTGCCGATGGCGGGTTGTGAGAAAAAATACGTTGTCTAACAGCTGTGAAATGCTTGGGGGTATCTCATGAAGATCGGCATTATTGCTCCACCATGGGTTCCAGTCCCACCTGTTGCCTACGGAGGAACCGAACTTGTTATAGATACGTTGGCTCGTGGACTGGCTGTTGCCGGTCACGACGTAGAACTATTCGCCACCGGAGACTCAACTTGCCCGGTGGACACTAAGTACCTTCTCGAAGAAGCTGAAGGTCAAAGAATCGCTAACTCATGCATTGAGATTAAGCATCTGATAGCTGGCTACACAGAGCTCGCTAAAGACGTTGACATTATCCACGACCACACATTGCTAGGCCCTATTTATGGTCCGTCAGTTACTGATACTCCGATTGTTACTACTAACCACTTTCCATACTCAGATGACACACATCTCATTTGGGAGCAGGTTACGCAAGGTCGTGGCAAGATTATTTCTATTTCGCACCATCATGCATCGCTAGCGTCACCTGACACAGTTGTTGACACAGTGATTCACCATGGCGTCGACATTAGTCGCTTCCCAGATGGTGCAGGAGAGGGTGGCTACTTAGCTTTCCTTGGTCGTATGGTCACACAAAAAGGTGTTCATACTGCTGTTGAAGTGGCTCGCAAGGCCGGAATGCCTCTCAAGATCGCAGCTAAGATGCGTGAACCAAGAGAGATCGAGTATTTTGAGAAGCACGTTAAGCCATATTTAACCTCTGATATCGAATACCTTGGTGAGCTTGGACCCAAAGACAAGTTCGAGCTTCTTTCTGGTGCAAAAGCATTGTTGAATCCTATTCGTTGGCATGAGCCATTCGGAATGGTGATGATCGAATCAATGGCTTGTGGAACGCCCGTAATTGTGTTCCCGCAAGGAGCTGCTCCGGAAATCGTCACGGATGGACTAACTGGCTTTGTTGTTAACAACGAAGATGAAATGGTTAAAGCAGTTGGCAAGGTCGATCAAATTAACCGAAGAGCTTGCAAGTTCGAAGTTGAAACGCGTTTCTCAATGAAGCGAATGGTTCAAGACCATGTTGATTTCTACGAAAAAGCAATAGCTGAATCTCACACTCCTGCGGTTGTAGAAACAGAACAAATTGACTTGGCAGCTAAGTCAATCAAGCTGTAGCCGCACATAATAACTGAATACTCGGTGATACCATGGGTAGGGTGGCACCGATATCTAGACATCTGCTGAGCGACACATCGCAAGTCGAAGATGGTCGGCTTCTAGTTGGCGGAGTTAGTGTCACCGATTTAGTGGCCGAATTTGGAACACCACTCTTTATATATGACGAAGACCACATCAAGGCACGTTGTGCCGAAGCAGTCGCAGTGTTTGGTGGGTACGCAACCTATGCGTCTAAAGCTTTCTCTTGTAGGTATATGGCCAAGTTAGTTACCGACTGCGGCATGGGTATTGATGTTTCAACTGGCGGCGAACTCGAGATAGCACTTCGGGCTGGGGTCAATCCTTCGGTCATCACATTCCATGGCAATAATAAATCGATCGACGAACTACAGCGAGCGATAACTGTCGGTGTTGGCAAGATCGTGGTTGATTCATTTGATGAGCTTGACCGACTCGAGTACCTGCATTCCCAGAACTTGTCAGTCGTCCCGAATATTTTGATTCGGGTAACTCCTGGTGTTAAAGCTGAAACACACAAGTATGTGGCAACGGGCCAAGACGACTCTAAGTTTGGCTTAACGGTTTCGACTGGCGATGCCCAAGTCTGTATTGATAAGGCAATAGCCTCTCCGGCAGTTAACTTGCTTGGGATTCATGCTCACATTGGTTCGCAAGTATTTATTGTTGATTCTTTTGTCAAAGCGTTCCGTGTTCTGGCTGACATTGCAGATCCTTATGATTTCGAAGAGATAATAATTGGTGGCGGTATTGGTGTGCCTTACGTTAATGGGGAGCATGCTCCTTCTATCACCGAGTGGGCAACAGCTGTAACCGAAGAAGCTGAAAGACTTGGTGTTACAGCCAAAGTCGGGATTGAGCCCGGCCGGTCAATTGTGGCCGCAGCGGGAATGACTGCGTACACAGTTGGAACTGTTAAAAAGATACCTGGGGTGAGAAATTTCGTCGCTGTCGATGGCGGAATGAGCGATAACCCAAGACCAATAATGTATGACTCAGGCTATGAGACGTTCTGTCCGAACAATATGTCTGATCCACGAGAATTCACTGCAAACCTTGTAGGCAAACACTGCGAGAGCGGAGACATCATCGTCGCCGACGCCGAACTGCCTAAGACAATATCGATCGGTGACTTAGTTGTTACACCGGTGACCGGAGCATACGGGTACGGCATGGCATCAAATTACAACAGCGTTGGTAAGCCTGCGGTTGTCTTTGTGTCTAACGGTGAGGCAAAGTTAGTGCAGCGTAGAGAAACGCTAGATGATTTGTTCAACACAGATATTTTCGATGGCTGAGTGATTTCTCAGTCATTACCCAGTGTTGTTTGCGTTCTCCTCGGATCTCTTTGAGCACATAGAACTAGAGCAGGTCTTTAAGTCGGCTTTGAGGTTTAGTGCAACTTTCTAGAATGCTGCGGGTGCTAGTGTCACATGCAATGACTAGCGAGACCAAACCTGTTTCTTCTTTGACAAACCCAACGGTCAGAATCGGCCTTTTAGGTTATGGAACGGTTGGTTCTTCGCTTGCTCGACTTTTGATTGAAAGACGTGAGGCTTTACTAGAAGCGTCGGGAGTCAATTTTGAGCTAACCAAGGTAGCGGTGCGGAACCCAGACAAATACGACTTTGACGGCCCGTTTACCGTAAGTAGTAGTGCCGAGGATGTTGTTACTGATCCTGATGTCGACCTAGTTGTTGAACTAATTGGTGGAATTGAGCCAGCCCGAGAGCTTATCTTGATGGCACTAGGTGCTGGCAAACCAGTCGTTACTGGCAATAAAGAACTTATAGCTAATCACGGCTTAGACCTCGCGAAAATAGCCAACTTGAATCAGGTAGACCTTCTGTTCGAGGCTTCTACTGCCGGAGCTATTCCAATTCTGCGACCATTGCGTGAATCACTGCTGGGCGAAGAAGTGCAGCAGATTGTTGGAATCGTAAATGGAACAACAAATTACATACTCAGTCAGATGTCAGAGACAGGCGCAGCTTTTGATGATGCTCTAGCGGAAGCTCAGCGACTTGGTTACGCCGAAGCCGATCCAACCGCCGATGTCGAAGGCCACGACGCAGCAGCCAAAGCGGCAATCATGAGCTCCATAGCTTTTGGTGGCCACATCCAAGAGGCAGATGTTGCTTGTGAAGGCATTACCTCTGTCACAGCAGCCGATATTGAAACAGCGAAGAGCCTTGGCTATGTGATCAAGCTTTTGGCTGTTTGTTCTTCTGATAGTCCTGACCGGATTTCGGCTCGGGTTGCTCCAACCCTTGTGCCTGTAGGCCACCCACTGGCTGCGGTACGAGGCTCTTATAATGCAGTGTTTGTTAGAGGCTCAGCGTCGAGTGAATTAATGTTCTACGGGCGAGGTGCCGGTGGACGCCCAACTGCGAGTGCAGTGCTAGGCGACATTGTTGATGCTTCTCGAAATCTTGTGCAGGGAACGTATCGTGAACTGCCAAGCCCAAAGTTGTTGGGAGAGCAAGACCCGGGCGTCGATCAAACAAGTTTCTTTGTTGTAGTTGAAGTAGATGACACCCCGGGTGTGCTTTCTGAAATTTCCGGAGTGTTTGCCAAGCATCAAGTGTCTATAAATAGAGTCGAGCAAACGCCAATTGCTCAATCTGACGAGCAAGATGCACAGCAAATGGCACGGATCGTATTTACAACTCAGTCGGCTTCTGAGTCGGCGTTTGCCAATCTGTTCGAAGAGCTAGAAGATTTGACTACCGTCAGTAAAGTTGTCACTAAAATACGCATTCTTGACGAGTAGTTAAGTCCAGACAAATACCAATCTCTCATTTAGGATTAGACAGTGCTGTACCAATCATCTCGTGGGCAAGAATGTAAACACCTGAGTGAGATTATCGTTGACGGTTTAGCTCCTGATGGCGGACTCTATTCTCCAATAGAGCTTCCTTCTGTTAGCGATGTTTCAATTCAAGAGCTGATGGCAACAACATCGGTCAAAGAAGCTATCAAGGGCTTGTTTGATGCGTTCTCACCCTCTTGGCCAGTTAAGGGAGATCTTGACTCTTTAATAGAGGCAGCGTACTCAGAGTTTAGAATTCCCGAGCTATCTCAGATTAAATCAGTATCACAAGATCTGAGCCTGCTTGATCTAACCCAAGGTCCAACTTTTGCTTTCAAAGATTTCGCCCTGTGTTTGTTGGGTCCACTACTCGATCACGCTCTAGCCGATAAGAAATCCGGTGACCTGCCTGCAGTTGTTCTAGGGGCAACGTCGGGTGACACAGGTTCGGCTGCCATCAACGGACTGAAGAACAGTGAGGGCTTTGCAGTCGTCATGTTATACCCGCATGGCAAAGTAAGTGAAATTCAACGTCGCCAAATGACAACGGTTGCTTCTTCTTCAGTTCATAACTTAGCGGTAGAGGGCTCATTCGATGACTGTCAGGACTTGGTTAAACAAAGTTTCGTCGATACAAACCTGAGAAACTCAATGAACTTGATTGCCGTCAATTCAGTCAACTTTGCCAGGGTTCTCATTCAGATTAGTTATTACATTGCAGGTGTCAATCAATGGAAGACTCAACAGTCCAGTAAGCCAGGTGGGGTAACTGTGCCAAACATAGTGGTGCCAACTGGCAATTGCGGCAACGTTCTGGCAGCCTGGTATGCCAAACAACTGGGGGCCGATATTGGCAATATTGTTGTTGCAACTAACGAGAATGATTCGTTCGTCAGGTTCTTAGAGTCTGGTGAATTAAACCATGTTGTCGTGCGTCAAACCCCAAGCCCCAGTATGGACATTCAGATACCATCTAACTTGGAACGTATCCTTTGGCATTTCAGCGGGCAGGACTCGCAACTAATAGCGTCGCTGATGTCCGAGTACAAGACTAATAAGAACGTTAAGTTCCCAGATGAAATCATGGAACAACTTCGTTCGGAATTTATGGCAGGCAGTGCCAGTAATGAAGAAACGCTCGACACGATAGCTAAGGTCTATAACGATTATCAAATAGTTATAGATCCTCACACGGCTGCCGGGGTAGCAGTTGCAACAAAGCTGGACAGTGGAGGTGACAATAGCCACAACATTGTGGCAGAAACTGCAGCACCGGATAAATTCTTGGATGCTGTCTCACAAGCAATCGGCGCTAGACCTGGTCTACACCCACAACTTGAAGAGCTACTAGGTAAGTCTGAAAGATACGAGCAAAGTTCAGGCGAATACTCCGAGTTGGTAGACAAATTGTCGAAAGTAGCAAGTTTGCACGGTTCCCAATAACATTTGAGTATCGCTTAATCAATAATCTTTTTGTCTGTATCACGCAGGAGCTTACATTGTCAGATCAAATATCAACCGACCCATCTATTCTTGAGAAGAAGGATAAGGCTCAACTTTCAGCCATTGTTACCGCACTTGGAGGAAAGCCAAGTTCCAAACATACTAAGGCCGACCTAGTAGCTGAGATTCAGAAGCTCTCCGGAGAAGAATTGTCAGCTGACCAGGACGATTCGTCTGATGCGGACTCTTCTGGTGATAGTGGCGAAGAAACTAGCGATGATGTTGACGGGGACAGTGCCTCAGATTCACAAGATTCATCAGTCGATCCAGCTAACTCTCGTTATTCAAAGGGCCGTCGCGGTAAGAAGACTCCACGCTCAGAAGCTGGTAACGACCAGGTATCGGACAAGTTAGAAAAAGTCTCTGGCTTCTTGGATCTACGTGACGAAGGTTACGGCTTCTTACGTGTCGCTGGGTTCTTGCCTAGTAAGGACGATGTGTATGTTTCGGTTAAACAGGTCCGTCAGCTAGAGCTTCGACGTGGCGATCACTTAACTGGTGAGGCTTCAACTCCACACCGTAACGAGAAGAACCCTAGTTTCACTAATATCGAAACAGTTAATGGGTCTCGCCCTGAAGATGCAGCTTCTCGACCAAAGTTCGAAGAACTAACTCCGGTTTCTCCGAACCAGCAGATTGTGTTGGAGTCAGACTCTGACAACGATGCGTTAACTAATCGAGTTATCGATTTAGTTGCCCCAATTGGTAAGGGTCAGCGTGCAGTAGTTAGCGGCCCATCAAAGTCTGGTCGTACTTCTCTGGTGGCCGAGATGGCGTGTGCCGTAGAGAAGAACTATTCAGAGATGAGTGTGTTGATTCTCGCAATCGGTGCACAACCTGAGGAAGTTACCTATCTTCGATCTCGTTTAACCGAGGGTGAAGTTATAGCTTCAGCTTTCGATCGCACTATTGAAGAACATATTGCTACTGCCGAGCTAACACTTGAGCGAGCTAAGCGTATGGCGGAAAAGGGCGAAGATGTGTTCATTGTCTTGGACAGCTTGACTGATCTTTCTAAGGCTTACATTGCAAACTTCGTCAACAACAGTCGCTCAAGCGCAGCGAGCGTAGAGCTTCCAGCACTCGAGCCACTACGTCAGCTTCTCGGGTCGGCAGCCAAGTTGGACGAGGCTGGTTCTGTAACTCTTGTTTCAGTGATGACAGACTCGATATTTGGCGCTGACTACCCAGACTCGCTCATTTATTCAGAGTTGAGCCGTCACGCCAATTGTGAGATTGTCTTGGCCGAACCAGACGGAGCTTCAGGTAGCACAGAACCTGTAATAGATATCGCAAGTTCTCGTACTAGCTGGGTTGAGTACATGCTCGATGAAGACGATGTAGAAGCAATGTCTAAACTTCGTGACCTAGTGGCTAAGGCAGATTCAGAAGCTGAATCAGAAGACCAAACCGGTTATGCTCAGCTCATCGAGCTAATTGACTCAAAGGGAACTAACGCTGAGGTCTTGGCTCATGGCGCTAAAAAAGATTCTTTAAGCTAGTTCAGTGCCAAGTGCCAAGTGCCAAGTGCCAAGTGCCAAGTGTCGAGTGCTCTGAGTGCTGAGTGCTGAGTGCCAAGTGCCAAGTGCCGGGTGTCGAGTGCTCTGAGTGCTGAGTGCTGAGTGGCGAGTGCTGAGTGGCGAGTGCTGAGTGGCGAGTATCGAGTGCTGAGTGCCGGGTGTCCCAAGCCAGCATTGCTAAATAAACCAATTAGTTTTCTAGAAGTCGTATCGGATTGCGGTGTTTTGCCCGTCACCGGATTCGTTGAATGTGCCCGACCATTAGCGGTTTACCATTCAGGGCTCTTCCAGACCGAGGGATAAATTACCAAATGGCTGTTTCTAGCTTGTTTTATCGTGGTGTTAGTTCGGCTGGTTTGGGTAGTTCTTGTTTGATTAGGTTCATTGGCAAACTATTTCAAAAAACCGCCTGGAATAGGTCGCAAACTGCGAATATTCAGGCAGACTAAATAGCCCAATATTTATGGTTGGGACCAGTTACCAAGCTGGCGAGCAATTCTGTGCATAACAAACGTTATTTGCAGAGCTAGTAAAACTTACCGAAAGCAAGATTATGAAGGCAGATATCCACCCAAATTACCGTCCGGTAGTGTTCATGGACGCTTCTGCTGACTTCAAGTTTCTGACCAAGTCAACTGTCGAAACTAGCGAGACTATCGAGTGGGAAGACGGCGAAACCTATCCGCTTTACAAGGTCGAAATTTCTTCTGAAAGCCACCCGTTCTACACCGGCAAGATGAAGATCATCGACTCTGCTGGTCGTGTTGAACGCTTCGAGAAGCGTTATGGACGTCGTAAGCGTAAAGCTGTCGAGGGCGAAGAAACACAAACTGACGAGTAGCACTCAAGTAGCGGTTATTCCTGTTGCTCCGGTGAGCTTACTATCTGGTTGCATCCCAGAAACTGTTAACTAGGCCTTACGGGCCCAGCTTTCTATGTTCAGCCACTAGAGTGTGCGATCTTTAGTGTTAATCGTTGGCTTATCGGTAGCTACTGGGTCTCCTAACTTGTATCTAGCCGGTTTGGCGGTTTTGTAGTTTTCCAGAGCGATTTATCTGGTTTGTAGTGTTCCAGCGCACGGTTCTTGCCGAGTTTTAGAGTCCAGCCGCCTTCGTGGACTTCATGGTGGTGATGGTTACATAAAGGCACAAGGTTATTCATATTGGTCTTGCCACCGTTGCGCCAGTACTGAATGTGGTGGAGCTGACACCAGCCAATTGGTTGCTCACAGCCATCCCAGGCGCAAGCTGAATACATTGCTTTGGTTGCAGCCCACTGGGCATCGGTGGCGGTTCGTGATTTGCGGCCAACATCTATTGCTATTCCTGCCGAATCTACTTTGACCTTTCGAATTGTTGCATCACAAGCCAGTCGAGAGACGGTTTCGGCGGCTAGTTGTGTGCCTGTCTCGGTTTGCATGACGGACTTTTTATGTGGGCCTGTTCTCAGGGTTGTTTCGTCCACTACGACAATAAGGTCTGCAGCTAGTGCTTTGCGTTGCGCTCCAGAAGGCGATCGGCCTAGCTTTGGGCTTCCACAAACAAGTTGGTAGAGGGCCTCGGCTGCCAACTTTGGGTCCTTCTTAATATTTGAAGTACCTGTATCTTTTTGCTGGTTTGCGAGTTGAGTCATTCGGCGTTGAATACGGTTTGTGACTTCTTCGTGTCGAACTAAATCGAGGTCAAGGTGTGTGTGGCCACGCCGAGTAGTCTTGTCTACCCAGCTTTTAACAGTCGAGGCGCCACGTTGAGTCTTCGCATCTGCCAAAGGGTCAACAGTTTGGGCTTCAATGTGGTTTCGTAGAATTCGATCAAAGCTGTCGGCAGGTTGCTTCTTAGCTTGCTCAATCATTGCCGTACTGTCTATTGCGTCGAGGCTTCTATCGTCTAGCCGAGAGATCTGGCGTGCTAACGAATCGAAGTTCGACTTAGATATTTTTGGCAGAGCTTTGCTAAGGCCGGCTAGTTGCGTCGTCGTCTTTGCCTTGGCAACTTCGAGCTCGGCCTCTCGTTTCGAGACCTTGTGATTGAGCCAGAACTGTTTGGGGTTTACGGAGTGTCCTTGTTCGCTTAACCTAACTACTTGTGTTGTGCACTTGGTCTTAGCTATCGCCAGGTCTGCTTCGATTTCGTTTATGGTTTTGACTGCCTGGTCTAAGTCGGACTCTGTTAAGTCGTTTGGGACAAGTGAGGACAGCAGTGTTCGAAGATTTGCCGCCGTAGCTTCGAATTTGCGCACAGATAGCGCCCCGTTCTTCATGAATACAGCCTCCCACATGGGTCTGACATTTTGTCAGTGATTTCGGACCTGCTGAGGTCTAAAAAGGTAGTCAGTGGCCAAGTGGTGGTAGAAAGTAAAGTACCTTGTCGTAGTCAAAGCGAACTTGATGTAAATGGTTGCATCTAGAAAAACTTTCAGAAAGTTTCTAGAATTTCTTTGTCCTGCTGCCTAGCCTGGACTCCTGTGAACCAACAAGCACTTCTAACCGCAATCTGCAAGAATCACTTTGGCGTCGACATCGAATCAAAGTCAGAAATTGCAGCCGGCCTCGCAGACAACAGCGGTTATTTTCTAGTTACCGAGACTCAGGGTTTAGGCCACGGCTTGCTTTGGGCGACTCGTAACAAAGTAAACCAACTAAACGTTCTTTGTACTGACCCGGACATAGCGGCTAAGCATGCTCTAACTGCACTTGGCGTTAAAGGTCTAGATGTAAAGGTCTTCACTGCCATTGATGGTGAAGTTGCTGAAGCCAAACCAGCCGAATCTCACCCTTTGCCAAATGCGGACGCGGCGTTAATAGAAGCTGCGAATGATTTGGTAGCTAAGTCAGATGCTGCGTCGGGGCTCGCAGTAGTTTCGCAGCACTCGGCAAAGATAACCGGAGGAGAGGGCTTAGTTATCGAGGCCGACTATGCCTCTGTTAGTTCCACTGGGCTAGAAGTAGCCAGAGTACTTGAATACAAGGGTGAGCCAGTCATTGAAATTGGCGTAGGCCAAGCAGATAGAGAGATTCATGCGTTGACTTCGGAAGGTTTACCAGAAGAGATTCTGGCCGCAGTGATGTTTAAGGTGCAATCTGTAAGGTCTAACGAGTTAGAACGCTTTCACCCCCTATCCAATTTAGATCCGGCAGGGCAGCTCCGGTACAAGCAAATGCTTTCCACAAATGACACCAGCGAGCTTGTTCCCAATGTTGACATTGACGATGTATTCACCGAGTCTCCACGAGCAACGTATAACAAAGACAACCAGACCCTTACTCTCTATGTAGCGCAGAGTTCACCAAATGTTTACGAGCACGCAATTCGCTATGTGCAAGCGCTCGGAGATAGCAACGTGCGCGAACTTGTTGTCTGTGGCCCGGACAAAGACCTTAGATATATAGATGAGACTGTATTGGCGCTGGCTGGGCTGCCAGTAGCTAGTCGCTATCTAAGATGATGGGCTAAAGCAGAGCCTCAAATAAACCTTCCGAGTTAGGGATACAAACAGAGCTATAGTTCGTCTAACGACTATGAACCATAAATTACCCACCAAATTAGCCATTTTCTTGCTACCTCTACTAGTTGCTGCAGCGTGTGGAGGCGATACAGAGATTGATGCATCTTTAACCGGCCCAGACCTTGGCGACCCAGGTCTAGCCTCACAGCTGCCCGATGATGACTTAGCTTTGAGTTCTGGCAGCTCGCAGCTGTTTCAGGTTGAGGGCGTAGATGTAGACACACGCTCCAGTGCTGTTGAGCGGCCTGAAGTTGCATCACAGGTTGAGTTTTCTGGAATGTTGATAGACGAAGGCGACGGTCCAGTCTTTTGTGTTGGTGGTGTGCTTGAGTCTTTGCCGCCACAGTGCAGTGGTGTCACAGTTAACGGTTTAGAGGTTGGCGATTGGGCGCAAGTTGAAAGCGGTGTTGCGTTCGGTAACCGCACAGTTGTTGTTTCGTGGCCACCAAACGACGACAACCGTGTCGAACTAGTCAGTGATCGAGACTTCGAACAACCAGACTTTGATGATACTGAGTTTCCAGTTCCCGATATGTGCGAGAACTTAGATTTCAATCAAACTGTTGATGTAGAGGTTCTTTCTAACTGGGCTGACTCTAATAGTGACAAAGCTGGCATTGCATACTTCAGCCGTGATCTATTCGAACTTGAAGCTGCCCTAGAAGAAGAGCTAGGCACAGAACTATCCGAAGAAGAGTTATTCGCTACCGAATCTGAATCAGTAAATTCTATAGGCATTGGAGTGTTGCAGGTTATTGAGGGCGAAGTTGAAGCTGCTAGAGAAGAGCTAACAGCCGGCGATTTGATTCCATGTATTGAACAAGTTCAGTTCTCGGCCGACCAACTGCAGGCAGCCCAAGATCAACTTCAAAGTGTTCAGCAAGAAGCTTTCATAGTTGGTTCAGCTGCCGGGACAGTTAATAATCGGGTCTCTGTGACAGTGGCAGTTGCCGATCTAGAGACTGTTAGAGCGGTCGCAGGTGTCGTTGATGACCCTGCGATACTGGACTTGTCAGCTTCTGGGATAATTGTCGGCTAACAAAACACTGCTGGAGAATTGGCGCTTAACTGCTAGCCTAGAGCCCTGTGTTAGACCAACTTGATTCGTTTATATCCGAGCATTCTGAGCTCGAAGCACGAATGTCTGATCCGACGATTGTGTCTGACCAGGTTAAGTTTGTGGCACTGACAAAACGTTACGCCGATTTGACTCAGATCATCAAGGTGGGCACTCGTCTTCGTGACCGGACTCAAGACATCGAAGACTTAGCAGAGATGATTACTGATTCTTCAGGCGCCGAAGCAGAAGAGCTACGTGCCGAGCAGAACGCTGCTAAGGCAGAGGTAGAAACTCTTACCGATGAGTGGCGGGTGTTGCTTCTGCCGAAAGACCCTAACGATGGTAAGAGTGTAATTATCGAGATTCGTGGCGCTGAAGGTGGGGAAGAAGCAAACCTGTTTGCTCGCGATCTTTTTGAAATGTACAAAACATATGCTTCAACGCAAGGCTGGGCGTTCGAGTTTATGGGTGCTTCAGAGTCTGATCATGGTGGTTACACCGAAGCATCGTTTAGCTTAAAGGGCGACAGTGTCTGGACTCGTATGAAGTTTGAGGCTGGACCTCATCGAGTGCAGCGTGTTCCAACAACAGAGTCACAAGGCCGTATTCACACTTCGTCAGCAACTGTGACTGTTATGCCAGAAGCTGAAGAGATCGAGCTTCATATCGAAGATAAAGAGCTACGCTACGACAAGTTTAGAGCGTCTGGTGCTGGTGGTCAGCACGTAAACAAGACCGAGTCAGCTATTCGCCTAACTCACCTTCCAACAGGTTTGGTTGTGTCAATGCAGGATGAGAAGAGCCAGCTTCAAAACCGTGAACGTGCACTTAAGGTTATGCGCTCAAGACTGCTGGCGTTAAAGCAAGATGAAGCACAGCGAGAAGCATCTGAAACACGACAGTCTCAAACCGGAGGCGGTGGGCGTTCTGAAAAGATCAGAACTTACAACTTTAAAGAGAACAGACTTACCGATCACCGTATTGGGCTCACTATCTACAAGCTAGACAAAGTTCTAGGCGGCGAACTAGATGACGTATCAGACGCTTTAGTAGCTGATGAACGGGCTACGCAGTTAGCAGCACAAAGTTAATTTGACGCTCAGTTGGACAGGCTCCTAGGTTGTTTTGTAGGGTGGGCGTAATCTATCCCATTGTGGGCTAGCCGGGGATAGTAGTTAGAAGTAGTTATATGGCGGATAAATTTAAGAATCTCAGACCTCAACTTCTTACGCCGGGCTTTCTATACAAAAATCGCTATACCTCAGACAGATTCGATACCAACATTGAGTTTGTAAACCTAGATGTCGAACAGGCAGTGTATATTAGCTCGCTGCCTCAGATAGCTAGCAGTTTCGGGGTCTGGCCAAAAGGAAACAAGCGGGTCCTTTATCTGTTGGCTGATGTTGTCGGCTACATGATTAGCGTGCCGAAGCTTGGGTCTAGAAACCAGAAGCGCTGGGTTAGCATTGACGAGTTTATTGAGGCGTTTGGCATCGACAACTTTGCAAGATATGAAGCAGTCGTATTGGTGGCAGACAAAGTAGCGGTCGACAACGGACGCGGTTCTTCGATTTTGCATGACATAAGTAGAGAACTGGCTGCTCAGAACTCCTATGGTATTCGCATAGTTGGCGCCAGCGCTAGCGTCCACTACTCGCCTAGACACGATGGTGAGGGCCAGGACTTTACCTTGGCCAGTTTTGGACCAGAGATGTTTAGCTTTGTGACTACGAACCGCAATGCAGACCTCGTGCAAGGTTCACATAAACCACCAGCCGTACCCCCTTCCGGAAATAGGAATATGGCTTGGAACACAATACGGCACTCTGGAATCGTAAGCCGTGGCTTTAGTTTGTGAAAGCTAGCTTCGGCGTGTCTTAGGTTTGCTTCTGGCTGATCGAGAGTTCTTGTTCTTAGGTCTCGGCTTGCCAGTTCGCTTTGACTTTGGCTTACCGTCTGTGCCTTTTGGTCGGCCGGGTTTGCCGTCTCTGCTCTTTGGTTTGCTGTTGCGCCCACCTGGCTTGCTACCTGGTTTACCGGAACGTCTTGGCTTGCCATTGCCAGATCTTTCGTTTCGTTCACCATCATCTGAACGGTTACGTGATCCACCACTCTTCGAACGACGAGGCTTACCGCTTCCAGATTTAGAGCTACGCTCACCGTCTTTCTTGTAGCGTCCTCGACTTGGGCGATCTGATCTTTCATCGTCATCTGAGCGGTTACGACTACGAGAGTTTGAGCGACCTTTGCCCTTGCCTCCACCACGGCTACCACCATTACGGCCGCCTGATCGGTTCTTAGGGCTACGACGTCGCTTAGCTACACGATCTTTCTCATCGTGCTTTAGTGAACGCTCTTTGGATGTCTTAATGAATTCGTCCAAGTCAATTTCTGGAGCGTCTTCGGCTTCGACATCGATCTCTAAGTTTTTGCGCATGCGCTTTGACTGCTTGTTCTCATTCGGCTTAATAAGCGAAACAACAACACCTTCGGCTCCGGCTCTAGCTGTTCGACCAGAACGGTGAACATAGGTAGAGTCTTCTTTTGGTGGGTCAAAGTGAATTACTTGGTCGACATTGTCTACGTGAATACCACGTGCAGCAACATCTGTTGCTACCAATACGTTTGTGTCGCCACTGGCGAAACGCTTTAGAGCAGCGGTGCGCTGGTTTTGTGAACGGTCACCGTGGATTAGTCCGGTGCTTAGTCCTGCGTTCTGAAGTTGACGAGCAAGGCGATTACAGCCGTGTTTAGTACGGCAGAACACAATAGAAGAATGAGCCTGCTGAGCAAACTTGGCTGCAACAGCTAGACGGTTCTCATTGTTTACTTTGATGAAGCGGTGCGTCATCTTTGTAAGGTCTGGTGACTCTGGGCCAACTTCGCAATATAGAGGGTCGTGCTGATACTTCTTGATGAGAGTCTTAACTTCGTCACCAAGAGTTGCAGAGAACAGAACAGTTTGGCGAGTTTCAGATGTCTTGTCGACAATCTTTACTACTTCCGGGAAGAAGCCCATGTCACTCATGCGGTCTGCTTCGTCAACGATGACTGTTTCAACGTCGTCTAGGAAGATCTCTTTCTGGTTCATTAGGTCCATTAGGCGGCCCGGTGTAGCAACTACTACGTCAACGCCTTTGCGAAGAGCTCGTAGTTGACGGTCAAAGCCAGTTCCACCAAATATTGGCAGTACGTCTAAGTCACGTACTGCTAGAAGTGGCCTGAGCTCTTTAGCGATCTGGTCTGCCAGTTCACGAGTTGGAGCCAGAATTAGACCAGTTGGACGCTTCTTAGAAGCCTTCTCGGCACACATAGCAAGTGGAATACCGAAAGCCAGTGTCTTACCAGAACCTGTTGGCGCTCTACCTACAACATCTCGTCGAGCTATCAGGTCTGCTATTGATAGCGCCTGTATCTCGAACGGGGATGTAATTCCTAGTTCTTGTAGTTTGTCGTTGATCCCTTTGGACACGCCAAGAGACTCAAAAGTTATATTACTATCTGCCATTTTTTACCCTTAGCTCTTTATCGTCGTTGCCGTCGAATCTCTGTTCTCCGATGGGAGAATCAGTTGACAGCCAAACGAGAGCTAGCACTGCCTGAATCAAGTCTAGGCCGGTATTTGAAATTGAGACAGATTAGTTTTGGCGACTTTGTTAAGTGCTAAGTTGGTTCTTATGGGCAACTACGTTGAATCAAGAGATTGGGAAGCTGTAGCAATCAAAGCCGGTGGCTCGGTTGTCGTATCATTTATCGGCTGGGCAATTCTAAGACTCGTCTTTTAACCACAGCATTAGACTAGACCTGATGATCTGGTCAGAGCTTCTAGCTGAAACGATAGAGAAGTTAGCTGTTGATTTAGTTGACTCCCCAGAGTTTGAGGCTCGCCAAATATGTTTCGAAGCCAGTGGTGCTGATGCATTAGATTGGGTAGCAACTTCGCAACAGGCTGTTACTGAAAAAGCTGTAGCCAAGGTAGACGGTATGGTCGCTAGACGGCTAGCTGGCGAACCACTGCAGTATGTGTTGGGTAGTTGGGGCTTTAGATCACTCGACCTTATGGTCGATAGGCGAGTATTGATCCCAAGACCAGAAACAGAAGAAGTAGCGGGTTGGGGGGTAGAGGTTCTTAAAGGAATTGAATCTCCACGAGTGCTAGATCTTGGCACTGGATCAGGAGCGATTGGTTTGTCCATTGCCACCGAAGTTCCAGACTCGGTAGTTACCTTGTCTGATGCAAGCGAGGCTGCGCTAGAAGTTGCACGAGCTAACTTGGCTGGTGTTGGGATGGCAGGAAGTAAAGTTGATATTCGTCATGGAAGTTGGTTTGACGTGTTGGCTGAGTCTGAACAGAAGTCATTTGATTTAGTAATTTCAAACCCACCTTATATTGGTGAGGCTGAACCAGTGGATGCGTCGGTGACAGACTGGGAACCATCTGGAGCTCTCATCGCAGAAGACACAGGCCTTGCAGACCTGAAATACATAATCGAACAGGCGCCAAAGTGGCTGAAGCCGAACGGTTGCCTAGTTTTAGAGCACGGACATACCCAATCTGATGAGCTTGTCAGAGTAGCGAGCGCTATCTATTCTCAAGTTGAGGCTCTAGTCGACATGAATGGTGTCTCTAGGGCGATAAAGGCTAAAAATTAAACGTTGACCTCGTCGGTTAACTTGGTTAATAGCTCACTCATGCTGTGAGTAGTTGACTCTTCGGTGTCACGGCTTTCAAGGGTTACTGTTTTGGCTTCGGCTTCTTGGTCGCCGATAACGATTATGTATGGCAACTTTGCTTTCTTAGCATTGCGGATTCGTTTGCCAAGAGTTTCTGTTGGGTCATCCAGTTCAACTCTGAAGCCAGCTTCTCTTAGTTCGTCCAGAACACTCTGGGCGTATTCGTCGTGCACTTGAGCGACTGGCAATATACGAACCTGTTCTGGTGCGAGCCACAGTGGGAAGCGGCCAGCAAAGTGCTCGATCATGATTGCCATAAAACGTTCTAGCGAGCCTGCAATAGCTCGGTGAATCATTACCGGGGTTTGCTTCTCCCCATTTTCATCGGTGTATTCCAGTCCGAAACGTTCTGGCTGGCTGAAGTCAACTTGAGCAGTTGCTAGTTGTCGCTCTCTACCAATTGCGTCGTAGAACATAAAGTCAAGCTTCGGCCCGTAGAACGCAGCCTCGCCTTCAATTCGTTTGTAAGGAAGTTTCATTCGGTCAGCCACCGAGGTGAGCATCTCTTCAGCTTTGTCCCAGTTAGCTGGGTCGCCCAAGTACTTGTCTGGCTCTTGGGGGTCCCTGACTGACAGTGACACCCAGAAGTTACCCTCTTCATACATGCCAAGTGAAGAGTAGAAAGCTTTGATTACTTCAACAATTGCTTCGACTTCTTGTTCGATCTGGTCAACTGTGCAAAAAGAGTGCCCATCGTCTTGGCTGATGCTACGCACTCGCCCCAAACCAATTAGCTCGCCGGCTTGTTCGTCACGGTAAACCATTGTGGTTTCGGTGTAGCGAATAGGTAAGTCCTTGTAGCTTCGCGGCTGGCTGGCATATATTTGAGTGTGATGCGGACAGTTCATTGGTTTGATAACAAACTCTGTGTCGCCACGACCTGTCACCTTGAATAAGTCGTCACCATACTTTTCCCAGTGGCCAGATGTCTTGTATAAGTCAGACTTGGTTATGTGAGGGATAGCGACCTTTTGGTAGCCATACTTTTTTTGAATACTCATTATTTTGTCGACAATAAGATCACGCATAATTGTGCCTCGAGGGGTAAATAGAGGCAGCCCGGGTCCAACTATGTCGCTAAAAGTAAACAGGTCTAGCTCTTTGCCGAGTTTACGGTGGTCTCGTGCTTTGGCTTCAGCTTGTTGCTTCTCCCATGCAACAAGTTCTTCTTTTTCATCGAATGCCACACCATATATGCGGGTAAGCATTGGGTTCTTCTCATCGCCTCGCCAGTAGGCGCCAGCAATCTTGTCTAGCTTGAAAGCATCAGTTGCGATTTCTTCTTTCGGGTTTTCGCAGTGACCTCCACGACAAAGGTCGGTAAAACCTCCGCAAGTATAAAGAGTGATGGTTTCACCCTTTTCTTCGATCTCGTCAATCAACTCCAGTTTGTATTTGTTGTCAGCAAAAACTTCACGAGCCTTGTCAGGCGTTACAACTTCGGCTTCCCACTCAGTCCACTTGTTGATGGACTTGCGCATAGTCTTCTGAATCTTCTTTAAGTCTTCTTCGCCCGGTGACTCGCCGTCCCCGAAGTCGATGTCATAGTAGAAACCGTTATCGATGGCGGGACCTAACGTGAGTTTGGCGTGCGGATACATACTGGTAACAGCCTGCGCCAGGATGTGTGCAAGAGTGTGGCGCTTGTGTTCGAGTTGTTGTTCCATGAATGAACTTCCCTGATAGTTAGGTTTGTTTGTTCATTCGGACGATTCGTACAAACCGCGGTTCCACCGAACTTCTGATCAAGATAGATCAGCTCTTTGTTGAATTGTCAGGTTAGAAGTTGAGTCGAACTCTCACTCGCTTAAAGCCGATGTTTGGTAGACATCACAATCCCTGTGAATAAGATCCTACCTTATGGCGTAAGCTCTGACAATCACAGGTCTTTCAGTTGAAGTTTGGCTGAACTCAGGGCCTGCATCATCTAGCTGCGCTATGATCGGTGCCGTAACAGTCACCGAGTATGTTTGAGGGACAAATTGCGGCCAGCACTAGCTTCATACTTTCTAATAGTCCTTGTCGCAGCTGGAGTTACGTATGCAACGGTTCCTTTCTTTCTTAGACAGAGCCTTAAACGTGGAGTAACCTCGAATTCGGACCGGCCAGGGCTAGCTAAGCCAGAAAAAACCCCTCTTCTTGGTGGCCTGGCTATGTTCTGCGGCTTTGCAGTGACTTTCGTGGTGGCAGCACTTTCAGGGCTATTTGAACCTGTATTTACTCAAGAAGGCTTCTTTCTCTTTAACCTTGGTGAACCATTAGGAATTTTGGCCGCAGCCATTGTCGCCACCACTGTTGGTGCCATCGACGACATCAAAGACATCTCTGCTCCTGCAAAGACTGTTGGCATAACGGCTGTTGGTGTCACACTTGTTTTGTCCGGTATAAACATCATCTGGTTCCGAATACCTTTCCTCGATGTATTTGTTGTCGATTTTAACTTCACATTCCTACTCACAGTTATTTGGGTTCTCGGTATGAGTAACGCAATCAACTTCATTGACGGCCTTGACGGTTTGGCTGCTGGAATAGTGGGCATAGCTGGCGTTACTTTCATGTTGTATGGGTTCCGCCTGGGCCAAGTTGACTTAATCGAAGCCAGCAATATTGGGCCGCTAATAGCGGCCATTGTTGTCGGCATATGTGCAGGCTTTCTACCTTGGAACTTCCATCCAGCCAAAATCTTTATGGGGGATTCAGGTTCTCTGCTGCTCGGCTGCCTAATGGCAGCATCCACAGTCGCTGTTGGTGGACGTACCCCAGACCCATTTAGTGGTCAGACTTTCTTTTTCTATGCACCACTAGTAATTCCTCTTGTAATCCTTGGTGTGCCAATCGTTGACACAGCATTCGCAATTGTCAGGCGTGGCCTAAAGGGTCAAGGCTTTGCAACTGCAGACAAAGACCATTTGCATCATCGCCTCATGAGACTTGGCCACGGTCACAAACGAAGTGTGCTAATTCTTTGGGCGTGGACAGCTTTGCTTTCAGTGGGCGTGTTGTACCCGACCTATAACGAAGGTCAAGGAGATGCCATAGCCCCAATAGGTGTAGCAGTTCTAGGTGGCGCTCTATATATAGGTCTACTTGTATTCACCCTGCGTCCCGGACCAGAAGAAGTTGTTAATGATTCCGGACTTCGAGATACAGCGAAAGAACCGTCAATCGTGCTGCCTTCTGAGTCGGGCGAACAGCTACAAATCGAGCTCTCTGACGAACGTGCCGAGCCAAAGCAGAAGTCCACGTAGCGCAAGCTAATAGTGAACGATCTAGCTATCTAGACTTCGGTTGCTAAGAAATCAGGCGAGGGCCCGGACCTAAAACCACGGTAGGCTTAGCTGGAATAGGCAGATATTAAACTCTAAGGCGGACAAGATGAGTGATTTAAGTAATCAAGAGCTGACACAAAGTGCTCTAGCTGAAGTAGATCGTGCTCTAAATAGCGAAACAGCATCACTTAGGCGGGTTGCGGCAATACTTATAGCTTTTCCAGAGCCGCGCTCAGTGAGTGTCATCGAAAGAATAAACACCGTTATCGATCTAGTCGTTAAGAGTGGTTACGCAAGCTACCTTAATCAGGACCTTATGAAGTTGGTAATTGCAGGTGGTAGGTCTGATGAGGTGTTCGACCACTTGTTGGCTACTGGTATACCGCAGTATGCCTGGAAGCTGGCCAAGCTTACTGATAATCCGATCCATGTTGATAGGTTGGTAGACGCTGTTATAGCCCGAGATGTACTTCCCGCAGCGCAGAACAGTAGGCCTGAGGCAATCACAGGTCTAGACCTGAAGCCTAAACACTATGACAAGTTGTTCGAATGGTTTCTAAATAGAGGAAGGCTCGGTTTAGCGTGCGGCTGTCTAGATGATGTCACCGACCCAGAAACTAAGCGTAAGCAGTTATGGGATGAGACAATTCGCACAAAAAATTTGGATTGGTTTAAGCGGAGCTTTCGACCAATTGAAATGGTGCCAGTCGAGCGCCAATCTGTAATTGCAAATTTGGCAGTAATTATGGGCGAATACGATTGGGCTATTAAGTTTGTGAAAGACTTCGAGTCGCCCGAGCAGGAGTTGCGTCGACTGCTAACCCTGGCAAAGCAACGTAAAGATCATCGAGCAATATTAGCTATCTCGAAAGAACTCGACGAGCAGTCACCAGGATCGGGGGATCAGCTGTTCGAGGCTGCCCTATCTAAAGGTGAATATAGAGAGGCTATGAAGTTGAGTAGTAACACAACCGATATGGCTGAGGCTAGATATAGGTGTTGTAAGGCCGAACTAGAGGCTGCCGTGGTTGAAGCAGATGTCACAAACGCTGGTGAAGTTCTATATTATCTTGGCCACATTATCGCTGATTTTGAAATCGACAGCAAAGAACGTATCGAGCTATTCGAACTAGCGACCCAAGTTG
The DNA here is from genome assembly GCA_964648795.1 of uncultured Acidimicrobiaceae bacterium. GTDB lineage: Bacteria > Actinomycetota > Acidimicrobiia > Acidimicrobiales > SZUA-35 > JAHDDW01. The sequence continues at coordinate 141,420 of CAZYMB010000001.1, forward strand.
CAAGTCTTCTTCCCGATGGATTGGTAGCTCCAGTTGGGTCTCCTGGAAGGCCTCCTCAAGCTCTTGCAATTGCAAGAATCGGCGGACCAAAAGCCTTAAAGCGCCTACATGTTGAGTCAACAGAGGCTGGCAAGACTTGGATAGCTGCCCTTGCTGCAGCAGAATCGACCTGGCACCCTCCAATGAACAGGCTTGGAAGGTAGAAATACTGGCATTGGCTACAGGAAGCCGACCTGCCTTGGCTATTTGGAAATTAGGCGAGGTGCAGGGCCAGTCTCGGGAGTAGCGACTCCAGCGAGTACTTCAGGGTCCAAGTCGATTCCACCGGGCCAAAATATTGTGCCTGTCTGGTGATCGACGGCTACTTCGGCGAATGCCTCATCGCTATCGATTGATTTCAACAAACCAGTTAGCATTTCTGAGAAGTCCAGTTCGCGAATGAGTTGGTTAGAGAAGGTGATCTTGAGTGACCTCGGTCCTATCAGCTCTGCATCAACAATTCGATGGACATCCATATCTCTATAGTACCTGTTTTCGCTTATTTCAAAGCTTCGATGGGTTGTATCGGCTTCTTGGCAGAGGCTAGATTCCAGTTAGATAAAACTTCTTCTTGATGCTGTTGGAGCCACTTAGAAATGAGTTTTAGAGCCGTACGGGGCAGCGAGCCATTGATTACTGCCCCGTCCCGTATCCTAATCAACGCCTGCTCATCACCGTAGTAGGCATGGAAATGTGGCGGTGAGTGGTCAGCAAAGTACATATAGATGTCAATTCCATAAAAGGAGCAAATTCGGGGCATATCAAGACAAGTGCGTCGCCAACTCATTAGTCACCAGCGATGCTGACGAACCGTGCAAAATTATGGAGACGGAAACTCAGGTTTTTAGGCTTTTTTGCTGTGTAGAGGGTTAGAATCCGAACTATCTTATGATGCAAAAATCTGAAGGAACCTCGGCTGCGTTTAGCGACGGAGGAGGCATCGAGATTGCACTGTCCGGAGTTGTATTTGGACTACTCGGACTCTGGTTGGATTCAGCCATAGGAACAACCCCAGCATTCTTCATCGTTGGCTTCTTATTCGGCTTTATTGGTTCGTCTATTTCTTTCTACTATCGCTACAAGCACAAGATGGCGCAATTGGACTCTGATGATTCTTAGCCGCCTGTTCTACAAGAAAATGAAGGCCGCCAAAGAGGCTAAAGCATTGGAGCAGCTAGAAGAACCTGTAGTCAGCGTTGAAACCCCAGAAGTTGGTTCAAAAACTCAGCTGCGCTCTAACACCAGAGACTTTGAATACCAAGATGTGAAGAATCAGCCCGTTGCTTTGACTGAGTCGCCGGCTGCAGAAGTAGCTCTAGATCTCATTCGACGTGGCATAATTGTTATGCCAATAGCGGTCGTTGCAAGCCTGCTTGTTGGAGGACCAACAGCGGCAGCTGCCGTTGCAATTGGTATGGTAATCATTCTTGGCAACTTCTGGGTCTCAGCCAAGATTTTGGCGTGGGCATCGACTATTTCTCACGGCATGGTGGCATCAACTTCGATCAGTGGATACTTCATCCGAAGTTTCTTAATTGCAGGCCTGGTTTGGTTGTTGAAAGATGTGAGCTCGGTTAATCTATTGTGGCTGGTCTTCAGCCTTGTAATTTCACACCTGGGCCTTTTGACGTGGGAACTGCGTTATGTTTCCACAACGATTGCTCACCCAGGTCTTAAACCCTCGGCGTTAGGCTACAAACCTGCCGCCGGTTACAAAAGAGAAGGAGTGGCGTAAGTGCTCGCACTCGAATTCCCATCAATCGACAATCTGGTTAAATGGCCCGCCATCTTTGGTGAAGGCGAATTCTACAGCTTTAACAAGATCGGCCTTATCAGTGTCATAGCGTTCGTTGTTCCAACGCTATTGTTCTTACTCTCTCGTAAAGAGTTAGTTCCTTCTGGGGTTCAGAACGTTGTCGAAGGTGTCGTTGGTTTCGTTGATACACAGATCATCGACTCAATCATGGGCCCTAAGGGTCGCCCTTACCTTCCACTTCTGTTGAGCATCTTCATGTTCATCTTCATTGGTAACATCTTCGAAGTAATTCCCGTCTTCCAGATGCCAGCCAACGCTCGTATTGCAAACCCACTACTTATGGCATTGCTAGTTTGGGTTGTGTTCATCGGAGTTGGGTTGAAGCACAACGGCCTCGAATACCTAAAGGCTTCGCTGTTCCCTCCAGGGGTTCCATGGATCATGTACATCATCGTGACTCCAATCGAGTTCATTTCAACCTTCATCCTGCGTCCGTTCTCGATGACAATTCGTTTGTTTGCAAACATGTTGGCGGGCCACATTCTTCTCGTCACATTCGGTGTATTGACCATCGCAATGTTTGACCTGCTGGTGCCAGCATTCGTGCTGCCATTCAGCGTTCTAGTTCTTCTAACAGGGTTTGAAGCCATGGTTTCATTCCTGCAAGCCTTCATCTTTACGCTGTTGGCTGCGGTATACATCGACTCATCGTTAGATGTGCACCACTAGAAGCAAGTAAATATCAAAGATCTCACAAAGTCCTTCGAGAGCGAAGGCAACACAAGGAGAGCAAAAATCAAATGAGCAACGTAATGGAATTAGCTAACCAAGCTGCTTTTATTCTTCAGGAAACTGAAGCCGTAGCAGAAGCGGCAGAAGCTGTAATAACAGCAGCTGACCGTAAAGCTGAAGCAGCAGCAGGTGATGCTGGTCTAAGTTATGCAATCGCTACGCTTGGCCCAGGTATCGGTATTGGTTACCTAGTAGGACAAGCAGTACAAGCAATGGCACGTCAGCCAGAAGCAGCAGGTCGAGTTCAGACAACCATGTTTATCGGTGTAGCGTTCGTAGAGGCGCTAGCGATTATTGGTTTCGTTGTATTTATTCTTCTCAAGTTCGCTTAATCGCCAACTCGAGACCCGAATGAATCAACTTGTCGTAACCTTCGCTTAAAGGAACCAATAAATGTTTTCTCAAATCTTCCAGCTAGATCTGATAGCTGCAGAATCAACAGAAGCTCCAACCAATCCAATCGTTCCCGATATTGGCGAGGTCTTCTGGGGTGCAATAACGTTCACCCTTCTTTATTTTGCAGTCCGCTATCTACTCTTGCCACCAATAACAAAGGTGATGGATGAGAGAGCCAACAAGGTTCAAGCCGACAAAGACGCAGCCGAAGCAGCGAAAGCTAAATCAGCTCGTCTAACACACGACCTTGACGATCAACTAGCAGACGTTCGAAACGAAGCTGCAGCAATGATGGAACAAGCTAGGACAGAAGCAACAGCTGAGCGTGCGACACTAATCGCCCAGGCTGAAGCAGAAGTTGAGTCAATGAAAACAGCTACGGCTGCAGAAATTGCAGAAGGGCGCTCTGCTGCTCTTGCGAGCTTGCGACCAGAAGTGTTAAAGCTCTCGGTTAATGCGGCAGAACGTGTGCTTGACCGTAGTGTCGACCCAGAAAAAGCTAAGCCCGTACTCGAGGCAAAGCTTGGAAACTTAGGATAGTAGATGGATTATCTTGACCTAATCGCAGCAGAAGGACCAAACGGCCGACTATTTGCTGCTGACATCAAAGAAGTTATTTGGGGCTCCGCAGCATTCGGTGTTCTCTTTCTTCTCTTCTTATGGAAAGGCCTTCCAGCTCTCCGGAAGGCCATGAAGAATAGGACCGAGTCCATTCGCTCCGAATTAGAAGAAGCTCAGACGCAGCGCGTTAACGCAGAGAAAGCTTTAAACAAGAGTTCTGAAGAGCTTCCAGACCTAGGCCAGGAACGTTCACGTATTCGACGTGCCGCAACCGAAGATTCTGAGCGAGTCAAGACCGAGCTTATAGCTAAAGCAAAGTCAGATGCTCAGGCTTTGCTTGAACGTGGCCATGCTGATTGTGAACTGATGAAAGCTAACGCTCAGTCAGATCTGCAAATTGAAATGGGCCGACTCACTAGGGAAACCGCTGAAGAAATAGTTATCTCCGATATGGCCCCACAGTCCCAGACAGACCTAATCGACTCTTATATAGACAAGGTAGGGCAACTCTAATGATGTCTTCCGACCAAGCTTACGCTCAAGCAATTTCAGCTATCGCAGCTGCAGAAGGTAACACTGACCAGGTTCGCTCAGAAATGTTGGCAGTATCTGAAGCAGTCGAATCAAATGGCGAGCTTCGCTCAAATCTGACCAACAAAATGTTGCCAGCATCAACAAGGTTTCAGATCGTTACAGATGCTTTGTCTGGCAAGGTTTCAGACACGACTCTAAGCATTATTTCTATGCTTGCCGCTAATGGACAGGGCGGAAACTTAACAGCGATTGCATCATCGTTTGCTTCAACTTCTGGTGGTGCAGTTCAGCTCGCTACCGTTAAGTCAGCAGTGCCGCTAACAGATGCACAAATACAGAGGCTCTCAGCCAACCTAGTGAAGGTAGCCGGTGGACCCGTAGAAGTACGCAACGTAGTCGACGAATCAGTTGTAGGTGGCGTAGTCACCACAATTGGAGACAACGTAATTGATGGTTCTATCAGAGCCAAGCTAGACAAGATGAAAGAAGCGCTTTAGGCGCCCCAGAATACGAGATAAGTAGGAATTAGATAAATGACAATCGCATTCGATCCAAATCAGATAGCAGAATCGCTTCGTAAGAACCTTGAGAGTTTCGACGGAGACGTTGCAGGCAAGACAGTTGGCCGTGTAGCCGAACTAGGTGACGGTATTGCGCGTGTGACCGGCCTGCCAAATGCAAGCGTTAACGAGATGCTTAAGTTCGAAGATGGGTCTATCGGCCTTGCACTTAACTTGGATGAGGACACAATTGGCGCCGTAATCCTTGGTAGTACCGACGGGATCCGTGAAGGTGGATCTGTTGAGTCAACTGGCAAGATTCTTTCCGTCCCAGTAGGTGACGGGCTAATCGGCCGTGTAGTTAATACTTTGGGTGAGCCAATCGACGGCAAAGGCGAACTAACAGGTGTTCAACAACGTCGTATGGAAATTCAGGCGCCAGGTATTACTGGACGTAAGCCAGTACATGAGCCTGTGCAGACTGGTATTAAATCAGTTGACTCGCTAATTCCAATTGGCCGTGGTCAGCGTGAGTTAATCATCGGCGACCGCAAGACTGGTAAAACAACAGTCGCTATCGATACAATCCTGGCTCAAAAGGGTCTAGGGATGAAGTGCATTTACGTAGCGATTGGCCAGAAGGGCTCCACTGTTGCTCAGACCGTTGCAACACTTGAAGCTCGTGGCGCTATGGAATACACCACAGTGGTTTCAGCTCCAGCATCTGACCCAGCACCATTCAAGTACTTGGCACCATATGCGGGTTCTGCAATGGGTCAGCACTGGATGGAAAACTCTGAGCACGCTTTGGTCATTTACGATGACCTTTCAAAACAAGCTGAGGCTTACCGTCAAGTCTCGCTACTTCTTCGTCGTCCGCCAGGCCGCGAAGCTTACCCAGGAGATGTCTTCTACCTGCACTCTCGTCTACTAGAACGTGCAGCGAAACTTTCAGATGACCTAGGTGCAGGTTCACTAACAGCTCTTCCAATTATCGAAACTAAAGCCGGTGACGTATCTGCTTATATCCCAACAAACGTAATCTCAATTACTGACGGGCAGATCTATCTACAAGACGACTTGTTCAAGTCTGGTGTTCGACCAGCAGTAGACGTTGGTATCAGCGTTTCTCGTGTAGGTTCAGCAGCACAGATTAAAGCCATGAAAAAGGCTGTAGGTACCTTAAAGTCTGATCTTCAGCAGTTCCGTGACCTGGCTGCATTCGCAGCTTTCGGTTCTGACCTTGACGCAGTATCGCAAGCTCAGCTTGACCGAGGTTACCGTCTAACAGAGCTTCTAAAACAGGGGATTAACGCTCCAGTTCCAGTAGAAGCACAAGTAGTTCTTCTTTATGCTGGTACTCGTGGCTACCTAGACGACGTAGCTATCGAAGACGTCAGCCGTTACGAAACCGAAATACTCGAATACTTCGGCGAACGTCACTCTGACATAATGGACGCAATCCATACTGGAGGAGAAGTTCCAGACGAAGAAGCTCTACTAGCTGCTATTGCAGTATTTACCGAGCAATTCGAAGGAACAGCAACCGATTCGGAAGAGCCAGATGCTAAAGCGCAAGCTATGGCCGAAAAAGAACTAGTCGATGCAACTAACACTTTGCCAGAAACTGACGTTAAGAGGGCTGCAGAGTAATGCCAGGTGGAGCTGAGAGAGTCCTGCGCCGCAGGATTGGAAGCGTTAAGAACACAAAGAAGATAACTCGAGCTATGGAGCTTATTGCTGCTACTCGTGTTGCTACTGCTCAGCAACGTTCTCGAGCCGCTCGTCCCTACTCTGAACAACTAACTGGTGTTATCGAAGACCTAGCTGCTTCGGGTGCCGATATTGATCATCCACTTCTTCGCAGCGTCGATAAAGCTACCTCTGTTGCCTTCGTAGCGTGCGCCGGTGATCGTGGTTTAGCTGGCCCATACAACGCTGGTATTCAAAAATCTACAGAAGCCGAAATTCAGGCTGTTCGCTCAAGTGGTGGCGATTACAAATTGATTTGTGTTGGCCGTAAAGTTGCTGACTATTTCAGTTTCCGAGGCTATGAAATTGAAGAAACCTTTGCTGGTTTCACAGACGCTCCAACTTATGAAGACGCTCGTGAAATCGCCCGTAAAGTCAGAGACTTGTTCGACAACGGTGAAGTTGACCAAGTAGATCTTATTTACACGGAGTTTCTCAGTCTTGGTACACAGCGCCCAACAGTACGACGCTTCTTGCCACTCGAGTCAACAGAAGTTATTGCTTCTGAGGGTGGCGGCGATACCGAGGCTGTTGCTAGTTATTCATTCGAACCAAGTCCTGAAGGTGTCCTCACAGATTTGCTGCCTCGTTACGTCGAAGCACGCCTGTTTGCAGCGCTGTTAGATGCCGCAGCGTCCGAGCATGCGAACCGTCAGCGAGCCATGAAAGCAGCAACCGATAACGCCGAGGAATTGATTGGCCAACTGAGCCGTGAAATGAACCGTGCTCGCCAAGAATCTATCACTACAGAGATTATGGAAATTGTTGGCGGTGCCGAAGCTTTGGGCTCCGACGCTGACGACGCAATAGATCTCGAACAATTAGCACAGAATATTTAACCAAGACCTTATAAAACACAAGGAACAAATCAGATGACAGCAGTTGAAACCCCAACACAAACACAGGATGGACGTATTGTCGCTATCGCAGGGCCGGTAGTTGATATTGAGTTTCCACCTAACGCTTTGCCAGAGATTAACCAGGCAGTCCAGTTCGAGGTCAGCCTTGAGGGAGACAAAGACACCATCATGGCTGAGGTTGCTCAGCAGCTTGGTGACGGTCGTGTTCGAGCGGTTGCGCTAAAACCAACAGATGGCCTAACTCGTGGTACTCCAGTTAAAAACCTCGGTCATGGTATAAGCGTGCCAGTTGGTGACGTAACATTGGGTCACATCTGGAACGTTATTGGTGAACCACTAGATGTCGAAGCAGATCAACTAAACGTTTCTGAACGTTGGGAAATCCATCGTGACGCTCCAGCATTCGACACTCTTGAACCAACTAAGCAGGTTCTAGAAACAGGAATCAAAGTTATTGACCTCCTTACTCCATACCTACAGGGTGGAAAGATCGGCCTCTTCGGTGGTGCCGGTGTAGGAAAGACCGTACTTATCCAGGAAATGATTACCCGTGTGGCCTCAAACCACGGTGGTGTGTCTGTATTTGCTGGTGTTGGTGAGCGTACTCGTGAAGGTACTGACCTATTCATTGAAATGGGCGAAACCATGATGGGTGACGGTGAGACTCCTGTTCTTGCTAAAGCTGCTCTATGTTTCGGTCAGATGGATGAGCCTCCTGGGGTTCGTCTGCGTGTAGCTCTTTCAGCTCTAACTATGGCTGAGTATTTCCGTGACGAGCAAGGCCAAGACGTTCTGTTGTTTATCGACAACATCTTCCGTTTCGTACAGGCTGGCTCTGAAGTATCAACACTTCTTGGTCGTATGCCTGCAGCTGTGGGTTACCAACCAACACTTGCTGATGAGATGGGTACTTTGCAGGAGCGCATTACCTCTACTGGTGGTAAGTCAATTACTTCACTACAAGCTGTATATGTTCCTGCGGACGACTACACAGACCCAGCACCATTCACTACGTTTGCTCATTTGGATGCAACCACAGAGTTGAGTCGTGATATTGCTGCTCTTGGTATTTACCCTGCGGTAGATCCACTTTCTTCTACTTCTACGATTCTTTCGCCTGAGGTAGTGGGTGACCGTCACTACAATGTTGCTCGTCAGGTGCAGGAAATTCTGCAGCGTTACAAAGAGCTACAGGACATCATTGCGATTCTTGGTTTGGACGAATTGTCTGAAGAAGACCGTGTAACTGTAAATCGTGCACGTAAAGTACAGCGCTTCTTAAGCCAGCCTATGTTCGTGGCTCAGATCTTTACTGGCCTTCCTGGTATCTTCACTCCAGTTTCAGAAACTATTGATTCGTTTGAGCAACTAGTTAACGGCGACTTGGACGATCTTCCAGAGCAGGCTTTCCTAAACGTTGGTAATGCTGACGAGGTTCGTGAGAAGGCTGAGAAGCTACAGGCTGAGGCTGGCAAGTAATGGCCGAAGCCACTGACAACTCTTTGTTAGAGGTTGAGTTCGTTTCTCCAGAGGAGATTCTATATTCAGGCTTGGCAGACACTGTCATTACCCGTGTTCGCGATGGTGGAGACATAGCATTTCTATACGGCCACGAGCCATTCATTGGTTCGCTTATTACCAGCCACGTCAAAGTCTTCGAAGTTGATGACGCTAAGAACCGAACAGAGAAGGTGTTCTGTGTTCGTGGTGGATTTGTTTCCGTCACAGGCGAGAAAGTTACTGTTCTTTCTGACGCCGCTATTTCGGTAGATGACATCGACACTGAAAAGGTAACTCAGGACTTAGCGGAGGCTGAAGCCGGCCTACAACAAGACCCAGATTCGGAATTCCTTGCGGCAGACCGAACCTGGGCCAAAGTTCAACTAGAAGCTATGCACTAGGATTCTAGGTCCAGCGAGATGGTTGGGCCGCTGTCTTGGTTGACCACTATTTGGGTTGGTGTACTGGCTTCAGTCAGGAACCTGCGATATTGACCATTTACCGGGCATTCTATGTTGTGGGCACCTATCAGTGATCCACTAGCGTCGTTTAAAGTAATAATTAGTCTGCCGTTGTCGGGGTTACAGATGCCCGAATACCTGTAAGAAGCATTTCCTTGATTCGTGACTACTGAGCGAGCTACTGTTAGCTCTGCTGTTGACGAACTTGTCGTTGTGTTTATTTCGGCAGCGCCAGGATCTTCTAGTAGTTCTAAGAGCAGTGAGAAGTCAACTAATGGAGTAGCGGCTGCTGTTTCGGTCTGCGCCGTTGTAGTTTCGGTAGCGCCTGGATCTTCTAGTAGTTCTGAGAGCCGTGAGAAGTCAACTAATGGAGTATCTCCGAATACATCAACTGTTGTTGCTGGTATAGTCGTGGTCCTTGGTGAATCTACTACTTCTGGTGTAGTAGTTGCTATGGTCTGCTGTTCTCTGATTATTGCGGCGTTTTCTTCTGCGATCTGCTTTAGCGTCTCGTCTAGATTTATGGTGGCTGGTGCTGCAGTCACAGTGGTTGTGGTCGGAGCATCGGTTGTGGTTGGCTGTTGTTCGCTAGTTGCAGCTGCATTCTCTTCGGCAATTTGCTGTATTAGCTCTTCCAGGTTAGCCGTGCTTGTGGCTACGGGTGCTGCAGTTGTTGTTGTTGTTGTTTGAATTTGAGTAATTGCAGGAGCGAGTTCTGTTATTGGAACTTCAATAACAAACCTTTGACCGAACTCAACCTGGCTACCAATATTAGAGGTATCGAATGCCTGGCGGGCATGCCGAGCCTCTGCGTCGCCGTCTACAAATGCTGCAGCTACGACGTACACGGTTTCAGCGTCAAGCTTGGTCGTTGTTCCTGTAAAAGTGGCAAGACCGTCGGTGCAATTGACTCTTGCGCCGAGCAGGACTTCGTTGGCGTTAATATCTGTTGCCGGAGTTGCTTCAGTAGTGTCAAGGCGGACTGTGAAAGCGACGCTGTTCTGACACTGTACGGCTATAGCAACTTTGGCGGTACCATCTGCCTGAGCGGTTATGTTTGCTGTAACTCCGCTGTCGTCGGGGCCGATGCTTGCAGTAGCTGGGACAACAACTGCAACGGCTGCGCCTAGTGCCGCTAAAACTAGAAATAGGTACTTCTTTAACATCTTCCGCTCTCTTCTATGGCTTAAATGGTCCGCAATCAGCAGAATTAAGCCTACAACGCAAAGGCCCGGTCCACCACATAGCAAACCTGGCCTATAGGTAGGCCTGCTATTGCTTCGTGCAAAGAAGCCTTTAATCGCTATTGTTACATATATTCCGAATGTGACCACAGACAGTAGATGAAATAGCCGCTATACACATGCTTGTAAAAGCATGTATCATTTAGGTATATGGGCGACGGCGGTGGCTTAGTAGGCCAAGTCCTGGCGGACAGATACAAAATAGAAGCCTCTATTGGTGAAGGCGGCATGTCGGTCGTTTACCGCGCCACTGACCTAGAGTCTGGCGAAGTAGTAGCGATCAAACTATTACTCTCGTCGCTGTTAGAAGATGAAGTAGCACTAAGTCGATTCAAACTAGAGTCACAGGTCGCAGGTCGAGTCCGACACCCCAATCTTGTCTCGGTACACCACATGGGTGAGCACGATGATGTCCCTTTCCTTGTCATGGACTACGTTGAGGGGAAAAGTGTTAAAGAACTAATCAAAGAAGGACCGATCGACGCTATTAGGGCTTCAGAAATCACAATGGGAATTGCTGATGCTTTGCACGCAATTCATACTGCAGGCATAATCCACAGAGATGTGAAGCCTGGGAACGTTATGATCGGGGCTGACGGGATAGCTCGTTTGACTGACTTTGGTATTGCACTAGTTGACAATGACACTGTTATTACGAGGGAAGGTCTAGTTGTAGGGACAGCTACGTACTTCTCACCAGAACAAGCACAAGGCTCACGCGGAGACGTTAAGAGTGACCTCTATTCTCTAGGTGTTCTCAGCTACCAAATGGTTGCAGGTGAACTCCCATTCAAAGGTAAGACAGCAGTAGAAGTGGCTACAAAGCATGTGAATGAGCCGCCACCAGCATTCAGTGGTTCACTGGATGTGCCCGACTGGCTAAATTTTCTAATTCGCAAACTCATGAGCAAACATCCGTCGCAAAGGTTTAGCTCGGCACTGGAATTGCGTCAGAGACTCGCCAATTCATTGGACTATTCGACAGAAGAAATCCCTGCTTTGGCTGCAGTCACCTTTATTGATGTAGAAGAGGAAGACTTCTTTATTGATACTGAACCACTAGACACTCAAGAAACAGTCATACTCACAACTGGACAACCTGCAGTCTTTTTTGAAGAACCTTCTGAAAATGTAGCTGTTACCGAGCCAGTTGCGACAGTAACCGAGGTTGCAGAAGTAGACGTTTCAGTTCTCACCGTAGGGCAGTTGCCAACAGAAGAGCTTTTGGCCTCCGCTGTAGCTGAGGCACCAGACGAAGATATCTTAGTCACTGCTACGGCTGGAGTGCCGGTAGAAACCTATGACAAGACAGAAGTATTGGCGGTGGGAGCTGTATCGCCGTCAACATCAGCCCACCCGACGGCAGCACCAGTTGCTTTGCGTGGTCCTGAATCCGAAATTAGGATAGTTGATGAGAACGAATCATCCAAAAAGACAACGATGTTTGTATTTATCTTGCTGCTCGGGATGCTCGGCGGCCTTGGCTATCTATTTGGAAGCCCACAACGGATAACTAGCGCCTCACCGGGTGATGTTACTGCAGAACAGTCAGAGTCAAGAGACCTTGAACAGCCGAACGCTCCAACCTTTGACTTTCTTGGTGATGGTACAACTGCAGTGCCGCTAGATGGGGAGTCGACAACTACACAAGGCCGTAGTGAAATAGATCCAACTACTACCGCTACTGAAACGACTTTCCCGGTGATTGGTTTACCAACCACAACAAATCCAGCGATCGTGGTTCAACCAAGTACGACTGTACCGCAGATAACATTCCCGACACTCATCCCAACGACCACTGTTGATACGACTAGACCAACTACTACAGAGCGCAGAACTACCACTACGCAGCGCAGAACTACCACTACGCAGCGCAGAACTACCACTACGCAGCGCAGAACTACCACTACAGAGCGCAGAACTACTACGACGCAGCGCAGAACTACTACGACGACGGCTCCTTCGACTACAGTAGCTCCAACAACGACGGCTGCTCCTTCGACTACAGTAGCTCCAACAACGACCGTGGCACCAACAACGACGGCTGCTCCTACGACTACAGCTGCTCCTACGACTACAGCTGCTCCTACGACTACAGCTGCTCCGACTACAACAGCTGATACAACTCCAACACCGTAGTTCTATTAGTCGGGTTGATTAGGCGTTACAGTCGACGATGACTAGTTAGATATCAGAAATCTTGATTCCGTCTAGATCTTCCTCAGGTTCGGGGTAGACCAGGTTTAGTGACTCTAAGGTCTGCACCATAATCTCCGAAAGAACCACATCTCGATACCATTTGTTATCGGCCGGTACCACGTACCACGGCGCTCTCTCGGTGCTTGTTTGGCTAATAGCTTCAGCGAATGCCTTCTGATGTTTGCCCCAAAGTTCACGTTGTTCTAAATCAGCTGACTTGAACTTCCAGTTCTTGGTTGGCTCGTCGAGGCGTCGTTGCAGGCGTCGTTTCTGCTCGGTTGGAGAAATATGAAGGAACACTTTGACGACTGTAGTTCCTTCATCGCTTAACATTCTCTCAAAATCATTAATGTGTTGATAACGCTTTCGCCAGACTTCTTCCGGCTTAAGTTTGAGAACTCGGACAGCTAAGACATCTTCGTAGTGGCTCCTATTGAAGACAACGATTTCGCCATCAGTTGGTACAACCTGATGACAACGCCACAGGTAGTCTCTGCTTAGCTCTGCCTTAGACGGCCTCCCAAAGGATTCCACCCGAACTCCGGCCGGATTCACACCAGTAAACACCTTGCGAATTGATCCGTCTTTGCCACCAGCGTCCATAGCTTGCAGCACTAGTAGAACGCGGTGCTTCTTTTGAGCCCATAATGTGTTCTGGAGTTCTTCAAGCCGCTCGTTCAATTCCTTCAAACGCTTCTTAACATCATCGCGAGAACTACCCTTTTGGTATGAGGTAGCTTTGGGGTCAATCTTGTCTAGGGCGACCTTTTGCCCAGGCTTAGCTATGAAGTTTTCGATTGGGAAACTCATTTATATGACCTCAGATTCAATAGGCCCAAACTAGGGCCTCAAGTGTGATGCTTTGCCGAGCTTAGTGCCAGGCGCTTTTATAATCGGCACAATGATAAGAAATGCAAGCTAGTTCCTTAGCTGATTCTAAAGAAGTTGAGTCAACAACGACTAGATTATAAGGGTGATCGTAGCAGAGCTAGAGGTGTATCATTCACGCCCCATAGCGCCCACGAGAAGGGTTGGGCTCGGTCACACCCACCTTCCAGTGGGTCCAGGTCCAGGGCTAGGTGGGGTATTGCTCGCTGGAGTGGTTGCGCATGCTGTCGTCCATATTGGGGCTGAAGATAGAGAAGCTCTGTTCAAGGTTTGTGAACTAATCGGCGCCCAGATGCGAGTAAACCAGCCTTCAGCTCGTCATCGATATCAAGATGATCTAATCGGGCTCACGATGAGTAAACAGGTCCTGCTTAGCGATAACGGAATGTTCAGCTACGAATTCGAAGACGATACTGCCTCACCTGTGCAGCTAGCACTCGGAGCACTGTATGCAGTCGAGAGGGTGGAGCCCAAGGACAGGTCACTAGTTATTGAAGCAATTCGCTATGCAATGGTTTGGGAAGGTGACATTGATACTCAGTTCATTTCTTCGGTACTAAGCGAGCATAAGCTGTCTAGCGAGCAGCTCGACAGATTAGGGTCTTGGAGCGACCCAGTTGCGTGGGCTATCGACAGGCTCCTCATTGATGTGCCAGCCAGTCAGTTGTCGAAGCGAATTGTTCAGTCAGCATTCCGAAGCTTGATCCGTGAAGCTCATCCCGATCACGGGGGAGTAGAGACTTTGGCCTCGGAACGGGTCAAAGATCTAATGGATGCAAAAGATATTCTTTTAGCTAAGTTGTAGCTTGTAGGTCAACTACGTTCAGCTTATGTCCTGTATAGTCGCAGAACTTTTGTAGTCCAGCGAAGCTGACGGTGGTTGACATCGTGTTAATTAGAGGATGAAAGTGAATTTCGTCGAGTTCTGCGAGTTTACTATCCAGCCAAAATTCTACCTCTCTGCTTTGATCGTTAAGAAGCGCGAATGCTGACACTGAGCCAGGCTGTATGCCTAGATATTGTTCGAGGCGTTCGGGTCGGGCAAAAGACAGTCGCTTGCTTCCAATATTCTCAGATAATTTTACGAGGTCCACCTCGGTTGTATGTGAGGCGGAAAGTAAGAAGTTGCGCTTCTTTTTGTCCCGCAGGAAGAGATTCTTGGTTTCCCCACTCGGCGAGAGACCAACTCTTAGATTTTTAGCTTCTGCAACTGTGAAGGTGGCAGGATGCTCGACAGTGTTGTATATCACTCCAAGTCTGTCTAGTAGTTCAAAGATTTGAGTTGGATCTGTCATATTAACAAAGGCCGATTTTGGCTTTCGCCAAACGGGAATCCGGTTAGTGAGTAAAGTGAACGGCGGATTCACTCAGGAACAGATAATGCTGTCCCTGAGTTTGCTTTCGCAAACTCAGTAAGGGCTTCGCCAAAGGCGAAACCGACAGTGGGCCGAGTAGGATTTGAACCTACGTAGGCATAAGCCGGCAGATTTACAGTCTGCTCCCATTGGCCGCTCGGGCACCGACCCCAGGGGGATAAATCTAGCCCCCAAATTTGATATTGCACCCACAAATGGCAATCAATATTGAGGCTTTGTGCCTGTGAGTAGGTGAAACAGGTAGATTTGCGTCATGCCTTCATTCGATATTGTTTCAGAAGTTGATTTAACCGAAATTCGTAACGCTGTAGACCAGGCTGCTCGGGAGGTCTCTAACCGTTATGACTTCAAGGACACCGATTCTAAAGTCGAGCTCAAAGAGAAAGAGCTGTTAATTGAGTTTGAGAGTTCAAGTGAAGATCGGGTTGCTGCGCTTAAACAAGTGATTGAAGAAAAGCTAGTAAAGCGAAAAGTCTCTCTGAAAGCAGTTGAGTTTGGTGACCCAGTCGATGTTTCGGGTGGTCGCAGCAAGATTGTTGTCAACCTAAAGGCCGGCATCCCTAGCGACTTGGCGAAGAAGATTAACCTTCTGATCAAAGATATGAAGTTAAAGGGTGTGCAAAGTTCAAACCAGGGTGAGCAAATTCGTGTCACTGGTAAAAAGCGAGACATGCTTCAAGATGTAATAAGTGCTCTGAAAGAAGCTGATTTAGAGCGTCCGCTTCAGTACCAGAACTTTAGAGACTAAGACGCAGGGACTGCAGTTACTGCTGGAGGCGTGCTTGGGGTCGCAGTGATAGTCGATGCTGCTGCTGTAGTAGTCGACGCCGCAGTTGTAGTTGAGGTTGCATCTGTGGTTGGTGCCGTGGTCGTAGTCGGTGTCTCTGTTGTTGTGCTCAGTTCTGACGTTGTAGGCGTAGGGGCTGGGCTTGTTGTTGGCGTTGGTGTAGGTGAGTTGGCCGGTGATGGCACGGTAGCGGTAGTGGGCGGAACTATGACTACTGGCGACTCGTCTTCGTCGTCTTCATCAATCAGGTCCAGAGGAGTAAAGAACGTTAGTGGCGGTGGAAGAAAGCCTTCGACTGGGTCTAATATCAGATCGTCTAGTGGTTCAATTTCGACGGTAGTAATTGCAGTGCTTGCATCGGTCGAAGCTCTGCGAGTTATAACCGGAGCCAGAGGTGCAGCGATGGCTGCTTCACCCTGATCCACTGATAAGTCGAACTGGTTCAGGGTTGCATCTGGGGCTTCTTCCTCAGCAGCAATCGGACTTGTAAATTCTCCGTCGTTATCCGGACGCGCTATTAAGTAGGCGACGAAGCCAACAAGTCCTAAGAGACAAACTGCGCCTGCGAATATTCCTAGACGACTTGAGGTTACAGATGCCGGGTCCCAAACAGGGGCTTCGTCTACAATCTGTGAGCCACTGCCTCTTGGAACGTATTCTTCGGTGTAAGCAGTTTCATTGCGTTCGTTGGTATTCACTGCGACTGGTTTTGGTTCAACCGCTCCAACCACAATTGTTGTCTCATCTACGGCAAGGTTAGGTTGGGTAGTGAGAGCTTCATCTGATGTGCTAGAGGCGGGATCTACAATAGGGAACTCAGCTGTTGGTTCGAAGTCTTGGTTGTCGAAAGGATTTTCAGTTGCCATAGGGTGTGCAGCTTTTGGGTCTCATTAATGAACAATCAGATACTAAAGGAGATCTGCGAATTTGGCTAGCTCGAACTAATGAATCACCTAGTCTGCCGAGGCAGTATTGCCTAGCGAAAAGTCGCGACATTTCTAAGGTTATTTCGGCGGCTGCAGTCGGTATCCTGGTCATGTGCGCGACGACGCTAACAAACCTAAAGAGCACAAGAAGCTTTCTCTTGAGTTTGACGACGTCAAGCCAGGGATCTCGGCTGATGAGGTTGAAACAGGGTTCCGTCGCAAGCTTCAGATCGTCACAGGAATTCTTGTAGTCATTGGCGGGATAGTGCTTCTTCCGCTTCCTGGGCCAGGCTGGGCGATAATTGTTGTTGGACTTAATATGATCAAGCCTGACAGTCGACTTGTCCGTTGGATCCGCCGAAAGGTTCCAGGCATACCCGAAGAGGGCGCAGTTCCTAAGAAAGTTATCTTCATAGGTTTAGTAGTTGCTGCAATTGCGACCGTGATCGGCATCTTGTATGGCGATGCAATTATCGAGTGGCTTCGAGGGTTCCTTCCTGCTGATCTAGCCTAGGGATTTCACCAGACGAATTAGCTGGTTAGAAGAACTATCAAAGTCTGGCTCACCATCACCTAGCAAAGTTGGCAGCATGTTGTTGGACATGACTTTGCCAAGCTCTACACCAAATTGATCAAAAGAGTTGATGCCTAAGATTGTGCCGGTGGCCATGGTTTTGTGCTCATACAGTGCAATTAGGGAACCCAGTGTGCGTGGGTCAAGTCGCTCCGCAATTATGGTTGTGCTCGGCCTGTTGCCCTTAAATTCGCGGTGCGGGTCGTCGTTGCTTTTGCCGAACGCCAGTGCAGCTGACTGAGCAAACAGGTTGGAGAGTAATACGAGATGTGAATCTTGTGTATCTTTGGCGAGCTGGTCAGACAATTCTGTTGTGGTTGCACACTCGCATTCAGCGAACCCAATAAAGTCAATTGGGCAAATTACAGTTCCCTGGTGTAGCAGCTGGAAGAAAGCATGCTGTCCGTTAGTCCCAGGTTCTCCCCAAACAATTGGACATGTCTGATAAGTCACAGGGCTGCCATCTGTCCTAGTTGCCTTACCGTTGGACTCCATCTCTAGTTGTTGTAGGAATGCAGGGAAGCGTGAGAGCTTATGGCTGTATGGAATTACCGCTCGTGCGGGGAAGTTTTGAAAGTTGGTGTTCCAAATATCTATTAGGCTCATGACGACGGGAAGATTCTTGGCTAGCTCGGTCTCTCTGAAGTGAGTGTCCATTTCTTCCATGCCAGCCAAGAACTCAGCGAACCCAGAGTTTCCAAGTGTTATTGATAACGAGATTCCAATTGCAGAACTCACCGAATACCGGCCGCCTACCCAATCCCAGAAACCATAGATATTGTCGGCTGGTACTCCAAACTCAACTGCTGCTTCATCATTAGTTGTTACTGCAACAAAATGATCGTACGTGGCGTCTTCACCCAGAGCTTCAACAATCCAAGACTTAGCAAGCGAAGCGTTTTGTAGCGTTTCTGGTGTCTTAAATGATTTAGAAGACACAACGAACAAAGTCTCCTCTGGATTGCATTCTTCTAGGACGCTTAGGAGGTCAGCGGGGTCAACGTTAGATACATAATGTCCCGTTGGTAGATCAGATACTTTTCGTAGCGCTAGGTAAGCCATTTGAGGGCCAAGGTCGGAACCTCCAATGCCGATATTGACAACAGCGGAGTACGGCTTGTTTGTATGGCCAGTCTTAGATCCGTTTGCGATAGCATCTGCTAGATCTCGGATTCGAGCATTAACAGTTTCTACTTCTGGCTTTGGATTACTAGAACGCAACCAAACGTGACCAACTGCCCGGTCTTCGGTCACATTAATTGCTTCGCCGTCAAACATCGCTTGAATTCTGTCGGTAAGCCCAGTCTCTTTTGCTAGCTCAATTAGTAAATCCAGTATCTGTTTGTTAATCAGCTGCTTCGAAAAATCAACAGTCAATCCATTGGTTTTGCGTGTAAAGGTTTCTGCTCGATTGACGTCGGCTTCGAACAGGCTAGTGAGGTCGTTCGAAGACTGACTTGTTGCTTCTACTGCTAACTTTTGCCAACTAGATGTGGCTGTGGGATCTAAACTCATACCTTAAGATTAGACGTTGTTGGCTACTCCAGGTGTTCTCTGTCAGGGTTTATAGTTTGTGAACTATCAAGATGAGTTTGGCGACCGGGCTTTGGGCGAAGTGGCGCATCTGGCCAGGCATCTTCAACGATTTCGTCGAATTTGACCCTCAGGTTTCGTTGGTCGGATCGTTTGACGCGGCAATGACGAAGTCTTATTTCAATCCGTTTGATCCAAGAAAGCGCCACTTAGTGTTTGTCGGCGTTTAGTTCACTGAAATTAGGCTAGCTAGCAGGGATATTTAGTACCTGGCCCGGTGATATCTCATCTCGATCCCCGATGTTATTGGCCGCTATGAGTTCAGAGACTAGTAGGCCAAACTTGTTGTTAGCAATTACCGAGAGAGTGTCGCCCTGTTGTACTACATAGGTTTGAGCCACACGAGGGTTTTGTGGTGGCGTTACCGCAGTGGTCTGAGGGGTGTTTGGCACTGTAGTTGTCGTGTTTGCTTCCAGTTGGCCTTCTATAACCGTATTGGCGCTAGTGACCTTGACTCCTATATCAGGTTGGTTAAAAGTTCCTCGAACTCGCGGTTGTGGTTCTGCTAGAGAGTTACTGTTTGGGTCTTGGGTTGTTGTAGTAGGTAATCCAACGTCTGGGTTGTCTAGCTGGGCCAATGTGTCAGGAATTTGGTTGTCGCTTGGGTCGATCTGAAGCGCTGCCGGAGTTGGTCGCCCACAAGCAGCTAACAAAAGGCAGCTCGCAAGTAGGAATGCTCCAGTTAGCAGTGGCCTTTTCATCTATTAGATTCTAGTCGCGCTCAACTTAGGATCTAGGGATGACAATGTGTGACTACTTATTGAGCTGAAGATTTAAGATGCTTGTTCAAGAAGGCGAGCTGACGCTTGATTAGCGAAGCAACGATGTGTGCCCTCTTCGGCATATGTGTTAACCCAGTGACAGTAACGAGTTCATGGTCGATGTCGTTAACAAAGAGTTCATGGCTGAACTTTAGTGAGTTAGCTGGGACAACATTGTCGTCGCTCAGCCCATGAATTAGCATCAGGGGACGAGTTAGCTTTGCTGCCTTCTTTACCAGGTCTGAAGTCTCGTATGGCTGCGCTGAGTCTTGGGGATTTCCAAGGTAGCGTTCGGTGTAGTGAGTGTCATAGAGTAACCAGTCAGTTACGGGCGCTCCAGCAACCCCGGCATGAAATAGATCTGGACGCTCAATACATGCCAGTGCACTTAGGTAGCCACCGAATGACCAGCCTCGAATACCGACAGCTCCTTCGTTAGCGAATGAGTACTGTTCCAGGACATATTCGAGCGCCGATATTTGCCCTTCGAGGATTGGATCAACTAAATCTCTGTAGATGCTAAATTCGAATTCTTGTGTAACCCCTGGTGAGCCTGGGCCATCGGCGACAACGACTATGTACCCTTGGTTGGCAAACCACTGAGACACGATGTGGGAGCGGCCTGCTTTTATAACTCGTTGAGCATGAGGCCCACCATAAGGATCGAAAAGCACAGGCAATTTGACGCCAGAGGTTTCGTCGAACCCACTGGGCTTAAATATTGCTAGTTGAGCTTTGTCTGTGCTTGCAAAATCCACATTGAACTCAATACTTGAATCGATTGAATTATCTTCGATCGGTATTTTGTTCCCTTTTGGGTCAACAAGGGTGGTTGTTGTCTGAGTGGAGTCCATATCTCTCGACGTCAACAGAAGTTGTCCTTCGGTAACTACCGCATTGTTGATGCCGCTGATTTTGCTTAGCTGCTCTACCGTCTTTGTGGTGAGGTTGAGGCCAAAGACGTGGGTTTCTGATGGTTGGATTGAACTAGTGAAGTAGACGACGTTATTCTCTATGCCAATCAGTTTGCGAATGTAACCAGGAGTATCGACTGCTTCGCCGTTGATCAACAAGCTTCGATCTATGTCATTGGCAACAATTTCAGCCGTATGCGTTGCATTGGAGTAGAAACCGCCGCTCACAATGTCGAGCCACTTCTGGCCTGTGACTTCACCAACTTTGACCAGTACTTTCGTATTTAGGTTTAGTTCGTAGTCGCTAAACAGTGTTTGTGCCCTGTTCTGGAAACGCACCTGAAACTTGTCATTCATTTCTCTTGCGTCGACAAGGTATTCTTTTTCGGAGCTTTCCCCAGCAGTTGCAAGCTTGGTAGTTAGCCCATCTGTAGTTGCTAGGTAGAGGGTGACCAGCGCATTTTGTGTGCCTGTATATGGGTAGTGGAGAAGTCGTGGCGGTTCCGTTGGTTTGTCAGGACTGCTTAGATTTAGAAGTTCGACAGCGGACTCGTCTACTTCAGTAATTAAAAGGTGGTTATCGTCTACCCACCAGTATCCCGAATATCGGCCCATCTCCTCGGCTGCGACAAACTCAGGCACGCCGAGTTGGAGGTGCGCTTCGGTGTTTTGGTTGTCACTGGCTTGAATGAGGCCGACATGTTTGGCGTTCTGCCAGTCTTGATTAGAAGCTTCGAAGATGTGTAGCGCATTGTTCGACAGGAGGCTGAGCTTCGTTCCATCTGGTGAGAATTTTAGATTGCTTGTATAGCCGAGGTCTCCCAGAGGAACTTTATATAGTGAGCCGCTGGTGGCGCCCTCAAAACAAAACACCCAAGGTTGCCCAGAGACACCAAACAAGATCTGATTTTGTTTCACACTAAATGAAGTGATCCCACTGCTGGTTCTACGAAGTCGTTCGTTCTCTGTTGCTTCAAGCTCTGAAAGCCCAGCATTCGAAGCCACGCTAGTTGCTTCGATCAGTAGCTTCTCTTGACCATTTTCGTTTACTGCCCAAAGCGACATTTCTGGGCTTGTTTCTAGCGATCGAAGAAATACCAGTGTGTGGCTATTGGTCTGGGTCTCGACAAATTTGAAGCCAGTCGGGGAACCATTAGAAAAACGGTTAGTTTCAGCGTATTTTCTGAGAATATCAAAGCTTGGGTCGCTGTCGAAAAGTTGATTCATTAGCTGTATAGCTTAGTTCTAGTTTGTTGGCTACATAGGGGCCATAGCGATAAGACATTCATTTCTGATTTAGTTGCTATAGTCGGCTATGCTTAGTTCGCTGACAAAGGAGTTGTCATGGTTAAGGTATGGATAGATCAGGATCTTTGCACCGGTGACGGACTATGTGCTGAGATTTCTCCAGACGTGTTTTTTGGACAAGACGACGGTCTTTATTATGTTAAAGAGACCGCTGCGAATTTCGGTGAAGAGAAGCTTTTTGACGGTACGAATAACCCTGCTGGGGCTGAAGGAATGGCTCGTATCCCGGAAGGTGGCATCGAGGGAGTTGTCGAAGCTGCCGAAGAGTGTCCAGGCGAATGCATCTTTATTGATGTAGAAGAATAAAAATAGTCCGTTTGACTTAAATTTCTCGAATACGGGCCGATTTCTAATGTGTGCACATCAGAACTATCGGAAAAGTATTCTTTGCTATAGGGTTTTGCGTCTTCGCAGCGTTCTTCGGGCGCTTCGTTGTTAACGCTTATATAACTGAACCTGCAGCAGTTCAGATCCGGCTAACTGGTGTGGACCTAAGGACTGAAATAGAGGAAAGCTCGCAGGAGTCTCCGTTCAGCTTGGAGTTGCCAGATGACTTAAGGCGTTTCCCAACCGACCTGGGGTTCATTTCTAACCCGTTCGTCGAACAAGAACCAGAAGATGACGCTGAGGAAGAAAAGCAGGAAGCCACACGAGGGCGTCTACCAGCTGGTCAGTTGACTCCTGAAGAGGAACTAGTACTTGGAGGCGAAGCCTCGGTCGCTGGACGAGTTGTTGGCCCTGAGGGACCGGTTGAAGGAGCTACGGTTCGCCTCGAGAGGGAATCTGATTCTGGGCTAGGCACTCTTGATGTCATAACTGATGAAGAAGGTCTCTACGAAGTTGAAGGATTACAAGGCGGCCGTTACCGAGCCAGAGCCTTTGTCCCTTCAGAATTTGCCTCCGCCAATATAGAAACATTCTTCTTAGACAATATTTCTACAGATGCTTTGGGTATTGATTTCTTGAACCTGACTAAGCCTGATGTGTTCGAGTTGAACCTTCAAGTTAGATCTCAAGGTCAGAATATTTTGGTTGAGTATGTATCTGGCGGGAACATCTTTAATGGATCAACGGGAATGTTTGGCGTCAGCGTAACCCAGCAAGTTGTAGACCCAGACGGTGTAATTGTTCAGCAGCCGCAGTCTGGATTTGATATCGAGATTGATGGAACCCCAGATTATGCGAGCCTCACTAATGTAACCACAACTAATTCAAGAGGCTTAGCTATATTTACCGCTCGCTGCGAAGAATCAACCAGCGGTAACCACACTGGCAACATTAGCGCTTCCAAAGAAGTGAGAGAACTTGTTCCAATGGAGCAAGTCGTAGTCAATAATCAATCAGATGAAGATGCTGAAAACTCAGTGCCGGCACCCGACCCAGTACCAACTTTTAGAACAGTAACACTAAGCGACAGCGTTCGAGTCATCTACCCAAGTTGTGTTAACCCACCTCCTCCGCCTGAACCCGAGCCAGAAGCACAGGATGAGGCGCAGAACCAAGGCGAGGACAACAATGAATAGTTTTCAAAGTGGAATCAAATCAATCCGTTGGGGCAAAGTCACAAAGTTTGCAGTGAAGGGCCTAATCGCATTCATTATTGCATTCGGTCTGAGTATCCCCATCGCCGGTGGTGTTGCCGTGGCAACATTCCTTGGGCTTCCATTGCCTGGTAGTGAGTTACCTGAAGAGCCTAGAAGTCTGGTAGCTGAACCATCAATAGTTCTTGATGCGAACGGTGATGAGATTGCGTTATTTAGAGACTTTGATCAAACAGTCGAAATCGAACCAGAAGATATACCACAACATCTCAAGGATGCATTTGTAGCAATTGAAGACCGACGTTTTTGGGAACATTCTGGCGTTGACCTTGAAGGTATCGCTCGTGCAGCTAGAGAGAACGTGAGCGCAGGCTATGTCAAAGAGGGTGGCTCAACCATCACTCAGCAGTACATCAAGAACGCCTATCTAAATAACGCCAAAAGTTTCGAGCGTAAGATCGATGAAGCTCTACTGGCCGTTGAGCTTGAAAAAGAACTATCAAAAGAAGAGATCTTGTTTAACTACGTGAACATCTCGTTCTTCGGTTCCGGAGCTTACGGGGTAGGCGCCGCCTCCGAAATCTACTTCTCTAAGCACGTCTCTGAGATCAACATTTCTGAAGCAGCCACACTTGCAGGGCTTGTTAAAGCACCGACGGCGTTCTCGCCACATTCAAATCCGGAAGCAGCAGATGAACGCCGACGGCTTGTGATTAACGCAATGCTCGAAGAGGGCTATATAACTGAAGCTGAGGCAGCTGAAGCGACAGCAGCAGAAGTCAAGCGCTTTTCTGACGGGGACTTTACCTTGCCAGCAACCTTCGTATTTGATCGACCATCTAAAGGTTCAGACGAATTCCCATTTTTCTCAGACTGGATTGAGCAGACACTTGTCGACGAGCTTGGTCCAGACCAGGTCTATCGAGGTGGTTTAACTATTCAAACCACACTTGACCCAGAACTTCAGAACGCTGCTCGTGAGGCAGCGGACGCTCGTCTTGAGACCACAGAGCATCCAGTAGATCTTTCAATTGTTTCGGTGGAGCCAGACACTGGCTTTGTCAGAGCAATCTTAGGAGGCCGTGATTACGAGACTTCGCAGGTTAACTTGGGCCTTGGTGGTACGAGTGGTTTCCAGCCTGGTTCTACTTTCAAGCCATTCGTTCTGGCCACTGCCTTCGAACAGGGGATTGGTCCGGAAGTTATCTATGATGCTCCCGCAACTTGGCCAGTTCCAGGTTGTGTTGGAGACGAATGTTCGATTTCTAACTTTGGTGTAAATGGCTTTGGAGAGATCACACTTCGAGAGGCTATGCGTGCCTCAGTCAACACTGTATTTGCGCAGCTGGTTGTCGATGTAACAATTGGTGAAACTGTAGAGCTATCTCAGAATTTTGGGCTGTCTCGAGTATCTGATGATGTTGCCTATGGTCCAAGTTTCGCACTTGGTGCAGCTGAGGCTTCACCATTAGAAATGGCTTCGGCGTATGCCACTTTTGCTAACTCGGGTATCTATCAAGAGCCCACAGCGATTCTGACTGTTACTGATAGTGATGAGAACGTAATTATTGATAACCGTTTACGTCAAGGGGAGCGAGTTATTTCTGCAGCAACTGCTGACAATGTTACCGACGTACTAGCTGGTGTTATCGATGGTGGAACGGGTGCTCGTGCCAGTATCGGTCGTCCAGCGGCTGGTAAGACAGGTACTGCTCAGGCGTTTAGAGCCGCATGGTTTGTTGGCTACACACCTCAGCTAGCAACAGCAGTTTGGATGGGTCACTCTGATGGTTTGCGATCTCTCGAAAATATTAACGGTGTCAGAAACGTGACAGGTGGCTCGCATCCTGCAACAGCTTGGCGAGACTTTAACCTAGCTGCCCATGAAGGTCTAGATGTAATCGAGTTTCCGGAACCAGATCAGATTGTGTCACTTGACTTCGTCGAACCTCAACTAGATGAGAACGGAGAACTAATTGAAGTTCCTGTTCAGCGAGTTACTAAGCAGGCTGTGCGTGAGTTTACTGAAATTGGAGCTCAGCAGGCTAGATCATCGCTCGCCAGAAACTGTGGCGAGCGCGACTGTGTCGAGAGAGAAGTTGATCTTCCAAACTTGCCAGCTTCAGTTCCACCTACAACTATTCCGCCTACAACCGTTGCGCCAGTGGGTAACGATCAAAGTTCTTCAATAAATCAGGAGAGAGACAATGAGTAGAAACTCATCAATAAACACAACCCAACCAACAGAAATTGATTTGGATACAAATCAGCTTGATCTGCGAAGCGAAGCTCAGTCAGAGCAACCTAGGTTTCGTCGTCGCAAGACCGATCAACCGAGCCAATCTGACAGGGTATCTTTGGCTACTAAGTTCAAGGACCGAAGACAGCGTAAGAAGGCAAAGCGCCGACGTTTCTTGCGTTATCGCATCGTCCCTAAATCAATTCTCGCTACCGCTTCATTTCTTCTAGCTATAGCTATCGGTATTGCGTTTAGTGGGGCTTCTTTCTATGCGTTCTACAACAGTCGCTTATCTGAAAACGAACAGGCTGTTGGACGTTTTGTTGACGGTTTCGACCAGCAATTCAATGATGCAGCAGGAGCGCTAGACACATTAAGAGATTCTTCTGTTGAGCAGATTAGAAATGAGCTAGGACCGCTTGAGAGCTTTGTTGCCAACGCAAATGGTGTTGTGGAATTACCAGCCGTGCTTGGCGATTCTGTATGGCTATTAGAAACCAGAAACACCGATGGTGAAGTCCTAATTGGCTCTGCGTTTGCTGTAGCTGGTCATCAAGGAGGAACAGCATTCCTTACTAGCTTCTCAGTTGTCCGGGACAACGCTCGTCTTCCAGCACCTGGCATCGAGCTAGTCAACGACAACGAACGGATAACGGGAGAGCTTTGGTCTTGGGACGAAGGTAGTGATCTAGCTCTTGTAGTCGTCGACGAAGCTGTTGAGTTGCTCGAGTTTGCAACGAACGCCGAACAAGTTGATGGCCTAGGTCAAAGCGTCTTTGCTGTCTCTGGCGTTGGTGGCAATGGAGCTACGGCAGTTCCAGGAATTTTGGTTGATAGCTCACGAAGTGGCTTGCAGCACACCGCTCCAGTTGGAACACTTTTTGAAGGTGGCCCACTTGTTGACGGAGCTGGCCGAATTGTAGGAGTTTCTTCTACAGAGTTTCGACCTTACGGAATAGATCCAGGTCAGGTTGGACAGTCCGTTGATGTTCAGATAATTTGCACATCAATTCTGCGTTGTTCTGAAACCGATGGAATCTTGGCCGCAGAAGTCGGCGGTATTGCTCAGGAACGTCTGGTACAAGAAGAAGTAGCAGATGATGCTGACGCTGACGGAAACATCGACAATGTTGATGCAACTAGTGAAAGTTCTGATTCAGCTAGCAACTAATTGCAAGGCTGAGCTAATTCGCGAAGTCTTCCTCAGGATCAACCATATGTGCACCCATATGATCCTGGGGGGCTTCGTCTCCCGGGGGCAGACTCTTTGCTTCAAACTTCTTTTGTGGGAAGTTGATGCGATCTACAAAAACAATCAGCGAGATAATAAAGACGCTGGCGACAACAAATATCAGTAGAAGTAGTATCTGCATAACTCTTTCATTGTAAAGGATTTTCAGGCCGATGTTTTGCGACGCAAAACTCGCTTGAATTCGAAGAGTTCCCGAGGGCGTTCGTCGAAACGATTGTCCAGCAACCCCGATGTTTTGCAACGCAAAACTCGCTAAGGGCTTCGCCAAAGGCGAAACCGCCGGTACCCCCGATAGGAATCGAACCTACGCACATGGTTTAGGAAACCAATGCTCTATCCACTGAGCTACGGGGGCTAAGGGCCTCTAGTGTATCCGGTGACTTAACTCGCCAAAGCTAATTCTCGTTCACTAGGCAGCAATTTGGGTTCTCATTTCTGACAAACCACGATGAATCATGCTCTTTACAGTTCCTACCGGGATATCCATGAGCTCGCCTACCTCAGTGTTTGTGTAGCCAGAGTAGAACTTGTGGTAGATCGCTGTGCGTCGTTGCTCGTTAAGCGTTGATAGGACATCTGACAGGTATATTGTTTCTTGCTCGTTTGTTAGGTCTAGTAGGTGTTCGTTGCTGCGATGAGTCTGTCGTTTGCGAAGTTCGTCGTTCGCCTTGTTAAAGGCAACCCGGTATAGATAGTTTGCTGGCTCATTGAGATCGTCCCAGCGTTGCCAGACCTTAGAGAAGGACTCTTGTGCTATTTCTTCGGCCACCGTCTGGAGGTCTACGACTCGCTTAATGCTTCGAACTAGTTGCTCTACATTTGCAGAGTAAAAGTCGTTAAATAGAGTGCTTGATTGCATTTTTCCCGCCCGGTTTTGATTACTTCCAGTGTGAACGATGAAACCTGTTTGTGGAATGGGTCACTGGTCCCAAAAAGGCAATTTTGAGAATAGTCCTTTTGGCCCTGGTGGGCGATGAGGACTTATGAGATAATAGAAGTTGGTTAGGGGCCGGTGTAGCTTTGTAGCCATTTATAGCTATCGTTTTATTGGTATGGGTACCTCGGTAGAAGATCTTGACTTAGCAGATTTAGCTGCAACTAGGCAGTGGCTTGACGGCGTTTTGATGGCTGACGACCCCACAGAGGGTCTTTGGAAGGCCTGTGACTCTGGTGTGATGGCCAAAGTCCTCCCAGAGTTAATGGATCTAGACATGGAACAAGATCCAGTACATAAACACAAAGATGTTCTAGCACACACAATTCAGGTCACTTCGCAAGCCAGGCCTGATTTGCTGCTTCGTTTTGCTGCTCTGATGCATGACATTGGCAAGCCAGACACACGAAAGTTTTCAGATTCAGGAGTCACTTTCAGACATCACGAAGTCGTGGGTTCAAGAATTTGCAGGGAGCGTCTAACTGCTCTTGGCTATAACGAGGCTTTTGTTGACGATGTAACCGAGTTGGTGCGGCTTAGCGGAAGGTTCAAGGGTTATGCCGATGGCTGGTCTGATTCAGCGGTTCGTCGTTACGCTCGCGAAGCCGGTGGTTTGCTTGGCTACCTTAATGATTTAGTTAGGGCCGATTGTACAACGAAGAACCCCAGGAAGTGGGATGACTTGCAGGCATCGGTCAACGAGATGGAGGAGCGTATTGGTGAGCTGCAACGGCAAGACCAGCTCGCCAAGATTAGACCTCCGATCAATGGCGCCGATGTGATGAAGCTGCTGTCTCTCGAAGAAGGTCCGGAAGTTGGCAAGATTATGAAAATGGTTAACTCACTTCACAAAGATAACCCAGACGAGCCCAAAGAGTTTTTTGAATCTGCAGTGCTGGAATTTAATTCTTAAATCGCAGCGCCACTGATATTATCGCTGAGGCTTTCCAATATCCCAGTTTGCGATATCAAGAAGAACAGTCCGATTGCGGCTAACGCAATAACAGTTGTCAAACCAACTGCGATGAGTACTCGGCTCATTATGTTGTGGCGCTGAGACTGAATTGGATAACCAGACCCGACCTGGCTTTGTTGATTATAAGTGCTGGCAATAGCGTAGTACTCCCCAGGGTGAGCGGGGGCTCCCATAGCGGGGAGAGGGTTTGAGTTCCATCCATCAGAAAGAATTGAAGGTGTGGTCATCGAGAACGCGTCTGCGGCGCTCTGACTTGCACTATATGAACCAGCCAGTTGCTTGGTTTCTGAACTGTATTGCTCGTAGCTTTCAACTTTGACAGGATCTGTCAGGTCGATAACGAAATCATGTTTTCGAGTCTCTGCACATTCATCCAGAGTTTTGAATAGATGATTGGGGGTCGCCGCCCTAAAGTGTGGTTCGCTCGTCACAAGCCCCTTAGCTGTTCCCACTGATACAGCTAGGTCAAGTCGCTCGATATCGAAAGTATCTAGCAAGCCTTGGCTTACATTGAGAGTTTGGAGGTATGCAAGATCTAGGGTTGAGTCTGGTGTCGCCGTCTTAACCTTGAGAGTCTTGCACTCAAGCTGATCTACCGCTTCGGCTCGAACCAGCTCGCCATCTGAAATATAGAACTGCCAGCCGACGCCTGAAACGATTGATCCACTCACGGGGCCTGGAGAATCTATGACTCTGGCGGCAGCTTGTGGCGAGAGTTCCAGGCGTTCCAATGGAATGTCGTTCTCGGTAAAGATTCGTTGGTAAGAAGCCAACACATCTGAGCGTGCGTAGGCAATGGCGTCGCCAAGACTTACCTTGTTGTAGCTGATTTCGTCAACTTGTTCGAGTTCGTCTAGCCACTTGTCCGTGTCAAACGCAGATCGAACACCCGTTTCTGCGGCGCCGAATGCAGCCGAGACTCTAACGTTTCCTGTGAACTTCTCTGGGAGCTTTCCCCACAGGGAAGCGATTTCTACTGACAGGCGACCGAACGGGTTTTCTGGTCGGTGAGAGCGTTTAACCTCGGCGTAGCCGATGATTTTCTCGGCGGTATTATTCAGAATTACGGCTCGAACGGTTTCGGAAGCGATTTCGATTCCGATGCAGCTACCTGCAATACTCATTGATAGTTCCCTCAATTAGGCGGTGAAAAGTGATTGGGTAGAAGTTACTAGTTCGTTCTACCTATGAAGATGGTGGCCTAAATCAGCAAATTTCTCAAACCGAACTCGAAATTTGTTGTGTTAAGACCACCAAAGGGGCCTATTCACAGCGCCGATCGGCTGATAACATTAAGGGTGGCGGAACCATTGGACAAGGCGGGCTGTCTATGTTTAAAAAGATAGTAATACCGGTGATGCTCTTGATTGGGGGCATGGTTGTTTTTGTTGTCGCTTTAGGCGCTGGAGCTACACCCGCTGGTGCTTCTTTTTGTGGGCCTCTAAACGTTGGTGACACTTTTAGTTCACAAGGGTCAACTTTGACACAAGAGCAGCTCGAGAACGCTCAAATTATTGTTGAGACAGGTCAGAGATTAGGTATCAGCGAACATGGCCAAACCATCGCAATTATGACGGCAATCCAAGAAGACCAACTACGAAATCGCCTTGGCAGATTTGACCCTGAATTGTTCGCAGCCGGCGACTTTGATGGCAACAGTGTGGGACTTTTCCAGCAGCAGACACAGCTACAAATTAATGGTCGAACAGTTGATGGTTGGGGAACTGTAGAAGAACTAAGTGACCCTGTAACTGCTACGACTCTATTCTTTCAAGGTAAGCCCGGTTTTCCTGGGCTCGTAAGTATTGATGGATGGGAAGACCTCGACCCAGGAGTAGCGGCACAAAGTGTTCAGAACTCTGACTTTGCTCTTGAGTACGCTCCGCAGTTTACATTTGCTCAAGGGATTTATCAGACTGTTACAGGCCAAGGCGGTGCCTCATGCGCACAGAGTTTTGGCACAGTGACCGGTGACCAAGTAGAAATTCAAGTTCGTTTCGACAGTAACTTCAATATAGATGCATCGATTGCACCTGCAGTACAACAGTTAATCAACGATGCTGCCGCAGACGGTATCTTGTTCGGTGGCTGGGGTCATAGAAGTCATCAACGTCAGCACGAGCTTCGTAGAATCAATGGCTGCCCTGACGGGTGGACACATACCGATGGCGAGAATCCCGCCCTTTGGTCTGGGTCTAGTTCTTGTAGGGTTCCAACAGCTCGACCTGGCTCTTCGTTTCACGAGTCTGGTCTAGCAATCGACTTCAGGTGTAGTTCGATGGTCTCTTCTGCAAACCCTAGAGGGTCAGTCAATAATCGAGGTAGTTCGTGCTATCGATGGCTGGAAACTAACGCTGCTAGATACGGGCTCAAGAACTTGCCGTCAGAAGCATGGCACTGGTCAACTACAGGAGGATAAACCATGAAGTATCGACTTATCGCAATTGCATTCCTTGGGGCCATCCTGAGTTCTTGTTCTTTCGTTGCCACAGCTGAGACGGCAGAGACGACGACTCCGAGTATCACAGCGCCTATTGAGACACTTCCTCCTAGTACAGCTCCGCAAACTGCGGTTCCTACATCTGAGTTAAGCGTTCCGGATACGAAGCTGGAAGCCCAAGAGCCAGGTGAAGGTCTAGATCGGGAAAACATTGATTTGGATCTGACCTTGGTTGACCGAACTGACCCCGATGCCGTTGCACTGGCTGCGGGTTGTTCTTTCTATGCCAAACCAACTCGAGCTGACACAAATACAGACCTAGCTAATCGATTGCGCCCATTGATCACAGATGAGCTACATGCCGCGATAACTACTTTGAGGCCTGCTGGCGATGACATAGCGACAGTTATACCGGCTATAGCAGACGAAGTCAGGTTTCAGTTCTACGAGGTGTCTTGTAATCGAAGTGTTACTGGCATCGACGGAATTCCTAGGTTAGAAGGCGCCTTTGTCGATTTAAGAGTCGAAGAACAAGTTGACGGAACTTTTCTTGTTTCCGAAATGACAGTTGGGGCCTTGACGATTCCAGCGTCAGCTTAGCTAATTGAGTAGCCATACTTAAGAAGTAGTGGCCCAGCTATACCTGTTATTTGTGCTTCTTTTTGCCAGGTTAGATTTTCTCGCCATGCTTCGTCTCTGCGGAACTCGACTGTTGAGTCCCCGCTAAAGCGCATTGGGTTGCCGGCCACTGAGTGCATGCCCTTAGAAACGGTAACTTCATCATGAGTAAGAAATGGAAGGGGCATTTGGTCATCTAGCCCAGCTAGTTTCAGCGTCTTTCGAATAGCAGACTCTGGATCAGCTAGAAAGTCTTCGTAGCGAATAGTCTCTTGTTGAATCTGTCTTCCTAAGACTTCGAAACCAAGGTTGTCGGTGACCCAACGAAAAGCTGTGCGAGAAACCGGATATGTAGGCATGTAGTCGTCCTCTGCTTCTGGACGCTTAACCTTCTTAGTCCACGAGTAGGCAACTCCACGAGGGTCCCTAACTACATGTAACACTCGAACATCGAGTAGTGGGTCTAGGGAAAGAAGTGCAGCTGTAGTTAGGTGTTTAGAAGATTCGAGAATGACTTCTGTTCCCGGGTTAGCTTCAGCCGCTGCGAGTAGAACCTTGGACATGTTTTCAACGTATTCGTCTTGTTCTGAAGTGATATAGCCGTTGTGGTGTGCTCGGATAATAGCGGGTAGTTGACGAGATCGATCAACTGACCAGCGGAGGTCAATCATTCTTTGGTGGTCAACTTGGTCCCAGCCTCCGAAGGCTTTCTCTCCAATTTCAGTCCACATCTCACATGATGCAAACTGTTCGCCGCAGCCGCAGAGTTCGTTGTCTCTAAGTCCGCGTTCCCACATGTGCAGTGTTTCGCCAACAGCTAGAGTTCCTGGGACTTCGTTAAGAACTGTCTCAATCAGGGTAGAGCCTGACCTAGGTAGACCGCCGATGAACAGAACTTTTAGTTTTGTTGTGTTCACTTACTCCCACCCCATTTTTTTGCCAAGAAGAGTCTCTACTTCTTTTATATCGTCAGCCAAAGCGTCCGCAATAATTGAACGAGTTTTAGAGCTGAATTCTGGTTTAGATTTTTTGTTCCACGCAGCGAACTCTTTTGGTTCGTGATGCCCGATCTCTAAATAATTGAGGACCTGACCATAGGTGTCTTCTGGGCTTTCGTAGAGATCCTCTGCTTTTATAACTAGCAGATGGTCTTGACTGTATGCGTCGAACCATCGCTTAAGCCCACGAGCGTAGCGACCCTGATCGATGTAAGAAAAGTGTTGATGAGCATAAGAGGTGTAGCCAGGTTCGTCGAGCATCTTTTGTTCTTCGCCTGCAAGTCGCACGGCTTCAGCTTCTATAGCTTCTTCAAATGAAAGAGTCTCGACATCTTGGCGGCTTCTTTCGACCCAGTGGCTAAACGCTCGCTCGATTGGGTTTCGCAGTAGCGCAATAACCTTTGCATCTGGAACGATTCTGGCCGCCCGCTTCGGAGCGTGTGGGTGATGTAGGTAATACGGAGTTGCATCACCAAGAAGTAGTTTTTCTCCGGCCTTCTTTGTTTTCATGGCATGCGCAAACTTTGTTGGGAAGTGCGACTTGTACCAGGCCAACCCTTTGTCGTAGTTGACATCAAAGAAGTACATTCCTTTACGAGTTTCTTTGGCGGGATACAAAGGTGCTATTTGGTCGTGCTGGTTGAGCCAGCGAGCTAGCGAGGTAGTTCCGCCACGCTTGGTACCTATTATTAGATAGTCAGGCAGACATCGAAGTGGCGATGTCGCTGAACCAAAGAGTCTGAAACCTTTAAGCCCTAGAGATCGTGCGATCTCATTAGGCCCTTTGGGGTCGACGTGCTTTGCGCCATATGGGGTAATCTTAGGGTAATCAACTGCTGTGCTCATCAACTAGTAGGGTCGGCACAAAATTGGCCTGAATGTAGCAAGACATTGAAACCCGCTTATAAAGCGCCATCTGGGCTTTGGTGATAGGCTAAGTTTCGATATGGACCTTGTTTGTGGCAGACCTGGATGCTCGAGAGACGCAACTGCGACCTTGCAGATTGACACTAACGCAACAATGGTGCGCATTAGTGACTCGGAGTCATCGATTGAAGGTATAGCGCTCTGCAGCCGGCATGCAAACGCTACTTCGGCGCCAGTTGGATGGGAGCTGGCAGACGAGCGAAGTCTAGCGGAACCTTCTGAAGTGGAAGTTGAACAAGACGTCGACTTAACCGAAACCGTCACGTCTCGGCCAACAAAACGAAGAACAACCGAGAACTTGTCGGGAGATCGAGTCAGTAAATTTCAGTTTGACTACGAGTTCACTGAAGATGAATGCCCAAGTGACCTGAAAGTAACGTCACCGTTATTGGCTAGAGCATTCCGGTCCAGTAAATCTAAACGCTAAATTTGTTTCAGGCTGAAATGCCATAGGTCTGATAGAGGTTAGAGTTATCGTCAATACCGTAGTAAGGAGACTCTGTGGAGAAGGTAATGTTTGCGGGGGCGGACGGCATAGAGCTAGCAGGCCGTCTAGATGGACCTGTAGGCGACCCGAGAGGAATGGTTGTCTTTGCGCACTGCTTCACATGCTCTAAAGAGCTTGTAGCTGTTCGAGAAATATCGAAAGCGTTGGTCGAGCTTGGCTTTGCTGTCTTTAGCTTTGATTTTACCGGGCTTGGTTCTAGTGATGGAGACTTTGCCAACACCAACTTCTCGTCGAATGTAGAAGATTTGAGGGCTGCAATAGAGTTCGTCGAGAGTAACTATCAGCCAGTTGACCTCCTAATTGGACATTCGCTAGGAGGTGCTGCTGTCTTGTATGCACAAGACGCCTGTACCCACGTTAAAGGCATCGTAACTATTGGAGCCCCCGCCGAGGCTTCACATGTCGAGCATTTGTTTTCTGAATCGTTGGAAGAGATCGAGCAGACCGGGTCAGCGGAAGTCTCAATTGGAGGCAGGCCCTTCAAGATTAAGAAACAGTTTATTGACGACCTAGCCAGGGTTACTGTGGCAGATAAGCTAGCTAGTCTTAGTGCTGCATTATTAGTTATGCATTCTCCGGTTGACCAGATCGTAGGGGTTGAGAATGCGAAAGATATTTTCCAGCGAGCTAAGCATCCAAAGAGCTTTGTATCGCTTGATGACGCTGACCATCTGCTTCTAAATCGTGAACATGCACGCTATGCAGCTCAAGTTATAGGTGCATGGTCGGGACGATACCTTTCAGAACCGGCTTCAACTGGCGACAGCTTCCCGGCAAATGGCGTGATGGTTACAGAAACTGGACAAGGTAAGTTCCAAAATCGTGTTCAAACCGTCAGCAATAGCTTTGTAATGGATGAGCCTGTATCTGTTGGAGGGTTGGACTCTGGTCCAACACCTTATGATCTCCTAGGGGCCGCACTTGGAGGTTGTACAGCAATGACTCTCCGCTTATATTCGGACCATAAAGGCTACGACTACGGCAAGATTTCTGTTGCCGTAACGCATGACAAAGTGCATGCAAAAGATTGTGCGGATTGTTCTGATGAGACAAAAGAGGCCGGAGGTTCGGTCGAGGTGTTTGCCCGAGAGATCTCGATAGAAGGGTTACCGGCTGACCAAGTAGAAAATGTTCTTAGGTTGGCTGATAAGTGTCCTGTTCATAAAACGCTGCATTCTAAAGTACATATTTCAACAGAAGTTAAAGATTAGCTACTTGGATGTATTCAATCTCAAAGGTGGCACCATCAGTGCCGAGAGCTTCAGGATCTAACACACCGGATTGTCCACCGACAGCCAGATTGATTCGAAGGTCTCGTATTGTCTGATCAAATGGGGCTGGCCAGCCTTGAGCTGTATTTGCATTGGTAACTGTGTGAGCTAGATCTCCATCGATGAACCAACGTAGGTCTCCGGTTCTGTACTCGACTCGGATTGTGTGCCAATCGTTACTGAAGTTCTCCCTAATTCCGAAAAACTTGTAATCAATTTCGCGTACCCCGGCTGGATTTTGAGTATGAACAGCGAAGAGAGGACTAGCTGGCCGATTGCTTGTTGCAACTTCCAGGTAGTTTGCTTCGCCCCCGAGCGGCCAAGATCCAGCCCAAGCAGCTGACCAGACAGCTGGGTTTAGGCCTGCTTGATTGTTATGATCAGCTGGAGTTAATTTTGCTCGGAATTCTAAGACTTGTCCGGGAGAGAAAGCAAAGTCCCGACTACGGATCATTCCCGACGTCTGTGATCTGGCTCCGTCTCTGCAAGTTACATCTTCATTTTTCGCTGTCAGGACAAGGTTTCCGTCACGGGTGGTAGCGTTTCGTGCCAGGTAACACTCATTGCCACCTCCAACGTTTGTGTTATTTTCAATAACCCAGCGTGATGTGTCCAGAGTTTCGAAGTCGTCGCGCCAGGTCGTCGTAAATTCGTCTTCGGTATTGCTTCTAAGGTTTATGGCCGCTGGAGTTTCTGGTTCTGTTGGGCGATCGGCGCCAGAGTCAACTGTTCGCAGCTCCTGAGTAGTGGTTGTTGTAGTTGTGGCCGAACCAGTAGTCGTCGTGGGGGTATTAAGTAACGGGGTGTTTGTTTCTGTCGGACGACTAGCTCCGGAACCACTCGGCTGTGAGGGCTCAGCAGTGGTAGTCGCTGACCTAGGTGACTGCTGTGTATCGGGACTAAGAGTGGTTGGAGCAGCGGGTGTTCTAGGTGCTTGCGATAATTCAGCTGCTTCCCCAATGGTTGCCGTAGCTGGGTTCACTGCCAGATCTTCAGTCATAGGTTCATCGGCCATGGATACAGAATCATCGGGACTATTTATTCGAGCTAGAGCGAAGACTACAAGCACCGAGAAGATAGCAACCAGGCCGAACCGTAGTTGCTGTTGATATCGGCCGATTAAGACGCCCATAGTTCCACCTTTGACTCAAGCCCCACGCCATTTAGGGCAATTTGAATCAACGATCAGTCTAACTAAGTAGTGGTAATTTCGTGAGACAAATATTTACTTCGCCACTATTTCCCACTGTTTTAAGGGTTTCGCCATGCTCCCGGTCGATTGAGACATAACCAAGGCCAATATGGGAGCCGATTGTTGGGCCGTATGTGGCACTGGTGATTGCGCCCATGAAAGTTCCGTCCTCGTCCACTAGCTCGGACTTTTCGCGTAGTGGCTTCTCATCTTGGGACACTAGGCCAACAAGTCGAGTTTGGCTGTGTTCGATAGTGGGCACAAGCTCGGAGTCATCCGTATTACTGAATTCGTATCCTTGTAGAGGTAGTCCTGCCTCAATTCTCAAAGAGTTGTATGCCGCTAGGCCAGCCGGGTGGACTGAGTCGTTACTACACAACTTTTCACAGAATGTATCCACTGTCGCAGCGGGAATGTGTAGTTCGAATCCAACTTCGCCAAGGTCAGAGTTTGGAGACAACCATATTGTGCCCCATGGAGTTTGTTGAGGGTGAGTGAGAGAGACTGTTAGGTCTAGGTCCGCAAGGGCATTCTCTGATAAGGGCCCATGAATTGCAATAGTTGTTAACTTTGTTTTTGAGCTTTCCCTAACGTGGGCTGGAACTGAGGCATAACCAAAGTCGAATAGGCTTGCATTGGTCCTGGTCCAACTATGCTCACCAAGACATCCTTGGTACTGAATTGGTACCTCGACGTCGCGATAGGTGGTTAGCATCGCCAATCGTCGATCGTGAAATCTGCGCAATGGTGTACTCATGAGAACCCGCCTTCATCAATTGTATCTAGGGTCGGGATTATTTGTTCTTAGCCTGTCTTCAAGCAATTTAGAGCACCGCTATTGTATATGCAATGTCTAATGCAGATAGTAAGTACCTTGCCGCTATTGATATAGGGACTAACTCTATTCATACCCGGATTGCCCATATAGAAAACGGCGCTCTTGTCGTTGATGATGACGCCAAGGAATCAACCCGGCTTGGCGAAGGCCTAGGCGATGACCGAAAGCTAGACGATGCGTCTATCGAGAGAGCAATTTCAGTATTGGAGCGTTCGGTCGGTTTGGCCAACAACTATGGTGCTGAAATAATAGCGGTAGCAACTAGTGCAGTAAGATCGGCAAAGAATCAATCCGACTTCGTCCAAAGAGCGTTCGATAGAACCGGTGTACTGGTAAACACAATTGGAGGCAGCGAAGAAGGTCGCCTTATTCACTTGGGTGTCTCAAACGCTATTCAGATTGCCGACCGCCCGAGTCTTGTGTTTGATATTGGGGGAGGGTCTACTGAGATCATTCTGGATTCACCAGCTATAGCAGAGCCGCTAATTCGAAGCTTGAGACTGGGCTGTATTGGGCTAACTAAGACATTCTTCAAAGGTGGAATCGTCGAGCTGGACGATTTGCGTCGCGCTGAGTTGTATGTGCGAGGTGAGCTTAGCGAGTTGAGGCCAATGTTTCTCGAGGTTCGTCCGGAGCTGATAGTTGGTTCATCGGGTACCACGAGAGCTGTTCTAGAGGCATCAAACTTTCTGAAAAAGCACAACCCAAAGACGCTGCGTGGAGCCAGTTTCACAGCTGCAGAATTAGAAGATGTCTACTCGGCTGTACTTGAGACCTCAGTTGAGGAGCGACAAGCTGTACTCGGTTTGGATGAGAAACGCACTGACATAATTGTTGGCGGCATATTGTTGCTTCGTTCCATTGTCAAAGCCTTTGGTCTAGAAGAAGTTGTTTATTCGGACTTTGCATTGCGTGAAGGGATTTTATTCGACAAACTCCTTCCTCGTAACGAGGTATCAGACTTAAAGTTAGAAAGTGCTCGGACTTATGCTTGGAATACCAGCAAAGTTGGATTAGCCCATGAGCTTAGAATCGCCGAGATAGCTAGTGAGATATTTGCTGGCACCAGCGAGGTTCATGGTTTTGGGGAATATGAGGCTGAATTGCTGGAGTTAGCGGCCTTACTTCATACTGTTGGTCAAACGGTGAGCTTCTCAGCGCGCCATAAGCACTCATACCATCTAGTTCGCCACACCGACCAACTGCATGGCTTCAATGACAATGAGCGTGAGCTGGTCGCACAGATTGCCCGGTTCTACCGCAAGGCGCTTCCAACCCTTAGTGTTGACTATTTTGAGCGTCTCACTGAGCCTGATCAGAACAGAGTGAGGGTTTTAGCCGGCATCCTAAGGTTAAGTGTCGGGCTTACCCGTGGCAGATCCGACAGTGTTAAACGAGTCTCTGCAGTATGCGAAGGCAATGAGATTCACCTTAAGCTTGATTCTGGTAGCGATGACGTGGAGCTTGAAATCTATTCGGCATTGGAAGAGCGTGTGTTAATAGAAGAAGCTCTTGGCAAGAAGATACTAATTAGCCAGATCTGATTCGAACTGGAGCAGCTCTGTCTTGAGTTCTGGTCCGTAGGCATACTTGCCAACTAGTCCATTCTTCTTTACGACTCGATGGCAGCCAATTATCAATATGTGATTATTTTTCTTGCAGGCTGATGCCAAACTGCGTACAGCGATAGGTCTTCGGACACCTTCGGCTAATTCGGTATAAGTAATGACATCGCCAAAGTCTAGTTCTGCTAGAAAGTTCCAGGCCTGAACTTGAAGGTCAGTTCCATTCTTGATTGCGGTCTTGGCAAACTTTTTAAACTTTGAGTCTTTGCCTGCCTGAAACTGGTTAATGGCATCACCAAAGCTTGCGTTCTGTATATTTGTCGCGCCAGTTAGATCCAATTTCTTGGCTAAGTTGCGGCCGCTTTCAAAACCAGAAGCAACTAGACGGTCATCTTCGAAAAGCCCCGAAAACGGCTTTGAATCGGTGAATCCAGGTAGTTTCAGGGAGTGTTCTGAGAAGGTAATCATCAAACTCAGTTTAGCTATCAAGTTTCGACTAGGTTATAGATATGCGGTTTAATTGGCTTTTTGCAGCAATTGTTGCGATTTCGATAGCTGCGAGCGCTTGTGGTTCGCTCAACGCTGGAGCTCCAGAAGCTGACGAGAACCTCTCGGTCAGAGAAACAGCCCAACGACTTATCTCCAATGATGTTGCGGCATCGATTGGTCTTGGAACTCTAGATCCAGTTTGCGAGGAAGTCGCCCAGCCTTTTCATGGCCGTGAGTTCAGATGTTCGGCCACTTCCGATGATTCTAGAAACGTTTACTTTCTGGGAACAATTGAACAAGATGGACGAGTAGCTCTAGAGAGTTCGAACATTTTATTAGCCTCAGACATCCCTGAAATCGAGGCAGTGGCTATTGGATATGTTAATCAGCAACTTGGAACTGTCTACAGAGTTGAGAGTTTCAGCTGCGGTTCTGAATCAATAATCTTGAACCCTGAAAGAGTCTTCAGTTGTGCGTTTACCGAGCCATCAAGCGGCGACGTATTTGATGCCGAAGTTCGTCTAGAAGATCCGGCAACAAATTCTGTAACCGTAACGATTGCCTCTGAAGCTCGCTAAGACTTTACGAACGTTAGTTTGCGTTCTGAGCGCGAAGCTGCAACTAATTTGACTACGGTTGCGCTGCCTGGGGGAGTTTCCAGCTTTGGCATCTCTGAGATTATTGCCCCATCCTCAATCTGAACCACGGAGACTTCATCGCCGCCGATGAATCGTTCGTTAATAACCGTTGCCGAGAATTCTTCGCCGATCTTGTCTTCGAGAACCATAACTTCTACAAAATTGGTCATTGCTCGGTCTAATGCTGAACCAGCACTCTTTGCCCTGTTCATAGCCTTCGGGATTGACTCGAGATCTTCAGTGATCCATTCGGGGAGTTCAGACTCAGAAAATATTGACAAGAGAATTTCGTTGTTGAACCTGTCCACCAGCCTGCGAAGTGGTGCGGTCACATGAGCATAAAGTGAAGCTATTGCGGAATGCTCGAGATATTTGTTTTGCGTCTCTTGTGCGGTCGCTAAATTTAGGTAGCTTGCGCCTCTGAAGGCAGCGGTTGCCTGATTCAGAAATGCGACTTCACTAACTGTCTCTGGATTTAGCGATCTGACGAAGTCCGCATAACTTGTGTCATCAGGCCAAGCCAGTTTGAGAGCTTCCGCAGTTTGTCTAAGTTCGCTGATGACATCGTCAGGCGCTGGGGGAAGTGTTCGCAGGATACCCATGTTGTTTTCATGCAGGGTTCTTCCGGCAACCATTCCCGTTAGCAGTGATATCTGAGCGTTATAGCCTTCAACAGGAAGTGGCGTCTCAAACTCTGTCCTATAGCCAGTGGCTGTTCGAGTCACTTCTTGAGACTTAAGGCGTATGCTCACGCCGCCTCGTAACTTCTCTTGAGTTTGCCTTAGCTCGCCAACTGTCTTTAGAAGCGCAAGGGTTCCGGGACCGCTACCCGAGTCAATTAGTTCCTGAGCCACTTGGTATGAGTAAGTCTCAGAAACTTTTACGGTTGCTCTTGCTAGGTTCCAGTCAGCGGGTAGGCCATCCTTATCAAGCTCGATGGTCCAGAGAACACATGGCTTAGTAGTTCCCTCTAACAAGCTGGCTATGTCTTCTGAAATTTCGGGAGGGTGCAAGCCGTTGCGTTGATCGGGGCTGTAGAAGGTGACGCCTTGGGTTCTTGTATGTTTGTCAATCGCTCCGCCAGGAGAAACGAATTCGGCTACGTCTGCTATTGCATAGTAGAGGGTAAAGCCAGTGTCTGATGTTTCAATATAGAGGGCCTGGTCCAGATCAGTAGAGCCCTCTGGGTCAATTGTTATGAAATCAAGGTGGGTAAAGTTTGTACGTTCATGGTTGGCTCTGTAGTTTTGCGTTAACTCGGCTTGAACCTCTGGCGACCATTCCTGGGGGACTTCGAATTCTGCCCTGATCTGGGCGAAGCCTTCACCGAAATCAGAGTTGGTAGTAAGGGTTGGTTGTTTCATAACTAAGGTCGATAGTAGTCGATCTAAGTTTGGCAGGACCGACACCAAGTAGTTGTTCTTGCATCAATCTGCTTGGAGTAGAGTTCGGTTCCACAGCGTGAACAGTCTTCGCCTGAGCGGCCATAGACCTCGAGCTGCCGCTGGTTAGTCCCCTCGTTACCAAAAGCGTCTTTATAATCACGCAGGGTTGTGCCACCATTGTCCAAGCCGTTCTGTAGTACAACTTGGATGGCTTCTCTTAGCCTTTCAGCCCGTTTGAGGCTAAGAGTGGTACTAGTCGGAGAAATTCGAGCGAGCCAGAGTGCTTCGTCAGCATAGATATTTCCTACACCAGCGACTGGTCTTTGGCTGAGTAGTTGCGTTTTAATGGTACGAGATGACTTAGCTACACTATCTGCCAAGTATTTTGCGGTGAATGCCTCGCTCATTGGCTCGGGGCCCATCTTGTGTAGCGTCGGTATCTTGGAGTAATCTCCAGCGTCGACGACTCGGAGTCGGCCAAACCGTCTTACATCGTAGAAGTGAAAGTAGCGAGAACTTTTATTCCGTGGCTTCTTTATCTCTAGCCAAGCTCGCAGGTAGGGACTCTGGTCAGAATCGGTATCTAGCTGCGGATCAATAGTTATTCGCCCTGTCATCCCTAGATGAACTATGAATTCTCTGTCATCATCGGTTTCGCAGATTAAGAACTTTCCACGGCGAGTTACCTTGGTTAGCTTTGCGCCAACTAGTTCTAGCGCCGGAGTAAATTTGTGATGTTCGAATGCTCCAGCGTCTTGGACAGTGCTCCCTATAAGTGGAGCCTCTATTTGGTTTCTAACCGTTTCGACTTCAGGGAGCTCTGGCACTACATTCGTTCCGGAACCGGGATCAAGAGAAGCTCACATACTTTGCTAAGTAGCTCGTTCGTGAGTTTGACGAGTGCCAGCCATGACCCACGTATAGTTTCATCGGTTTGAGAAACGATGTGGCAACAGTCATAGAAAGTATTGAAGCTACTGGCAAGCTCATAGGCGTATTCGGCCAACTGATTCGGAGCGTACTGTTCACGCGTACGGTCAATAACCTCTGGGAACTTGAGAAGCTGCAGTGCTAGAGCTGCTTCTGACTCATGAGCCCACGGTGCGAAGTCTCCTGGTGCTAGACCTTGCTCTTTGGCTTTGCGTAAATTAGAAGCTGTGCGAACGGCGACGTACTGCAGGTAAGGACCAGTTTGGCCCTTTAGCTGTGTAAAGCGTTCCAGGTCAAAATTGTAGTTAGTCATGCGATGGTTATGTAGCTCGCCGTATGTAAGAGCGGCTAAACCTACCTTGTGGGCGATTTCAGCTCGTTCTGACTGCTCGTACTCAGTGGCTAGTGAATTGTCATCAAGCTGCTTAAGAGCGAGTTTGCTCGCATCAGAGATTAGGTCTTCAAGTCTAGGAAGGTTGCCATCACGGGTCTTCAATGGCTTTCCGTCTGGTCCATTTACAGTTCCATTGGGGGCATGAATTAGTTCGACATCTTCTCCAGCTATCTTTGCGAGACGAGAAGTCCTGAAGACTTGTTCGAAGTGTAGTGCTTGGCGGTTGTCAACGATGTAGACGATCTTGTTCATCTTTAGATCGTCAACTCGTTCTTCAATAGTGGCTACATCCGTAGTTGCGTAGGTGAGTCCGCCACGAGAGTTCAGGAGCATCAGTGGAGGTATTTCAGCTGTATCTTCTTCAGTCACTACATCGACGATTACGGCGCCTTCGCTTTCTTTAGATACTCCGGCTGCTGCGATTCGTTCGATCATTGCTGGAGTGCGATCACTGACGGTTGCTTCGCCGAGCCAAAGGTCGAATCCAACGCCCAGACGACTGTAGTTCTTCTCTAATTCAGCTATAGATACATCTCGGAAGTGTTGCCACAAAGCCCTGTATCCAGAGCGTCCATCTTGGAGTTCTTTAGTAGCAGCCTGAGCTCTGGCTGCGAAGTCTTCATCATCCTTGCAGCGCTGCGAAGCTTGCGGATAGAGGACTTCAAGGTCAGCAATTGTTACCGGAGACTCGTTTGGGTATTCGCCAGCGAATTCTGAATCGAAATATGGTAGCTCTGGGTTTGAGTCTTCGATTGCCGCAATGAGTTGTCCCATTGGTAGCCCCCAGTCACCTAGATGAACATCACTTGTGGTGTTAACTCCAGCGAAAGAATAAATTCGTTTGAGGCTCTCGCCAATTATGGCTGTGCGTAGATGTCCAACATGAAGGCTTTTGGCTACGTTTGGTCCGCCAAAGTCGAGAAGAACTTTCTTAGCAGCGTCTGCGCTGTCATTGAGTCCAAAGTCTTTTGATGCTGCTGTCTTAGTAAGTTGGTCTGCGAGATAACTAGGTTGGACGTCGATGTTTATAAATCCAGGACCCGCAATGGAGAGTTCCGCAATTG
Source organism: uncultured Acidimicrobiaceae bacterium (assembly GCA_964648795.1). GTDB lineage: Bacteria > Actinomycetota > Acidimicrobiia > Acidimicrobiales > SZUA-35 > JAHDDW01. Next base: position 185,340 of record CAZYMB010000001.1, read on the forward strand.
TTGAGCTTAGAGCCTCATTGTTATTAATTGAGTCGACAATGCCCTGTGCTAATTCTCGAGGGTTCTTCCCAGCTGACTTAGCTGCAGGCATAGCTCCATTGCACTGAAACTGGCAGAGATCTGGACGTTGAGAATAGGTGACCTGAGCATGGCTGCGGTCAGCGCCGAGGCTTTCAAAAACCGATCCGAATATTTCTGAGAGCTCACTTATTACTGACATTTAACTAGCTTATCGGGCGAGCTTTAGTCTTAGGTTAAGTTACAAGTCCTTGAACACAGAGTTTCGCTGCGGCTTCGCCAGACTCGAGCGCTCCGTTAATCGAGGCATCGGCCAGATGGTCGCCGGCGAGGATGATGTCACCGGAGACTCTCTTTGCCAGCTTGCGTTCAGCAGAAACCTGTATTTTGGGTTGAGCTTTCGGTATCTGCTGTACTTCGAGAGTTCGCCAACCATTTACCTGGTCTCCGAACCAACCGTTGAGGGCCTGTCTCATATCGTCTTCAGTCGTATTGATACCAGTAGTTGTAGCCACCATCGTAGCTTTGCCAGCTGGAGCGTAAGCAGGGCTGACATTACTTATGACAGCAAAGTTGTTTACCGGCGAGTTAACTCCCAGGTGAATATTCGTATCTTTGGTTGGGACTTTATCGGCCCCGAACCAAATACTCACACACGATTTCCACCCCTGATGTATGGACTCAGCACTCGAGGAATGGACCGGGTTTAGGATCTTGCACAAACGGTGTGCGATGTCACGGTCAGTGGCGACGATCACGCCATCGAAGTGTTCGCTGTGATCGCCAATCTTTATGCATTGGTTAGAGACTTCGGTTACCGTGTGGTTCAACAGAATTGAGCCTTTGAGCTTTTGCGAAAGCTGCAATGGTATTTGAGCCATACCTTTCGATGGAACTACTGCATTAGAACTAGCTAGCATTTTGAATACAAACTGCAAGGTGTTGGCCGAACCACTCAACTGCGGATCAAGCGTGATTCCGCTGAATAGTGGTCTCCAGAAATTCTCGATAAATTTGGGCGAGAATCCGTACACGTCGAGAAAGTCTAGGGCGGTGATGTCTGGGCGTTCCCATAGTTCAGACACTGACAGTTTCTTAAGGTCTTTCCTTAGTTTCAGCAAGGTGAGCTTGTCACTCAAAGTTCCGACTTTAGATAGAGAGGTTCGTAGTGTTGAAGCAGGGGACCTCAGTGGATCTCCTATTTTGAAGGTATTGCCGAAATTGTGGATTGTTGAACCCGGAGAAAACGACTTTAAGTCAAGACTTGGATAGTCCAGAAGACGTTGGCCTGCCGGATAGCCATCAATATATATCTGAAATCCCGCATCGATGATGTGTCCGTCGATGGTGAAGCTTCTAACTCTGCCACCTGGAGTGTCGCTTGCTTCGTAGATTGTGACACTGTGTCCGAGCTCTTTGAGGGTAATGCCCGCAGCTAGGCCCGCTAGCCCAGCGCCAACTATTCCGATACTCGCCACTTCAGTCTCCTCTACAGTAAGAGTCTAAAGGTTTCTGACAATAACCTACAGAGCATATGGGATGATAGATTGATTCTTTGTGGATACTCCTAGCTCAAGCTCACAAATCACAGTTGGTATAATCGGTGGAGGCCAGCTTGGGCGCATGCTTACTCAGGCAGCACAACAGCTAAATATCGACGTGATTTGCCTTGATCCTGCAGACAATTGTCCTGCAGCTCAAGTTGGAGCGGCTCAGATAGTTGGCGAACTGTCTGATACTGACAGGTTGTATGAGTTGGCTTCTCAAGTAACTCATTTGACTTGGGAGATAGAACATTTCGATGTGGATGCTTTAGAGGTTGTACTTTCGAAGCTTGAAAGTCCGCCGGTGGTTAACCCTAAGCCATCTGATCTGCGAATTATTGCTGACAAGCTAATTCAGAAAGAACATTTAGCAAGTAGAGGTGTGGCTGTACCTAGGTTTGCAGCACTCAGTGCTCCAGAACTACCCGGAGCAATCAACCAGGCAGGTATGCTGTTCGATGAGTGGGGTGGACTTATAGTCAAATCTCGCAGGGGAGGGTTTGATGGTAGAGGCAATGCTGTAGTTCGAGACAGGTCTCAGATTGAAGCTGCCATAGCTGATCTTTCCCCTAATTATTCACCTACAGATCTTTATGTTGAAGAGCTAGTCAACTTCGACTCTGAAGTCTCGGTGCTTATAGCTAAATCGGACACCCTAATTACAGCCTACGATTTGGTGACTACAGTACACGAAGACAATATTTGTCATACTGTGTCAGCTCCGGCTCAGGTTAGTGATGAAGTAACGGCGGCAGCGTTCGATCTAGGTAAGCGAGTCGCTCAAGGGTTCGAAGGCTCTGGGGTGTTCGCAATCGAAATGTTTGTGACAGCTAACGAAGAACAGCTTGTTCAGGTAAATGAGATAGCACCAAGAGTGCACAACTCCGGACACCACACGATCGAGGCATGCGAGACATCACAGTTCGAGAACCATATAAGAGGTGTCTGTGGGCTGCGAACTGGTTTCACCCAGCTATCTGCCGGTAGAGCACTGATGCTCAATATTTTGGGAACCAAAAATATTGACTCGCCTGAACTACCGGCCATCGCCGAAGTCGACACCGGGTTAGAGGAAGCTTCGGCTTATATTCACTGGTATGGCAAGGCGCCAGTAAAGGAGGCTCGAAAGATGGGTCACATAAACGTTGT
>CAZYMB010000001.1:188150-193390 GCA_964648795.1 uncultured Acidimicrobiaceae bacterium
GAGACGGACAAAGAGCTTCAAAAGCTTGGCTGGGAAGAGTGGAATTCTTAAGGTTTAGCGACCTTCTGAGATTCCAAAACCTCTAAGAGATAACCGTGGCCCGTACTTGGGTGCAGAAGAGTTGGCTTTACAAAGCCTGATTACTCGCCAACGATGTGGTCTGTAGGGTTCAAGCATCTCTAGCATCTCGGCATCTGTTGCTCTAGAGATGCCATGCAGGTTCCAGGCAACCGTATTAGGTATATGGTAGTCGCCTACCGGTACAGCATCAGAGTTGCCGTAAGCAACAGCATCAATTAAACCCAGAGTCCATAACCCAATGCCTCGAATACTGGCTAATCGTTTCATATTCAGGCGATCCTGGTCTAAGTAGTTCGCAGGCCTAGTTATCGGCTGAACTTTCAGGCGTGGGATCTCTTTAGCCAAGCGAATGATCGTTTCGGCACGTTTGCGTTCGACACCAAGGCGATGGAAGTCTGTGTAACTCATCTCGCACACTTGAGGCGGAGTTGGTAGAAGCTTAGATCTGAGAGGGCCCGGTGCCACGGCGCCGAACATATTGCGGAGGCCACGCAGCGATTGCATTGCTTTAGTTACTTGGACCTTTTGGCTAAGTATTGCACCAATGGCTGAATCCCAAACCAGATCAGTGCGGCCGAGGCGAAATTTATTGTTCTTCCAGAGCTTTGCTAGTTCGTCCTCTGGGGCAAAGCTATTGGAGCCATCATCGACGCCAAGCAGGTCAGGCACTTTGTTAGTCGCCCACTCAGATCCTTCACCCCAAGCGTTCGTTGAAATTGTTTCTGTGTCTAGGCGTTTGAGTTCAAGTGTGACGGGCCCTTGTGGTGTATTGGTTGTCCACCATGCAGAGGGTCCGAGAAGAACTGGAGATTTTAGACCGGCGATGGTGGAGCGGAAGCTGTACCGAGTATCAAAATGAACAACGCTACTAATGTCGGGAGTTGTTTCACTTGACTGTGAGGTCACAGAGTTAGGTTAGCTTGCCTCTGCTTGAGTTTTAACTTCGCTCGACTTGAGAACATCAATAATCTCTTCGAGGATAAATATAAATTTGCGACTATCCGGTAGACGACGTGCCGGTAGCCGGCCGTCTCCTGCCATGGTAAGTACCGTCCTAGGATTTAGATCCAGTAGTTCAGCGACCTGTGCGCTAGTGAGAGTTGGCTTGTAAGCCCCTCTAATTGCCTCATATCCGTCGTTTTTCCCGCTCATAGACCGAATACTACCGTTAATTAGGTTTTTTTACCTTTGAGAGGCGATTTTTATCAAGAATTGGTTTTTGGCTGTCGATGAATCCTTTGTGAAAGCTTTCCTAACTAGATTCAGGCGTTCGAGTCGTAAAGACTCTGAGCGTGGAGCAAACCTTGTCGAATTTGCTCTCGTGGCGCCTTTATTCTTCCTTCTAGTATTCGGGATGATTGAAGGCGCAGCTTTATTCTTTGCGAGAAACACAATCGGTCTCGCAGCTTCTGATGCCGTAAGAGAAGCATCACTTGCGAGTAACGCTACTGATGAAGATGTTCTTTCTGTGATTGCTCGGGCCGAAGACAATGCTTTCGGGTCAAACATTACGAGAGTAATTTTGTTTAGGGCTGAGGACGAGAAGGCTGAACCTTCGTCGGCCTGCCTCACTGGGGGAGGAGACAGCGACTGTGTCGTTTACGACGGTAGTGTTCTGGGCTCCACAACCTTTCCAGCTTGTACTGCCGGTTGGTGCAATAGAAGTAACCCTGACGGTATTGGCGTTTGGATCGTTGCAGACTATGACGGTTTGACCGGGCTTAACCCATTTCCGATTAGTTGGACTGTACAGAAGTTTGCTCTTATTGAGCCAGGACTGGGAACTACACCATGATTAACCGTCTAAGACCATTTTTAGCAAACAGGCGAGAACGTAGCCGTGGCGCGGCCCTAGTCGAGTTCGCTTTAGTCTTACCACTATTAATAGCCCTATTTGTTGGAGTCGTAGACTTTGGTGAAGCGTGGTTCAACTCAACTTCTGTTCAGACTGGTGTTCGGTCTGCTTCAGTAGTCGGTTTCGATGCAGGTAATCAGGATTTCCAACACGATCAGCTCGTGGTTGAGAGCATAATTCGTGAGCTCGATGGTCGTGGCTTTGACGAAATAGAAAGAATTGTCATTTATGATGCTGACAACCCAAGTCTTAACCCCGGATGTCTAGCAGATGTGAGCACGACGGCTACAGCAGCTAGTGGTCACATGGGGGACTGTAATATCTACGGCAAGACCTTTTTGAGTAACGTGGCTGCGGGGACCAATTCCATTACTTGGGCGAACGAGTGCGCAAGTAACGTTGGTCGATGGTGGTGTTACAACACGCGTGGTACTACTGATGGCGCTGTAATAGCGCCTGATGGTAGCAATCTAATTGCAGCGCCAACATTTAACGTGGGTGTCGAGGTAACTGTTAAGGCGGACGCCCTTGTTGGTTTCTTCCCATTCTTTCAGGAGTATACGTTAACTAAAACATCGATTATTCCTGAGATAGCAAACCGTTCGACAACACCTTAAACAATTGGCCAGGGGTACCTGCGCCCACCGGTTTCGTCGACAGGGAATCGACTGCTCGACAGCAACGCTCTAGTTCTAGTCTTTAGCGCATCTAGTTCGAACGAGTCGAGGAGATTTGAACCCTTTGGTTCATAGCTAGTTAGGTTGTCTACGAAGTCGCCCCAGTTATCCAAAAGTATTGTTAGTGACTTAGTGATTGTGGCCGGTAGTGGTTCATTTGCAAAGTCCCAAATAACGGTTCTCAGCTTGTAGATCTCGTGCAGGCATAGTCCTTGGTCGATTCCCCAAACTAGCCGGCTCTGCTCGTCCAAAATACAGTGACTCGATTTTCGATCTGTGTTGTTTGCAATGTAGTCGAAAGCGCAAGTTTGTTTGAGTGTGTCTTCGAGTGAATCAATCCAGGAAAGAGTTTCTGGATCTTCAGAATTTTTGTCCTCAATAACTTTTATAAGAGACAGATAATGCTCGGCAAAGTCAGCCTCGACGAAAAGTTGTGCCGAACCTGCACCCAGTGGTCCGTCGACCATAACTGTGGGTGGGATGATGTCCCACCCGACAAAGTTAGATATCACATAGCTGGCGACTTCTCTTCTAGCTAGGTTCTCTGGAAAGTCGTGGAGTGGTTGTTCTGCTTCGATTGGTTTGTAAACAGTCTTGTAGTTCTTACTGCCAGCTTCTCCATTTGAGTTTTGGTTGATAACTCCTGTGTCTATAAGCAGCGTAGTGTTTGAGGAGTTCGCTATTTGTCCTAGTAATGTTGCGTTCTCATCCTTGAAAGAGTTGACGATTAGTTCTTCAGCTTCGGTTGAACTTAGCCCAAAGGTTTTTTGATATCGGTCGAGTGGAGGGGATTCAGTGGACACTAGTTAAGTCGAGGGCAGGCGTGGCTAAGTAAATCCCGAGGCTGTCCGCACAGGTCGCAAGGTTTCCTGCCTTTGGAGACGAGCCCATTTGTATCTGTTATAAACCCTTGTGCTTGATGCTGGTCAATCAGGATGCGAATTTCGTTTAGGTTTACATATTCCGCAGTCTCTGAAGGTTCGGCGCCTAGTTCCTCTGCCATAAAATCGTTATTCGCTAGCTGGTCAAGTTCTTCTGTAGTGACTTCTCGGAAAGCGCTGGTATCTAGTTCAATTAGTGAAACAACCATCATTTGGTTAGCCATATCTATGCCGACTGAGATTTCGCCGACTGGAAATTCAGGGTCAACGTCGGTTTGATTTGGTCTAGCCGGTGAAGTGTAGTTAGCGGCTTGTTCTAACAGCACGCTGTCGTTAACCGTGGGCATGTCGGCCATAATTTTGGTTAGGAAACCAGCTAGAGCGACGGCTTGTTCTTTCTCTATCTTTACTTGCACAGAAGCGCTATAGTCGCCTAGCTCTATGAAGAAAATACGATTGCCGGGTTGGCCGGCTGCGCCTACACGAAAGTGAGTGTTGTCTCGGTAGTCCTTTAAATGGCGGCCGTCGAATGCCGGATCTTCGCCAAGCTCGTCTGGAAAATTGTCGTCCATTAGCCGTTTTCCTCCCGCTTAAAGTCAGTTGGTAGTGAGTTCATTGTTGTAATCATATGACCTGTGTCTGTAAACAATATCTCAGATACAGAGCATGGAGATATAAACAGTCTTTGGAAGTCATCTAATCCCATACCTAGAAAGTGAGCCATGGCGCACTTAATCACATCGGCGTGGGCTACACAGATAAGAGTTGCACCAGGGTGTTCGTCTTTAATACGAATTAGGCCAGTAATTATGCGGTCTTGCATCTCGACGAACGATTCGCCACCTGGGAACCTGAAGGTTGATGGTGTCTCTTGGACTTGTTTCCACTCTGGCAGTTTACGAAGCTCAGCGAGTTCCTGGCCGGTCCAGTCGCCAAAGTCGGCTTCGATTATGTCTTCGAGTGTCTGAGTGGGGACTCCAAGGGCTTCTGCGATTGGCTCGGCAGTCTGCTGGGTTCTTTCCAAGGGTGAAGCAAAGAGATGAATTTCAGGATTTTTGTCTTTATCGCTGAGCAGTTGAACCCTTAAATCGTTGGCTACGGCTTTGGCCTGGGCTATGCCCTCATCGCTTAAGAAAAGCCCGGGAGTTCTACCGGGTAAGATCGAACCTGTAGTTGTGGTCTTGCCGTGGCGTACGAGGATTAGGTGCGTCGGGGTTTGCTCAGCCATACACGTACAGCCTATACAATTTGGTGTTAACTGGGGTTTTGTCCGCGCTGGTTAGAGCGAGACTGTGGTGATCGTTGGCCACCTGATTGCGGTAGCTGCTCTGCAGAGTCCAATTCTAGTTGAGTGATTTCTTCATACAAATGCGTCTTTTTTCTGCCAAGTAAGCTGCCAGGGCAACCTCGGCTATTTGCCACTTTCCCATTGCAGTTTCGCCTATGTTGCCTACGATTTAGTAGAGCTCGCTAGGCTTCGATTCGTGAAGCCCGAGCACCAACTTTTAGAGCTTCGTTCTGAGATTGAGTCATGCGTTTTGTGTCCTCGGTTAGTTGGTTGGCGTGAAGAGGTCGCAGAGAAGAAGCGTCGAGCCTATGTAGACCAAGAATATTGGGGCAAGCCTGTACCTGGGTTTGGTGACCCTAGTGCCGAGCTGATGATTGTTGGTTTAGCTCCTGGCGCTCATGGGGCAAACAGAACAGGACGTATTTTTACAGGTGATCGCTCCGGTGATTGGTTGTTTG
>CAZYMB010000001.1:193490-205742 GCA_964648795.1 uncultured Acidimicrobiaceae bacterium
AGTTGGTGTCACGATATCGGTCTTGATCTTGGTCTTCTTGTGTACACTGTGTAGCTCACGCCTCCTTAGCTCAGTTGGTAGAGCGCATCCATGGTAAGGATGAGGTCAACAGTTCAATTCTGTTAGGAGGCTCTTCCAGGTGCGAGTCGCAGTGTTATTGGTAGCACTGCGATCCTTTATAATCGTTGTTACTCGCTTCAACCGATAGGCTGCGAACAAGATTTTACTGGCTGACTATTGAAATCAATAAGCCAGAGAGCAGATGACCATTTAGAGAGGCAGTCGATGGGCGAAGAGTCAAATAACGAGAATGAAACCGAAACAGAGTGGCATCGTTTAATCGGTACTGACGAATTAGACGAGGGCAGAGTCACAACCGTCGCAATCGGTACTAAGACATTTGCAGTGTCTCATTACGAAGGTAAGTTTGGTTGTCTTGACAATGCATGTCCTCATCAGGGTGGCCCACTAGGCGAGGGGTCGATTGAGAAGGGATGGCTTCGCTGTCCATGGCACGGATACGACTACTCGCCGTTGGATGGTAAACCTCCTGGAGGTTTTTCAGATGCACCTGATTGTTTTAAAACCGAAGTACGCAACAATGAAGTCTGGGTTGAGCTGCCACGCGAGAAGCCTCTTCCTCGCACTGTTTCAGATGTCATGGTAGAGACAATGGTCAATTGGGGTCTAACTCATATGTTTGGGATGGTTGGGCACTCTAATCTTGGGTTCGCAGACGCAATGCGCAAAGCAGAAGACAGAGGTGAGCTTACATATATTGGTGTTCGTCACGAAGGTGCCGCAGCATTTGCGGCAACAGCCTATGGCAAGCTAACTGGGATACCGGGCGGCTGTTTCGGCATAGCTGGGCCAGGTTCGACCAATCTATTAACTGGTCTTTACGACGCCAAAGAAGATCGTGCACCAGTTCTAGCAATTAGTGGGCAGGTACCGTCTAAAGTCCGAGGTAGAGGAGCTTTTCAAGACAGCGATTTAGAAGCAGCATTCGCTGATGTTGCTGTGTATTCACAGACTGTGCAAGCCGACTCATCACACGCCGAGTTAGCGACACTGGCAATGAAGAATGCGATTGTGCAACGTGACGTAGCGCATTTGATTTATCCGGATGAAGTCCAACACTTGCCAGTGCCAGATGATACTCCGGCGCAAACTCCGGATGGTCGTACTGGTGCGACTGAGATTTCTCCGCCAGCTGAAGAACTAGAGAAAGCTATTGATCTGATTGCTAACTCTAAGCGTCCCATGATTATTGTCGGCAAGGGCTCGCACCATCACATGGATGCAATCATTGCCCTAGCTGAAGAGATCGGTGCTCCCGTAGCTACAACGTATAAAGGTAAAGGCCTAATCGGAGACGACCACGAACTTGGTTGCGGAGTGCTTGGTCGCTCGGGTACGCCGGTAGCAAGTTGGTTCATGAATGAATCTGATCTTATTGTTGTATTTGGTGCCAGCTTTTCAAACCACACTGGAATTGCTGACTACAAGCCACTGATTCAAGTTGATACCGACCCAATGGCTTTGGGAAGATTCCATGCAGTAGATCTGCCACTTCAGGGTCATGTTGCCGTTACGGCTGTACAGCTGAGAGAGGGCCTACCTGAGTCTCATAGTTGTACTGACCTTCGTGACGAAATTGCTGAACGTTGGGATATCTGGAACAAGGAAAAAGCTAGCCGTGTGCTAGATGACTCTGGCAATGGAATTAGTTCTGCTGCGGTGATGCAAGCAATGACTAATCAAATCGACGAGCACGCAGTGATTAGCGTGGATGTAGGAAATCACTCTTATTCATTCGGTCGCTATTTCGAATCTAAGGCTGGTCAAGATGTATTGATGTCTGGCTATCTAGGCTCAATCGGGTTTGCTTTGCCAGCTTCGATGGGAACTTGGGCTGCGGCTGGTGACACTCGTCAAATCGTTGGTGTTAGTGGCGACGGAGGGTTCGGCCAGTATGCAATGGAGCTAACTACGTTGGCTAAGTACGATATGAATATCACTCACATCATTCTAAATAACCATGAGCTTGGAAAGATTTCCAAAGAACAGCGTACTGCGGAGTGGGAAGTGTGGCAGACAAGCTTGGTCAACCCTGATTTTGCTGCCATGGCCGATCTGTGCGGAGTGAAAGGCTTCAGGGTTACCGATCCTGCAAAGTTGGATGAGACTATCCGTCAGGCTCTCGATCACAACGGCCCAGCCTTGGTGGACATAATTACCGACCCACTATTGGTATAAGAACCTCGAACCAAAAAGAAGGACTAAAACATGAACTCGTTTAAGCCAATCCCGGAAACTTTGGTTGAGACTCGTTTGGCTCTACATCGACTTGCTACTTATGTCATTGCGCCAGCGCGTTACCGGGTAACGGAACGGTTTGGACTTCGGGCAACCAGGGGTGGTTTCGGTACGCCGGAGTTTGAGGGCCGTCGTATTAGAGTCGAAGGTCTCAACCTGATCGATGAACGCAATGGTGAAGAAAAGGTTTCGCAGATTACTACTCTTAGTGCAGCGTCTGAATTTCTTGGCGAGCCAGTCGATGGCGAGACTGCTGCAGAACATGACTCTCCCAAACTAGGCGACTTGAACGGGGACCTAGCTATAGATGAAGCTACCTCTCTATGGCTTGGTGACTGGTTTAACGCTGCATTCGCCGGTCTATCTGCAGTTGGTGCAGATGCAGAATCGGTAGATGCTTCTGAACCTCAGTTGTGGCCAGGACACTTTGATCCCGCAATTGAGGTGGGCGATGAGCCGCACCGTGGAAGCTATGGGGCTTCACCCGGTGACCATAATATTGCCGAGCCGTACCTTTACCTGGGGATCTGGTCGCCAGATGGTCTAGATATAGATTTAGAAGATGGGTTCTGGAATGCGTCAGCGTTCAAAGGAGCATTAATGAAGGTCTCAGATTTCCCAAGAGATGAAGACCCAGTAGAAGTAGCGGCTAGTTTCTGGCGTACCACTCGAGATCGACTGAACGCAGCCTCAGTTATTTAACGTGTTGGAGTGCCTTTGAAGTCTTTTCTGCAAGGGTGGGGTGAGCGTCTCTTTGCTACAGGAGGATGGGTCGCGGGTGCCTGACCTGCTTTGTAAGCTGCATAGACGCTTCCAACGTTCTTAGTCACAGGAATCTGCGGAGGAGTCCCATTGAAGCAGTTTCCTCGATCCTTGGCAAAGTTAAGTGCCCACGCTCTAAATTGTTCTACATCTTCTGCAGTGAATCCTTCAAGTAGTTCAGTTTGCATGGCTTCGCCATCTGCAACAGCCACTGCTACCTTCTGATCGGCCTGACATCCTTTGCCTGGGAGTGTAAATTCTAAGTAGAGCCTCTCATCTTTTGGTCTGTCGTGTTGGTAGTCAGAGGCTCGAACTTCTCTCTCAACGTCTTCGTTGACGCCTCGACAAACTACAACTGTTGTCCTTTCAGAATGGATCGCAGAAATAAGTTCAGGGTTAATATTTTGTTTGGTGAGGCTTGCTCGGATTAACTCTTGGTAGCGAGGAGAGGCTCGAAGCTTTCTAGCTAAAGTATCGTGGTGGTCCAAGACGATCCGATCTCGTGCGATTCTTGTCTCTGCTGATTCACCTGGTATCACAGACTTTGACATGATGCCCTCCAACCGGCACCACTCTTGTCCTAACTCTTGTGCCGCCTGTTTCATTGTACAGATATGTCGAAAATCTGCCATTAGGCTTATTTTTGGCCCGGTTCAAGTGGGATACGTCCGCTGTGGCTGGTAGGAATCCGCCAGCTGCGCTTGTTTCTTGGCGATGTTGACCGATAGGACGTTATAGCTGTGTAGCCTCACCAGTTGCTCATATCTGTTTTGTTCGGTTGGTGTTCAAAACAAACCCAAACGAAACGTTGTAATCCAAATGACCGTAGACCAATCCGTCGTGCCTAATGATGGCAAATCCAAGTTGGCCAATAGTTGGTTCTCTAACCCTAAGGCCGATTTACTTTCTGGACTAGTGGTTGCGCTGGCTCTGATTCCAGAAGCAATCTCATTCTCGATTATTGCCGGAGTCGATCCAAAGGTCGGCCTCTATGCCTCTTTTTCGATAGCGATCGTAATTTCTTTCACAGGTGGGCGTTCGGGTATGATCTCTGCTGCCACAGGTGCTATGGCATTGGTAGTGGTGCCGCTAGTTGCGGACCACGGAATCGGCCATTTATTTGCAGCAACTATTCTGGCTGGAGTTTTGCAAGTCGTCTTTGGTTACGCAGGCATCGGCGAGTTAATGCGTTTCGTGCCACGAACAGTTATGGTTGGTTTCGTAAATGCCTTGGCGATCCTAATTTTCCTTGCTCAGGTTCCCGACCTGATCCTGAGTGATGGTTCGAGAGATCAGCTACTTCTAAATGTAACGTTTGTAGCCGCTGGCTTAGCCATAATTTATGGACTGCCTCGAATCACTAAGGCTGTGCCTTCACCACTGGTAGCGATAATTGTATTAGCTAGTGTTGCTGCCTTAGCTGGCTACGAGTTGCCGACAGTTGGCGATAAAGGTGAGTTGCCTTCATCTCTACCGTGGGTTGCACTTCCCGATGTGCCATTTAATCTTGACACGTTACGCATTATTTTGCCGTTCTCAATAACTCTGGCACTGGTCGGCATACTGGAGTCGCTACTAACAGCACAGTTGTTAGATGACTTGACCGATACCGACTCAGATAAAAACCTCGAGTCTCGGGGTCAAGGTATAGCAAATGTATTGACTGGTTTCTTAGGTGGAATGGCTGGTTGCGCCATGATCGGACAATCAATGATCAACTATCGTACGGGTGGTCGAAGTCGTCTATCTACGTTGTCTGCTGGAATATTTTTGTTGATTCTAATAATCGCTCTAGGAGATTTGGTAGCTCAAATTCCAACAGCAGCTTTAGTAGCTGTCATGATTATGGTCTCTGTGGGAACGTTTAATTGGAGAAGCATCAAGCCGGTTACACTGCGTGATAATCCAAGAGCTGAAACTCTGGTGATGGTAGTCACTGTGCTCACAACTGTCTTCACACATAACTTGGCCTACGGAGTTGGTGTTGGTGTTGTCTTATCAGCAGTGTTGTTTGCTCGTAATGTGTCTGAGATAGTGAGCGTAATCAGCAAACTTGATCCAAATAATGAGGCCGAGGTTTATGAGGTTAAAGGACAGCTGTTCTTTGCGTCCATTGGCGACTTGGTCAACCAGTTTGACTACGACACTGAAGTTGGAAAAGTAGAGATCAAGCTCACCGAAGCCCGAATTTGGGACACATCAGCTGTGGCAGCACTAGATGCTGTGGTGGCTAAGTTTGCCGAACGTGAGATAGAAGCCGAGTTAGTGGGTCTAAACCCACACGCTGATGATCTGCACAAACGCACATCTGGTAAAGTCGGCGCCCACTAGTAGAAATGGCCAAACATGACTCTCCTGTGAGGTGAGGTGGCTGTTTGGCGTTAGAGTATTCGAGCGTAGTTTTGGCGACGTAGCTCAGTTGGTAAGAGTGCTCGACTCATAATCGAGAGGTCGTGGGTTCAAGTCCCACCGTCGCTACTAAACAGCTTTGAACTCTTTTAGGACTAGCTGTTAGAGATCTCAGTAGATAGTGTGTTCTGTAGATGGAACCAAATTGGTCTTTACATGGTTAGAAGGATGATATGGCTCAGCTTGGTAGCAACATAGGTCAAGAAATACTCGATGACCAATTCCGTAATAAGGGGACAGCCTTTACTCAGGCAGAACGCGAACTCCTTGGCATTGAAGGGCTTATCCCGCCAGCGGTTGAAACCATTGATGACCAGTTGCGTAGAACTCGTACCGAGTATGACCGCTTTGAAGACCCGATGGCAAAACACATTTACTTGCGAGCGCTGCAAGACATCAATGAAGTGTTGTTCTTAAAGTTTGTAAGAGAAAATCTGGTTGAGACTTTGCCGATTGTTTATACACCAACAGTGGGGATGGCGGCTCAAGAGTTCAGCCGTATCTACAGGCGACCTCGTGGTCTATTTCTGAGTTGGGAATCTCGTGACCGCATGCGTGAACAACTCGAATCCGTTGATCGAGAGATAGATGTCATAGTTGTAACGGACGGCGAGCGCATATTGGGCTTAGGTGACCTTGGTATTGGTGGGATGGGCATTCCTATTGGGAAGCTCAGCCTTTATTCTGCATTTGGTGGTATTGACCCAGCGAGGACCCTGCCAATCATGTTGGATGTCGGTACAAACAACGAGCGACAGCTCGAAGATGCCTGCTATCTCGGTAAGCGGATCAAACGCTTAGATCAAGACACTTATGACGCCTTTATTGATCAGTTCGTTGACGAAGTAAAGCACCGCTGGCCCAATGTCTTGTTGCAGTGGGAGGACCTTGCTCATCAGAACGCAACACCGGTTCTCCACAGACATAGAGAAAACATCCTAAGTTTTAACGATGATATCCAGGGGACAGCGGCTGTTGCTCTCGCTGTTGTTTCAGCTGCTGCGTCAAAGATCGATCAAGAGTTGACTGACCAAAAGATATTAATTCTTGGAGCAGGTTCAGCAGGTTCGGGAATTGGGGCCATGATCACCCAAGCCATGTTGGCTGCCGGAGTTGAGGACCCGTCTAAACAGTTGGTGCTGGTAGATGCCGATGGGGTAGTTCACGATGAGCGCACTGATCTTCTCGATTTCCAAATGCCGTTAGCTCTTAAAGCTGAAATGGTTAGAGATTGGACAGCTGAGCCAGGTGAGAGTCCATTAGAAACTGTGATTCGCCATTACAAACCAAGTGTTCTAATTGGAGTCTCAGGAGTGAAAGGTTTGTTCACCGAAACTGCCATCAAGACAATGGCATCGCATAGTGAAAAACCCATTATTTTGCCGCTATCTAACCCAACCTCAAAAGCTGAAGCGACGGCAGAGGACATAATTACTTGGACAGATGGTGCAGCCATTATTGCAACAGGTTCACCATTCGAAGATGTAAAGCACAATGGAGAAGTCCACAGGATTTCACAATCAAACAATGTCTATGTGTTTCCAGGTGTTGGCCTAGGTGCGCTAGCTAGTAATGCAACAAAGATCACAGACGAAATGCTGCTTGCTGCTGCGGTGGCAGTTGCTGACCCTAATCCGAATCTTGATGCCGGTGTACTGCCTCCTCTTGTTGACGTACCTGAGGTGAGCACAAGAATAGCCAAGGCAGTGGCCAAAGTTGGGGCCTCTCAAGGCGTCGCTGACAAACTTAGCGATGAAGAGTTAGAACAACGTATCGAAGAGATTCGCTGGGAACCCAACTACGAAGACTTCACAGCAGTACTAGTCGATTAGGCGTTTCAAACTAGTACTAGGGACTATAGATGATCGTTTGTCTAAGACGGTACCGAGCCGCTAGAGTAGTGGCTCTAAGGGTAGTAGCTCAATTGGTAGAGCATTCGTCTCCAAAACGAAAGGTTGCGGGTTCAAGTCCCTCCTGCCCTGCTTAGTTTGTTCACTGTGGTTAAATAACGTTGTCCCGCTCCTGAAGCTTCTGACGAGATACAGACACCTATTATCCTTCTATCCAGGCGAGATCTCTAGTCAACTTTTGGCTCGGCAGGCTACCCTTAATAAGGACGATGGCGGTAAATATGAATAGTGAACTAAAACCCTGGACTGCTCGACGTCTGATTGGCGGACTTGCAGCGCTGTCGATTGTAGCTAGTGCTTGCTCTTCCAGTCCCTCTTCCTCTCCTTCTCCCTCTTCCTCCTCTCCGTCCTCGGGCAGTAATGCGTCAGGTCCGACTTGTCCAGCACAAGAGGTACGGCTAGGTGACAGCGAAGATAATTCGAACCTACTCAATCCAGCTGATCTTTCAGTTATCGCCATCGACGGAAGCGACACTCCGGAATCGCTAGCAGCTTTACTAGCAGGCAGTGAAGTAGGTTCTCGAGTCTTGCTAAAGTTTAGTGGTGCTCAGAATCCTAAGATCACAGAGTCTTCGGAGCAACTGGCAGCTCACCTTGACAACGTAGTTAATTTCGTTGAGATAGCTCTGGCTTCTACAGACTCCGAGATTTTGATAGCGCCACTATGGCAGGGCTTTGAATGGTTTCAGACAAATGATCTGAACGCTTTTGATCACTACAACGGAACCTGGCGACGAGTTTCTGATCGTCTTGTATCGATCCCTGATATAGGTAGGGCCACTGTCTTGGTTGACCCAATTAGTTGGGGAACACTGATCGAAGATGGCCAACAGAGTGAAGGTTCATTTACATATAACGACGCGATCGAGACCGCCATAGATGTTGTTTCCAATAGTGGCCTGGCAGCTTCTGTACTAGTTTCCGGTAGAGGTCTAACAGATGAAGGAAGACTTGTAGTTGGTGAGTTCAATGATCGTTTTCCAGATGCGATCTTTGAAGTTGGTCAACCAATAGGTGATGGTGAAACAGGACCAGACGAGACCGTTAGCCTTGAGGCGGTTATCAACGAAATTGAAACCGTTAGAATCTATAGCTATACCCGGCCAGGTGTTTATCACCCAGTAGCTCAGGATGCTCTGACAACAGTTGAGTGCTTTCCTGATGCTGCTCCAACATTCGATGATCCACCGGAACCATTTGATTTCGGCTTCGAAGTATTGTCTGAGATTACGCCCGAACAATTTGAAAGAATGGCGGCTCTAGCTAATAAAGATGTCCCAACCATTACAGTCAACGGAGAACCAGGGATTGGGTTCAATGTAGGAGTCTCGATTGATGGGCTTGGGTTTCTATCTCACCCAGAAACGAGCCACGACGACATCAGAGCCTCAGCTCGTGCATGGGGCGCTAATTTCATAAGGCTAAACATCAACTGTACGAATGCCGGCTGGGATTTAGGAATCGATAGGTCAGTAGAAGTTATATCGGACCTTGTGGCTGACTACCAAGCTGAAGGGTTTGCGGTTGCTTTGGAGTGTCATGATCTGACGGGACAATTAGACAACCCTGCGCCAGAATCTGTCGAAAGAGTAGAGCGAGCCAAGCCCATAATAGACAATCAGTTTTGGCCAATGATTATAGAATCACTACGTGAGGCAGAGCTACTCAACGAGCTTCTATTTGCGAACCCTCTGAATGAGCCAATTAACTCGAAAGACCCCTCAGTGGTGTTGGCCTATATGGCTGAATACGCGGGGTTGATGGACAGCTTAGGAGTTGAGCAGTCGCAGGTGATATTAGATCTAGGCGGCTATGGTCAAGGAGCTGATATCTTCCTCGACCCATCATTTGTCAACTTTGCAAATGAAAATCCTGATCTATCGTTTGGTTGGCATAATTACGGGGCCACTCCTACTGATGTTGCCATTGATGCTCTTAACAGCGCTGCCGACAACAATATCAAGATTGCTATAACTGAGATAGGTGTGCCATTTGTTGTTGATAGAACAACCACCCCCACATTCGATGAAGGCAGAATTGGAGCGGCTCAGACAATGGCGCTACTTTGTTCGGGTGTAAATGTAACAGTTCAACCATGGGGCCTTACTAACTCAACGGGTGGTCCGAATGCTTCCTTTGGCTTCGGAGTCGAGTGGAACACCGAAGCGCCTACCCCCCAAGAGTCAACTTCTGCTGGAGGAGTTATTGCTAGGAGTGTGTTTGCTGGTCAGAGCAGCGAGATCTGTCAGGCACTCAGAGCTAGATAAGCCAAGGGAACTAGCTGTTCTGGTAGCCTTCTCGACATCAGTTGTCTAAGACTGCACATCTATACATAGACTGACCCGCATGGTCAAATCAATCAAATTATTCCTGTTTCTTCTTGGGCTCGGGATCGTATCGGTAGCGTGCTCAAACGATGCCACCACAGAATCAACCGGTGACCCAGCAGATGAAACTTCAGAATCTTCAGACGATGATGATGCTCAAACTGCCAGCGGTGATATCGAAATCGATGCGGATTCGCCCTTTGGGTTGACTGACGACGAGGAAAACACGATCGCCATTGCGGAACGTTTTGCAAATAGCACAGCATCTTTGGCTGTGACCGTAGGCGGTGTGCGAATGATCCCACAACTTGACGGAACTACGATTCCTGCGCCTGGTCCAGTAAGCCAAAGTAGCGGTAGTGGATTTATCGTCGATGTGGATGGTTCTCGATTTGTCGTGACAAACTTCCACGTTGTGTTGGACACTGTTATTGATGGAACAACTGATGCAGTCCCAGATTCAACAATTACAGCAACGTTTGGTGACAACGAGATCGATGAAGTGCCCCTAAGAGTAGTTGGCGTTAACCCATCGTTTGACCTTGCGCTACTAGAACCATCTGAAGCTGACACACCACTGCCTAGCTCTGAAGCCATCCCTTTGGCAGATTCGAGCACAGTTCGTAAGGGCCAGAAAGCAGTAGCGCTCGGCAACCCTTTCGGACTTGGTATTGGTCTTACTACCGGTAACATTTCTTCAACAGCCCGATTTGTTCAGTCTGTTGGCGGCGTAGATGTACCGATGCTTCAGACAGATGCATCCATTAACCCAGGTAACTCTGGAGGTCCATTACTTAACTCATCGGGTGAACTAATTGGTGTAAACACAGCGATCTTTAACCCTGAAGCACGAGCATTTGCAGGGATTGGCTTCTCAATTCCTTCAGACTTGGTTGCAGAAGCGTTAGCTAACCTTCAACTCGGCGGCGTGTCTAATTTGTCTGATTCCAGACCACAATTTGGAGCACAGCTAGGCGCAGTTTCATTCCTTCCACCCGGCATACGCGAAGAGGTCGGCCTCCCAGAAACTGGTGCAGCGGTTATTGCTGTGACGCCTGGAAGTCCAGCCGCTGATGCGGGTCTACGAAACCCTGAAAGCTTTCAGGCTTTCGGTAACTTGCCAGTTCCGATCAACCCTGACGTAATTATTGCCATCGATGGAGATCCAATTGTTACCCCGATGGACTTGAATACTGCCGTAACCTTCGAAGCTGAAATTGGCGACCAAGTAACGATCACCATTATCAGAGATGGTCAAGAAGTAGATATTGACGTTATTCTCGGTACTCTTGAAGAGCCTGCCGGCGAACCTGACCCGGTCGAAGAAGACGAAGCTAACTAGACAAAGGAAAATATGGCCGACCAAGACATTTCAGCACTGTTTCTTAACTGCTCAATAGTTAGAGACAATTCCAAGTCGCACACTCAGAAGTTAATGAACCGTGCAGCCAACATAATGAAAAAAGAGGGTGTCGATGTAGACGTTCAGCATGCTCTCGATTACGACATTGCTTTTGGGATGGAAAAAGATCTCAGCTCATCTGGAGTCAAAGACGATTGGCCAATTCTGATGGACAAGATCATGGCCGCAGACATCTTGGTCTTAGGTTCTCCGATTTGGCTTGGAGTGAAGTCAAGTGTTGCCACCCTCGTTGTTGAGAGAATGTACGCCTACTCAGGCGACCGCAACGAAAAGGGTCAATACAAGTACTATGGCAAGACTGGTGGTGTAGTTGTTACCGGTAACGAAGATGGCGCTAAAGCAGTAGCCATGGATGTTCTATATGCTCTTTCCCATATTGGATACATGGTTCCACCACAGGCTGACTGTGCATGGCTCGGTGAAGCTGGCCCTGGTCCAAGCTATGGAGATACCGAATTTAGAGGTGAACCACTCGACGCCGACAATCCTGAGGGTTACGCAAACGACTTTACTAACAGAAACTGCACAATCATGGCTTGGAACCTTATGCACACAGCTCGCATGCTGAAGGCAAATGGTGGGGTTCCAGCAGAGGGTAACATTGCTGACACTTGGCAAGAGTTCACCAATGCCAAAGATATGTCACCCGACGTAGTTGGCTAACCATACCTATGGCCTTCCCAAAAATCTCCCAGTATTACTCAGTAAATCAAGACCAAATGATTGAAGTCGACCGGCTCATGATCGAGGAACTTGGCATCAACCTTTTTCAGATGATGGAGAACGCTGGTTCGACGATCGCAAGAATAGTCAGAACGAAATACCTTGTAGCGGGAGAGGAAAGAGGCGTCAACATAGCCGCTGGCCCTGGAGGCAATGGTGGCGGAGCTTTAGTGGCTGGGCGACGGCTTGCTGCACTAGGGGTTCCTATTCATGTTTGTTTAGGACGAGCGGAATCAGAGATGTCACCGGTAGCGGGACATCAACTGAATGCACTTCGTAACTCAGGGAATGTAAGCGTGAGCAATACCTTGTCTGCCGATGCCTTTGTCACTATCGACGGTCTAATTGGTTATTCGCTCAAGGGAGAACCTAATGGGCA
>CAZYMB010000001.1:205842-207995 GCA_964648795.1 uncultured Acidimicrobiaceae bacterium
GCGGAGATATTGTATCTATTCGTAGCTAAGGGAACAATGGCAATAACTGGCTAGTTATCACCCTTATTAGTAGTAGTTAAGGTAGGCTATTCCAAATGGCAATGAACAGAGAACAGCGCCGCTATTTGCAGCGCCAAGGCCAAGTTGATAAAGAAGGAAACGTAGTTGCGCGTCGTGTCGAGCGCAATCAGACACCTTCCGAAGAACGTGATTCTGTACCGCAGTTCCTTAAAGGCGTAAAGACTGAACTTAACCGTGTTACTTGGCCAACTAGAGCTGAAGTTATTAACTACAGCATCGTGGTTCTAGTAACCCTCGTTATTATTACTGCCATTGTGACTGGCCTGGACATAGTCTTTTCTTGGGTCATAGATCAACTTCTCAATATCTAATTGACCTAGTGCGGGCCTCTAATAGATTCCTAGATGTAGTAAACACAAGGTCTTGGGTTTAGACTGAGTGTTGTAAGAGCCTAGCAATAGGCTCTTTTTAGTTTTTGCCGATAACAAAGGGAAAGTCTGTACCAATGGATCCAGATGTAAAACAAGATGTAGAAGAAACTGTTGAAGCGCCACGAGCAGAGACAGATTCAGCTGATAACGATGTAGCTGTCGAAGAGGCACCAGCAGAGGAAACTCCGATTGAAGAGGCGGCCACCGAGGAAGCACCCGCTGCCGAAGAAGCTCCTGCAGCGGCCCCAGTTGTTGAGGACAAACCTGCACCTGTAGCGGCAGCAGAGCCTGGTGAGTTAGAAAAAGGTGTTGCTGAGTTCGAGAAAGATCCAGAACCAGTTGCTGTAGATGAAGACGACGCTCCGGTTGTCGAGTCTCCATATGATCGCCCTGGTCGTTGGTATGTTTTACACACTCAGTCTGGGTATGAGAACAAGGTTAGAGACAATGTCATGGCCCGTATGCAGTCAATGGGCATGGAAAACCGAATCTTCGAAGTCGTAATCCCTCTCGAAGACGTGGTTGAGTTCAAGAACAATAAGAAAGTTATTGTTCAGAAGAAGGTCTTCCCAGGTTATCTACTGTGCCGCATGCGTCTAGACGACGACTCATGGTTTGTAGTTAGAAACACCCCTGGTGTTACTGGTTTCGTCGGCGCTGGCAACAAGCCTTCTCCATTACCTCGTAGAGAAGTAGAAACATTCTTGGCAGTCAAAGATGAGTCCGTTGATCAAGCTCGTAAGTCGAAGCCACGTCTTGACTACACCATGGGCGAGACAGTACGGGTTAAAGAAGGTCCATTTGCTGACTTCCAGGGTGAAATCGTTGAAATTAACGAAGACCAGCTCAAGTTGAAGGTGCTGGTAAACATATTCGGTCGTGAAACTCCGGTTGAGCTGGAGTTCTCTCAAGTAGCAAAGGTCTAGTCGAACAGCGTAGTTATTCGGGCGTTGCCTGAATAGAATACGAGGTCGAAAAGTTTTAGGATTTATCATGGCAAAAGACGATGTGATGGCAGTAGTAAAGCTGCAAATTCCAGCAGGACAGGCAAGCCCTGCACCTCCAGTTGGTACAGCACTTGGACCATACGGTCTGCAGATTATGGATTTCTGCAAAGAGTACAACGCAGCTACAGAGAATCAGCGTGGCGATGTAGTCCCAGTTGAAATCACAATCTTTGAGGATCGTAGCTTTAAGTTCATTCTTAAGACTCCTCCAGCAGCTGAACTAATCAAGAAAGCAGCCAAGCTAAAGAAGGGCGCTTCTGACCCACTACGTGAGAAGGTTGGGTCTATCACTGACAAGCAGTGTACTGAGATCGCCGAAATCAAGATGCCAGACCTTAATGCGTACGACATTGATGCAGCTAAAAAGCAAATTGCTGGAACAGCGCGTCAAATGGGTATCGAAGTCGTCGGTTAAATAAAGTTCTAGCTCTTGGTGTGCCAAGTTCAGCCCTACTAACCCCAGTAACGGTGAACACACCTAGAGCTTTAAACAATGGGGTAGATGGAGACATCGAATTATGGCAAAGACAATAGGACCAAACAAAGGCAAGCGCTATAACGAGTCAGCTGCTGCTTTTGATAAGGAAAGTTTCTACTCACCAACCGAAGCATTTGAATTCCTAGGCGGATTCAAGCGAGCTAAGTTTGACGAGAGCGTAGAAGTAGCAGTTCAGCTGGGTGTAAACCCAGCGAA
>CAZYMB010000002.1:0-3279 GCA_964648795.1 uncultured Acidimicrobiaceae bacterium
AATCAGGCGAAAACCTAGTAAAAGAGCTTGAACAGTTCCTTAAAGACAGAGATGATCCGACGGGATTTTAGAGCAGTAATGCTTTAACTAACTGATAGGTCCAGCGCTAGGAGAAGGGCGCAGCCCACCGGTTTCTAGCCGGGTCACGTCTGAAATTAGAATAAAGTTTCAGCCCCGGTGGGGGCCGAAGGCACGGGATTTTAGAGCAGTAATGCCTTAACTAACTGATCGGTCCAGCGCTAGGAAAAGGGCGCAGCCCACCGGTTTCTAGCGTCTTATAACTGCTCTACCTGCCAGAGTGCAGCTTCGTCTGTCCCAAATAACACAACTTCATCACCCGCTGTGGTCGTAAACGTTGTGGCAATATCAGCATCGACTGATTCTCGCGTGAGCCGAATCTTTGTTTCCGCTACTGGCACACCATAGGCTTTGGTTCCGTTAATCGAGGCAAATGCTTCTAGGTTATCGAGCTTGTCTTCTTGGTAGAAAACTTCGGCAACTACTTCTAGCCCGTAAGCAGCATTGAAAATACCGGCTTTGGCGGTTGGACCGTACTTGGCAGTTGTTGGATGAGGCGCTGAGTCTGTACCCAAGAAAAAACTGCTCTCTCCACTCGTCGCAGCTCTAACTAGAGCGTCACGGTCACTCGCTGCGTTAATAATTGGTTTGCAGAAAAGATCCGGTTTCATTCCATGAGCCAAAAGGTCAGAACGTTCCTTTGAAAGATGATGTGGGGTAATCGTTGCCACAACCTGATCGTTAGCGGCAACGAAGCCGATTCCGGCTTCGGTAGAAACATGCTCAACGGTGACTTGTAGCTCTGGGAGACGTTCGCATACTTCAGATAGCTGTCGCTCCAAGAAGACTGCCTCACGATCAAACAAGTCGACAGTTTGATCCGTTGACTCGGCGTGAACAAGAAGACGCGCTCCTGTTTCAACCAAGACTTCATACAGTGACATGAAATCCATCATTGATTGGCCACCTGCAGCAGAGTTAGTCGTGGCCCCTGCTGGATAATATTTTACTGCTCTGATTGCACCAGCTTCGATGCCATCTCTAAGATCGCTGAGATCAACCTGATCAGAACAATACAGTGTCATCTCAGGGCTAAAGCCGCTCTTTGAATCGGGAACATGATTCAGGATCTTTGCTTGATATTTAGCAGCGGACTCAGCAGATGTAACTGGCGGCAACAGGTTGGGCATCACCATTGCGTAGCGGAAACGTTGAGCTGTGTAGTTAACAACTGCAGCGAGCATCTCGTCGTCACGTAAATGCACATGCCAGTCATCTGGTTGGCGTAGTTCGATTGTCGTCATAGGAGTCAGACTAGCGGTGATAGCTCAATCTTGCTGAGCGGCAAATCGAGCGTCACAAACCAGCAAGAGCTATCTTCTAGAGAATTACCTAACTGCTACTTCTCTTCACTAATTGTCTTGATCTGTGTGACTTCTCGATAACCCTCAATACCAGAGTTACGGGTGTTACCTGAGCCTTTAAAACCACCGAATGGGCAGTACTCGTTGAAATAGCCGACATTGTTGTGGGCAATATTTCCAGAATCAATACCTTGGGCGACTCGAAGATACTTATCCTTGTCTTCGGTAAACACATAGGCGCCAAGACCGTATGGAGTATCGTTTGCCAATTCAACTGCTTCTTCTTCGCTGCTAAAAGTAACTACTGGAAGAACCGGTCCAAATACTTCTTCTTGCCATACCCTCATATCTTTGGTGATATTCGTCAAAACAGTAGGCTCATAGTAAGCACCAGTTAGACCCTCCGGGCTTCGCCCACCAAACTCCACCTTTGCTCCCTTAGCCAAGGCATCCTCAACCTGTTCTCGGAGCTTCACAACCTGACGTTCAGCGACAAGAGGGCCATAGTTAACATCTTCTGAAGCTGGACCAACCTTACGCTGATCGTTCACAGCACGCAAAGCCTCTAGCACTTCGTGAACGACTGATTCTTCAACAATCAAACGCTTAAGGTTGTCACAGTATTGACCTGTGTTAGCAAACCTAGACTCATAGAGCGTTTCGGCTATTCGGGAAATATCTGAATCTGCAAAAACAACACCAGGAGCAGATCCGCCAAGTTCTGTAAGAACCGGAGTCGAATTCTTTGAAGCTAGTTCTGTGACCTTTTGACCAGTTGCTGTACTGCCGGTAAATAACATCAAGTTAGTTGGCATTTCTGCGAGAGCCTGGCCAGTTTCTCTACCTCCAATCACAACCTGCATTACGCCAGATGGGAAGTCACTTTCTGCAATACACTCCCCAAGAAGTTTGGCAAACAGGACTGTCTCCTCAGATGGCTTATAGATCACAGCATTACCAGCAACAACAACTTGACTAATCAAATTAAAAGCATTAGCAAACGGAAAGTTCCACGGCCCAATGGCAGAAACAATCCCTACTGGTTCATGATATGAGGTATGTCTTTCGGTCTCTGTCTCATGGACTACGACAGGGGCCAGGGCCTGCCTAGCTAAGTCACTTACCGATGGCCAAACAGCGATACTACCTTTTACTTCTTCGATAGCATTAGCAATAGGCATTCCCATTTCCTGTGAAAACGATGTCGCTAGCTCCTCCGCCCTCGTCTCAAGGTAAGCCAACAAGGTCGATATCGCCTCTATGCGTTCTTCTAGGCTTAGCCGAGACCATGCAGGTTGGGCCAAAGACGCCGCACCAAACATTTCTTTCAGTTCGACTGGAGACGTCTCTTCGACCTCACCAACAACTTGATAATCCGAAGGGTTTATTGATATTACTAGTGCCATAGTCGATTATACCCGTTCCAATAACAACCACTAGTCAGTTATTCGATCCAACGTGTGGTTGATGGCTAGCTTGATTTCGGCGATTAACGTTTCGTCTGTGATCTTGTAACCCAACCTATTCGACACATAAAAGGTTGTGACCATTTGCGGCCCAAAGGTCTGGACTTGGGCGTGAATTATTGAGATGTCTAGGTTCCGCAGTCCTGAGGTAAGCGAGTAGAGCAAACCAAGTATTGACCTTGAGTGCACTTCGAGTATTGTCGCTGTATCGGAGCCATCGTTGTCAACTTCGATGCTTCTTCGTGGCGGTTCAGCAGATATACGTTTACGTCGCTTACTTAGCTCTTGCTTTTTTGCCAACAATCTAGGGCTGATGGCTAGATGGCCGTCAATAGCTCGCGCTGCTAATTCTGAAACTGAATACCAGTTAATGTCGCCCCACCCCGGTCTCTGAACTACGAAACGACAAGCGTAGGAAACCTGAATATCAT
>CAZYMB010000002.1:3379-197430 GCA_964648795.1 uncultured Acidimicrobiaceae bacterium
CCCCACCCCGGTCTCTGAACTACGAAACGACAAGCGTAGGAAACCTGAATATCATCCATCCTGGATTCATCGGTCAATACTGATGCAACGGATGCACGTAGAACCCGTAAGCCACTGACTCCCAATACCCCAGCCATTGTAGAGAACAGTGTGGGAACGTTCGTTTGGACTACGGTAAAGGTTTCCTTACGTCCTTTGACAACAAGTTCCCCGGCCCGCATCCGCTGCAACAAGGCAGCATCTGGAAACTCATCCGACTCTGACGTCTCGTATTTACCAGAAACAAGCACCTTTTCGGTTCGACTCACAAGCTGCATAACCAGATCTGCCTTCCAGTTACCCCACGCAGAAGGGCCTGTAGAGAGGGCATCGGCCTCGGTCATTGCGTGTAACAAATGTAAGAACTCTACGTTGTCTACCGCTCCCGCAACTAGCGCCGCGGTTGCAGGGTCCGCCAAGTCTCGCCTAGTCGCAACATCAGGCAGCAGTAGGTGGTGTTCGCATAAGTCGACCAATATATCTATGTCAGAGCTGTCAAAGCCCATGCGTTCGCCAATCTCTGCGATCAGCTCGACCCCAACTTCGGTGTGATCCCCGGGAAACCCTTTTCCAATGTCGTGCAGCAAGGCACCGACTACAAGAAGGTCTTTTCGCTTGAGCCTCTTTTTGCGTTCCGGGTCTGCGTTGTTGTATATGTCAGCTGCAGTCGCCGCTGCTTCGCAGAGATGGCGATCGACAGTGAATGTGTGAAGAGCATTTCGCTGTGGCTTGCAGCTAACTTTGGCCCATTCTGGAAAGATAACTTCCATTAGACCAAAGTGGTCTAGGTCTTCTACCACCCTGATCGTTGAAGGGCCTGCAGAGAATAAATCGACAAATTGTGACCTTTCCTCGTCGCCCCAAGGAGTTTCTAACTCAATAGCACTATCGGCAAGTCGACCCAACGTCTGGCGATTCATTGGCATTTCATTGACTGCTGCGAGAGAAGCTAGTTTTAAAACAAGACAAGGTGACTCTTCTATGTCTATTTCTTCTCGAATTGCCAAGGTCCCATCTACACATTCGAACTCAGAATCATCTGGACCTAACGAAATTAGCTTGCAGGCGTCCTCATTGGTTGCTTTCCAGCGTCTCCAGGCATTGTCTGAATGCCAGCCAACTCGACGTGCTGCTCGCGCAAGGCGTTGCATAAGTGAAGCCGCCGACTTAGACCATAGCTGGGGATAAATGTCATCTTGCTCGTTGAACGTTAACTTATTCGTCGAAGAACGGGTAGCCCTGTGAAGTTCCACCCTGGCAGCGAGCAGCAGCTCCCACTCTTTTGCTAGCCGAGATAAGTCGTCGTCAACAAACCCTGGTTGCGCTTTTTCTGCCCAACGCAGAGCGTGTACATCTCGTAAACCTCCACGACCATTCTTCAAGTTGGGTTCTATTTGGAATGCTGCATCACCAAAACTCCGCTGGCGTTCTTTCACAGCAGTTTGAAGGGTTCTTAGCTTAGATTGAACATCCGACGTCCACCAAGTCCGGCCTATTGAGCTAGCTTGATTCCCCAGCTCACTACTGCCACCCACTAAGTGAGCGTCAAGAATCGAAGTAGACCACTCGAAATTGTCTCTTATTAATTCTTCGAGCTGGCTAAGAGTAACTACAGAATGGCCAAGACTCAGGCCTTCGTCCCAAACCGGATACCATAGCTTCTCGCAGAACTCGTCAATGTTTTCTATGTTGTTGTGGACCAGTAGTACATCGATGTCGCTGTGAGGGCAAAGCTCGCGTCGACCATAACCTCCAACAGCTAAGAGAGCCACCTGAGATGTCTCCACCCCGACTGCTTGGCTAGCGTTGGCGAACAAACCAGCCAGAAACTCGTCAATTAGAACCGAATAAGCCTTCGTAAACTCACTGCCGGTGACTGTCGGCGATATTGAGTCATAAATATAGGTTTGTTGTTTGGTATCGGAGGCCACCTTGCCAAGGCTAGCAAACGAATTGGGCAGGATTGCCGAAAAACTTGCTGCGGGCCAACACTTCGAAACCCAAGCTCTGGGCAAGTTCTCTGTGTTCTTGGTTCACATGTGAACAAAACCCAACCTTTACTGCACCCGTTGTCGAGCTACTACCGAATAGTTCGCTCAGTTCTTCAGGTTCAACTTTGTCGAGGTCTACCAACAGCTTCGCAGCTTGGGTAATCTCAGCGTCAGTCAAATTCTTAACTCGAATCAGTCCTTCGATGCTCGACAGCTTTGACCAGTCCATTAGGTCAGGCACGTAGGCCAAGATGTCTTGAGGGCTATCCGTGGAATTCATTTGCCTGGCGAATAGAAAAACTTAGGCGACGCTTCTTGGCGTCTACCTCGGTCAATTTAACCGAAACAGTTTCCCCTGGCATCACGACCTCTGATGGGTGCGACACCCTGTACTCTGACAATTCTGAGATATGGACTAGGCCTTGTAGGGAGTCGACTTTTACGAAGGCTCCATAGTCAACGAGGCAGTCAATTACGCCTGTATGAACTGACCCAACTTCTAAAGCCGCCCACGGGTCAGGCTTGCAAGCTTTGGCCGATAGCGAAATTTGTCGTTTCTTCTTGTTTACTTGCTCAATACGAACTTCTATTTCATCGCCCACCGAGACAGCATCGGTCAACTTTTTGGGCTGGTTCCAATCAAGCTCAGTCTTATGCACGAGACCAATAAGGTCTCCCATCTTTACAAAGACTCCGTACTCGGCAATCGAGTCAACTTTGCCTTTGTGAACGGACCCAACTTTTAAATTCGAGAAGGCTTCTTGTTGCTGCTTTCTTTTTTCAGCATTCAGAATAGAACGACGAGAAACAATCAGCTTTTGTTTATCACGGTTAACTTCAACAACTTTGAACTCTAAGAGTTGACCAATGTAGCCCTCTAAGTCATCAGTTGGAGAAAGGGTGAGGTGCGACTTCGGCAAGAATGCTGGCACTCCTAGGTCTACCTCTAGACCACCACCACGTGTTCTAGTTACTAGACCTTTTGTCATTTCTTTAGATTCGAGTAACTCTTCTGCTTTGTGCCATGCTTGATCTTTAAGTGCCCATGCTCGAGACAGCACCACTCGTTTAGACACATGTTCACGGTCTAGCTCGACGCCAAAACACTTGTCACCAACCGACACAATGTCATCTGGTCGTTCGTTATGTAGCCCAAATTCGTTTCGTTCAATTATTGCCGGACGACCATCGTCTAGATCTAACTCAACTGACTGGACAGAAACAGCTGTTACCACGCCTTCAATTACAGAACCTATGTTGGTCTTAACTGGTTTAGCTTCGACCATTGTGGTCTCTGCACTGATCGAGTCACCAACCGTTGGTGTTTCCGAGCTGCTTTCACTCGCTGACACAGAGACATCTTTAGTCCCAGCGTCAGTTTCTGAATTGTCAGTAGCTGGGGTATCCACTAGTCCTCTATCCCAGCCGCCGCTGCTACATCTGATGGTGTTCCTACAGTCCCAACAAAGAAATCGCCAAAGTCAGCATATTTAGATGAAGCTTCGTCGAATCTCATGGTGTAGACAGCATCCTTTACATCGTCAGGGTTCTTCCCAAATAAGGTAACCCCCCACTCATAGCGATCTAGTCCCGTAGAGCCCGTAATTAATTGGACAATTCTGCCTCGGAAAGTTTTGCCTGATTTGCCATGACCCATCATTAAGGCTTGTCTGGTCTCAAAATCTGTGTCGTACCAGTTAGCTCCAGGGATGCGAAGTTTACTCATTGGGTAGAAGCAGTATGAATTCATGCCTTCTGGAGGAAGGTTTGGATACAGACGAGCGTTTTTCATCTCTTCGGGGACTCCGGCGGCGTATTCGCTGACTTCAGTTAGCGAAACGTAGCTGTCTACCGGATCTAACCCGACTTTAGCGAGGTCTGATTGAAGTAAACGTAAGTCGTTAAAGTCAGGTGAGAGAGCAAGGACGCTTAGGTCTGCTTTGTGTCCAAGAATTGTTGCCGTCACAGCCTGGCAGTCATCTTTGGAAGAGAATTTATCGATAGTTGATGCAAAATCGCTGATCGAAGCCTCGGAATTGGCCTTATAAAAAAGGTGCAGGCAGCCAAGACCTTCACTGGGAATGGTGTTTGGAAGTGTCATTGTCTGAGCCTACCAAGTCGAGTAAAACTCTGTCCACCGAGACCTTGCAATTAGGGGTGCTAGTTCGCAAATTACCTGCTACATTGACAAAGCCTATTTATTGCTGGCCCCCATCGTCCAGCGGCCTAGGACGCCTGCCTTTCACGCAGGTAACACGGGTTCAAATCCCGTTGGGGGTACTCGCTTTAAATTCTGGTCCCGTGGTTCAGTTTGGTTAGAACGCCGCCCTGTCAAGGCGGAGGTCGCGAGTTCAAATCTCGTCGGGACCGCTCATTGGCTCTTCAAAGCCTGGCTTTAGCCGGGTGATGAGAAGTCAAGGGGAGGTCGGGTAGCTCAGTTGGCAGAGCGGACGCCTGAAAAGCGTTAGGTCGCCGGATCGACGCCGGCCCCGACCACCACAAAAAGCCCGCAGTTAATAGCTGTGGGCTTTAGTGTTTGTAGCTCTATCGAGTCAGACGTTGAGGTGGCTGACACTGCAATGCCATATTCGTCCTGGTGTCAACATCGACAGTCTGTGCATTGATAACTTGGGAAACAATTTCCTCAAAAGAACGGTCTCGACTTCCTTCTGCCAACCAGGTGGGACCAATGCCTTCTACTTGAACACGCATAAGACGTGAAGGGTTGCCCGTTTGTCGCAGTCCCAGGTTCTGTAATGTCTCGATGTAATTGTCAAAGCCAATGAATATTTGCGTCTCTAAAGATCTGTCGATTTGGCAGTTAACGATCGATGGCAAATCGATAACAAGAAATAGATTTCCCGAGGAGTCAGAAAATGGGCCATTGCTGACCAGCCAGGCGTCCCCGAAGTCCTCGCCACTATCTCTCCAACCCTGCAAGAAGCTCGTAGCGTTAGTCCTTGCTGCCAAGAACTCGTATCTTTCTGCAGCCTCAGCAAACGCTTCGTTTCTATCTAGCTGAACTTCAGGTGGAGCTGTTGGAGGATCCTCAAAGGCCGATCCCTGCGATAAATTCTCTGGCAAGCTTTCTGATAGTGGTCGATTCTCTGCAACAAATGGAAGTTCACCGCTACAGGCGCTAGCCGCTACAGCTGTACCAAGAAAGCCTGCTCTTCGCAGGAAGACTCTTCGAGAAAACACTCTTGAACTTGGATTCGCCACAGTAGTTAATTGTACAGAGTTAGCTAGAAAGTGCTCTGGCTACGTCCTTGGCGAAGTAGGTCAGAATAAATGATGCCCCGGCACGCTTGATAGAGGTCAGTGTTTCCCACATTAGGGCGTCTCCGTCGACCCAGCCGTTGGCTGCTGCTGCTTTTATCATGGCGTACTCGCCACTCACTTGGTATGCCGCTACTGGGCAGTTAACTTCGCTTCTTATCTTTGCGATTACATCTAGGTATGCAAGCGCTGGTTTAACCATGACCATGTCTGCGCCTTCAAGAATGTCTAGCTCAACTTCGACGGAAGACTCATTCGTGTTGTGCCAGTCCTGTTGGTAGGCCTTGCGGTTTCCGCCGCCAGCTATCTGGACATTAACAGCATCACGGAATGGCCCGTAGAAAGAGCTAGCGAACTTGGCTGAGTAGGCAAGTATTGGAAGATCAACAAACCCTTCGCCATCTAGTGCTTTACGAATGGCGCCTACTTGGCCATCCATCATTCCCGACGGAGCAATTACTTGGGCTCCTGCTCTTGCTTGAGCGAGTGCTACTTCTGCATAAAGACCAATAGTTTCGTCGTTGTTGATAGTTCCATCTTTTTCAACGATGCCGCAGTGGCCGTGGTCGGTGTATTCGTCGAGACAAAGGTCTGACATGATTGAGATTTCAGAACCGAACTTTGCTGAAATTTCTGACAACGCTACTTGGACTACACCATCAGGGTTCCAAGCCTCAGAA
This sequence comes from uncultured Acidimicrobiaceae bacterium, assembly GCA_964648795.1. Lineage (GTDB taxonomy): Bacteria > Actinomycetota > Acidimicrobiia > Acidimicrobiales > SZUA-35 > JAHDDW01. The sequence goes on from CAZYMB010000002.1 coordinate 9,369, forward strand.
CCAACAGCGTCTTTGTTTTTTGGCAGACCGAACAAAATAATTCCTGGAACACCGAGCTCCACAAGTTCTGCAACTTCATTAAGCAGCGAGGTTTGGGTGTGTTGAAAAACTCCAGGCAAAGATGAGACTTCTGCTGGCTCTGTCAAGGTTTCTGAAACAAAGAGAGGAGCTACTAAATCGGACACACCAATGTTTGTTTCTGCGACCAATCTACGAATCGATTCGGTTGATCTAAGTCTGCGGGGGCGGAAGTCTGGGTAAGCCATGAAAGCTCAGCCTACCTGGGCATTGATGAGAGCCAATTCTTGAGCTGGACTAAAAGCTCGATATCAGAACCCATATCAGCAATAAAATCGGCAGCAAAATCCAGCCGCTCGAGATGAGCTGCCGTTGTATACCCTATTACACCAATATTTCCCTTGTACGAACTGAGAAACCCATCTGCGGCTTCGATTGCACTCGGACTAGCGAAGAATACGGCAGAACTCGAGTTTAAAGTGGCTTGCTCCTCTTCTGAAATAGGGATCGAAACATTTTTGTAGACCTCTCTGGTCTCAACTGCAGCACCAGAACCTGCACATAGGTGAGCTATTTGTGAATCAGACGATGAACCTTGCAGTACAAACACTTTGTTTGATTCTTCTAAACAAGCGACAGCTTCGACAGCCAAAGTCTTTCCATCAGGATTAGAAGCAACTTGAATCTGGTCGAAACCACCAGTGCGCAGCTTTGCGCCAAGGCGTTCAGAAAGGACAGCGAAACTACTATTTTGAAAATCTTTTGCATGGGCCAAGACATAGTCAACGGCATAACTAGAAGAGCAAACAACGAGACGACTATTTCCACGAAGCCACGTCGGCTCGTCATCTGAGATTGAAATCTCAATCAGCGGAAGGTGCTCGACACTGAAGCCATCGGCAATAAGGTCGCCACAAAGACTACCTAACGATCTACCCGCATGAGTTAAAACTAGATCTACGCTCACAGGCCTAGTCTAAGTCGGCTACGAGAGCCTTGGCGAGGGTGTTGCCCACATCGTCGGCTGTAGAGCCAGCGGCTTCGCTATGAGCAAACTTTGATTCTCCGTCGCTTAGGAAGCCAAGTATTGAGATTTGGTCGCCGTCTATTGTGGCATGAGCACCACCTGGAAGATCACAATTGCCGTCTAGTGCAGTAAGAAAAGCTCGCTCGGCATCTACTGCCAGCTGTGTTTCACGATGGTTTATCATTGCACATAGCTCAAGAGTTGAAACATCATCTGATCTTGTTTCGACTGCAATTGCAGCTTGTCCAACCTGAGGCACAAAGTCTTCTAATGGAAGAACGTCGACAACTTCGGGCTCTCTACCCAGGCGAGTGAGCGCACAGTATGCCATCACAATAGCGTCCACCTCATCAAGCTTCATGAGCCTTGTGTCTATGTTGCCACGCAACTCGACAAAGTTAAGATCCGGTCTGCGCTCCAAGAGTTGTGCACGTCGACGCGCTGACCCGGTCGCAATAGTTGCACCCTTAGCTAGACCATCGAGCGTTGAACCAATAAGGCAGTCTCTGGCGTCGCCTCGCTCTATATAGCCTGCGATTGAAAGACCAGGCACCTCAACGGCCTGCATATCTTTTGATGAGTGAACGGCTATGTCTGCTTCGCCTGCAAGTACCAAATTCTGAACCTCTTTACAGAATGCACCCTTGCCAGCAAATGAAGAAATAGGAATTGTTAAGTCTTTGTCAACTTTGGTTTCAACACCAACCATTCGTGGTTCGATCGAAGGGTCAGCCGCAACGAGGGCTTTGGCGACAGCTTTTGCCTGCCACATTGCCAATGAACTTCGTCTTGTCGCTATACGAACAATCATGTGTCTAGTTCCGTGATTCGCACATGACAAAGGCTACGCCTCAGAACCGCAAAAACCGCTTACAGAACTAGTGTTTGAGCACTTTGGAGTGCCAACTAGGCGAGCACCAGAACTTGAACTAGGAAAGCCCCCAGAATTAGGGCTAAAAGGAGTGCGAGCGTTATTACTACAGAAAGTCTCATTGCTTAATCTCAACGTGGGTCGACGAGCCTGATTCTAGCGTTGCGGCTGCTATCTGAACGTGTGCGCCAACCAAAATGCCGGCAATCTCGGCTGCATTAGCCCGCAATGCTGCGATCGATACCAAGCCCGACGAGTTAGGCAACACACCAACTTCTCCCTCAGCCAATTCAGAAATCGCATTTACTGCTTTCATTACCGAACTCGATTTGTCGACAGTTACTTCGACAGTTGCGCCAAGCTTAGCCACATGCTCGCCTTCCAAGTTTAGGTGGATGTTGCCGAACCGATCTATCCAAAGCACCTGAGCATCAACACTTCCATCTTCTCGAATCTCGGCCACTGGCATAAGTTGTGGTACAAGTGTTGAGCTATCGATTTGTTTTCCTAGCTCGTTCGCCGGTGTCCCCGCCGCAAGTTTGGCTACAACTGGTGCCATGATGTCTCGTGACTTGGAGACACCAACAGAAGAATCAAATTCGATCTCGAAGGCGTTGGTTGCTCCCCCAACTAAAGCAACAGCTGCTGCCATTACCCCGTTATCGGGGCCAACAAGATAGGACTGGCCGTCTCCAACTTCGACTATTACTGGTCTCCCATCGTGAGGGTCCACCATGCACATAACTATTCCTGGTTGAAGAAAGTCAACTGAGCGAGCCAAGACATAGGATGCTTCGTTTGTGGCAAATGGAGTGACATCGTGTGTTAGGTCAACAATGTTTGCAAGCGGTGCAAACTCGGCAATAACAGATTTAATCTGGCCGACTTGTCCGTCAGCCGAGCCCAGGTCTGAAATTAGAGTGATTGTATTAGCCACAGAAATAGGATTCTAGGCTACTTTCTGAATGCGTCCTCAGTTGTGGCTGCACCACTGGCGTAGCGGCCACCAATTTCACGTTGGATGCCATCAATCTTTTCGTGAAGTTCACGGCGCCCACCAGATAGGTCCTCTTCGAATGACTTTAGTGAAGCCAAATGCTCGTTGAGATCTTGTTCTGAAGCGTCACCAATACTGGAGAGCTGGCTTGCTGAGATTAAGCTATCGAGCTTTGAGATAAGTTCGTGTGCAACTGGTCCTGGCTCGTTGATAGTTAGCCGGCCACTTCGAGAAGCGGCTGGGGCATCCGCCAAAATATCTGGTAGCTCGAACAGCACCTCAGTTGCATCCACTTCTGTGGCTGCTTCACGGTTTTCTCGGTTAGCTACTTCGTGACCGACAATATCCATACGGCCTTGAGTAAGTCGGCGAACTAAAGATAGATCTGTTTCGGCGCCCTGTAGTTGAGTTCTCATCTCACGGAGTTGAGGCAACTCTGCACCCGCTAGGTCAGAATGAATAGAGTCTTCGAGTAATTGGCTTATTGCTTGTATCACTCAACCAAGCTTAGCATTCACACCGATTGTGGCTTGCTATGCCTGCCCTGCAAGCTCTAGGACGATCATGATCCCAAGCCAAATAGGAGCTGCCAGTAAGTATGAGTCCAAACGACGAAGCGCTGGCGCCCAAGATGTAGGCCTTGGAAGAAGAATCGATGCAAACATCTGTCCGATGATTCCACTGATACCGGTTATCAAACCAAGGACCGCAAAGAACACCAAGTCACTTGGTAGCGCTGCGGGTGGAAACAAGAAGATGCCGAGGGTGACTACTACTAAGGCAATAAAGCCAGCTATTGGGCCTTCGAATGCGTTGTGCGCACCCGAACCAACAATAAAATCACCAATTTCGTACGCAGAAATAACCAGTATGAGAGCGATAAAGACTTCGAAACCTGACCCTACTTCGACTTCTCTCACCGCAATAGTGATGGCACTGGCTGCAGCTATTCCTACTGGGAAAATAGACCTGATCATTATTCCCATTACTTGCGCAAAGGTCTTTGCTCCGTCCTTTGTGAGCGCTGCTCCGACTAGAACCATGACAAATGCTGCTAAGGCTCCCACCGGTATCGCCACAAGCCCAAAGAAAGAACTAAACGCTAGAAGGAACGCCCCAAGCCCTGCTGCAGAGCGACTCTCAGCCGCAGAGCCGAGCCAAGTGTTTGCAATCTGCAAACCAGCTAGCCCGGCAACTGTTGAAAACACAAGTGCGATAAACGGAGCGGCAAACTGGGCTTGAGAAAACAGAATTAGCGCAGATGGAACAAGAAGCACAAGGCCAAACCAAATAATACCGAGTGTAACTTTTGGGCCATCTGTCGAGTATGGGATAGCGAGTCTTGATTGGTTCCACCTTTTGTGGCGAGCCATATCTTCTTGTCGTGCTTTGTCAGAACGACTCTGAGCTCGACGAGACTGAGTTCTCATCTTTGGGCCCGTTGGCACCTTCGGTGGAGGCTGTCGATTCCCTGGATGCTGTGCCACTTATCCCCCAGACACCGGAGGTAGAACGGCGACTTCGTCACCTGCTGTTAGATCTCTATTCAAAGGAGCTGATGAACCGTTAACCCAAACCTGTGACTGTTTCAGTAGAGTCTCGAATTCGTCGCCGTAAAGTTTGATGAGTTCAGCTGAAATCTCGCTGACTGTTGAACCAACAATCTCGATTTCTGATTTAGCCGCTATTTCTGCCGCTTGTGCGAATAACTTTACTGAGACCACTTAACCAGTGTGGCACAGCAAAGCGCTAATTCCTCTGCGCGAATACCCTTAAGAGCCGCTATTTCTAGCTAATTACGCCCTTAAAGGGCGCTTTCTTTGCCGCCACCGGTGGATATATCGCTATCTATTAGCTCCATCCGATCCCCAATTTCAATATTGTCCTCTGTTACCGTCACCCAGATTCCGCCAAGGTTGCTGATTCTGCCACGCTCTAGGTCGTGGTATTTCTCTAAAGTTATGATTATCCCCGAGTGAGCAACGACGAGGACTTGAGCTCCTTCGAACTGTTTTGAGATCTTAAGAAGGCCTGTAAATACTCGAGCAAGAAAGGCGCTGTCGGGTTCCCAACCTTCGGGGCGGTAGCCAGACGCCTCCCAGTCTGGAGCAATCTCTTTGATCTCAGCTCGAGTCTTACCAGACCACTCCCCAACATCTCGCTCTACAAGCTCTGGCACCTCTAAGACGGGGCCAATCCCAGCCTTATCTGCAATGAGATCAGCTGTTTCTTTGGCTCTGATTAGTGTTGAGCTAGCTATCAAATCGATTTGGCCTATACCCGAAGCTGCGGCCTGGGCTTGAGTGCGCCCGAGGTCAGAAAGGGGCGCGTCGGCTCGGCCTTGCCAGCGGTGCTCGATATTCCAAGTTGATTGTCCATGCCTTACCAGCAGGATTCGGGTTGCAGCCACATCGACACGTTATCGCATCAACATGTGATCGTACGACTTTGGTCTATCCCAGGTATCGTATGAGGGTGCCAAACACAGGAATTAACCCTTGGAATAGAGCCCTAGTCACAGGAGCATCTTCTGGCATTGGCCGCGACATGTGCAAAATCCTGAGCGCCCAGGGAACTGACTTGATTATTGTAGCTAGACGCCAAGATCGTCTAGAAGAATTGGCCGCCCAGCTAGAAACCGACGTCGAAATTCTAGTTGCGGATTTAACTAAGCAGTCCGATATCGAGGCAGTCGCTAAGAGATTACAAGATGAATCCAAACCGGTTGATCTTCTGATCAACAATGCAGGCCTCGGCAACTTTGGTACTTTCACAGACCTTGACTTAGATGCAGAGAAAACTGTTATCCAAGTAAACGTCGATGCTCTTCATACGCTTTGCCATGTTGCAGCTAACACCATGAAAGAACGTAAGCACGGTTGGATCCTGAACGTAAGTTCGATCTCTGGTTTCGCACCGTATCCTCGCTCTGCAACATATGGCGGGACTAAAGCCTTCGTACTCAATTTCTCTGAAGCTCTTCAAGCTGAACTTTCAAAAGATGGTGTTGTAGTTTCAGCGTTGTGTCCTGGGCCAACTCGTACAGAGTTTCAAAGCAACGCCAAGGTCGACCTAGGCGTGCTGCCGGACTTTCTAATTACAGAGTCGTTAGAAGTTGCAGCAATTGGTTTGTCAGATCTGGCAAAGAAAAAGGCAGTCAGCGTTCCAGGAACTTCAATGAAAGCAACTCGAGTAATAATCAAGTTGCTTCCAGGTAGCGCTATCCGAAAGATAAGCGACTACATAAGTTCGAAGCGTTAACCCGCTAGGTCGCCAAGGTCGCTGTCGATCTGGTCAAGCTCGGCGGTGAGAGAATCTAGTTCTGCCGCATCAGGCAGAACCTCTTCCGCAGTAGCTACATCAGCCTCTTGTGATTCGTTTGATTGAGTAATTGGTTCTAGCACAGCGCTCTAAGCTACACACCCCCGACCTGAGCCCACAACCCCAGGCAAACATTAGTTACAAGCCCATACAAATAGGCCTTATATATGGCTATTTCTGAGTCATTAATGGATTTAATGACGCTAGATTGTATGCGCCCCTGTGGCGCAGTCTGGTTAGCGCAGCGGACTTTTAATCCGTTGGTCCTGGGTTCGAATCCCAGCGGGGGCACACTTACACGTCAAAACTTCTGCATAACAAAGCCCGCACCAGTCGGCCTGCTACAAACCTAACAACCAACCAAAGCCCTAAACCACCCAAAGAGCCTCCGGTTCGAATCCCAGCGGGGGCACACTTTTACTCGAAGCAGTTTGGAGCTTGCTCCCTCATCTCTACACCGATTGTGGCAGCATCCACTCCAAAGAATAGATCTCTGTCAGCAGTCTCTACAATGCACCTGACCTGCTCCTCTTCAGACCCAGTTGCAACCAGACTCTTGATGACCTCTTCATCGGTCATACTTTCGATTACAAAGTCCTCGGACTGCAAGTTAATGTTTTCGTCAGTAACCTGTCGGCCAGTATTAACTGCTCGGAGTACCGCTTCTTGGTCAGCGTCTGCAAGAAAGCTAGTAGTAACGCAATCAAAAGTTTCGTCCGACAGATCGAAGAGCTCATTTATTGGCAGCTGTCCCTCGACCAATTCATCTGATTCAAACAACTCAACAATGGCGTTCCGAGAATAATTGAAGACTTTTTCCTGATCACGCTCATTGAGCCCATCTGCGTTAGTGAGAGTACTTACAGTCGAGTCATCGTCCAGAATTTCGACTTGCTGATCCCCTAAGACATTTGAATCCACTGCAATATCAGCGCCGCCACATCCAACTAAGAAAACGAACATTCCAATAACTACTAGTCTTATAACAAGTCATCGACACAAGCCCGGAGCCCCTTTAACTAGGTTTCTTTTATTGCCTGTACAATATAAAGGTAGTTAGAAGGCGGTTACGGTGGCAAAAGTATCAGAACAGAATTACAAGCTGGCGAAGTTCGGCACAAATCACCCTGGCGCTCTTGTGAGGGCTATTGCTGTTGCGACAGTTGCTATGGCTGTTAGTTTAGTGGCGCTACTACAGGGGCTTTCTTCCGGCGCTCCAGTGGTATCAGCAGCGGGCACAGCGGGCATTATTCTATCGGCAGGCGCTCTTTGGACCGGCCTGGAGGCACATAGAACGGCCTCTAGTGCAATGACAGTATTCGAGGGTTTATACAGTCATGTAAACCTTGCATTGTCATGGAGGCACAGCCTCTGGCTAAATGTACAACTTGAAGAGCACACGAATATGCCTCTAGTAAGAACAAGAAACCTTGCTTCTCTAAACGTAAAGCAAGTCAACGAACTCTTCGAGGGGTACTTCCAGACAGTTCAAACTGAGTGTGTGTGGAGCGAGCCGACTCAAACCAACTTTAGACTCTTAGATTTAGACACAGGAAATTCTCGAGACTTTGCGATTGCTACCCTTACAAAAGACGACCTTCTTGATTTTCACCTACAATCCTATAAAAAGCTGGAAACAATCCAAGCCGAACTCGCCAACGACACGCCTACCACCGCACTAAACGCTGACGGAGTAGCTGGCCAGGCTATTGAGGGAAGTAATGCGTTTGGAACCGGATCAGTCGACCCAGATATAGCTGATAGCGTATTTACTACAAATTCAACTGAACTAGCAGCTCCACTATCTTTGCCATTGCACCCTGCACGTAGGCTTCATCAATAAACCTTCCGCTTGTCTTTGCATTTGGCGCAGATCACAAAGACATATAACTTTCCTTCTGACGACAACAAGCAAGTAGCTCTAGGCGTAGGCGACGTAATGCAATGGTTCGCTGACTCAGAACAAGGGCTGGTCTTCTACGAAGTCTGCAAACCACCATACGAAGACGGACGTTTCGAAGACTTGGGTCAATCCAACTCTAAGGTTCCAACAACAACTACGCAGACCGGCGTTATCGCCGCACAGAACAAACCTGGTCCAGCACTCGGCAAATAGATCAATCCAAAGAAGCTGCTAACGTAGCCCTATGGATGAAGTCGATCATAAAGAACTAGCCAAGCAACTACGCCAGCCTGAGGGCGAAGAGGGCAAAGAAGTTGCTCTAGCCCTGAACGAAACTAACTCTGAGATGATAGGTCGAACACTACAGGCCCTCCAAGTAATCGAAGGCCAAGTTGTCCTTGAGCTTGGGCCCGGCAACGGCGCACACATCCCAGCTTTCGTTGAGCAAACCAAACCAGCTCGTTTCATTGGACTAGACATCTCGACCACGATGGTGGCTGAAACTACTGCGCTACTCTCGGACCACACTTCTAGTACCGAGTTTGACTTTGTTGTTTATGATGGCCTAACAATCCCGCTCGAAGATAGCTCGGTCGACAAGATAGTGACAGTCAACACTCTCTACTTCTGGGAAAGCCCGGTGGACCTGCTAAACGAATTGTTTCGTGTTCTAAAACCTGGAGGCAAGCTTGTTATTGCTTACATCCAAAAAGAAGCCATGAAAGACAGACCATTTGTTCAGTACGGGTTCACCATGTACAACAACGACGATGTCCAACAACTCGTTACAGATTCAGACTTTGAATCTGTGGAGATACAAGATCTACACGATGAAGTAACAATGCCAGACGGCGAACAAATGAGCCGAGACTACTCGTTGGCCATAATCAATAGACATTACCTAGATAGCCTCTAGGTAATGTCTGAGATTTCCATCATCGACGCATCGCCAGAACGGTTGAAAGAATACACACGATTCCTTCAACCTTGCTACGTCGGTGCCTATGTTTCAAATGAACTGGGGCTAACAGAAGATTGCTTTTCGACTGAAGTGTTTAACACTCCTGATACTCAACAGTACCTGCGCTCTCATCTAGTGAATTCTGAGGCACAGAAAACTTATTTAGCAATAGCCAACGTAGGCGATAACGAGCAACTGATTGGATGCATCACGGTGGAGCGCCTAGACGAAGAGACCGGTGAGATAAAAGGTTTCTATGTAGCACCCAATTTGCAAGGAACTGGCCTCGGAACAAAGCTGTACGAAACCGCCCTGAACTTTCTAGGTCCCAGAGCCATACTTCTCGACACCTACTGCCACAACGAGAACCCCATAGAAATCTACAAACATTGGGGTTTCGAGCTCGATACTGCACGTGGTGAAGACGGATACTTCTATCGCCACTGGCCCGAATGGCCAGACGATCTACAAGCCAAGTGTCTGTACATGCACAAACCTGGGAGCTAATAGATACAGCCATACTGGCATTCGAATTGTTGTCGACTAAGATCTATGGCCGATGCCTAGAAAGTCAAAAGCAGATCTAGATACGCCATTCAAAGTGGGCGAACGCGTACGCATACTGGAGTCTGTCGACAACATTCCTGCTGGAACCGTCGCAAAGGTCCGTCTCGCTAACGGACTTGGTGTCTACAGACGCTACTGGCTCCGTGTTGGTGAGCAAGTTGTTGGCCAGGTGCCTCACAGTAACTTAGTTAGACCTGACCAGTTTGAGGCTTGGCAACAACGTGAAGCTGACCGTGAAAATGAAGCCGAACAAGCTGCCCTCGCTGTAGCTGAAGAGGCAGAAGGCGATGCAGCTGGCGGTTCCTCATCTGATCTTGGAATCCCCGAAGCACTACTAGAACGAAGCCGTGCAGCTAAGCAAAGATTGCTCGGTTAATCTCGACGCAATAAGTTACTTAGTCTGTAAGTGAAACTTCTTCAGCAGCTGCTTGGCGCTCTTTACGATCCTTCAGACGATTAGCCACACGACCGGACTTTTCGATAAACGCCATAGTGCGCTCTCTACTTTGTTCTGCTTCTGCATCTAGTCCTTCAATGTTTGGAAGATCCCAGAAGTTAAGAACAATTGGCTCGATGATCTGCTCGTGATGAACGTGTAGGTCGTATATTCCGGCCTTAGCTATCTTCTTCGAGTGCTCTTCGAAGTTAGGGATACCGGTTCCTGGCATGTCAAAATTCAGAATGTGCTTCTCCATCGACTGAACAACCATGCTCGGGTTCAAATCAAGGGCTGCCTTAGTAATATCTCTGTAGAACAAGAAGTGGTGGTTCTCGTCCATAGCGACTCGACGCATAATGTCATAACCAGCAGGGTCATCGACTAGAGCACCAGTGTTACGATGCGAAATACGTGTTGCAAGCTCTTGCAGAGTCACATAAACCATTCCATCAGTTGCTGTCTCTGGCTCTGGAACCTCTCCCGTAGACATCTGAACCATACGCGCACGCTCAAGCGCCACCGGGTCAATAGCACGTGTAATTGTCAGATAGTCACGGATAGCAACAGCGTGGCGACCTTCTTCGGCGGTCCAACGACGCACCCACTCACCCCAAGCACCATCACGACCAAACATGCGTTCGATGTCACGGAAATAGTAAGGCAAGTTGTCTTCGGTCAAGATATTTACGAATAGGGCGCTACGCACCTCATCTGGAAGTGGAAACTCCTCAGGTGACCATTCATAGTCGGATGGAAAGTCTTCGCCTCGGCTCCAGGGAACAAAAGTGTGGGGATGCCATTCCTTTGTCTTTTCGATGTGGTTTTCGAGCAACTGCTCGGCCACGGGCTCTAATTGCCCTAAAAGATCTAAATCAGCATCAATAACCATTATTCCAGCCTACCGACCGGTAGGTAGGCTGGCAATGATTCAGTGAAATTCCGCTTAAATAGACAAGAATACGTGTCTAGGCGACGCCTGAAGAGCCGAAACCCGCAACGCCGCGGTCGTCAATACCCTCTGGCAGTTCATCAGTAGCCAAAAAGCTGACTTTATCTAGTCCAAGAATCATAAACTGAGCAATACGATCGCCTGCTTCGACAACGAAGTCTTCATCAGAAGAGTTATAGAGAATGATCTTTAGTTCTCCCCTATAACCAGAATCAATCAAACCTGGCGAATTAAGCAGTGTGACCCCGTGCTTAGCAGCCAGCCCACTACGAGGCAGCACCAAACCACAAGCTGTAGGTGGGATAGCAACTGCAAGGCCAGTACCAACCATTGCACGCCCACCAGCTGCTATCTTGGCGGGCTCAGATGCCCTTAGATCGGCTGCGGCATCCCCTGCTCGCATAGGTTTTGGTGGCTCTGCACCAGAGGCTGGGTCTAGGACTTTAATTGGAACTTCAATCACAACCCGATGATAGCGCTCCCCTAGGTCCATCGACACTGAAACTGATAAGCAGCAGCTAGGATGATGGCTTGCTTGCATGGATTGATCTAGAAATGACCGGCCTCGACGCCGACACAGACGTAATCGTAGAGATTGCCTCAATCATCACCGATGACAACCTAGAGATAGTGGCCACCGGCCCCGAACTAGTCATGGCTGCCGAGCAGAAATTTCTAGACGGCATGGACAAGATTGTTGTCGATATGCACACCAAGTCAGGGTTGCTCGACCGCATTGCCGCCTCGACCATGACAATCGCTGAAGCGCAAGCACAAACACTTGAATTCTTCAAAGAACATATCTCCCAGCCAAAGACTGTTCCACTCTGTGGCAACTCAATTGGCATGGACCGAAGATTCTTAGCAAAACAAATGCCCGAAATCGAAGAGTTTCTGCACTACCGATCCGTCGATGTTTCAACTCTTAAAGAACTAGCAAGGCGTTGGTACCCAGAAGTCTTAAAGACCGCTCCTCGTAAAGAAGCCGACCATCGAGCGCTGGCTGACATAACTGAGAGTATTAAAGAGCTCCAGTTCTATCGCTCAACTCTTTTTAAAGAAATCACAAAAGAACAGAACTAGCCAAAAACGAAGTTGACCCCTGCCCAATATGGACAGAGGCCAACTTCCCCGCACGCTATAAGCCCAGAACTTATGCAGTGAAACTTGTTTCGGCTATGCCAGCAGAATCCTTGTTCTTGAAGCCTCTCTTGAACTTGCCAGAACGCTCTTTCACACTGTTTACCTTTTCGGTAACGGCCTCTGTTAGTTCTTCTGTCGACTTCTCTAGCTCACGATCATTCTCTTGCGCCAAACTTTCGATCTGAGAAACAATCGCACCAACAAGGTCATCTTCAGACACGCCTTCGGCTTCTGCAATCTCAGCCAAAGTCAAACCTTGAGTTCGACCTTCTTTTATGGTTTCTTTTTCTAGACCCAGTTCGCTAAGTACTTCGCCCTTAGCTGAACGAAGTTTTCCACGCTTACCAGAACGCTTCTCTGTTTGTGATTCAGTCGACTCAGTTTCTGTATCAACCTCAGCTTCTTGAGCTGATGCCACACTTGGACCAAATGCAGCTCCAACGCCTATTGCTGTAGCCAACCCTAAAGCTCCTAAACCGAGCTTGCCTGCCTTTACCTTGTCCATCATTTTCTCCTTGTGTTGTCGGGACACAATTATGATCGCCGCTTACTGTTATGAGTATCGCACGCCTTTGTTAAGCCTAGATTAGGATTTCCTAGTCTTTTTGGACTACCGCCGCCGCCGCTTGTTCCATTTTATGCCAAAAAACCAGCTGTTTTAGGTCGCCCTGGCTATCTGCGGATATCTCAACCTTGTCAGTTACAGGGACTCCGCCATAAAAATCAATAACTGCGGTGAACTCTCCGTCTAACGAACCGGTCGTTAACTGCTCTATTAATGCTCCGTACGCTGCATTATTCATGTGACCAAACACATCAAAGTCCGAGACTCTTGTTAAAAAAGTGGCCGTTTCATCAATATTATGGTCTAGGTCCAACAATCTTGAAGCCTTGACCTTGCGACCCGCGGCCGCTAGCCCAAAGGTTTCTAAGAAATCCTCGCTCAAACGCTTTGGACGATGCGTTACTGGGTCAATACAAATCCACATAACGACCAAGTCATACTCACAGCCAAGTTGACCCCTAATTTCGATTCTTCTCTCAGCCCAGCGGCCACCCAAGCCACTACAAGCTGTCCTCATATCTAGCGCTTCGCCTAAAGCGCCTGGTTTGCCGCATTTAACGACAACGGAGCGAACCACCCAGTTGCTGTCAGCCGCTAACTGGGCATCGGTGGTGTCGTCATCTGATAAATCCTGGGCGAAACGTAGAAGCGCATCAAGGCGCATCCGACCTGCCTGATTGCAGTCACCGAGCCGAACTTTGCGATTCTCTTGGAAAATACGCCCGCTTTCAGGAAATTCAGGGATGTTTGGTAGGGCGGTCACAGCGCCAAGCCTATATGACGTGTTTTTTATAATGCGAAAAAACTTCTAATTAAAGGAATCTACGGTCTAGTGGTAGTTGTTAACATCTAAAGTATGGAAGGCGCAGAACCAACTCCAGAGGCTAAAGTTGGCCAAAAATCAGCCGTTTCAGTTTGGGCTGCCCGAGTTGTCTTCGGCATCCTTGGCCTTTCCGTAGCCGCCCTTGGCTTCGCTATTTTCGCCGGTGGAGAAGAAGTCGATCTCAACCCTGCATTCACCGCAGCACTCGCTACGACTGTATTGACCGAAGACGGTGAATCTACAACTTTCGCCGATGCCTTGCCAGAAGGACCAGTTGTAGTCAACTTCTATGCATCTTGGTGTGGTCCATGTCGGGCAGAACTCCCAGACTTTGACGAAGTTAGTCTTAGGGTCGAAGACCAAGTTACTTTCTTAGGTATCAACGTTGACCAATCAGAGACCACATGGCGATCATTCAACGAAGAAATACCTGTCTCATACGGGACAGTCTTTCAACCTGGTAGTGAAATCAGAATGCAACTCGATCTACTAGCAATGCCAACTACCTTGTTTATTTCAGCCGACGGTGAAATCGTACAACAACACGGCGGCATCTTGGACGACGACTCTCTAATAGAAATACTCGCAGAACAGTTTGGAGCAGAGGTATAAACCATGGAAGTATTCAGCGCAGCGGCCCTAGCGGCAGGGTTCTTGTTCTTACTAAACCCTTGCAGCTTTGCACTTTTACCCAGTTACCTAGGCGTCTTTCTCAACATTAGCCAAGACGACGCACAACGAAGCATCTGGCACAGCATCAGTAAGGCGCAGGTTGTATCACTAATGATGTCAGCAGGAATGCTCGCAGTCTTCTTACCAGTGGCGTTCTCATTTCAGGGAATCAACGCTGCGCTCGGCGACGCTAGAGCGTGGATCAGCATTGTGCTTGGCATTGGCCTAGCAATTCTGGGTGTGGCACTATTGAGTGGCTTTAACCTAAACATTACGCTCCCAAAGGTAAAGACCGGCGATACCAAAACCACTTTCGCTGGAATGTTCGCCTACGGAGCTACCTATGCCATAGCGGCGATGGGCTGCTCTCTTCCAATTCTTCTAGTTGGGCTTAGAGCTGCACCTGGCGCTAGCTTTGGTACACAACTTGGAACCGCCCTATCTTTCGCTGCCGGCATGGTCGCAGCTCTTATTACACTAACTGTCGCCGTTGCTACAGGTGCTAGTTCAGTCGTGGGAGTCTTTCGCAAAATCATGACGAAGATGAACCTGATCACTGGGATAATTCTTATCCCAGCTGGTATCTACCTGGCATACTTTGGCTGGTGGGAACTCGATCCAGTCAACCGACCACGAGGACCTATTGTCATTCAAGACTTCATTGATGGTGAAGTTGTAGCGTGGATGCGCACCACAGTCGCAGGCGTCAACATAAGTCGAGCGGCACTTCTTGGAATCATATTCTTGGTGCTAAACCTAGCTCTGGCTGCTCTTGGCTGGTTAAAGCGACCAAACATCGAAACTCAGATTGAAACCGACTCTGGTGACGTTAAGGCCAAAGTCGCCTAACACTCCAAACGTCATCCATAAGCTCATAGACGAACCGATCATGCAGTCGGTTTGGCCTTCCCTGCCAGAACTCGATTGTCGTTGGTTTCAACTCCCAACCAAGCCAACCTTCGGGTCTAGTCACTACCTCTGAGCTTGCGCTCTCAAGTGTGCTAAACGCCTCCTCCATAGCTTCACGGGAAGCTACGGTCTGACTCTGAGATGAAACGGCCGAACCTAGTTGAGAGCGACGACTACGTTTAGCCCAATAAGCATCAGCCACTTCTACAGACGCAGGTGCGACTGTTCCCCCAACATTAACTTGCCGCTCAAGTGCCAGCCAAGAAAACGTTGCAGAGACGTGCGAGTTCGCTTCGATATCTTGTGATTTGCGACTCCCAGCATGAGAAAAGTAGATCAGCTTTGAGCCATCAATCTGTTTTAGTAACACATTACGGCTCTTGGGCTGACCTTGCGCGTTCACGGTGGCAAGGACCATGGCATTCGGCTCGGTGAGGTCCGCTTCGATTGCTTCACCCAACCAAGACTTGAGTAGCTCCACTGGCTCCTCAGTCAAATCCGACTCAGACAGGCCTCGCTGCGAATACTCAACTCTAAGATCGTTCAAATCCACAAACCAGAGCCTAGTGGCCTATCCAAACCTGAGTCGGACTTATACGAGAGTTCCCGCAGGCTCGCTTTGAAGAGCAACCCGATCCTTGGCGAGCTCTTTGTTTGCCCAACGGAAGAATATCGTGGCAATAACTGCCCACAAGAAGAACCCACCAACAAGCTTCATAATTACACCGGCAGCCTGCTGGTCGGTTAAGACGTTTATATCCCACAGCCTCTGCGCTGTATCGTAGTGCCGATAAACAACGCCCTCAGCAAAGACCAGCCAACCACCAGGTACTGTTGGCACAATAGACATTGCAAACAAATAGATGCATTTATTCATTGGAGCTAGGTGCCAACTTTTCACAGGCCCAATAGCTGGCATCCACATGGCCAATCCGGCAGTGAATATCAAAAGGTGCAAACCGAAGTGAAGTGGACCAGAGTCTGCTGACCACTGCACCAGGAAAGACCAATGCAGTAGCAGTGTCAAAGCATTGAAGGTTACTCCTGCCACAACTGGCTTAGAGAACCAACGGAAAGCCTGCCAACCCTTCTTTGCTGGGTCAAAGAACAACTCGAATAGCCAAGATGGAAACGAGAGTAGGAACATGCCTGGAATCACTAGCGACAACGCTAGATGCTGCAACATGTGTACCGAATACAGGCGAAACTCTGCTATTTCGTGCACTGGCCAGTCTGAGACAAGCCACATCGCCCCAACCGCAGCCAGAAACCAAGCCTTCTGTTTGGTTGTGATTGCCGGATACCCAGCTTTGATTGCCAATGGCTGCAAAACTCTGGCGGTATAGAACCCGATAACAATTACTCCCGCGATCAAGGCCCAAACTTCGAGATGAAGCTCAAACGGAACCAGAGTATCGAACATTAACTACCGCCTAGATTTGAAATTCAAAAGTCGCTAAAGCTGCTATGAAAACCAAGGTAGCGAGTACCACCCCTGTGCCGAACACAATCGAAAAAATCTTGCCATTAACTTTACCGTCAAAGCGCAGATGCATAAACACTGCTCCTACCAGAAGGAACTTACCCACCATCATCCCAATGAGAGGCAACACCAAAGTAGGCCCTTCAAAGCCAAGGAAACTCCAAGCAACTTCAACCGCTGTTACGACAGCCAGAATTGCAAAGATAATCCAGTAAGACTTCTCTTCTGGATGTGCGTGTTCTTCATGTGTTGGAGACATAAGCGACTTCCTAGGGGATCAGGTAAACAATAGTAAAGATTAGCACCCAGACAATATCTACAAAGTGCCAATACAGGCCCACTAGCTCTACTGTCTCGGCTCTGTCTGATTTAAGCTTTCCTGTGAACGAGAGAATCAGCAGCGTGACCAGCATCAAAATTCCGATAGTCACGTGAACACCGTGAAACCCAGTGAGAGTATAAAAGGCGGAGCCGAAGAGGTTTCCATCGAAGAAAATACCTTCTCTAAAGAAGACTGTGAACTCGACAACCTGACCTGCAATGAAAGTAGAACCTAAGAGCGCTGTAGCGGCCAACCAAACACGAGTGCCTTTGTAATCTCGCTTAGAGATCGCAGAGTGAGCAAGAACCATTGACAGCGAACTCATTAGCAGAATGAAAGAACTTGCTGACGTGAACGGGATGTCGAAGATTGGCTCTATTGAAGCCTCTTCAATTACCTTCGCATACTTTTCTGGCTCAACTTCTCGCAATGTCTCTAGTGAGGCCAACACGTTGGGGTTGCCAGCTGTTAGCTCGGTAATGAAATTCGCCTTTGACAGCAAATAGGTCGAAATTAGAGCCCCGAACAACAGGCACTCAGAAGCAAGGAAGATCCACATCGCAAGCTTTAAATTTGAGACTCCCATTGACGTTTCATGCTCGTCATGGTCACCATGTCCATCGTCACTGTCGTGGGCGCCATGTTCTTCTGCGTCTGATGTTGGGGGGTTCGGTTCTAATAGGTCGTCATGTTCTAACAGGTCACTCATGCGTGGCTCCCACCTTCGCTGGTTCCACATCATGGCCGTGTGGGGCATCTAGATCGTCAGCTGGCTCAAGAGCCCAACCAAACATTGCTGCTGTCATCAGCAGGACACCTGGGATTACTAGCCAAAGTGTAAATACAAGGCCGTACCCAATAGGAATCATTGAAGCAGCCAACACCATTGGCCAGTAACTTGAAGCTGGGAGGTGAACGCCCGTACCATCGCCTTCTTGAGCAAGCTCCTCGCCGGTAGCTACACGTTCGAACTTGTTAGTCTCGGCATTGGTCTTAAACTTTTGGTGCCAGAAATCGTCGAGTGTTTTAACTATTGGGGTCTTGTCGAAATTGTGCTCGGGAGCCGGCGACTGGATTGACCACTCAAGGGTTCTGGCATCCCAAGGGTCAGCTCCAACATTTGGCCTGCCCATTGACTTCCAAGCTTTGTATGACTTAAAGGCGTTTACTAGAACAAGGATGGTTCCGATTCCAAGGATTAGTGAACCGATTGATGCAACCTGGTTCCAGAATGTGAAACCCTGCACTGAGCTGTAGGAGTCGAGACGGCGTGGCATACCCTGCAAGCCAAGAACGTGCATTGGGCCGAAGGTTAGGTTGAAGCCAATTACCATCATCCAGAAGTTGACTTTGCCAAGCTTCTCGTCCAGTTTGTAACCAAAGGCTTTTGGCCACCAGAAGTAAAGTCCAGCAAAGAAACCGAAGAGTGCTCCACCAAATAATACGTAGTGGAAGTGAGCAACAATGTAGTAGGTGTCTGTTTGCTGTGTGTCAGAAGAAGCAAATGCGTGAGAGACGCCACTTAGCCCACCGATGGTGAACTGTGTAACAAGACCAATAGCAAACAGCATCGCGGTGTTGAGGATTATCTTTCCGCCCCACATTGTGGCTACCCAATTAAGGACCTTTACGCCGGTTGGGATAGCAATGAACATTGTTGCCAAACTGAAGGCAGTAACGCTTAAAGGGCCTATCCCTGAAACGAACATGTGGTGGGCCCAAACACCCCAGCCCATGAACCCAATGGCGATCCCACTCATAACCATGAATGGGTAACCGAAGATTGGCTTTCTAGAGAAGGTTGGGATCACTTCTGAGACAATTCCGAATGCTGGCAGGATCATCAAGTACACCTCAGGGTGCCCGAAGATCCAGAATAGGTGCTGCCATAACAGCGGATCAGCGCCTTGAGCGACATTAAAGAAGTTCGCCCCAAAGGTTCTGTCTAATAATAAGAGCAGCTGAGCAACGGTAAGTACTGGGATAGCGAACAAAAGTAAGAACTGAGTTACAAGCGCCATCCAAACAAAGACAGGCATGCGCATAAGACTCATGCCTGGCGCTCTCATATTTAGAATCGTTGTAATTAAGTTGACTGCACCAGTTAATGAACCAATACCAACAATTAGAAGAGATACATTCCAGAAGTCGATCCCGACATCTGGGTTGAAGGTCACTCCGGTATTCGGTGCGTACATGAACCAACCACCATTCGGGCTGCCTCCAAGGAACCAGCTGGTGTTGAGCATTAAACCACCGGCCAGGAAGACCCAGAAACTGAATGCGTTGATTCTTGGGAACGCTACGTCTCGCGCCCCGATCATAAGAGGAAGTAAGTAGTTAGCGAAAGCCGCACCCAATGGCATTACAACCAAGAACACCATAATCGTTCCGTGCATGGTGAATATGCGGTTGTAAGTGTCGCCACTAAAGATTGCATCAGCTGGCGTATCAGCCGGAGTGGCAAGCTGAAGACGAATAAGAAGCGCTGCGAAGCCGCCAATAATGAAGAAAATCATTGAAGCTATGCCATACATGATGCCGATCTTCTTGTGATCGACGGTTGTCATCCAATCAAGAACGCCCGTTAAATTACGAGGGCGAGTTAACGAGCCAAGTCCGGCTGTTCTGTTCATTGTTAGCGGGATATCAGTCATGTACGGTCATCCTAGTCTAGGCTCGACAAGTAGGCAATTACGTCATCAAGGTTTTCATCAGTCAGTTGGGAGAAAGAAGGCATACCCTGAAGGGATTCTGGGGCCATATCTTTACGACTAGAGGCATCTGAGATCCAACGGGCCAACTCCGGTTCGTTAACACGGAACCCTGAGCCTTCTTCAGAAGACAACTGAGCCAAAGCCAAATAGTTGTCGACATCTAGAGCATCATCATTAGGGTCACCGATTTCTTCGCCCAGGTAGACACCATAGATCCCACCAGCAAAAGATGAACGGCTAGCAAAGTGTGTCAGATTAGGAGCTGCCAGAGAGTCAAGTGGAGCTACGAAGTCATCGGCGTATTCAATTGGGGTTATGTCTGGGCGACCCGACGATTCTTCGTTGATGATGTGGCAGCTTGCGCAGTTCTGAGCGAATATTTCTCGACCAGCTAGCGCTGACTCATCTTCTGGAACAGATGCCAGAGTTGACTGGTTCTCTAGCCATGAATCGAAATCTTCTGGCTCTAAGGCGATTGTCGACATCCTCATACGGGCATGCGACAACCCACAAAACTCTGTACACCAGCCAACAAACTTTCCTGGCTCATCAGCTTCAAGAGACCAAGTATGCAGACGTCCAGGTACAGCGTCACGCTTACCATTTAAGCGAGGAATCCAAAATGAATGGATAACATCACGAGAAGTAATAAGTAGGTCAACTTGTTCGCCCGCTGGGATTACCAGTTCGGTCGCAGTCGCTACGTCATCTCTATCGAGCGAAATCTCTAACGGCAGTTCTTCATCTTGTTCGTCGACAACACCATCACCGTTGGCATCTTGGAAGAAACCATCGCCGTCAATGTCGTAACGATACTCCCACCACCATTGCTGGCCGATAACCATAACGTCAAGCTCTGAAGGTTCGTTTTCTTCCTCGAGTTCCCAGATAGTTCCTACCATTGGGATGGAAAGCCCCACAAGAAGAATGAATGGTGCAATAGTCCAACCCCACTCAAGTGTCGGGTTCCCATGAACTTGTTCTGGTAAGTCATCGAGATCGTCGTCAGCGCTTACTCTGCCCTTAACGGCTAGGGCAATAGTTCCAAAAATGACACCAAACCCGATTAAGAACATGATGACCCAAACCCAAGGGGTCATCAGGTCATAGATTGTTTGAGCCCGAGGGCCGCGTGGTTCGAAAGTATTGAGAGGCTTGTCGTCCGCGCAAGCTGATACAACGAGGGTCAAAAATCCGAGAAACAAAAGCTTCTTTGGATAATAAGACTTGAATCTACTCATCAACTGATTCTCCAACAGCCTCTTGCTCGTGACTAAAACTTCGTTCGCCTATCCCAGCCGAAACTATAGCGCCAACCAGAACCGCAAGTGCTCCGAAGCCTAATACTCCGACAATTACATTTCTTGAAGGGCTCTTTTTGGCGAAGAACGTTGCCCCAACAAAGATCAACAAAGCTACAACTGATACAACAGCAGTTGCCCAAGCAGCTGGCAGCGCTAATAGGATTCTTGATAGCCCAATTACTATAAAACCAATCAGGGCCAGCGATGTCATCGGGATGTCGAAGATACCCCCAACCCTGGACTTAAATTCACCAGCAACCGTCGGGTCATCAGAAATTGAATCCGACCAGGCTTGCAACGCCCACTGCATCCCAACTACAAAACCTAAGACCAACCCGGCGACCAAAAATATTGTTCCAAGCGCTACTCCAGTCACTGTGAGAGCAGCTGCCAAAGCAAGCAACAATGGCGCAGGGCTCGGGTTCGAGCGTTCTACGGGGTCAACACTCTGAGCTATCCCAGCACTGTCAACTACTACACCCTCGCGTGTGAGAACTGCTATGACTCCTAAGACAGCGAAGCCAAATGTTAAAGCAATGGCAATCCCGTAACCGAGATGTTCGCCGACACCGTTTCGATACCCAACGCTAAGAGTTCCGATTATGTTGCCACCGGTCGCTATCCCATAAACAGAAGCAGCTGCATAGCTCAAAAGACTAAGTGACAGAAAGTATCTTGCTCCCCATTTAATCATCTCAAACCTACTTAGTTATATAAATCGTGTACCAAAGCACACCATAGATCGAAGCGACAGCAGTCCAATAAATGGCAACGGCAGTAACTGCCTCATACCGTTCACCATCGAAGTCACCAACAACAGTTCTAAAGAGGTTCAAAGCAATGGCCACAAGACCTGCGAGAGTTAGCACCAGTTGAACACCGGCCATTGCAACTATTAGTACAGCCTGCAGACTCTCTTGCGGGTTTAGCTCTAACAATGTGAATAAGTAGAACGATTGAACAACGAAACCGAACCCAAATAACAGTGTCATGCCTTGGGCGAGCATAGCGTTCGACCGATCGCCGTTAGCGGCAGCTGACCGAGCCCACCAGATGCAGACAAAGCTGAAAAGCATGGAGAGACCCATGTAGTTTGGCTGTGTCAGCGGGATAGTCACACCATCGGGCAGCCAAACTTCCCCCGTAGAAATTACTTCAGCACGCTCGGCGACATATAACGCTGTCAGAGCCCCATATGCTGCGAACAAAATAGCAGAAATAAACGTTGCACCAGCGACCACGAGGTTCGGTCGCTTGGCTTCTTTAGTGAGGTCAAGCTCAGAAAGCGGCTGATATGGAGTCACATCTACCATCTAGGAAACTCCTGCTTCTAGTTCTGGCATGTCGCTAGCAGCCTCTAACTCTGGGCCTTTGTTATCCGACACAGACACAAACACATCTTCAGTCAAAGGAACAGCACTACTAACCACAGGAGGTGAAACGAAGTTCTCTTTCACTGGAGGGTTAGCTGTAGCCCACTCCAAGGTGAGACCTTCCCACTTAGGCTTGGCCGAACCTGTCACTTTAGAAGTTGCGAGCGAAGCAATGTTGCTAATCATGACTAAAGACGCCACGACCATTGCGACCATGCCAGCGACAGGAAGTACCGCAAACCATTCGCCACCATTGTCAGCGGCTCCCACCGCTAACTCAAGTGTGTCAATCGATACCGTTGAAGCGATTTGTCCTATAGCCCAAACCACAGCGCCAACTGCGGTGAATACAACACTCATCATTACTAACGATGACTTAATGTGTCGGCCCCAAATTTTAACAGACCAATGAAGACTCGCTGCCTGTAAACACACCAGACCAGCCCCGACCACCAAAGGAAATACAGCACCGAAGGCGAACAGGCCTTCAGCTTCTAGTAGACCGCCATCGATCAGGTCTGGATCAACTGTTGAAATGGAAAGAGGGTCAATTCCGATCTCTGAGATTCGAGTACCAATAGCGTCCACGGCAATTAACACCGAAGCAGCCAAGGCAAGTTTCAGGCTTAAAGAACTTCCGAGCAATGCTGGAGAAAGCTTGCGAGACTTAGCAATCTTTACGAAGTTATAGAACCAAATACTGGCAACACAACCAACCATGCCTGCAGCTACCAAACCATGAAAGTAAACGTTCTCTACGAGACGGATCGACGTGAAATATGCTGAGCCACCGATCACGCTCAAGAAACCAAGGAAACCAATTGGGACCATAGCCGGTCTGGTGTCTGTAATAGGGCGATCTGTATGAACTGCCACTACCTCACTAGCAAGACCAAGCACTGGCACCAGCAGCACTAGAGCGCTGGCAGATCTAACAAATGGTGCCATCGTAGTGAGTAATTCGGAGGTATTGCCTAGGGGCAAGTGACCTGAGCGAACTCTAATAAAGCTGACCACTAACTCGGCAACAAACGCTCCGAGTACGAATGAACCTGAGAATGCAAATACTAAGAAAGCCCATGCACTAACTGGTGCATCGGACAGGTCCATACCCTGAGCCCTTCCAGCAAGAAGTGTGGCCGCTATGCTCGACAAACACCAAATAAGACCAACGGCCATTAAGGCAGCCGACATGGTCCACAACAGTACGAAGTCAAGTCGTTCCCCACCTGGGCCGCCATCAAACACGTATGAGACGACTAGCAGAATTAAGCCAGCCACCCATATCCAGAAACCTGCAGTTGCACCCTTTTCAAAAGCAAGCCCGTTCGCTCCAACTTGCAATGGCACAGCATAAAGTCCCAAACCAACAAAACCTGGAAAGATAGCTCCGAGTATTAAAGCCTCCCGGGCAAAGGACCAAATTTGACGGAACTGGCCGGCATTCTGGAAGAGATCAAAAGTAGCTAAATCAGTTGCCTCAAAGGCTGCCCCTCCAGCCGCTATTAGAGCAAGTAGCAATACTAGAATCGACGCGCCAATCATCAACCGACCGATCTCTTTGTGACCGGAGGAAAGAATCTGTGTAGTCGCAGCGGGATAACTAGTTTGAGTAGTGGTCATGGGCCCCAACCAACTAACTGATCAACCGCCATGGCGACGAACAGGATAGTTAAGTAAGTAATCGAAAACTGAAAATACTTTATCGCTTGCTGGGCCTGTATTGATGTATTTTTGGAAAGGTATAGTCGCAGGGCCTTCCAGGTAAACATTGCACCCGCTATAAGAGCAGTTGTTATGTAAATTACGCCCATTTCAGCGGCTGCAGCGAAGCCCAATGAGAAGAACCATGTAATGGCAGCATAAACAGTCATTTGCAGGGCTGTATTTGAGTGACCGGCCACGGCGGGCATCATGGGAACAGAGGCGTTCTTGTAATCGTTTTCGTACTTTATGGCTAAGGCCCAAAAGTGTGGAGGTGTCCAGAAGAAGATGACTGCAAACAGAATCCATGGGGCGAGAGCCAACTCGTTTGTTACTGCACTCCAACCAACCAATGCTGGAACAGCGCCTGCAGCACCACCAATAACAATGTTCTGCTCATTGCTACGCTTTAGCCAGAGCGTGTAGATAAAGACGTAAAAAAGGCAGGCCGCCACAGCCAATACTGCTGACAGGTAATTAACAGTAAGGCTAAGCCACAGAAACGCAGCAATTTCTAACACGTAGGCAAACAGCTTGGCTTCCCAAGGCTTGATGGCGCCTGTAACAAGTGGCCTGCGAGCTGTTCGCTCCATTAAATGGTCGATGTCGCGATCGATATACATGTTGAATGCATTCGCTCCACCTGCTGCCAAAGCCCCACCAATCAAGGTATAGAACATCAGTGAAATGCTTGGCAAACCACGCTGGGCGACAAACATCGTCGGAATTGTGGTCACTAACAACAGCTCGATAATACGTGGTTTAGTAAGGGCCAAAAAGTGACGCCAACGACCTAAGCCAGTGATGTGAGTTTGAGGTGCACGGACTGCTGTTACCACAGTCGCAATCCTACCTTACGTCGTGGCCATAGCCCTCGCCTCAGCCAAACAACGCTTTAAGCGATTCATCGCTTTGATTCTGGTAAAGCGTAAATGGATCTATTAGAGAAACTCCAAGGCCTTCTGTGAATTCTGGCTCTGAGCCCACGGAGTGAGTGGGACTAGCATCTGGAGATAGGTTCGATTGGAAAATGCTGGCTGCCGACACAGGGAGAAAATCCTCATAAATAATGGGGTCAGCACGTACAAAACCCTCACCAACTAGCTCATCTAGGTCTTGGGGCGTTGCCCCTGCAGGTAACGGTTGGATGGCCCTAAATTCAAAGTAACCCAAGCCACGACGACGCAACTCATCATAAGAATCAGGAAAACTTGCAAATGCCATACTCAGCGCAGCGTGAGCATTGCCTCCCTCTGCTAGAAGACCCTGAGATTTTTTGAGGGCAAGATCATAAAGCTGGCGACCTTCCGGGGTTAGCGCTATGCCGCGTTGTTCGATCTCACCGAATCGGGCAGTATGCGAACCTGGACGTAACTCTCCACCCGGTGACGGAAAATTGACTGATTCTGACAGCGCCATGAACGATGTTTGGCGAAGCAGTATCGGACACTTTCGTTTTGGTGGACCTTCAATCGTTTCTTTCGGAGTGATTCCACGCTTGCTCATAGTTGCGTGCGCTACATCAATGTCGAGCGTCCGAGGAGTTAAATGGTTTATGTGCGGTCCTTGGAAGCTAACTATGTCTGCAACCAGGCGGTGCGAGTCCAGTAACCTTTCATAGAGCTGAAGCCCGATGCTTGCATCCGAGTGCCAGCGAAAAGTTTCCATAAACGCCGAGATAAATTCGCTTGTCTCAGATTTTGATAGGCCTTCACCAGTCTCTGCTAAGTCGAGCATCCGAAGAGCATTTCTAGAAAAGATGTTTCTATTGTCGATTAGTTCTTTAGCGGTCTCACGTAGCTCCGGGTCTTCTATTGCCGCCAGATTCAGAACAGAGGTAAACATCCTAAATGGAGATGTAGCCAGAGCTTCTGAAGTAATTGGCCTAAAGGAAGTTGACTGAACTGGGATACCGGCTGGACCTAGGTCGTAATAGCCAACTGGATGCATACCTAGTACCCGGAAGAAACGGGCCATCGTCTTCAACTCGGCGAAACTACCAAGTCTTATTGCCCCGTGGCGTTCATCGTTTACACGCTCAAGGCCACCATTAACCGATAGTTGCTGTTCTAATGTTTCGTCTCGTGCCAATACTTCGGCATTGATGTCTTCAACTAGTTCGATAAGGGTTCCGTACGCTGGAACTTCCGCTCGATACATTTTAGATATAGCTGCGGCGAACTCTGACCGAATATCGTCTTGTGGTTCGGGGGTGCGCACGAGCCTACGCTATCTGGGCTGCCAGTAATTCAATTGGATGCATGGGTTTATAACCAAATCTTCGCATCTGTGTCCTACACGAGTAACCCTCTGCCAATAACTGTCCTGTCGATTCTTCGATAACTGGCTGCCAGTACTGGGAAAACAGTGAATGGCTCATTTCAGCATTCTCTTGTTCATGGCCAAATATCCCAGCCATGCCACAGCATGTAAGAGCATGGACATCTACATTAACCCCGGCTCCGGCCAATAGGTCTTGGTAACTTGATCTACTCTGATGACCTTGTGAGCAATGTCTAAAAAGACTTCCGCTTCCTGAAGCGTTAACATGAATTCTTTCATTGGCCAAATAGTCACCAAGGTCTTGGACCACCTCAGATGGAAAGTTTGGGTCAGCCTTTACATACTCGTTTGAGTACAAAGAAACAATTGACGGCTCCAAACCCACTACTGGTTTATCAAGCCTTTGTAAAACTTGGATGAGTTCGCTTTGTGCTACCACACCTTTAGCAAATTTTGAGCGGCGCCCTTTTACATGGTCAAATTTAGCGGATGGCAAAAACTTAGTCACAGCTACTTGCTTGCCAGCAGATTGAAGGAACTCAATAGCAGCTGCCAGAACGCTTGGGTCAAGATATGTCGTAAAGAAGTCAGACGCAATAATTACATCTGCCGTGCAAGCTTGGGTCTTACCATTGACCCTTTCAAGGCCTTTCAGCTGAGTTGGTGCGGCTTTTATTTTTGGCAGATCAACCAGTCCTAGCGCTACTGCTCCAGCTGGCTTACCCAGGTTTAACAAGGGCCGCATAGCCGATTTTGAGCCCAACTGTTCGAAATCTGACAATATCCGATTACGAAGTTTGTGCCTGAGCCCAAGACCGTCGTAGCGGCTAAAGAAATTCGATTTGAGCTCGCCCATGTCAACATTTACAGGGCACTGAGTTGTGCATGCCGTACAAGATAGACATTGATGCATCGACGAAGCGAGTTCGTCAGCTAGAAGACCATCGGTTGGATCCGCCAACCAAGAACGAACTAAATCCGCTCTACCCTTGGGCGAAAGCCTTGGGTCTAAGGTCACCTTATATGAGGGACACATAGCGTCAGTGGCAGACCAACTATGACAAATGCCGTTGCCATTGCAATCGAGAGCCGAAGAAAAGTCAGCTTCACTAATCTGTTTGTTCGTTTCTCCTCTGAGAGGAACTGCATCTATGCGAAGGAGTTCTTCATCTACTTGGAACGGAGCATAAAGTTTGCGAGGGTTAAATATGTTCGACGGGTCAAAGGCTGTTTTGATTTCTCGCATCGACTTGTGTAGCTCGTCTGAGATTCCATGATACTCGCCTCTAAAACCTCGACCGTGCTCGCCCCAAAGCACACCTCCAAAAGAACTCACCAACGCCGAGACTTCGTTCGACAAGGTACGGACGAGTTGCACATCTTTGGATTCACGCAAATCAAGCACAGGCCGGACGTGGATACAACCGACATCGGCATGCCCAAACATCCCATAGGAAAGGTCGTAACGGTCGAGGAGCTTCGTAAATTGTTTTACAAAGTGCCCCATACTGGCTGGCGGTACGGAGCAGTCCTCAATAAATGCAACGGCTGCTCCAGACGATGTTGGTTTGGCTAGAAAACCAACCGCATCTGCCCTTAGTCTCCAAAGCTCGGTCACAAGTTCTGCTGAATCGAGCTCTACCACATTTGATACAACCTCAGACAGTCGTTCCTGCACTCCCGTGACTTCGGCATCGAACTCTAAAATTAGGAGTGCCGAATTTTCTAGGTTTAAGTTTCGAGACAGACGGCGCGCACTGACCGAAGTTGCAGCCAACTTTAGAGTTCTCTCGTCTAGAGCTTCGATAACTCGTGGTTCAAGTGTCCGTAATACGACCGAAGCTTCGACTGCTTCTTGAAAGGAACCGAACGACGCTACAAACGTCTGGCTTTTAGTTTCGATTGGAACGAGATTAATTTCTATAGCTGTAACCAACCCAAGTGTTCCTTCTGCACCACAAAGTAACTTTGTAAAGTCGACTAATTCGCCAGCGGCCTCTGCCAAGTTGTAGCCAGAGAACCCTCGCTCAAGATTTGGCAACGAACCTATGTCTGCGTTTGAAATAGTGGCGCCGACTGAAGCCACCAGTGATGCTGGAGCCAGATCTTTCTCGGGCAATTTTGATTGATGCCCAGGCTTAGTAAAACGTACTGACGAGCCGTTGAACAATACAGATTCTATGGCTAGAACATGCTTGTTAGTTCGACCATACACCAGCGACCCTTTACCAGAGGCATCGGTGGCCACCATCCCACCAATTGTTGCCCTTGAAGAGGTAGAGGTATGTGGGGCAAACATTAAGCCACTTGGAGCGAGTTCGTTGTTCAATTCTCCAAGTACTACCCCTGGCTCCACTATCGCTGTTCGCGATTGGGCATCTACCGAGACAATACGATTCATGGAGCGGCGAAAATCAACTACCACCTCGGTGGTCAGGCTTTGACCGTTTGTGCCAGTGCCACCACCACGAGCCACCAACCCAAACGGCTCCTTCAACGAGTTATTCGCCCTAACTAACGCTGCTACGTCAGCTGACGTTTCAGGAATTACGATCATTGCTGGCTCTAATTGGTAAATAGAATTATCAGTTGAATACGCGATTCGACTAGAAACCTCTGACTCGAGTTTCCCGGCAAAGCCTTGCTCGACAATTACCTCAGACAATAAATTGAGTTGTGTGACTAACGACACCGCCCAAGATTACTTTAGATCGCCTAGTATGACCGGCATGAATGAAGCTGATCCGCTATTCGAAGCAATCGTCAACTTATCAAAACGTCGTGGGATTGTTTTTCAGTCCGCCGACATTTACGGCGGATTTCGCTCGACCTATGACTACGGACCCATCGGTGTACTTATGCTGCGCAATGTCAAGGACGCCTGGTGGCAGTCAATGGTGCAGCGACGCCATGAAGTAGTAGGGCTTGATGCTTCGATTCTGTCTCCCCCACAGGTTTGGGAAGCCTCTGGACACCTTGCTAACTTTACTGACCCTCTTGTTGACTGCAAAAACTGTGGCGCACGCCATCGCGAAGACAAACTAGAGGACCCAAATCAGTGCCCAAGTTGCGGGACTAAGGACTCGTTCACCGAAGCACGTCAATTCAACCTTATGTTTGAAACTCAAGCCGGCCCTGTTGCCGACGCTGGGGCTGTTGCATACCTTCGACCTGAAACAGCTCAAGGTATGTTTATCAACTTCGCAAATGTGCTCAATACCTCCCGCAAGAAACCACCATTTGGAATTGCCCAAGTTGGAAAGAGTTTCCGAAACGAAATCACACCCGGCAACTTTGTATTCCGAACTCGAGAATTTGAACAGATGGAAATGGAGTACTTTGTACCGCCCGAAGAAGCAAGCAAATGGTACGAGTACTGGTGTGAAGAGCGAATGAATTGGTATTTGGACTTAGGGATGACTAAAGAAAAAGTTCGCCTGAGGCCACACGACGATGACGAACTAAGCCACTATTCTTCTGGCACCTCAGATGTTGAATACGAATTTCCTTGGGGCTGGGACGAGTTAGAAGGCATCGCTAATCGTGGCGACTACGATCTCAAACAGCACGCCGAACACTCAGGCCAGAAACTGGACTACTTTGACCCCAAAACTGAGACTCGTTGGACCCCGCATGTCATTGAACCTGCAGCAGGCGCAACTAGAACGCTAATGGCGTTTCTAATTGACGCATACACAGAAGAAACCGGCGAAACCGAACGCACCGTACTTAAGCTGCATCACAAGCTCGCCCCTTATAAAGTCGCCGTTCTACCTCTAAGTAAAAAGACAGAGCTAGAAGGGCCTGCTCGCAAACTCTTTGATGAGTTAGCAGCAACTTACATGTGTGACTACGACGAGACTCAGGCAATTGGCAAGCGTTACCGACGCCAAGACGAAATTGGAACACCATTTTGTGTAACCGTCGACTTCGAAACACTCGAAGACCAAGCCGTAACCATTAGAGACAGAGATTCGATGGCTCAAGAACGAATCGCCCTCGATAAAGTCAGCCAATGGCTCGATGACCATATGGCCGATTCTTAAAACGCATCCCGATCTTTAGGCTGCACAATATCGAACTCGTGTAGCGAAGCCAGACAAACTGTCTGCAGAACATGAACCGGTATCTCAGCTGTGTCATAAGAGGTTCTAAGTATTTCAACCACCCACTCGTCTGACTCGCACCCAAATTGTTCTATCTCGGACTCAGTGGCTGGCCGAGACCGCAGAATTTCATCAGCATGCCCAAATTCGTGTCCGGCAGATCGAATCTCTGATTGAAGAGTCGGCATAATGAACTCGCCTACGTCAAGACCACCTTCTGGAAACAGTACCGGTGAAAAATATGATGTAGCTATTCGCACTGGCACGTGATCGGCCATAAGTTTCTTGCGTCTAGCAATAACCTCACTACCTGCTGCTAACCCGAGCCGAGAGGTAATGTCCTCGACTCCGGGCTCACGGCCAACAAAAATCATTTCTCTACTTGGCGTTAGACCTTGTCGTTCTAGTTCGGCAAAGAATGGACTCTTTGAGTCTCGGTCGTTTGGAGCTGTGGGTAGCGATCGACAAATCAACACGACACTAGCCTTCGAGTAATTCTTCGACCGATTGTTGTAGCCGAACTGGATCCAACGGTTTCACAAACCAAGAATCAGCACCAGATTTACTTGCAATGAACTCATCCGCTTGCCTGTCTAGTAACAACAGAATCTTTATGCCAGGCAACCGATCATAACCTTGTTCCTGACGCAATGCCTTAGTTACAGCAAAGCCTCCCATATTCTCAATTTGGGAATCCAAGATTACTATCTCAGGCTCTATCTGAGCAACAGCTGAAACCACTTGTTGGCCCTTTGCAACCCTCGAAACACTCAGTTCTTCTGAAGCCACTGAGGCGTCTACGCTCTTAAAAACGTCATCTGAATCTGTTGCTAAAAGTACCAAGGTCAAGGGCAAAGAGCTTACCCCACTTACGCCTAAATAACATCGGAATCTTTTAGGAGTCCAGATTAATATTTACCTAACCTTAGTTAATGACGCTAGCATCACAGATATCTTGCCCGGGAGGGGTATAACAAATGCTAGAAGTAGAGATCCAGGATGAAGACACCTACACAGTGTGTCGACCAAAAGGCGAACTGGACGCTTACACAGTGGGCTCATTTCGAGACGCTTTGGCGGGTCTAGAAGAAGAGATAGCTCTTCTAATTGACCTATCAGATGTTCCATTTATGGACTCAGCTGGGCTGGGGGCTCTCATCGGAGGAATCCGCAAGACTCGTAGCAGCAATGGCAAAGTAGTTGTTGCTTGCAACCGGCCAGCATTGACTCGCCTGCTTCATACCACTGGATTCGACCGAATCGTATCTGTTACCGAAACTGTAGAAGAAGCTGCCGAAACTCTAGATGCTGAAGAAGAGATCACTGAAGCTCAATAGCTCTTTGGCCTCTCTTCACATCGAAGTGGCCCAATCCTGGGTAAGCGCCTAGACTGTTCGCTCATGGCGATCAGAAGAATCTTTGCAACCTTACTTATAGCTGGCTCGCTCCTTACTAGTTCTGTATTTACTAGTACACCAGCGTTTGCCCAATCCATCGACACAGATGAGCCTGATCCCCAGGACCTACCTGCCTGTATAGTCCAAGGTAGTGTTCTTCTAAGTCAGTCTTCGATCGAAGGAACCTTCCTGGTTTCTAAAGTTGCGGGCCTAATAGACCCAGTCGTACTCAGCTATCTAAATTCGGAGCTAGACAAAGCTGAAGAGGGTAATGCCGGAGCTTTTATCATATGGATGGACTCACAGGGGTCTGTTGTTGATTCCGATGATCTCGCAGAATTTACCAACCGACTCAATGAAACTGACGTTCCGACTGGTTTATGGGTTGGAAATAGCGTTGGTAACGCAGGTAGAGGTAACGCAAATGCACTCGGAGGCGCAGGGTCCCTAGCTGCACACGTCGACCGGTTCGCTCTCACCCCGGGGTCAACGTTTGGCCAACTTGGCGAAAGTATTGCCGATCCAGCAGTTGAAACTACCTTTGGAACCGAGACCACCTTCTTAAGTCGCAACACTTACTCAGCAGCCGAAGCTGAAGCACTCGGACTGTCGCAAGGCCCATTAGAAATCGTTGCAGACATAAAGCAGTTCCTTGCATCATTTGAAAACTTTGAAACCACCGACTGTCTAACCGAAGCCGGCGCAACTGTTCGACAATCAGTTACAGGTACTCAGATTTCAGGACTCTCTTTGACTTCTCAACTATTCCACACAGCATCAAGCCCAGAAATTGCACTGCTGTTCTTCGCTATGGGCTTAGGCCTCTTGGTATTTGAACTATACACAGCGGGAATCGGTGTCGCCGGCGCCCTAGGGGCCGTATCTATCCTGCTCGGCAGCTACGGGCTCTTCAACCTCCCTACTCGACCTCTTGCAGTCCTCGGCCTTGTCGTCGGTACTATTGCAATTGCTGTAGATATCCAAACCAATCTGCCCCGCATATATACAGCCGTCGGAGTGTCGCTATTTAGCTTCAGCAGCATCTTTTTATACTCTGGCCTTAGAGCAAGCTGGGTGACGATAGGTGTAGTAATAATTTCAACAATCATCTACGCATACTCGGCGATGCCCGCAATGGTGCGCTCAAGGTTCTCGACACCGACGATTGGTCGACGAGCCATGATTGGCAAAGTTGGAGTTGCTGTAGATGATATTTCTCCTGATGGAACTGTCGTAGTAGACGGAGCAAAGTGGAGTGCTATCACTAATCGAGCTACTCCAATAAATTCTGGTGACAATGTCATAGTTGCGAGTATTGATCGTCTCACTCTTGAAGTTGAACCAACCGAAGGCGCCGCTCGCGATTATCGCAAAAGGTAATTTGGCGCAACTAAAAGTAGTTGATGACTAAGTGCTGTAAGCACAAATTTTTTAGTGACAATTTGGTTGTAACCAGAAAAGTTCGGTAGCTATAGTCACTGCAGGCGTGCAAAGAGGCGGCCTCAACCCGTTCAAATAATTTTCTTAGGCGAGGAGTCTTAATTTAATGGAGCTTGCACGTCCCATGGAAGTATGGCAGTCAGAGGCTGCATGCAAAGGTCCATATCACGAAGTCTTTTATCCACCCACGAAAACTGAAAGACGACGCGACAAACGCAAACGTGAAGCCAGAGCAAAAGAAATTTGCCTGAGGTGCCCTGTGATTGATGAGTGCAGAGAATACTCCTTTACTGTTCGCGAACAACACGGCATTTGGGGCGGACTAACCGAAAACGAACGAAACGAAATCTGGAAGCTGTCTGAAGGCATCTTGGCCTAAGGCTAGTTCAGAACCCGCGAGCGAAGCTCTTCACACGTTTCGAACCAATCACATCCAACCACATGGTCATTGACTAGACCTTCGCTTTGCATAAATGCATACGCAGTTGTTGGCCCAACAAAGCTCCAACCCTTTTTCTTTAAAGCTTTCGCCATTTCTTTCGACTGGTCCGTCGTTGCTGGGACCGAATCAATTTCAAGCTGTCTGTAGTCTGACGAAAACGGATCAGCAAAACTCCAAACCCAATCGACTAGACCATCGGTACTTTCAAGCTCGATTGCCCTTTTGGCGTTGTTGATAACCGATTCAATCTTTCCCCGGTGTCGAATGATCCCAGCGTCGCCCAAAAGCAACGCAATTTCTTTGTCACCGTACTTCGCCACAGCTTCAAAATCGAATCCAGAAAAGACCTCTCGGAACCTCTCACGCTTTTTGAGCACGGTTATCCAACTAAGGCCGCTCTGAAAGCCCTCGAGACAGATTTTCTCGAAAACCTGAACAGCAGTTTGAGCCGGCCTCCCCCACTCATCATCGTGATAATCAGCATAAATAGCTGAATTATCGGGTACCCAGGCGCATCGCATGGACCCAATCTACAACACCGGGCCCGTTTAGGGCTCAACAAGTATCGACCCGAGCCGATTTAGAAAGCTTATGACTGCGTCCGGCAACGACCTAGAACAATGGCAAATAGCTGATGAAAACCCCGACGAAAGTTGGGAATCATATGCAAAGTCAACTTCACGAACCCCCAAGAAGCTACTAATTATTCTTCTCGTCACTCTTAGCCTTGGTGGAATCGTGTTCGTCGTTGGGCGTTTCCTGGCCGGAGCCTCAGCAGAAGAAACAGCTCCGACCACCACAGCCACGCAGATAACAGTCCCCGAAACCCAAGATGTCAACACTCTTCTAAGCGATATGGCTCTACGGCTGAATGAACCTGCAACCGAACCATTCCTAGCCGTACAAATTTTTAGCTCAGACATCGGCGTACTCGGGCGAGTTGGCACCACTCAAGAACGCGACCAAATAGTCACTCTCTTGGAAGAAACATTCACAGCAGAATTAGAATCTGATGCAATAACAGTCGACCCCGAAGTCGATGCTGTGGGTTGGCTTGATCAGGCACAAAACGCTATTGACGTATTCAGTAACGAACCGATTCTCTCAAACGGCTTTGGCATCAACAACTCTCAAATCATTCTTGATGCTGATCTCCCGCAGACATTATCGCAAACAAATCTGATCGAAGCATTTGGAACCATAGACCTTGATTTGGTCGATGACACTACTGTGTCTAGCCGCGATCAAACTGCAGAACTCAGGGTCTCTCTAATTGAAGGGGTAGTAGAGGTAAACGGGACTGTTCCTTCGCAGGGGGTTGCCGAACAGGTTGAATCCTCAGCTGTAGGAGTTTACGGCGAGGGCGTCCAAACAGACCTCGATGTATCCGAGGCAGCGTTTGCGAGTCTTCAATTTGGACAAGTCGGTTCCGAAATAAGCCTGGCCGGAGTTTTTGAAACATATGAACTCGTACTAAACGATCAAACGAAAGTCATTACTATTCCGAGCGACCAGGCTTTCAGCGTTGACAACACACAACTGACACAGCGCTTACAAACATTTCTAGTTCTTCTTTCACAGTCTGAATTAGCCACCTCAGACATTTTGATTGAGAATCAGACAGATTCTCAAAGTGAAGCTCAGAACAATCTAATAACGTCCAACGTTGCGTCCGAACCTCTGCCACTACCGTCACTAACTATTACGAACACGGCAACTACTGGTGACCCTGAGAGCAGAATTGCCAACAACAGAGTAGTCATCACTATTTCGAACGCTTCCTAGTCCACCCACCAATAGCTACAGGACCCTCACCCCAGCGGTAGAATGACCAAATGCTAAAAAGAGGATTCTGGTTTGTTGCATCATTTCTCCTGCTGGAGATACTGATATTTGCCATTTCAGTAAGATTTGTTGGCTTTCTGCCAACAATTGCCATCATCTTGGGCACCACTATCGGAGCCGCATTAGCCAAAGAATTCATCGCAGACCGCATTAAATCAGAGTTTAGCCTGAGGCTAGTTATCACCTTATTGCTCGTTCCACTACCTATTTCTACAATCGTTGGAGTCCTCGGATTGGTTCCACCGATTCGTCGATATGCTGAACAACAGGTAATTAAAACTCCACTAGGGTCCAGAATCTCTCGTATAGCAACGGCGCTCCGAGATATGACACAACCCGGTCACCGCTCTGACGTAATCGATGTAGATGCCGTTGAAGATGATGAAGGAGTCCAAGACCCCAAACTTCTACCAGGAGACTAATAGTGGCTTTAAGCGAGACAGATTCAATACCAGTTCCACCCGTAACACCGGGAGTGGCTCGAGCTCTTAGCCCGCTTGTTCGTAGAATTACAGCACCTGCAGCCGAAGGTTCAGACGCTGAATTTGGCGTTAACTCCTACCTTGTGGGAATCGATGAAATCGTAATCGTCGATCCAGGCCCAATGGATCCAACCCACCTAGACATTCTCTTAGGCTGTGGCGGCGAACACATCAAATGGATCGTACTAACAAGCTCTGATCCAGAATTTTCTGAGTCAGCTTTGCATCTAAAGAAAAAGACCGGAGCAAAGCTTATTGCTCTGTCTGATGTAGAAGGTGTTGACGAAGTACTCGGCGATGGTGTGAAGATTGATGCTACCGAGTTCCGCTTAATTGCAATGAAGATCGGCCGCAGCGGCAAGAAGTTCGCATATGTTCTAGAGCAAGAGCGAGCAATGTTTACTGGCGATCACATCACAGACACAGTTCCAAAAGAACTAGTCAAGAAGATTAAGCCATTCCGAATCCGCGCAATCGCTCCCGGCCATGGACAGTACATCGAAGATGCACGTCCAATGATGGCTGACTAGCAGAAGCTCTTACCGCAACCACAGCTACTCTGAGCGTTTGGGTTGTCGATTTTAAAGCCGGCGTCAGTTAGACCGTCCTTGTAGTCCAGCGTTGCACCGGTGAGCAGGTCAGCACTAGCAGAATCAAGTATTACTTTTACCCCGCCAATTTCTGTTGTCTGGTCATCCTCTACTGAGTCGGCGTCGAAGAACATCTCGTAAGAATACCCTGAGCAACCTCCGGGTCTAACGGCTACTCGCAACGCCATTTCGTTGTTCTCTTCTTCGGCTAGAAGCTCTTTTACCTTTGATGCCGCTGAGTCTGTTACGGTAATCATTCGCCGCTCCTTTATTAGCAATGAGTAAACCTTTAAGTCGCTAGACTTAGTGTGACCATCTTACCAAAGGTTAGTGAGATGGGAAATATTCCAAGTTAGCTATTCCTTGATGAACACTACAAAGATAGAGAACCAGCTTAAAGACCAGCTACGAAGCGTTATTGACCCTGAGCTGGGCTCAAACATTGTGGATTTAGAAATGGTCAAGGGCATTTCTGTTACTGACGGGTCTGTGGAAGTCTCCGTTGACCTAACAACGCTTGGGTGCCCACTGCGTAACGAAATTGAGACCGGCATTAAATCTGCATGTGAAACTCTCGCCGATGGCCGTGAAGTCAAAATCACTTGGTCCGAGATGGAACCAAACCAAAAAGACAAGACCATGCGTGAGGCTCGCAGACGGATGGCTGAAGCTAACTCGTCTCGAGTGGCTAGCACTACGCGAATTTTAGCCATAGCTTCTGGCAAGGGTGGTGTAGGCAAGTCTTCGGTTTCAGCCAACTTAGCTGTTGCACTCGCAAGCTCTGGGCAGAAGGTAGGTTTCATTGACGCAGATATTTGGGGTTACTCGATTCCGCCCATGCTTGGGATCACTCAAAGACTCGAAGCAGGACGCACGCCAGCGGATAGCGATAAACCTTTGCTTGTTCCAAGCAGGAAATCTGTAGGAGATGGTTTCATTGATCTTGTCTCCATGGGGCTTCTAACAGATGACGAATCAAACGCCCTGATGTGGCGAGGGCTCATGCTCAACCGAGCGGTACAACATTTTTGCGAAGACGTAGATTGGGACCCTGAATTAGACACTCTTGTTATTGATCTGCCGCCAGGGACTGGGGACGTAGCTATGGGCATTGCTCAGCAACTCCCTCGAGCTGAGGTCCTTGTTGTGACTACCCCCTCAAAGGCAGCTCAAAGGGTGGCCGTTAGGGCAGTGTCGCTCGCTCGTAAGAGCAACCTTAGGGTTCTAGGGGTCATAGAAAACATGTCATACCTTCCAACTCCAGATGGAGAGCGACTAGAGGTCTTCTCTTCTGGCGGTGGTCAAGCACTAGCTGAACAGTGCAACATTGCCTTAATAAGCTCTATCCCTATTAACCCAAACATCGCTGACGGTGAAGACTTCGATAACCAAAATGTTTTGAGCGAAGATTTAACCCAAGCGGCTTTCGAAGAGATAACAGATTTCCTCGAACGCACAAAGGCACCAGAACTAAAGGGCTGCTCTACAAGATTGGTCGAGCAAATTGAAAAAATGTTTGACTAGCTAGGGCCCTTAACTAGGAACCACTCTTTGTAAGAGTGTATTGACCACCCATGACCTGCGTCGCTGGAACCTTCAGTACCCCAGCCCCATCCGAAATAGACAAGTGAGTGGGGCCAACCTCAACCACCTCGCCGCTTATCCCATCAATCGATATGCGGTCACCGGCCTCAATAACACGGCGCAACGAGCGAGCGCTTGAAATTTGCTTAGCAACGGGATGGCCGCCCAACCCAATCAACAACACGATGCTTGCAGCAATTGCAAACAACACCGCAGCCAAAACCATATTTACTACTTCGGTATCAATCCCAACCTGGCTGACAGCAAGAAGAGCGGCGAAGGTAACGATCACGATCTTAACCACAAGGTTGATCTTGCTTTGCACATCGACGGGCATTCGAGCCGTAGCAGGTGATAAGGCTGTGGCCGCAAAAGTAGAAAGCACATTTGCGCCGATCAGGATAATTCCTGCAACCAGTGCTCTTGGGATGAAGTCAACAAAGTCAGTAGCAAGCTTGTCGACAGTCTCTGGCCTAAATACAGAAAGAACCACAACTAGCGAAATGACTATCGCCAACCAGAAGAAGAGACTAGATATTGGTTTAGCAGAATTTCTGAGTGCTTCTGGACGATGTGGCGCCCCAACAACGGACGAAACAACCTTGCTCAAGATGGTCCCAATTATTGGGCCTAACACAATGGCTGCGCCTATTATTATCCAGTCAGCTAACGTCATAAATCCTCCGATACTAGAATTTTTGAGGTCTCAACTCCAGAAACAAACAGTCCGGAAACAAGTTCTAGCACTTCCCTCGACTCGAGTTTAGACGCAACTGCTTCTTCTAACCGTAATGTCATATCTTCTGGTGGCTCAAGCACCTTGGCCAGAACTTCTCCAAGTTGAGAGGTTTCGGCATCTGCAGAGATCTGTTCGATTGTGGTAGCGCAGCGCTCGCAGCTCGCTATGTGATCGTCGACCTTGGGATTAGCTACCCCATCGAGCCAAGCAGCAAGCTTCGACTTAGATGGATGGAAGAACTTACTCATGACTGCCAACCCTTCAAAGCAACACCTAGACGCCGTCTTGAACGTAGAAGTCGCGTTTTTACTGTCGGTAATGGAACCTTTAGCAACTGGGAGATCTCCTCATAGGACAAACCTTCAACCTCTCTGAGTACCAGAATTGACCGAGACAGTTCATCTAAATGATCTAAAGCCTCGACGAACTCGCCGTAGGCTTCAGAATCTTCAACTTTCTTTTCGACTAAGTCACTACGAGTAGGGTTACTGTCTACAAGGTCTATTGGGTCTACAACGATAGCTTTGCGAGCCCTAATGGCTGAGATAGCAGTGTTATGAGCTATACGCAATACCCATCCTTTAAGTGAGCCATCGCCCCGGAAACTAGGAAGCGCCAACCAGGCTTTAACTAAAGTGTCTTGTGTAATGTCTTCCGCCAGAGCTCTATCAGAAACTA
Organism: uncultured Acidimicrobiaceae bacterium; assembly: GCA_964648795.1. Classification (GTDB taxonomy): domain Bacteria; phylum Actinomycetota; class Acidimicrobiia; order Acidimicrobiales; family SZUA-35; genus JAHDDW01. The sequence goes on from CAZYMB010000002.1 coordinate 49,023, forward strand.
TCGAGTAGGCCAAGCGAAAAATCGAATCTGAGTGCTCTGTAACAAGCTTGTTTAGAGCCTCTGGGTCCACGTCGCTGCTATTCTCGCCAGATGCCTCTACTCTACCTTCGGTAGGTTCACCCTTATGTAAACTCTGATCAGTTGAAGCCTCTAAGACTTCAACCTCTGAATCACTGTTGTTTGATGAAGCGGCGGAAGTCTCAGCAACATTAGAATCAGAACTCTTTGAAGGTAATATAGATTCTTGAATTGAGGCTTCACCCACCGGGTACCTACCAAATACTTGCTAATAATTCCAATTGCCATACAGGCTATCGGGATATTGAGTCAAGGCAATTATTGATAATGAGATGTTTCTCGCGACGAAACTGCACTAACCTCGTCCCTAATTAAGCAAGCTAACAAAGGAAGTACAATGCTCGCACAAGCAAACGATGCCATTGATGAAGCAGCAGGAGCAGCAGGCGATACCGCCGATAGTGCTACTGAGGCTGCGTCGAGTGGTAGTGGAGACTTCGACATAGTCGATACTCTTACAAATAGCGCCGAAGATCTTATAGAGATCTTTACTACATGGATTCCACGAATAGTCTTATTTGTGCTCATCCTTGTGATCGGACGATTCGTCGCCAAGTTGATTGCAAAACTTGTCCGCAAGGTATTGAAGAAGGTCAACATCGATTACTACATGGACAAAGCCGGTATCGGTGGCCCACTCGAAAGAGCTGGATTTGCTGATAGTGGTGCCTTTGTAGGCAAGATTGTCTTCTACCTGATCTTCTTATTCGTACTAAAGATTGCTTTCGATGCGCTTGGTGTTCTAGCACTGAATGAGACTCTAGATGAGCTCATCTTGTGGCTACCTAGACTAATCGTTGCTCTAATCTTGGTCGTTGTTGGTGGCATTGTTGCTAACACAGTTAGAGACCTTGTTGCAGGTGCAACTTCTGGTCAGTCTTACTCTGCAACTGTCACGAAGATAGCGTTCTTCGCTATTTGGTTAATCTTTGGCCTTGCAGCATTGAACCAAGTAGAAGTAGCAGCAGACTTAGTTAATACAATAACTGAGACCATCTTCTTGTCACTTGGAGCAATCCTTGTACTTAAGTTCGGTATAGGTGGAATCTGGGCAGCACGTGACCGTTTCTGGCCAAAAGTTTACGACACCATTTCTGGTAAGTAACCCAAAAACAATTAGTAGCTTAATGTTGTGGAGTGGACTATCGGTTCACTCCACAACTGTTTTTATAGTCAAAGATTGACAGGCAAGCTGATAGCATCAGAACATGTCAAAACCAATCGCACCCTACTCGCCGTTCAGAGAAGCTGACGGGCTCATATTCTTTTCTGGACAAATTGGCCATGCTGATGGCAGTTTGGTTGAAGGTGGAATCCAGGCTGAGTTGGAACAAGTATTTATAAACATTTCGGCGCTCCTATCAGAGACGAACCTTACACCTAATGACATAGTGAAGGCCACTGTCCTGTTAGCGGATATTGCTGATTATGAGACAATGAACGATGCTTATGGTTCCTTCTTTAGCGACGTAAAGCCTGCCAGGTCAGCCTACGCTATCGGAGCCTTACCACGAGGTGCTCGAGTAGAGATAGAGCTAATAGGACAGCGCCCCTAGACCACAGAACTAACGGCAGCCCTTAGCTCTGTAGCATCAAATATATTGTCGAGTCGCTCTACTAAAACCCCATTGGCATTAACGACATAAAGCACTGGCTCGAAGTCAAGTCCCAAATCTCTCAGATATTGAGCTATCTCTATATTCGGATCAGAAAAGTTTCCGTTGACATCATCGGTATTTGAGTAAACCTCTCCGTGCATGAATTCAACCGACGGGAACTCATTAGTTATACTCAGAACCGTTTCGATTACGGGACCACAAAAGGCAGTGGCGCAGAATGCTGGTGTGGCTACGAGCAATACGAATGCTTGCGTACCGAGAATCTGGTCAACTGAGACATTGTGCAGACCGCAATGTTCAAACCTCGTACAAACTCGGTCAACTCCTGCTGAGTCTGCATCAGTTGGCGTCTGGACCGATGGAAATAGCTGACCAGGCAATGTCCCTTGAACTTCATCTCGTTCAAAAGCTTGAACCGGAAGGGAAAGAAACTCACCGTTGACTCTTGTCTCGATATCGTAAACACCAGCTGTTGGAAAGTCGACCCTCAAAGGGTAATAGCGACTGATGTCTGCGTGTTGGTGGCCGTCACCGGCAACCTGGCCTACGTGATCGTGCGCCGCAACATGGCCAACGACTGTTAGCTCTGAGATAGTCTCCCCGTCTTTACGGATTATAATTGGAAGGCTTTCTCCATCTTGCAAGGTCTTTTCGCCTGATTCGACAACACCGAATGGCACGCGCTGTCCCGGTTGGTTAGCTGCGATTACTCGTGAAGGCGAATACAGCGCCACCAACTCTGTGCGATCTGATGCAGTTGGCGGAATTTGAAACCCTCTAACAGAAGTAGTTGGCCCAGCTATCGCTGACGCAAACGAGTCCGTTGTAGCACAGCCTGAAGCTATTAATCCAGTTGCGCCAAGTAAAGCACTAAAAAAAGCTCGACGGCTCGGATTAGTTGAATCCCGAACGGATAGAAGCTCCCCTGAGCTGGCTTTGTCAACCACACAAATGAGTCTAACCGAGAGATTGTTGTGACCATAGTGGATTGAGCATTGATAGGTTATATGGGTGATAGATGTTCAAAAACTTTGCTCTGACGCTAGTTATCGGCAACGCTCAATCGATAAAGGTGCTGATCCTGGACTAATCGACAAGGTATGTGACCTGTCTTCGGCGAGGTCCAAGCATCTGCAAACGACTGAAGCAATCCGAGCTAAAGCCAATTCCATGGCTAAAGAGATTGGTGCTGCGGCTCCAGATGAACGAGAAGCTAAAATTGCCGAAGCTTCGGAGCTTAAGGCCGAGTTGGCTGTAGCAGAAAAAAAACTAGAGACAATTCAGTCAGAGTTCGATTCGCTGAGTCTTGAAATTCCAAACCCAGCACATGAATCAGTGCCTCAAGGTGGTGAAGAAAACTTTCAGGTCGAGGAAGTTTTTGGTAACACGCCGGCTGCCAAAATTAGTCACGGAGATATCGGTGAAGCTCTTGGGATTGTAGACACCGAACGCGCCGTGCGCATGTCAGGCAGTCGCTTTGGTTACATCATGGCCGAAGCCGCAAGACTTCAGTTTGGTTTGATCCAGTGGACACTAGAAAAGCTCGACAGCTACGGCTTCGTTCCTGTAGTTACCCCTGTACTAGTTAGAGAAGAAATGATGGAGCTTTCAGGCTTCTTCCCCACTGACAAAAGCACCGCCTACAAGATCGAAGGCGACGACCACTACTTGATTGGGACATCCGAAGTTGCTTTGGCTGGCCTTCACAGACAAGAACAACTTGATGTTGACAACCTTCCTCTACGATATGCAGGCTACTCAAGTTGCTTTAGACGTGAAGCCGGAACCTATGGCAAGGACACCAGTGGACTCTTCAGGCTTCACCAATTCGATAAAGTCGAAATGTTCACCTACGTTCACCCAGACAACTCTTGGGATGAGCTTGAACGAATCCGCAAGATTCAGACCGAAATTTTCTCTGAGTTAGAGCTTCCGTTTAGAGTAATCACAACCGCAGCCAAGGACTTAGGGTCAGCTGCGGCCAAAAAGTATGACCTCGAAGTATGGTTACCATCCGAGCAACGCTATAGAGAAATCACTAGTTGTTCTAACTACACCGATTACTCGGCACGAAGAATGAACACAACGGTAAAGATTGATGGCAAAAAGCAGTTGGTCCATACCCTAAATGGAACAGCTTGTGCTGTCGGTAGAACGCTGTTGAATATCTTTGAGAACCACCAAACCGACGACGGTACCGTGTTGATTCCGAAAGTTTTGCAGCCATATTGTGGTGGCATCGAAGCAATAGAGCCTAAAAACTAGCTAATTTAGACAAATACACCGCGCTGTAGGCACTGAGTCACTAATATCGGCGTCCAGCGATCCGAATAGGTTACTACCATGTCAAGCCAGCACCAGAGCCTTCACGAAGCTTCAGTAAGCCAATTTCAAAAAGCCGCTGAGATTATCGATGTAAAAGAGAAATATCGGAAGATTCTCGCAGCTCCGAAAAACGAGATAATCGTAAACTTTCCAGTCTCGCTAGATGATGGCTCGATGAAAATCTTTACTGGCTACAGGATTCAACACAACAACATCCTCGGTCCATTTAAGGGCGGCCTCCGTTTCCACCACACGGTTAATCTTGATGAAGTCAGAGCACTGGCTGCTTGGATGACATTTAAGACAGCTCTTAGCGACATCCCATTTGGTGGAGCCAAAGGTGGAGTCACAATGAACCCCCGTGACTACTCCCAAGCTGAACTAGAACGAATTGTTCGTCGTTTCACTCATGCTCTCGGTCAGAACATTGGACCAGATCATGACATACCGGCCCCCGATGTGGGCACCAATAGCCAAACCATGGACTGGCTAATGGACACATATGTTAATACAGCCACACCAGGGTCTCGCCAAGCAACTAAGGGTGTTGTAACCGGTAAGTCCATTGAGTGTGGCGGCTCAAAGGGTCGTGATGCTGCGACTGGTCAAGGTGTGCTCTACAGTCTTCGTCACTGGTGTGGTGAAACTGATACACGCCTAAACTCACTCAAAATCGCGATTCAGGGCTTTGGTAATGTGGGTGGTCACTTCGCTCGCCTTGCGTCTGAAGCTGGCTGTAAAGTTATTGCTATTGCGGATCATACTGGGACAATTGCTGATGAGGCTGGTATCGATATTGGCGCCCTCACTGAGTATGCCAAAGCTAACGGTGGTATTGCAGGCTTTGACAAAGCCGATGAAATCGACACTGAGGAACTCTTTTCTGTTGATGTAGACGTACTAGTCCCAGCTGCGTTGGAGAATCAAATTACCGTTGAACGCGCAAAGTCAATGAAGGCAAAGCTAGTAATCGAAGCCGCCAACGGTCCCACCACACCAGAAGCTGATCAACTTTTAATAGACAACGGCATTGAAGTCATCCCGGACATTCTTGCCAATGCTGGTGGTGTAATTGTTTCCTACTTTGAATGGCTACAAAATAAATCATCTCGTAGTTGGTCAACTGATGATATTGAAGATCGCTTTCGAGAAATTGTTTGGCGAGCTCATGATTCTGTAGTCGATGCCAAACAAGAACTCGTTTGTTCTATGCGTGATGCTGCTTACGTGGTGGCACTGAAGCGAATCATCTCAACTTACGAACGTCGCGGGATTTTTCCTTAAACAACTATCTGCGAATCTAGTAGTGCGATAATAGGGCTTAGCTACCTGCTTCTCATAAATGAGTTGCACTATGGAGGAAACATGGTTTATCGCGCAGAATATCTGTGGATAGATGGAACTGAGCCCACTGCCGAAATCAGATCCAAGACAAAAGTCTTGGCCGATGGTGAAGCACCTGGGACTTGGGGTTACGACGGGTCCAGCACTAATCAAGCAGCCGGCGATGACTCAGATATTGTTCTAGAACCAAAGTTCACATGCCCTGACCCAATCCGAGGTGGAAGCGACATCTTGGTAATGTGCGAAACATACACTCCTAGCGACATGTTGCCCCATTCGACTAATCATCGTGCTGCGGCAGTCAAAGCCTTAGAAACCTACGCTGACCAAGAACCGTTGTTTGGTCTCGAGCAGGAATATACAATGCTTGACCCTGTAACTGAGTGGCCATACGGATTTCCTGCAGGCGGCTACCCACGCCCACAGGGCCCTTACTACTGTGGTGTTGGTGCAGTTGCCATCTCAGGACGAGATATTGTCGAAGAACACACCACTCTTTGTATTGAAGCAGGGCTTGCAATTTCTGGTACAAACGCAGAGGTTATGCCGGGGCAATGGGAGTTCCAAATCGGGCCAGTCGACACCGTTACGGTAGCTGACCACACCTGGATTGCCAGATACCTTCTTTACAGAGTTGGTGAAAAGTACAACGTTGAAATCTCACTAGCAGCCAAGCCAATGAAGGGTGATTGGAATGGGGCTGGGATGCACACGAACTTCTCGACCAAGGCTATGCGTGAGTCCTACCCCCCAATCGAACAAGCTGCACAATCACTGGGTGCCCCCGGCAAGCCAGAAGAACATCTAGCCGGCTACGGTCAAGGGATCGAAGAGCGCCTAACTGGAGCTCACGAAACGCAACGATACGATGAGTACTCTTATGGAGTATCTGATCGTGGAGCTTCCGTTCGTATTCCATGGCAAGTCGCTCAAGACCAGAAGGGCTACATCGAGGATCGTCGCCCTAATGCGAATGCTGACCCTTATGTTGTTGCTCGTCTAATGACAAATACTGTCTGCGCAGCACTGGCCTAAACGCCAAAAAGCCTAATAAACAAGGCCATTTAGGGCGCGCTGACAAATTAACAAACGACATGTAATCTAGTTACTAGAACGTTGAGGAGCTTCGGGCGGGAGGCTCCTCAACCTCTGTTTTTAGGACTCTTTTGCGAGCAACTCTGCGATCTGCACCGCATTGAGTGCGGCGCCTTTGCGTAAGTTGTCTCCAACAACAAACAGGCTCAGTCCATTTTCAAATACTTCTGACGGGCGAATTCGTCCGACTAGAGATTCATCTATCCCCGCTGACTTGAGCGGCGTTGGAATGTTATCTACAATCACATCTGAGCGTTGAGATAACAGGTTAGTTGCCTCAGCTGGAGTGATTGGCGACTCGAACGACGCAGTAATCGCCAACGAGTGACCTGTATAAACCGGAACACGAACACAGGTCGGGGCTACCGTCAAATCTTCAATTCCCAAAATCTTGCGACTCTCATAACGAAGTTTCTGTTCTTCTGATGTCTCGTATAGACCATCATCAACTAGATCGCCAGCCCATGGAAGAGCGTTATAGGCAATTGGTTCTGCATAGGTAGCTGGCTCAGAAAAGCTAACACTTTGACCATCTGTCACTAGCGATGCAGGAGAAGAGGCTGAATCAATCTGATTAGTCAGCTCGTCTACTCCAGCAAGACCGCTTCCAGAAACTGCTTGGTAAGAGCTAACGATCATTGCTTTAAGGCCAGCTGCCTCATGAAGTGTTTTCATAACTGGCATTGCAACCATGGTCGTACAGTTCGGATTCGCAATAATGCCCTTAGGACAATTGGCTACATCCTCATCATTGGCGCCAACAACGACCAGAGGAACTCCGTCATCTTGTCGCCAGGCGGAAGAATTGTCAACTACAACTGCGCCATCTAGTACAACCTTGGGAGCTAACTCTTTAGAAGTTGAACCACCGGCAGAGAACAACACTATATCTAAGCCTTCGTAAGACGCTGCTGAAGCATCTTCAACAATTATTGACCGACCATTCCAGGTGATCTCTTTGCCAGCGGACCGAGGACTAGCAAACAATCTGAGCTCATCAATGTCTGGCATCCTCTTAGCCAAAATATCTAGCATCACCCCGCCAACTTGACCAGTGGCCCCTACAATTCCTATATTCATTTTGTTCCTAACCTAATCCGAAGCCGGCGTGTAGTTCTACGACAGCTCTTTCGGCAAAGTCTTCGTCGATAACACAACTTACTCTTACAGGAGAAGTAGAGATCATATGAATGTTGATGCCGTTGTCTCCAAGGATGTCAAACATCTTTGCGGCCACCCCTGGATTTGATTTCATAGCTGCTCCAACAATTGTTACCTTGGCGACCGCATCGCTACCAGCTACAGCGGTGGCACCAAGCTCAGCAAGTAGATCTTTACTTAGGGCATCGGCCACCTTGTCAGACTCTTCTGTCGCAGCAGTAAATGTAATGTCGGTCTTGCCGTCAGGCGATACATTCTGGACGATCATGTCAACTGACACGCCGGCGTCTGCCAAAGTGCCGAAGAGCTTCGCTGAGTGACCAGGGATGTCACTGACATCTGAGATCGTGTGCTTGGACATGTCTGAATCGTGAGTGACAGCGGTAATGCTTGAGCGTTCCATAATGTTGATTCCTTGTTGTTTGGTTGCTGGCGGATACTCTGACCCAGCTACGTTTGTGCCTGCTTCCCAGGTAAAAGCTGAGCGAATATGCAAAGGCACACCCCAAAGATGTGCCAGTTCTACAGATCTTAAAGCAGGCTTAGGACAACCTGCTGCCGTGAGCTCTAGGAGTTCGTCGAATGAAATCTCACTAAGTTTCTGTGCGTTTGGTACAAGCCTCGGATCGGCTGAGAACACACCGGACACATCTGTAAATAACTCACATGCATCAGCGTCTAGAGCCATGGCCAGCCCAACAGCTGTTGTGTCACTCCCACCTCGACCTAAGAAAGTAATGTCCTTCTCTGTCGATACGCCCTGACTTCCAGCAACTACTGGAACTACGCCGGCATCGATCGCCTCTGAAATTCGGAATGGGTTAATCTCTAGAATCTTTGCATTGCGATGATTAGTGTCGGTCAAGAAACCAGCCTGAGAACCGGTGAAGGATTCTGCTTCGATTCCTAGGTCATTTAGAGCCATACAAACCAAAGCAATTGCTTTACGTTCTCCAGCAGTAATTAGCATGTCCATTTCTCGCCCCGGCTTAGACCTAGAGACCTGATTGGCTACATGCAGAAGATCGTCAGTTTCTTTGCCCATCGCAGAAACAACCAACGCAATAGAGTCACCAAGATTGACTCTTCGGGCAACCTGATCTGCCACTGCCTTGATTCTGTCAGGGGAGGCAACCGAGGTGCCGCCAAACTTTTGAACTAGTAAAGCCACAGTTATATAACGTACAAGATCAAACACCTCTTTAGTAATCGCTGAGCAGAGTTTAAGCAGTAAATCGCGACCTTCAGCAATATTGTCCGGTATGGCGCACAGAATTGATAGTTTTGAGCTGTGGCAACAGAAAAACGTGAAAGACAGCGCCAAAATAGGGCGAAAAAGAACGAAATTGAAGCGGCTCAGGCCAAAAAGGCTTCAACCGGTAAGGTAGTGCGAAATATAAGCCTAATTGCGGTGGTAATCATAGGTGTTGTGTTAGCTATCAACTTCTTTGGTGGAGACGACGAAATAGCTATTGAAACTACTGAAGGCGCCGACTCTGCTGATATTGACGAATTCGAAGACTTCCTAGAAGACGCTCAAGCAGACGGGTTGATCGAGCCAGAAATCGAAATAACTGAAACAGAAGATGATAACGATGAAGCTGGGCTCGAAGTAGTTGAATCTAGTTTCCCATGTCCGGCCACAGATGGGTCTAGCGAACAAGTTAGAGTATTTGATGGAGTACCACCAAGTTGTTTAACTGCAGGTGTCGACTACTCAGCAGTATTAGATACAAGTTTTGGAACGCTCGAAATAGATCTAGCCCAAGACACCGCTCCTACTACGGTGAACAACTTTGTTTACCTAAGTCGCTACCAATACTACGACGGGCTTAGCTTCCACCGAATTGTCGAAGACTTCGTTATTCAGGGTGGCGATCCAGACGGTAATGGAACCGGTGGGCCTGGTTACAGCTTCGAAGATGAACTTCCAGATGACATTTCGGCGTACCAACCGGGGACAGTGGCTATGGCAAACTCGGGCCCTAACACTAACGGTAGCCAGTTCTTCATTGTTACTGCCGACGAATGGCCCGGACAACCAGCATTTAGCATCTTTGGTGAAGTTACAGAAGGCCTAGACGACGTTATAGAAGTAAGCCAAGTCCAAGTCGATCCAGGCAGTGTTCCAGTTGACGATGTAATCATAAACTCAGTGGAGATTATTGAGTCTTGAGTGAGCAAAGCTCTATTGCATTCTTTGACATAACCACATTAGAGCTCGCTCAAGATCTCGTCTTTGTTGGCGGCGACTTAACAACTCCAAACTTGTTGGCTGCATACACCGCTGGCTACTTCCCGATGCCAGTCGAAAATGAAATCGGGTGGTTCTCTCCGCTCGAGCGAGCCGTCATGCTCACCGATGAATTTGAACCTTCACGATCCTTAAAGTCGTCGAAGAAAAAATTCGATGTCGATTTCAACACAGCGTTCGAGACCGTAATTGATGCATGCGCTGACCCAGCTCGTTCTGGGTCATGGATAGATCCACAAATCAAGAAGGCATACACTGAGCTTCATCAACTTGGGATTGCGCACAGTGTCGAAGTATTCTCCGGAGACGAACTTGTCGGAGGACTCTATGGGGTCCGCATTGGCCGCCTATTTGCCGGCGAATCTATGTTCCATCACGAAACTGATGCTTCGAAAGTCGCCTTCTGGGCTCTGTGCGAGTGGCTGGAAGAGACTTATGGATCCTGTCTGGTAGACGCCCAATGGATCACCCCACATCTGCGGACTCTTGGCTTTCGCACACTAAGCAGAGGCCAATATGCTCGCCTGCTCGCAACCGCCCTAAAAGACACGGAATGATCAACTAGATAGGCTTGATAAGCGATGGCTCGTAGTCGGCCGGAGCTTCAAAGCCAAGCAGATTAAAGATCGTCGCCGCCAAGTTTGCCAATCCCATGTCTAGGCTTGCCTCGCCTCGAACTAGTTCGTAGTTAACGTCGCTCCTAGAATCGCTAATTGCAAACGGAGCCGGATTCACAGTATGTGAGGTAACGGGACTACGTTCGCCGTCAACTTCTTTAAACATCACATCAGCATTGCCATGGTCAGCAGTAAATATGATCACGCCCGAAGCAGCGTGAACTGCATCTGCAAGTCGGCGAAGTTCTCTGTCCATGTGTTCCATCGAAGCAATCGTGGCCTCTAGGTTTCCGGTATGACCTACCATGTCCCCGTTGGGGTAATTGATTCGGCCAAAGCTGTAGTCACCTGATTCGACTAGTTCTATGGCGGCATCGGTAATTTCGGTGGCTTTCATCGCTGGGGCTTGAGATGGATCAATGTTGTCTGACGGGATCTCTACATAAGTCTCGAGCGCCTCATCGACAAATCCCGATGAGTTTCCATTCCAGAAGTAAGTTACGTGACCGAACTTTTGGGTTTCAGAAATAGCAAAGCTCTTTAGCCCAAGCTCGCAGACAAACTCTGACATTGTTCTGTCGATTGCAGGTGGGTCTACCAGGTAGTTGTTTGGAATGTTTAGGTCACCGTCGTATTCGAGAAGTCCAAAATATGAAATGTCTGGCATTTCTCCCCGATCGAAAGCATCGAAATCTGGTTCCTCTAGTGCTCTGGATATTTCGATGGCCCGATCGCCCCGAAAGTTGAACAACACCACGACATCTCCATCTTGAATTTTTCCAATTGGTTCTCCGTCGGCTACCACCACGAACTCGGGAAGGTTTTGATCCCCGGCGTCGGACTCGGCATAGAAGGTTTCTAGAGCTTCATGGGCAGACCCAAACCTGCGACCAATTCCGTGCACATGGCATTCAAACCCCCGCTGCACCATTGACCAATCTGCTTCATAGCGATCCATAGTGATGCTTTGGCGGCCACCACCAGATGCAATCTCATAACTGATGGTCCTGCCATCACCGCTAGCCTGGCTTCGCAGCTCGTCCAAAACAGCCTGAGTCTGGTCCAAGTACTCTTTGGCGGATCGTTCAGGAGTATCTCGACCATCAAATAGCAGGTGCAGACGTACTTTTTCAATCCCACTTTCATAAGCATTGCGGACAAAGGCATGTAAGTGCGCAATGTCAGAGTGGACCCGCCCATCAGAATGAAGGCCTAAAAAGTGGAGTGTCGATCCCTGCGCAGAATCAATAACTTGTTTCCAGTTCCTAGATGAGAACAAGTCCCCGCTAGAGATTGCACCATTAACCAACTTTGCACCTTGGTCGAAAACACGACCTGCACCCATTGCGTTGTGACCTACTTCGGAGTTACCAATGTCTGAATCGCTGGGTAGACCAACATATGTCCCATGAGCTTTTAGTTCTCTATATAAATGTGAGTCAGAAAACGAGTCAATTGTTGGCGTGGCGGCCTCAGTCACTGCGTTAGCCTCGCCTTCTGGAGCTACTCCTACGCCATCGGCAATAACTAGAACCACAGGGCCAGCGCAACCAGTGAAACCGGGGTGACTCGTGAGGGTCTCTATCTCAGATTCAGTTGTTTCTGTTACCGGTGTTTGTTGCGAGGCTGCCATAGTGCAAGACTAATTGAATCTATGGACGATACTAAGCCAAACATCAAAGCCGTACTGTTTGATATCGGCGGGGTCTTACTTCGCACCACCGACCCAGTCCCGCGAGCAGAAATCAATGCAGACTACGGCCTAGGCGCTGGAGGCATCGAGCAGCTCGTCTTTAACAGCGAACATGGCCAAGCGGCTCAACTTGGCCAACTAACCGAAGGCCAGCTTTGGGAAAAAGTGGGCGTCCAAATTGGGCAACTAGATAACATCACTGCAGTGCGAGACAAGTTCTGGGCCGGAGACAGCATTGATCTTGACATCGTGGACTGGCTCCGACAACTCAAAACAAAAGCCGACATTACTACCGCAGTAATTTCAAACTATGCCGACAACTTGATCCCAGACCTCACCAAGTACAAAGTCTTGGATCTGTTTGACCATGTAACTGTTTCTTGCCAGGAGGGAGTTCTAAAACCAAATCCCAAGATCTACACCGATACGCTTTCGACTATCGAAGCAACAGCCCAAGAGTCAATATTTATTGATGACACTCTGGTCAACGTCCAAGCCGCTCAAGAACTTGGCATAACAGCACTACATTTTCAACCTGACCAAACTCTTGCTGAGTTAAAGAAGCTTGTAAAAATATGAAATACGATGCTATCTTCCTCAGTCCCCATCTCGACGATGCCGTTTACTCTTGTGGTGGAACAATTGCCAAGCTAACTCAACAAGGTAAGAGTGTTTTGGTCGTTACTATTACCGCTGGCAGCCCCAACCTTGATTCGTTGTCTGAATTCGCACAACAACACCATGATCGCTGGCCTGCAAATTCTGAAGCTACGATAATTGAAACTAGACGCGATGAAGATGCTCGGGCTCTCGGTTTACTTGGCGCCGACTACCGACACGACCAAATTCTGGACTGCATCTATAGAACGAACGAAAGTGATAACCACCTTTACCAAACTGAATCTGAACTATTTGGCAAGATTCACTCCCAAGATGGGCCAACGATTGCTGCGACAGCATTGACTATTGTTCAGGTACTGTCAGAGCATCTAAATGCCAGTGATACTTGCGTTTATGCTCCGTTAAGAGTCGGAAACCATGTCGACCATCAAGTAGTTTTTGCCTCAACTAAAGGCCTCATTAAAAAGTCAAAGCTGGCAAGAGATCAAGTATTTTTCTACGAGGACTACCCCTACCATGAAACACAAGCCTCAGAGCCTGAGCTGGACACAGAAGGTAGGTGGCAGCCTGTTCTAGTTGATACTACACAAGCCCAGAATCAGCTCCGGATTCAAGCAATGGCACTCTACGCCAGCCAGATGAGTGATTTCTGGGACGACACAGACGACCTAACAGCACAGTTAACTGCGAGATGGGATAGGTACGGTCGAGCTGAGAGATTTTGGCAACTTAGCGCTTAGCGACGAGCTGTTCGTCGACCAAAGATTCATAGACATCTACTATTCGTGTCGCTATGATCTGCCAATTGAACTTGGCTGCATCTTCGCCTGCTTGGGTAGCTAACTTCTTAGCAAACTCAGGGTTTCCTAAAACCTTACCTATCGCGCTGGCTAGGCTAGCTGCATCTCGAGACGGCACATGCAACCCATTGACGCCATCAACCACTAGGTCACTTAGGCCGCCAACTTCAGATGCTATAACTGGTTTGCCCATGGCCATTGCTTCAAGAGCCACCATGCCAAAGCTTTCATAGTGCGACGGCATGACTACTACATCAGCCGCTGCAAAATAGTTTGGTAGCGAATACTGATCTTTGGCCCCCACAAAGGCAACATGAGATCCTATCTCCAACTCTTGAGTCAATTTCTGAAGCCGATACATTTCTGGTTCGGGGTCATCGGCCCATGGGTCTCCACCAACAATTACCACGCAACGCTTAGGATCGTCATCGCTTTGACTCTCCTCGAGAATATCCATTGCCCTCAAAAGAGTGTCAATCCCCTTTAGCTTTTCGATTCGACCAGCAAAGACAATTAGCTGTTCACCACAGTCAACATTGATGGCTTCTTTGGCGGTGTCCGCCGAACGGGGACTGAAGCGTTCTAAATCGACCCCTGGTGGAACTTGAACGATTGCTTCTGGGTTCGCTCCATAGTGAGTTACCAGCTCATCAGCCTCGTTTTGTGAAGCTGCAATAATCTTGTTTGCTACCTCACTTACGATTTGCTCTTCTGCAGTTAGTCGAACTGGCGAAACTATATCTTGCCCATCAATAGCATAAATATTCTTTAGGTGTCCGAGCGTGTGGAACATTTGCAGAACAGGTATGGGCTCTGGCAGTAATGTGTTTAACTCTCCGGCCACTAAACCAGAAAGCCAATAGTGACTATGAATAACGTCGTAGTCACTAAAGCTGCTTACTTCCTCATCGTTTGAAACAAACTCAACTAACGATGTTGTGAACTCTGTCACGTGATCTGCGAGTGCATCAGTATGAATTGGGCTGTAAGGGCCGGCTTCCAGATGCACAACTCGAACATTATCTCCAAGACTCTGGTGCACCTGAGGTTGACAGCGAGCATCAAGCCTGGTGTAGATATCGACTTTGATACCCATTTCACCAAGTGTCTCTGACAAGAATCTGACATAGACATTCATCCCGCCAGACTTCTTTCCGCCTAGCATCGCCAAAGGACATGTGTGCATACTGATGACTGCTACTCTCACACCAAATCCTCTTTAAAGCCGAACAAGCATTCGAGTTTTAGACAGCGTCAGAACCTAGTTCACCAGTTCTGATTCGCACAACAGAGTCGACCGCTACGACCCAAATCTTTCCATCACCAATTTTGCCTGTCTGAGCTGAGTTAGCTATGGCTTCAGTGATTTGTTGTACTCCATCGTCCTCAGCCACTACCTCGATCTTGACTTTAGGGACCAAATCAACCTTATATTCAGCGCCACGGTAGGTCTCGGTATGGCCACCTTGTCGGCCAAACCCCTTGACCTCAGTGATAGTCATTCCTTTGACATCTAAGTCCTGAAGCGCATCTTTCACATCATCGACTTTAAAGGGGCGAACAATCGCGGTAATTAGCTGCATCCTTAGAATCTAGCCGGCCGGAGAGCTGAGTGCACGAATCTCTGAAGACCTGGATCTAGTCTGACTCGGTCTCAGATACCACGAAGTCAATCTGATCGCCATTTGACTCTTCGATTATCAAGTTTGAACCCTCCATCGAGCCGTTTATGTCAAACACGGCGAGATACCGAGTCTCCTCACCTCGTGGCTGAGAGTCTAGGGAGACCATCTCATAATCGGCTTCATCTAACGACAGCGACCAAGCATCGGTATCAGCTAGGTAAGTTGTTGCCTCAAGATCAGCCGTCGAAATCTCGGCAAAGAAGAAACTCTTTCCTTCAAGAGAACGACGGCCTTCAAGGTTTGGATTTAATGATGCTCTACCAGAGAACAAAGAGGCACCGTCAGAATCAAGCTGGGTTTGCGGCGACAACTCGTAACTAACAATCTCTACGACTGGTTCACCTTGCAACGGCAGAAGGGCAGGTCTTGCCGAATCTTTGTGTCGTATTTCTATGACCCAGTCTTCTAATTCGAAATTGCTTCGCTTTGTCTTGAACGCAAGTGTTATGTGTTGGGTCGCTTCATTATCGACTCTCAAAATTCTCGTCGATTCGCTGTTAGCAAATCTATCGAGTTCAATAACCGAGCTCGGTGAGATCTGTTCGGGTTCTTGGTCTAATGACCTGACTGACCGCAGCACTAGACCCTCACTAAAGAAAGTAGCTGAACCCGTCTCGTTTGAGTTGTACACATCAACGTCTGCGACAACTGTGATAACACCTTCTTGGTCGGGTTCGGTAATACGAGCGTTTACAAGAGACCAATAGACGTTTGCATAGTTAACTGAAGCATGCGGCGATGTGAAGCGCTGTGAATTTAGTGGATCAGCCGCCACAGTCTCTGACGTTGCCAACTGGGTAACGATTGAAGCCACTCCGAGCACTAAAGCTACGCCCGCCCAAAGTAATCGAGACATACGATTAAATCGTTTTAATCTCAAATTACGGTTCATTACCTTTTTATGTTGTCACACTTTGTAAGTGCTGTCTACCAGAGACACTAAAGTAATTTCAAATCTCGCGACTTAACCAAGCTCGAGAATTGATGCTTCGACAGCGCGTCGGTGGGACTCACGTATCGACAAAATGTTGTTGGGACCGTACTCTGCTTGACCCGTCAACTCAAACAACATCGCAATTGGGATGCTCTCGTTTGCTTGCAACTGAAACCTAGGTGTGCGATCAATACAGTCAAGAACAACCTGTTGTGAATCAGACACAAACTGACGAGCACTATTACCGCAATCAAAAAAGTCTGCTCCTACTTCAGAACCAGAGTCAACCACAAGGTTAATGTCACCAATGTCGATCACTTTGGGAGAGTTACCTGGATTAGAAACAATAGTTTCGACAACAACAATATCGTTGCAACCAATCCCGTTGTCACAACGCTGTGCATCTGAAGTAAATCGACTATCTACTAGAAACCAATCGACATCGTTATGTTCGGTGTTCTCTAACTCAGAAGCTAACTGGTCAATATCGATATCAACCGTCTGAGCTTGCGCTCTATCGACCGCAAACCACGATGTTGCTCCAATTAAAAGAAGAGTAAGAGCTATCCAGACACTGACTAGCAACTTATGACCAATGGTCCCGCGTTGCATATTTATCATCGCCGCCACGAAGAGGTCCCTTCCGATCGTTGTGCCCTGAGGCCCGCTGTAGTCAATTACTCCATATTTGCTAGAGACTGCTTTATCCGCAATCAAAGACACTTGTCCGCCATTTCTAGCCCGCATTAACAGTGTGGCAGAAAAACCTTCAACATCCAAGTCGATGGTGGTAAAAGATTGATGGGACAGCAGTTATTTACTCATGTTTGATGCAACTTAGCCCTGAGTGCAGAAAAAAAGTTTTTCAGCAGCGTTTCTGCCTCTTGAGCACCCACTCCAGCAGTTACCTCGACAGAATGGTTGAATCTGTCCTCGCTACTAAAGTCGTATAGAGAGCCAAATACGCCGGCTTTGGGGTCATAGGCTCCAAAGACAACTCTGTCTATCCGAGCCTGGAAAATCGCACCAGCGCACATTAAGCATGGTTCTAAGGTTACGTAAAGGGTGCACCCCTCTAGACGCCAATTTTTAAGCGATTTAGCTGCCTGTGAAATGGCCTGAATTTCTGCGTGACCCATGGGGTCCTGATGAGACTCTCTACTATTGCGACCTAATCCAATAACGGTGTCAGTCTCTTTGTGGTAAACCACGGCTCCAATCGGAACCTCGGACTCTTTTCCCGCTAGGCGAGCTTGCCCAAGAGCCTTTGCCATTAACGCTAAGTCTTGCTTATATTCCGCCATAATGCAGTACTGTCCTAATTCGCGTCTGGATTAAGTAAAACACCACTATATACTATTAAGTATGGCGGAAAACTTCGATTCGTTCTGGCAAGAGCCAGAATCGGGGCAACTGAATAGTGCGTGGTCAGCCCGCGGCGGTATGACCAGTACCGAGAACCCCCCTGGCCCAGAACACACAACAACACTTAGCCCGATCGACAATCCGATTCCTGTTCAAGACTTTGAAGACTTCCGACCATCTGACCAACCTCGCCACCCTAGAGGCGGCTGGCTAGCTAGCCACATCTTAGTGACTGCGCTAAAAGTTGTTGGTATCGTCTGCCTTTTAGTCTTCGGGCTTTTCCTGGCTACTAGATTTAGCGGATCATCCGAAATAGCGGGTAGCGAAACCGACCCAACTTCTACTTCCGTTGGAGAAAACCAAAATCAAAGTCCGACCACTACGTCTTCACAAGATCAAGACCCGAGCTCACCGATAACCAGCTCGGGTGAAGCTACTGATTCAACGTCGCAAGGCTTAGGGGCAAGCTCTACTAGCTCCGAACTAGATGCTACGACCCCAAGTACTGCAACTGGTTCTACTACTGACAGGGCTGCACAACAGTCAACTGCTACTACCGTTGCTCCATTGGCCGCAGCACCTACTACGACAGCAACGCCAACAACCTCAACTCCTACTACTTCGACACCAACGACGGCGGCCCCAACGACGGCGGCCCCAACGACTGCAGCTTCGGAAACGACGACTCCGGCTACCACCACATTTGCCAGTACCTTTATAACTATTGATTCAAACATCATTAGTCAACCAAGCAGCCCGATCTATGTAACACGGGTACTAGTTCTTGCATCCAAAGACACTTTGCGCTTCGAATTGGGTCTGGATTGCAAAGGCAGCACCGAAAGAGTCTCACTATATGTGAACACCGCTACGGGTGAATGGCCTCTTATAGCTGATCAGCCGTGTGGACCAGCACTATCTGCGCGAATTGAAGGACTTAACTCAGGTCAACGATACAGAACTAACCTGTTGTTTGGCGATAACCCTGACTGGACTCAGCAGGACTTAGTCATCGACTTCGCCAACATCACTAGGTAAACAAAGCTAGTAACAGTAGATAGACACACGTTACGACGCCCCAGTGACCGTGGCGCGGGCGGTATGGGTAAACCGGCCACAGGAACGTCGTAACTGTGTTGACATTTACGTTAATACAAGCCCCTAGATACCGCAAGCTGAACAGAGCGAAAACCTAGGATTCTTACATGGTTCTAGAAGCACTTGAGTTGGCGTCACTATATAAGTGTCGATCTTCCTTCGAGGGCCTTACCAAGTGTTAGCTCATCGGCATACTCAAGGTCTCCTCCAACAGGGAGCCCACTAGCCAATCTGGTCACCTTTATCCCAAATGGGGCTAGTACCTTGGTAGCAATAAACGCTGCCGTAGTTTCTCCTTCTAAGTTTGGGTTGGTGCAGAGGACAACTTCTTTAGTGTCCTCAGACGCTACCCTATGAGCTAGCTCAGATATCTTTAGCTGGTCAGGTCCTATGCCGTCCAAGGGGTTAATAACTCCAAGTAAAACATGGTACAAACCGTTGTAGCCCCCGGTTCTTTCAACAGCTTGAACATCTTTGGGTTCTTCTACGACACAGATAGTCATTTGATCACGAGCAGGGTCGGCGCAGATTTGACAAAGAACAGCTGAGTCTCGAAGGTCAATGGTCTCATTATCTGAAGCTTGGGCGGGCTTACCTTCAGCAATATTGAAGCACTTCGAGCAGAACGTTATCGACTGGCGCATATCCACTAGGGCATCGGCCAGTCTTTGGGTGTCTGTCTCTTCTGCTTTTAGAAGATGAAAAGCAATTCGCTGAGCTGACTTTGGGCCGACTCCTGGCAATCTTCCTAGCTCATCGATTAAAACTTCGACTGGCTTTGCATAGCCGGCCAATTAAGCGCCTCCAGGCGCAGTGTTACCAAATGCCCCTGGGTTGGATTCTGGTGTCGGCGTAGCCGGCAAGTCTGGCATGTCATCTACCAAGCCCGGGATGCCCAAATTGTCGATAGCTTGCATCTGCAATTCTGAGACTTTCTTTGCTGAGTCTTTTAGCGCAACCAACACAAGGTCTTCTAGCATTTCAACCTCTGATGCATCCACGACTTCTGGTGAAATCTTGATTCCTTGGAACTCTCCGTTCCCGTCGACAGTAATAATTACTTTATTGTCGCCGGCAGTACCTTGAAGGGTGACCTTGGCTTGCTCGGCTTGGGCGGTTAACATTTGCGACTGCATTTCTTGCGCTTGTTGCAGTATTGCTGAAAAGTCCATTGCGTCTGTCATTGTGGTGTCCTTAACTTATCTTCTCGTTCACTACTGTAGCGCCAGGAAACACTTGTTTAACGCGATCGAAGCTAGTGCCTGAACCACTATCGGCATCTCTAAGGTCACGGAGGTCTATTTCTGATTCATTCTGAGTAGCAGGTTTTGATTTTTGGGGCGTAGCCGTCTGGCTACTTAGCGCTTTTCCCATGGGGTTAGCCGCCGATTCTACAAACTCGACCGTAATTGATCGGCCTGCCAGACGCTCAAGGCTTTCTTCAAGTTCGGCCTTTACCTCAACACAACGCGATTGCGTTACTTCGTTTGGCGAGCTCAACTGCACTGAGTTGTCACCTGACCCTATGTAAGTGCTCGTCTTGAAACGGACTCTAACTTTTTGGGAGACATCTTCGAGTGCAGACTGATAGTAAGACTGAAGGTCTCCGCCACCTTGGCTTGAAGCAGGGGTTGGAGCTGGGGTAGCTTTTTCTTCGGGCTTAGCTTGTGCTGGCGCTTCATCTGGGGCAGTTGGAGTGCTAACTGTTTTAGTCTTAGCTTCGGTTACTTCTTTGGTTGTAGGAGCTGATTTCTGCGTTGCAGAAGCTTTAGTAACTGGGGTGGCCGGCGCTGCCTCGCCAACGGGTTGTGCCGGCGTCGCTACAGGTTGGACAGTTCGAGTAAGTTTCAGCAAGGCAACTTCGAGACTAACTCTAGGGTCAGCGGCTTGGCGCATATCTACAAGGGCTTGCCCAAGTGTTTCTAGCGCTTCAGTTAGATCTGCCGGAGTTGTTTGACCGTTTATTTGGTCGATCTGAGACTTCTCTATGTCTGTGACATGGCTTAGCTCCACTCCCATTGCGCCGAGGAAACAGTTACGCAAGCTTGCTAGGAGCGACTCACCAATTGTCCTTGGCTCTAGGCCGTGTTCTAAGCACTGTTGCACGCTAACGAGGGCTGCTTGAGAGTCTTTGACCGCTATTGCTCTCAATACGGAGTCTGTTTCGTCTACCCCCGCTGGCACTCCACCAGCCGCAACGACGGTGTCTAGCGCCGTGAGGGTGTCTCTTGCCGAACCCTTACCTTGGCTAATGGCGTACTCAATCATGTCGTCATCGACGTCAAGTTCTGCGTCATTGGCTACATAGCGAAGATGTTCTGTTAGCTCGGCTGCGCCTATTAGCCCAAATTTGAACCGCTGTGTCCTGCTGCGAATAGTTGACACTACTTTGTGAGGCTCCGTTGTAGCCAACACAAACACAACATGTTCTGGTGGTTCTTCCAATGTCTTCAACAGAGCATTCTCAGCACCTGATGAAAGCATATGAACCTCGTCAAGAATGTATACCTTGGTGCGACCCGGTGAACCGAGGTGCACCTTGGAGATAAGGTCTCGGACATCATCGACCTTGTTGTTGCTCGCAGCGTCGAGTTCGTGGATGTCGAACGACCGACCTTGCGTTATGGTTTCGCAACTTTCACACTCGTTACATGGCTCGCCTTCAGCCAAATTCTCGCAGTTGAGTGCTTTGGCCAAGATACGTGCAGTTGAGGTCTTACCTGTGCCACGAGGGCCGCTAAATAGGTAAGCGTGGCCTAGCCGGTTGTTGTCTATAGCGTTTTTCAGCGCTGTTGTAACGTGAGATTGTCCGACGATTTCGTCGAAACGCTGCGAGCGGTAGCGCCTATATAGAGACTGATACGTGCTGTCTGATGAATCCTGCGCGGATTTAGTGTTAGCCATCGGCTTTAAATCCTAGTCGCCAGATCAGACATTGGCTAACCGGTTGAACTAGTGATCTTCATCCAGGCTGAGCCTGTCTCGCCAGGTTCTAACACTTTTGGTGAACTGTTTAGCTGATTCGGAGGTCCCGTTTGAGGCTCAACACAGAAAGCGTGAGGCGGTTCGGTAAATATCACCCAATGGTCAACTGAAGACGAGATTGTGAGAGCTAGCGATTCACCGTAACGAATCACAGGGTCTTTGTTGACTCCAATAAAACAGTTGTCCCAAGGACCTGGGGGAATCGAAACCAGGTTGCCGTTTGGGATTTGCTCGGAGTCAAGCTCGTACATTTGTTCCGCAGCAAAATCGAGTGTTGCCACTTCACCGTTGGCAAGCTCTCGTACAAACCAAGGGTGCCAACCAATCATGTATGGAAAGCTCTGGTCGGTCCCAGTCAGCGAGCACTCAACTGTCAACTCGTTTTCGGTGAGTGCAAACGTTTGGCTTGCAGTTCCACCCAGCTCCCAGAATGGGGCTAGATCCAAAGACAATGTCACCGAGTCCTGGGCTGAACTCACAACTTCCCAGACATTAGTGTGACCAAACCCATGGTTAGCGTGAGCCCCAGAGTTAGCTTCGAACTCATAGACTTTGTTCTTCCAATCTAGTTTTGCTTGCGCTAGTCGACCGCACCACGGAATCATAGGGAAGCTCCCGAAGCGCGTAACTTTTGGCCCTTCAGATAGTAGGACTGAATCATCACCAAATTTGAGCGTCGACACCTTTGCGCCTTCAGCAAGGACAGTTGCCCTTGTAGTGCCAGAGCTAAGCGTCAGTTCCATCTAAGTTCCTAGTGAGTAACCCAAGAACATTGCCAAGATACCGGCGCCTAAAGCAAGCGCTCCGGTTAAACCTTTGGTCTTAGGGTCAGTTGTTTTTGAGTGGATAAGTGCACCCGCACCTGAAGCAATTACAGCCAAGAACTTGAGGCCGAAAGCTATGTGGAATGACATTGGCTGGTCGCCGATATTAATAGCGAACACATTCCAAATTCCGGTGAAGATTGCTAGTGCCATTGCCGGCCACGCAATACCTTGGAACGCTTTAGGAATAGCTGCCCTTATCTCTTTATCGTCAATTCTTCTAACTGCTGGAAGTATTGCAAGCATTACTATTTGGCCGCCGACCCACACTGTGACCGCTAGGACGTGCAGGAAGATTCGAATCGTATCTAGATCAGGAGTCATGGGCTCAGTCTATGGACCCCTCACCAAACCTGACCTTCCTAGCCTTCAAAATGCTCGAAATCAGACTGGTTTAGACTCGAACATTGCCCTGTCAGCCTCTACTAGCAATGCAGCTTTATCTTTAGAGCCGCCAGCAACACCGACACTCATCCCGATGGAGATCGAACCAAACGAGAGATCAAAGTCTGCTGACACGCTGGCTTTAATTCGGTCTAAGAGTTCGAATCTACTTTCCGCTGAGAGTTTTAGGCCCTGATTGATGACGACGACGAATTCGTCCCCACCTACTCTAAAGCACTGGTCAATATCACGAATTGAATCTGAAAGACGCCTTGCAAATTCTTTCAGCAGCTCGTCACCAGCTATGTGACCATGGGTGTCATTTACAAGTTTGAACTTATCCAAATCGAGATATGCAACTAAGGGATTCTGTAGCGAACCGTCATCTTCTAGCTCAATATTAAGTGCTCTTCGGTTTGGCAACCCTGTGAGGTCATCGGTAAGTGCCAGAATTTGTAACTCTGCAGTTAATCGACGGTTTTCAGAACTGATGAGAAAGAGACGGGCGGCAAATACCCAAGCAACAGTGGAACCAATTATGATCACCCATCTTAACGATGCGGGCGCTGTTGCCAATAAAACTGCGGTACCGATTGCCAGTGGGACAAAGTTAATCCATGTTGAATATGTTGACCTACCCAACTTGAGTGCGTCATTCTCTTTGCCAGTCCAAACCAACTGAGTAGCTAGAAGAATGCCGAAGTCGGCAACGAACCAGATGAATTCTATGGGCAGATACTGCTGCCTACTGACAATCTCTAAGTCTAGAATCCCAACAAGACGGGCTGCGTCTGCGCTCGCGACGATCGTGTACAGTGCCATACTTAGCCAAATCGATGCCGGCACTCTAAGCGACCTTGCACCTGAGTGAACATACAAGTTGAATATAAGTGCGGCCGAAAATATAAGAAGCAAAACCGGAACGATCAGACTTACCCGATGGGCAAGCCCAACCGGAGCAGAATAAATATAGGGGTCGAGCACAACAAACCAAAAAGCAATCATGCTCGCTAGTGTCAACCAGGCGGAATCCAACAAGACACGACTTTTCGAAACCAGTCGAAAAACACTAACTGTCATCAACGTAAAGAACACAAATGCAAGCACGCTACCGACCAAAACGACTTGTGGATTCACTGGGGCGGCGGTTTCTGGGTAAGTAGCGAAGATACTGAGAGGGCTCATCAACACGAACAAAAATACCCCCCACCAAGTCGTACTTCTATATTTGCTACTCTCGCTGCGTGCTCTCTTGTACAAGAAGAACAAAATTGGCAGGCCTCTGAAACCGATTACTAAATAGCTGTTGGGATCAAGTGGAGCTCGGTCAATTACAAAGATCAGAAAAGCAGCCGCCATCGCATAGGCAAGATAAGTCCAAACAACCTTTTTGGAGTGCTTCCAATTCCAGATGCCCTCTTGAGACCTACTCTCCATGGGTATTTTTACGACAACAAAAATCGGCTTCTGTAACCTCTATTATGATATTTGTTGACCTAGAGCCTTGGTCAACAAGCTTCTAGTAGGCCGTCTGGACTAGGCAAGCTTGAAGCAAACAAAGAATCTGGATTCTCAAGTGACAGCCAGGCGATCTGCGGCGCACAAGAAAACCGTTGAGAGCTGCTGCCTTCCGACCCTGACTCGGTTCACGGATTCTTGTCGCACAGGACCCGGCTGCCACATGACAAACCAGATTGGAAACTAAAGCCTAACGGCAAAGTAGTTAGATACGACCCACTAAAACACTATAGATAAGTGGGCAACCACTTACCGTCGTGGTGTATTGACTGGAGACGTAGGATTTTCTGGAGGAGCACCTGTAGTTGCGGGAGACTGCTTATCAACTATGCGTTTAGCGAGACCTGGACCAAAACCAAGGTCTGCCAATTGTCTCATCCGCACTTTTTTGAAAGCACCTGGGTCCAGCCCTAGACAATGCCCTACTTCACTCACCGAGATAGCTAACGCCTTATGCAGTCCAGGTAGTTCTCCCTCTGGCTTCTCTAAGTCCCTTATACATTCGTCCAAGCGTTGAATCCTGGGAACAAGCCTTTGCCGACTCGGTTCATCGTAGTCAGCTTCTTTTAGCTGTTTTTCAAATATCTCGCTGAGATCCTTTAGCGACTTCGAGGACTTCTTTCTATGGTTTGCTAAGTCATCTGTGTTTACCGGGTTCATTCCCCAACTCTCAATGTCACGGTTAATACCATCGAAAAGATCTCTAATTTGGTTTATAACAACCATATAGCGGTTCACCATTGGGGTTAAGTCGCCTCTGCGCATTGCATTCGCTACGTCTGCTGCGACAAGTTTTGTTCCATTGCTAAGCTCTACACCGTTTAGTTCTTCTGCCCAGCCGAAATTACCATCCGTTGGAGAGATCTTTATCTCGAATGCGGCAACACTCTTTCCCAGTCGTCTCCGACCGGTTATCGCTCTCTCAATAACTTCAAGGACATCTGCAGGAGAGTAGACTCGACTCTCACCAAAAAAATGGTTGATCTTGTCCACGTTGTGGTCACTTCTCAACTTACCGTCTGAAGTTACTTCAAGGTTAAACAAAGTTATTTCTGACATATTCTTACCGCCAAATTCGTCTGCCTTCTATTATAAACGCTATTTAAGAGAACTTTCGGCCGCCCATTACTGGCTGTTAAAGCCCTTTTTGCCTCTAAACTGGTAATAGAGAAAGGTATCGACATGGCTAGATTTCCCTGGGGTTATGCAACAATAGATTCTTCATTCGTACTCGGCGACAGCGGTCGACACCTAGAGATTGGAATGCCTGAATGGCAAGGCGCTAAAGCTGGACAGCATATTGACATTCGAATTAACCATGAAGACGGCTCGAAGACGGTCCGCAGTTATTCTCTGTCTTCTGGCCCAAACGACGCAGCCCAAATTTCGGTAGAACTTGTTGAGGGCGGCGTTATGAGTACCTTCTTAGTCAACCATGTCAAAGACGGTGACAAGGTCGAGGCACGTGGACCAATTGGCTCCAAATTTATTTATGACGAAGAAAAAGCTCAACGACCAGCAATTCTCATTGGCGGCGGTTCTGGTGTTGCTCCACTAAGAGGTATGTGGCGAGCTGCCAAAGAGTACGGCAGCACTGTAAAGCTTGTTTACTCTGTTCGAACTCCGGACAAAGCCTGGTTCATGGATGAGATAGAGGCTGAAGGCGTAGACATGCTCTTGAAGATAACTCGAGGCGAACATGCAACTGGCCGGGTCAACAAAGAAGATCTAGAGAGCGTGATCGCAGAATTTGACAACCCACGCTTCTATATTTGTGGGCCGAATGCATTCGTAGATTTCATTGACGAAACTCTTGTTGAGTTGAACATAGAGCCAGGCGATGTTGAGAAAGAGAAGTGGGGCTAGCTACATCTAGCTAGCGGCCCAATATTTGCCCAAGTCGCTCTCTTGATTGCGCTTCTCTTTCGGTAGCCGGGACAGCAAAAAGAACACTTCTAAGCTCTTTTAAGTCCGACTCAAAGCTAGAGGATTCAAACTTTGCAAGCCTAAAAATGGCACTCGGTTCCATCGCATCCAATTGTGTAATGACTGGGCTATACATAGAGTCTGATCCAAAGTTGTTGAACTGTGTCATGGTTACAACGTGCTTGTTTCCCAGCTCTTTGCTCTCAGTAACAAGAGCATTAATAAGTGCAGCCACACCACTACGGTTAATCTTGGTAACCTCGCCAAGTTGTAGTGGCCCTATAAGCACTTCGGAGCAACCTTCACTTAGCAAAGCTGCATTCGTCTCGCCTACCGCTCTGGTCATTCCCGAAGTAAGTTCTTTGACTAGGCGACATGTGTAGTTAACGCTGTCTGCATGATCACCAGAAACATTGTTGTCTTCTAAAAAGATTGAAAGTCTTCTTAGCTTTCTAAAAGTTACGTTCCATGCTTGCAAATAGTCCTGCAAGTACCTGGAAAGTCTCCCTATTTCTAAATCTGAGTGTGGCATCGTTCCACCAATTTCCGCCCGAACCTTAATTTTACTTTAGCTCAACCCAAACACTCTGATACGGGGCCAAAGTGACTTTTGCCAAGTCAATATCAACTTCTGTTATTAGGTCTTTGCCATAAGAACTAGTCGCTCCAACGCCAGCGCAAGTTCCCGTGGCATCAAATTCGACTTCAGTGTCTTTAAAGTTGTTGATACAAATAATTTGTTGAGACTCATCGGTTGCTGCTCGATAGTAAGCAAAGATTCCTTCACCACAGTCAAGGGTTTTCTGTGCAGCATCTGGGCTAAACGCTGCCTGGCTTCGACGTATTGCCATGCGACGAGTCAATTCGTTAAACACTTTATGATGATGCGTGGTTGGGTCATCAAGCAAAGCTTCTAGCTCCCCGACTTGCCACTTTCTTCGGTTAATGGTTCTAGCACGGCCAGTCTCTGCAAGCCCTTCGGTATAGTTTCGTGTGCCCAAGAGACTGTGAACATACATCCCGGGAATACCTTTCACACTCAACATCACTGTTTGAGAACAAATGAATCGCTCAAACTGGTATTCATCTGGAACGCCATCAATCTTTCCACTCATTGCGTCATACAGAGCAATGTTCATTTCGTATGGGCTTTCTGTGCCGTCAGAGTTGGCCTTCATGCTGACTTGCCCACCAAAGCTTTTAACTGCATCCAGCATTTGGTTGCGTTCGTCATCAGACAAGATGCCTTCGGTTGGACGTAAGCCAATACCGTCATGAGACGCTGTGAAGTTAAAGTATGTGCAACCTGCTGGCGCAGATGGTGTCTCTTGCATCCAACCAACAAGTTTGGAAGTGTCACCTGTCATTAGTGCCTGCAAGACAAGTGGTGCGAGGCTGAAGTTGTAGACCATATGTGCTTCGTCACCGTCGCCGAAGTAGGACATGTTCTCTTTAGCTGGAACATTTGTTTCCGTGACTATCTTGATTGCAGGATTAATCATCATCGAGAACTCTCGAACAAGCTTTACAAGAGCATGGGTTTCTGGCAAGTGAATGCTTGGCGTCCCCAATACCTTCCATAAGAACCCGATTGCATCTAGACGCATAAATGTCGCCCCGTTAGCAAGGTATAGAGCAATGATCTTTAAAAACTCAACTAGTACATCTGGGTTTTCAAAATTTAGATCAATTTGGTCATCTGAAAATGTCGCCCAAACATGTTTTGTGCCATCTGGTGTTTCTACAGGGACGCGCAAGTCATGGCTTCTTGGCCGCACTACTGATGAAACGTCAGCGTCACCGTCAACTTCAACAAAATAGTCTTTGCCAGGAGCTTCGCCAGCTTTGTATTGTTTGAACCAATCTGAGTGTGCAGAGATGTGGTTCATGACAAGGTCAAACATCATGTCAAAGTTGTCGCCCAGCTTCGACACATGTGACCAGTCGCCTAAGTCTGGGTCAATTGTTTTGTAGTCGATAACGCTGAAGCCATCGTCGGAAGAATATGGAAAACACGGCAAGATGTGCACACCGGATAGTGCTTTCAGTGCACGCACGCTTAAAAAGTTATCGAGTACTTCAATAGGAGCGGACTCCGAGCCGTCGTCTCTTATCGAGTCGCCATATGTAATAAGTAGTAAGTCTTTTTCTGACCAGACAGGTCCGTCATTTGATTGTGCGCTTACTGGCACCTGGGTCGCGTTTGCAATTTCACACGTGGTCTTAAGGAGCTCATCTACTTCTGCGGCTGGCATGTCTGTATAGACCTGCTCGATTAGCAACTTGATGGTATCGATATGGTCGGGTTCTAATGAAGTTTTGTTCACCTATAAAGGGTACAGGTTTTGCACCTAAGCCAAAATTGGGTCGATTTCTAGTAGCTTAAGGACCGCTAAGACCCATGTTTCTAGGCTTTGTTGGGCTACCAGTTAACCCAGGGGGTGTGCCCGCAGAAGTAAGCTCTGCAAGGACCCGTTTTACATATGCTTCTGGAAGCTGCGACTCTTCATTCGGAAGCGGTCGTTGTATAGGCTGTATAACTTTCTTGGTGAACTGATCGACTAGTACCGTTACTTTTTTACGGCTCAGGCCTTCGAACGAATTTTGATGGTCGCAAATAAGAGCTGCACCTAGTCTGGGGCCCGTACCATAGTAGCCAACGTCAATTCCATTAGATTCCAGAACTCCGAATTTTGGATGCTTCAAAACAAGTCTGCCGCCGACAACTTCGCCAAGCCTTTTCTCTATGCCATTGATTCGATACCAAACCATTAGCCATGGATCAACACTTATCGAAGTAATCTGCCGCTGACGAAACACGTACATGCCAGCCGCTGTTCTTGGTAATTCTTGAGACACTTTTAGTACCGCCTAAACCTTCGCCTGTATAATTGTACCGGTGTGAGCCCTCTAGGCCTTGTCGATTTTGTTGATATTGACTATTACCTTAGGCCACAAGCCCGATTGGAGATACTGGGAGAATCTGTTCCACTGGCTCCAACAAGCCGTAGAGGTATGTTTCAACCTCCAACTAGACATCACTAAATTCGACCGTCAGAGTCAGAAGATATAGTCTTCGAAGATGGACTCGCAAACCGCCTCTATATTGCATGCTGACTTAGACGCCTTCTTTGCTTCTGTGGAGCAGCGAGATAACCCAGAACTACGTAATATCCCGATGGCTGTCGGCATGGGCATTGTTTTGAGCGCTAGTTATGAGGCAAGGGCAATGGGGGTTAAGACTCCTATGAATATAAAGACAGCCCGCCAGTATTGTCCCAACTTGGTTATGACCGAGCCTCGCATGGAAGCTTATGAAGAAGCCAGCCGGCAGACTTTCGATATTTTCGATGACACTACCCCACTAGTCGAGTCGCTTTCTATTGACGAAGCGTTTCTTGATGTTGGCGGACTCGCAAAACTTGTTGGAAGCCCTAGTGTGATAGCGACCAAGCTTCGTCAGCGTGTAGTTAGCGAAGTTGGAATACCAATTTCTGTTGGCGTTGCGAGAACTAAGTTTCTAGCAAAGGTAGCCAGCCAGGCCGCAAAACCAGACGGTCTACTGGTCGTTGAGCCAGACAGCGAGCTGGAATTTCTACATCCTCTACCAGTGCGAGCTTTGTGGGGGGTCGGCCAAGTAACCGAACAGAAGCTGCTCAATAAAGGTATTGCTACAGTTGGCGAAGTCGCAGCGGCTGGCGTTGAGAAGCTAGAAACTATTCTTGGTGCAACGCAGGGCACCCGCATGTTTGAGCTGGCTAATAATATAGACAGGCGTAGAGTTGAGACTGGCAAGCGACGATCTTCTATTGGGTCTCAGCAAGCAATATTGAGTCGAGAAAACATTTCATTCGTCGAGATCGAAAGCTTGCTGCATCAACTTGTCGACCGAGTTGCAAAGCGTCTGCGTGATGGTGATCGTGTTGGCAAGACAATCATGTTGGCGTTTCGCTTTGGCGATTTTATTTCTGACACACGATCGTTCAGTTTTAGTGAGCCCACTGATTCGACACAAATATTCCTCGATGCAGCACGCAAACTGTTGCAGACACGTAAGTCTGAGATAGCCAAGAGGCGGCTGACGCTAATTGGATTTACTGTTGCGAACCTTTCTACAGGTGATGGTGTTCAGCAGACACTTGACTTCACAGCTAAGAACTCACCAAAGCTCGACAAGGCACTGGACGCCGTGAAAGATAGGTACGGGGCTACCTCTATTGGTCGAGCCGGTCGCCTAGGCAAGGACCAAGGCATCAGCATGCCGTTGATCGCTGATCCTAAGGATAAGACTAGCTAGCTGAGAGTTTGCCCTCTAGCCGGTTGAAAATTCGGCTGAGCTATTGCTGCTTCGAACCTTGCCCGAGTGATTTCCATCTCATCTAGAAACTCATTGCCAGCAGGCTGGTAGGTTGATTCATCAAAATCGATAACAAAGATTTTTGGTTGCTGGCTTGGATCTGGGTTACCTTCTGTGTCTTTTTGAGGGACAATCGTAAGGTTGTTCATATGCAGATGGCCGTGACTAATACCGAGAGACTTCAACACTTTTCTAATCTTGTCTATCTCGTTCATGACATTCTCCTGAACCTCTATGTCATATCGGAATAGTGTTTTCCTTACCGAGCCACCCCTAAGGTTCTTGCTAATAACTCCGACGGTTTTATCGACTTCGGTCTTCTTTTTGACTCCATAATTGACGTCTATTGATTTCCAACTCTTATAGCCCAGTATTGGTTCAACAGGAATGTAAGTGAAGCCTGCCTTGACCCACGCTTCTACCGCTGTGTACGCTATAGCCCATGATTCAAGGCTTGAAATCGTTATATAGCGAATTGAGTTTTCTGTGCACGCTGGCTCAACCATGGTTACAGATCCGGTCTTGGTAAACCTGACCGCTTTGTCTGTTTCAGCTGCTTTGTGTAGTGGCGACTCAAATGTGAGCTCTTCGGTTTCTACATCCTGTTCGATGGCCCAGTTGCGTATGTGTTCCGCTGCGTCAACCGGGAGTAGATGTGAAGCTCTCAGTGCCCGATCTGCTTGCAGCTTGTTACGCAAAGCTACTCTCTTCAGGTACATTTGGAGCGCATCCACCTCTTCAGCGTCGAGAAGCTCTGGATTGCAGTCCACTATTAGGTCAAGCAAAGCTGCGTCAGTAAATTTAGTTTGTCTTCTGCTTAGTTCTGTGAATAGGATTTGATGACGATAGACAGCTGGCAACATTTGAATATTGTCTTTTTCCAGATGCCCCCATCTCACGAACGGGTATCTAGCTATGTCGCTCTCAACGACTGAGAACGACATTGGCCATAGCTCTTCTCTGTATACCTCGACAGGAACCTTGGCAATAACCTTGATCCAATTAGAACTATTTTCCTTAACCAAAAGATGTTTGAGTAATTCATAGGCAAGTTCTGCAAGACCGTCTCTGTGCTCTAGCGGTAGCCATTGGTAAAGGTGCAGTCCAAAGTGAGCGAAACGACCTTCAGGATCTTGGAGATAGGACTTGGCATGTTCGACGAGCTTCGGCACTACTGGTTTAACAAGATCATACCCAACAATTTCTAATCTCTCGAGCAGATACTTTGGTCTATATTCAACTTCAACAGACTCAAGATGGGCGACCCATCCAGAAAACAGTCGCTTCGATACACCAACTGGCAAAGTTGCAATCGCTTTAAAGTGTTCTTTATCAACAAAGCCTTCCCAGTGATCTGGGCTGTGAAACTTCTCGGAGTAATAGTTCCCCAAGTCCTCGTGATAACACGCGATATCTTTCGAAATTGCGGCCCAAAACCCGAAGCGACTACCAGGGAGAAAACCAAATTGTAAGCCTGGGGTTTCAGAGCTATACGACGCCGATGACTGATCGAACCCTAGGTGGTACATAGGAGCGCCCAGCTCTAAATCTTTGTCGCCTTTACCGCCATCCACCAAATCTATTATAACGACTAGAAGAGCCGTGGCGGCATGAACCCCACGGCTTCTGTTAGCTGGAGTATTGCCGCCCTCCCCATTGAGAACAGCGGCAATAGTGAGGTTACGCTTTAGCAACCCGAGCTTTCCATGTGCGTCGGGCGAACCAGACGATTGGTGCAAGTATTAGTAGTGGAATTAGTAGTCCTGCTACAAGTACTAGTAGCGATCCAAGGGTTTTGACGAAGTTCCAACTCCATTCGATTCCGTCGGTGAACCCGTCGATGTTTTGGTTTCGTTCGACCTGGATGGAACGGTTAGCTGTTTGCTCGACCTCAGTACCTAGGTCTTCACCATCTGCGTCAACTGCTACTGCGGTAACTTCGGTGCGTGTTCGGAGCGTTCTGTCAGCGTCAAACTCGTAGGCAACGACGACGGCTTGACCTGCAGCTAGAGGTTGGTCTAGCGATCCGTCGACAACGATTAAGTCTGTTACGTCAAACTCTAGTGATTCATCAACTAGTGAAAGCGAACCTAGCGATGTTGTTCCTGTGTTGATGATCTCGTAGCAAAGTGTTGCGTCTTGGCCTTCTGAGAGGAACCCTGTTTCGCTTGATCCGCATGAGTCTCCACCGTCATGGTCGGCGTAAACTGTTTGAGATACTTCTAACCTTGGTGCGCTTGACTCGCCGAACAGTGTGACCGAGATAGTTGAGAAACTAACCTGTCCGCTTAGCGTCTCTAGCTGCCCTTGTAGGCTGGCAAGTGTTGACTCACGCTGAACTAGCTGGTTCTCCAGTTCTACAATTTCGTTTAGGTTGCTAGCACCAGCAATTAGTTGCTGTAGGCGCTCTACCGAAGCTGACTGTGTATCTACACGGGCTTGCAGATCTACTACTTCTAGTGTTACGTCATCAACGTTTTGTGAAATTGATTGCACACGACCTAATTCTTGTAGTTCTACGATTGCTTTGTCAAAGTTCTGTGCTTCAACTCGAATAGCTATTGTGCTTTCGCCTGTAGAAACCAGTGCAGTGTTTTCATTCGCTACGAAACCACCGTTAACTTCAGCTATTGCACGCACTTCGTCAATCGAAGTAGAGAGCTCATCTACTTGGATAAACAGATCGCCAGTTTGGCGTAGGGCACGCTCAGTAGTTGCACTGTCAGATTCAGAATCGATATCGGCTTCGGCCGCATCGGCAGCCAGTGCTTGCTCTTCGGTAGCGAACGAACGTTCATCGGCGAAGTCGCCTATTGCTTCACCGTCACCAAACTCATCAAATTGGGTGAATGAGTCGTCAACAGCAGCCTCTGTGTTGCCAATTGAATCGAAGCCTTCATTTGCTGAGGTCTCTCTAATGACGGCCGCAATTACTAGCAGCACCATTACTATTGCTACTAATCCGCCGACCTTTTTGGTTCTTGATAGTCCCGCTAACATTTACATCTCCTTGTGTGTTTGGTCATTAGACGGGATCGAACTAGAGATATATCCGTATGTTACGGAAGCGACATGTAATGAGCCGCTAGGCCCAGTTATGCGCAGCTATTTGGCGGTTTTTGCTAGTGGTTTGGCAAACCTAACGGTCTGTGTACTCAACAAACCTGTGTGTTGTATACAGACGGTCACCATCGCTGACCACCCCGACGCCGACTGCATCCCAGGCGGGATTGATCAAATTCTGATAGTGCGCCTCAGAGTCTAAGAAAGCCTGCCAAACGATTTGAACGTCCGACCCAGCACCTACGTTCTCACCGGTAGCACTAACCTGGCCAATAATTTCGTCAGCGAACGACTCTTGTGCGTGACAAATTATTTCTGGAGCGCAAACTCCTAACCTCATTTGTTCCGAATGTGCAATCGAACCACTTTGCAGATCTTCAGCCACTTCAAGTGGAGAGACACCCACCCCAACTCGTGTCTCATTAATAAGCTCGACAAATTCTGTAGCAGCTGAATTATCTGAAGTTTCAGCGTCACTTTCTACCGCTGCTGACAGATCTGAAGTGCCATCTGTGCCTAAACCTCCTAGTGGGTCAGCCTCGATCACTTGTTCATCTAACTCTTCGACTTCTGACGGAACAAATGGAATATCTTCTTCGATAACAGACGCTGTAGTGGGTGTGATGTCCGGAACAGATATCGATGATGGAGTAGCTGCCACTTCAGGTTCCGACTGGCTGCAGGCTGTTGCCAGTAGCCCAATAAATGTTATTAAAAGTAGCCCACCGAATTTTCCGCCCATAGTTACTCCATTTTACAGTCGAATCAAAAATAACATTATGCCGTTGGTTAACGGGACCTAGATTTGGCCGCCGAATTGAACCCAACCTCGTTCGTCTTGAGGGTGGAACCGGCTGCGGTTTAGGCGGACAAAGTAGCCAGACTGTGATCTGGTTGAAAGCTGAGTCTGGTTGTCAGTTGCTATCATTTCGACTTGGTAGCGGTTTGGTCGGAAATTACTGCGTAACTCTATTCCAGGGATGTCAACATCTACTGTTGCCACTCCATCAACACAAGGCACTCGAGAGTGGCGATAGGTCGCTACTGATCCTTCAGTTAGCGGTATTATCTCGACGCTAACCGTCAGCCCGTTAGTGCACGCAATCTCAGAATCTACATAGATTCGGCCGGTTTCTAGCTCTTTTTCAACTGGAGGCCTAACCAGCCTTACTCTTGCGGCCGAATGGGCACGCTTGGAAAGCGTGTGAACTCGCAAGGGTTCCATGGGTTCAAATCCCATCTCCTCCGCTTCTCCAGTACAACCAGTTTGATAAGCGGCAATAAGGAATTGGACCTACTTCATTTACTGCTAGCTATCTTCTCGGCTAAGTTTCGAGCATGAAGCTCATAGTATTTTTCCTGACCACTATTATGGCTCTTATAGCCTTGCCATCAATAGCCTCAGCTCAGACTTCTTTGGAACCTAAAATTCCAATCTGCTCTGAAGATGAAGCAGACATTCTGCGACTCTACGTTGCATTCTTTGGCAGAGAGCACGATGTAAGCGGTGCAACATACTGGCGTAATCAATACAGAGATGGGCTTAGCTTGAACGACATCGCTTTCTGGATGTCACAAGGCCCCGAATTTCAAAAAAAGTATTCAAGCGCCAACACTAACGTCGACTTCGTTGAACGTGTCTACAGAAACATACTCAATAGAGATGGCGAGCTTAGCGGCCGCACCTACTGGACATCGCAAATGAATACAGGATTATCACGCAGCTTAACTGTGCGATGGATGGCACAATCCCCAGAATTAGAGAACAAATACAACTACCGAATCAACAGCACCTGCCCTAGGCCAGTCAGTGTAACCCCTATCCAAACGGCTGTAAACGCTGGTTCTACGAATACCGAAGGAAACGGTTCATCAACGAACACTCAAGCTGTCTTCTACCAAAACTGTACAGACGTATGGAACAGACTTGGGCGGTCAATTTCCCCCAGTGATCCTGGCTTTCAATCGAAATTCGATAGAGATAGCGACGGCGTCGGTTGTGAAACCAGACCAAGATAATCAAAGTCTTCGATCAACGAGAAAAGCCTCTTATAGCTTGTTCTTGTGCTGCTAGCTAGGGAGTCGCCTTAGCCGAGTTTGTACGAGATATAGGCTGGCACTTCTCTTATGACTGACAATAAGTCACGTAGCTCGAAGTAGTCGGCTGACGCAGTACTGACGTTTTCGATACCTTCTTGTTTATGAGCGAGGCGTGTTCTGGAGATGTGGAACCATTGACTGACCACTATTGCTGAATCCCAGCCACGGTTGGCCATCAACTCTGCAGTATTAATAGCTGTGGCTCTGGTGTTTACTCCTAGTGGGTCTGGAGTAATAGCAGTGCCTGGGATGCCGGCGTCAACTAGGTATTGCATCATTGCTGCAGCTTCGTCAAACCCGTTAGGGCCAGTACCTCCACTGACGACGACATGTGGAGCAAAGTCTTCGGCAAAGAGTTCGGCTGCTTTATCGAGGCGTGCCGCTAAACGATCTGATGGAACGCCACCATCTAGGACCTCATTGCCAAGCACGATAATTACATCGCTCGGCTCAGCAGAATCGGTGAGACCATCAAACAACAGAATCAGTATTGGCACAAAACCCAAAGACGCTAATGATCCTACCAACACTATTGGACGCTTAAAGATGGGTCTGAGTCGAGTTAACACGACAATAGTCTAGCCAGTCAGCCCGCTGGCTGTATTAGCTGGACCAGACCAAGCTATCCTTGAAATCTGCTAATTCGGGAGGAGTGCCAGAGCGGCCGAATGGGCACGCTTGGAAAGCGTGTGAACTCGCAAGGGTTCCATGGGTTCAAATCCCATCTCCTCCGCTCCTCGCTCAAGACCTCAGGTACACTCAAGATCGCTATTCAAGTAAAACGCCTACACCCTGAGGAGTGACCACAAAGGTTGAGGCGTTAAGAATTAGGACCGAGGTGGGCATGCCAGAACAAGAACATACTTTCTCAATGGGCGACGAGATTAGACACCGCACCAGCAAAGGCGGCTACCGGCGCTCAGTCATCATAGGTATTATCGAATCCAACAATACTACCCCCGATTACCTGGTCGAGAACCTAGATGGCACTACCGAACAGCTTCATTGGAAAGAATGTCGAGCGATCTAAACAATGGGAAGATAAGACAGGAGCGCTAACTTATGAACAGCATTTCTGAACGAGCATTTTTTGGAGAACACTCTAGAGAAGTACTACTGGCTCATATTCCGTCAGGCTAACTACAGCCCTACGCTGCTAAAGCTGCTATGACTTCTTTGAGCTGCGCTTGTAAATCTGAGTTTGTAATCTCGCCAGCTTCAGAATCGAAGTTATTCATAAAGGAGCCAACGCCTAGACTCCCGACTAGTTCAGCACCAAAGTGCGGCGCTCCCGAAGTAGCTGCACCAAGTACGCCGGCTCCCGCTCTTCCACCAGGAGTAGCTGCAAGCATGACCACTTTCTTACCTTGGTAAACTTTTGCATCTATTCGAGAAGCCCAGTCGTAAATATTTTTCCAAGCAGGAGTGAAAGATCCGTTATATTCGGCGAAAGAAACGATGACAGCGTCTACTGAGCCGATCTTGTCAAAGAACTTTTGGGCAAGCTCAGGCAGACCTTCCTCTTCACGTTCTGGACTATATAAAGGCATTTCATAGTCATTCAAATCTATGAACTCAACTGTCGAGTCTGGGACTAGTCCGTCTTCAATTAGTCGAGCTACATAGCCAAGCAACTGACGGTTAAGGCTGGTACGGCTATTACTGGCAGGTATTGCGAGTATCTTCAATTTGGGTTTCTCCTACTGTAAAAGTTGGTGATTTGGAATCGGTTCTGACTTAGTTTGGCGGTCGCTTCTAGCTGTACTTGTAAATTAATGCCACAGAGAAGTAGTAGTTACCTTATTATGGAATGAGTCCAATCTAAAAACTACAGCTAACTAATACTTGTCTAGTCGACTAGTCTGTCTACTAATAAACACAACTGAAAGAGCCATGGAAGCCGAGCCAACCAACAGCAAACCACAAGCTTCGATCGGACTACTTTCAGCAGCGTCTATTGGCATCGGAGGCATGGTTGGTGCAGGAATATTTGCTGTTCTAGGTTTAGCTGTAACCAGTACCCAAGGTGCAGTGCCAATTGCATTCTTAATCGGTGGTGCAATCGCTCTAGTAACAGCACATTGTTACAGTAAACTCTCAGTCGCTTTCCCAGACCGAGGTGGCACCGTCTCTTATCTAGATCGTGCGTTCGGAAATCGGCCAATTACCGGATCGTTGAACGTTCTGCTAGTCCTCAGTTACATAGTTATGGTCGGGTTCTATGCCTCAGCATTTGGCCGCTTTGGTGTGAGCTTCTTTGATGGTTCAGACCTTTGGCGACACATTTTTATAACCACAGCAGTCTTCGGTTTGGCATTCATAAATGTCGTTGGAACAGGCTTAGTTGTTACCTACGGTAACTTTGCAAATCTAATTAAAATGCTGCTGCTAGTTGGATTTGTATTCCTTGGTCTAACAATTGGCGACATAGACTTCGAGCGTTTCGCACCAAGTGAATGGGTTGGCCCAATCTCGCTCGTATCCGGTGCCATGGTGATCTTTTTGAACTATGAAGGCTTCGAGATGATTGCAAACATCGCAAGCGATGTTGACGAAGACAAAAGAGCCAAGATTATGCCACGAGCTTTCTACGGTTCAGTACTGCTTGTAATAGCGCTCTATGTCTTGATCTCAATTGTAGTTGCAGGATCTTTACCTCAACAAGTCATAGCCGATGCTGGCGAATTTGCTCTAGCAGAAGCGGCGCAAAGCCTTGTTGGGCGTACCGGTTTCTATGTAATTGCAGCAGCAGCGCTCTTAGCAACTTCTTCGGCAATCAACGCCACCCTATTCTCGTCAGCCCGAATGGCTTTTGCTCTCGCTCACGAACGCGAAATACCTTCACAACTAGGAATTCTCGTAAGAGAGCAGCCCCTACCAGCGTTAGGCTTTGTGTGTTTATCCGGAGCGCTACTAGCCAACCTTATCGATATTGAAGTAATAGCGGCAATGGGAAGTGGCGGCTTCCTGCTAGCGTTTGCGGCGGTCAACATAGCTTCGGTAAAGCTATCCGCAACGATCGGGGTAGCTCGCTGGATACCGGTAGTCGGAACCTCAATGTGTCTAACTGCTCTAGTGGTGATGGTCACCCAGGTTGGTCAGCTAGAAGTGATCTTGTTTGCTGGGATGGTCGTCTTAGCTATCGCAATAGAAGTAATCGCTCGAACTCAGGGTCGAGGACTAACTGTCAGATACGCTCACGCACCTAAATAAAAGCTAGACCTGATCCCATGAGTTCGCTCTGGCTAGCTGACTCAAGCTACTGATTCTCTAACAAATCCCTAGCGGAACTTTCTTTGTTCTTTCACGACCTGAGACTCCGGCATCTCCTCATTGCCTTCTATCACTGCCTCAAACCAGCTTCCATATACTTTTGCTCCCCAACGTGCAGTGACTCCATGAAGCACAACACTCGCAAAAACTGTCCACGTGATAATAGAAAAGAGCTCATCGGCACCAGGCAGTCGCTCTTCCAAAAGAAGTAAACCAAACAGAATCGATGCTAGACCCCTTGGACCAAACCAGCCGACAAAAACTATCGTGCGCCAATTAAGTTTCATTCCAATCAACGAAACTGCTACAGGCAGGATCCGGCCAAGCGTTAAGAACACTATTGCGCACGCGATAATTACGAAAGTTGTTTGCCTAAACGCATCCACCAGGAACAGATTGCCGAACAAGAAAAATGCGATCACAGCTAAAAGTTCACCGGTATCTTTTGCGTACTCATCCAACTCTTCGGCAGAAGCTTTCCCATGGAACCTACCGAATGCCAGCCCCGCAATAAACACTGTTATAAACGCATTGGTCTCTACTACTTGTGCCAAAGTGAAAGTTCCGAAAGCTAGGGCCAAAGTCGCTATCTGGGCATGAACCTTATTCATGCGATTAGCTTCGAGCGCTTGACCAATAAGCAATCCTCCAATAGCCCCTATAGCTACCCCAATAACAATTCCCAAGCCGACTTGTCGAAGAGCGAACTGGCCCCAAAAACCAGCAGAAACATCCTCACCAGTCGCTATTGCAATAAACAGCAGCAGAATTGGCAGGACTATGCCATCATTAAGTCCTGATTCAATATTGAGACCTTGTCGAACTCGCAGCGGAACTGACTTATCTTCTACAACGGCTTGTCCTAGCGCTGCATCTGTTGGTACAAGAACAACCGCAACCACTATGGCTTCTGCTATCGAAAGGCTGGGAATAAGTAGCGACGTTCCCAATGCTCCTACTGCTATTGACAGCGGCAATCCAACCCCTAAGAGTCTCGCTGGCAGACCCAGCTCGGTGCGCAAAGCTGAAAGATCGATATGGGTTGCGTCTCCAAACAAAACTATCGCCAAAGTAACCTCGGCCAGAAGAAGCACTCCTTGGGTTTCAATATCTAGAGAAACCAAACCTGTGATATCGGCGAACAGACCAAGACTCACAAAAATCATTGGCATACTAATCGAAAGGCGTTCGGAGCTGGCCGAAACTAAACCGAAAGCAAAAATAGCAAAAGCAATAATAGTAAGTTCAACCGCCCCAATTGAACTAAAAGTATCAGCTATCATCGCAACCACAAATAACAGCTACGCGACTAAAGAGCATCTACGACCTCAAGACTCACACCCAGATAACTGGAGTAGTCCAGCATCGCTTCAATCTCTTCAACAGAAAACATTTCTAGCAGCTCTACGTTAGATAACACAGCCTCCCTGAAGGTAAGGCCTTCTACTTCGGCGTCCATAATGACCTCATGAACCATGTCGTGAGCTGCTTGCCTACCAATTTTCTCAGCAACTTTCATCATCACAGCCTCAGCTAAAACCGCTCCGCCAGATAACTTTAAGTTCTTCGACATCCTGTCTTCAAGAACTCTAAGACCAGCAAATAAATCCACAGCAACGCCGGTAGAACCAGCACTAAATACACAAATATCTGGGATAGCAGTCCATTCCAGTTGCCAAGTAGCTGTGCCACGCTCATGATCGTTAAGCAAAGCATGATGCAACAAATTCATCTGACCACTCACATTATGCGCCGCTACTACAAGAGTCTGGGCTGACATAGGATTTTGTTTCTGCGGCATTGTGCTGCTGGTACCTCTGCCAGCAATGTGGCTCTCTTTGACTGCGCCAACCTCGGTCTGAGCCAGCAAGATAATGTCTTTACCAATCTTGCCTAAAGAACCAGTCAAAGAAACTAGAACCTGAGCAATCTCTATTAGAGCTTCACGCGAGGTGTGCCAACTGATTTTAGGCTCAGCTAAGCCAAGTTCGCTAGCAAGGGCTGCCCTCACCTCTTCACCTTTATCTCCAAGTGAAGCCAACGTGCCGACCGCACCACCAAACTGAACTTTCACAGCTGTCATCCGAAGTTGACGCAACCGTTCTAGCGATTTCCTTAACGGAGAAACCCATAACGCAACTTTGTATCCAAATGTAATTGGCAAACCATGTTGGAGTTGACTGCGTCCGATCATCAATGTCTCACGGTGCTTATGTGCCAAGGAAACTAGAACGCTGATAATTTTCTCAGTCACTGCTTCCTGAATATCTAAGAAGTCCTTTAGCTGCAACATCAGAGCAGTGTCCATAATATCTTGGGTAGTTGCACCCCAATGAACGTAGCTTCCTAAACTGTTCGGGACAGCCGAAGAAAGCTGCTCTACTAGACCCACAATTGGAAACCCGACAACAGCCGTTCGATCCAAGTAAGCACCCAGGTCCAGAAACCCGGACTCAACAGTACTCTTTATGGCTTCATATGCAACGACTGGGATGATACCGATTTCACTTTGGACTTTGGCCAAAGCCACTTCGACATTTAGAAAATATTTGATCAACGACTCATCAGAAAAAATTGCTCGCGTTTCGTTAAACGTTTCGTTGTCACCAAATATGGATTTCAAATATATTTGACTTTCCATACCGCTAAACCCTAGAACTAAGACAATACATCTTCGCAGTTAATACTCTGCATCTCCATGAATAGCTTCTTATTTTCTGGGTAGTCCACCGGAACATCAATAATGTGTACTCCCCCAGTGTCTTTAGCTGACTGAAGTGTCTCTGCAAGCTTTGCGCCATCGGCAATCGAATGCCCATGAGCACCGAAGCTTTCGGCATACTTGACAAAATCAGGGTTTGAGAAATTGACACCATAGTTAGGAGCAAAACCCATCGAAGCTTGCTTCAAACGGATCATACCCAGACCGCTATCATTGAGAATTACAACGATTAGATCGAGACCTAATCTCACAGCAGTCTCTATCTCTTGGCTATGCATTAGGAAGCCACCATCTCCGGTAACTGCCATAACAGTCTGGTCTGGCTTTGCTAGTTTTGCAGCAATTGCTCCAGGCAAACCAGGGCCCATGCTGCCCAACGCGTTATCGATTATCAAAGTGTTTGGCATATACGCTTCATAGTTCCTGCTGAACCAAAGCTTATGAATCCCGTTATCGACAGAAATAATGTCTGTGTCTGTCAGGAAGCTACGCACGGTCTTTGCTAAGAACTGTGGCTTAATAGGGAATGCCGACGTGTTGTCAGCTTCACTGTTAACACTCTTGGCCTGAGCAGCTTTAGCTTTATAAGTGTTACTAAAGTCCCAAGACGGATTTGGTTCAAGATGCTTCCCGAGATGCCTTAGACCGTTTGCTATATTGCCAACAACTTGATGCTGAGGGAAATAGACATTGTCTGCAATAGCTGAAATATCGTTGAGGTGAATAACCTTTGGACCCTTGTCTGGCATCATCACAAACGGTGGCTTCTCCATGATGTCATGCCCGATGTTGATAACAAGATCTGAGTTGTAGACAGCACAGTGTACGTAATCATTATTTGGCATCGCAGCGGTGCCTAAGTATTGTTCAATTCGCTCATCGACTACACCCTTGCCCATCATCGTCACGAAGAAAGGGATTTTGGTTTTGTCAATAAATTCACGCAAAGCAAGACAGCCTTGCTCTCTGTTTGCGTTACCGCCAACCAAAATCAGTGGACTCTTCGCTTCAGAAATCATTTCCACTGCTTTGTGAATAGAAGCATCGGTAGGCCTAGCTTGTTCTGCCGGGTTCATTGGGAAAGTACCAAACTCGCCTTCCTCAGTCGCTACATCCATTGGCAACTCGATATGGACTGGACCCCGACGTTCTTCTAGCGCTAGCTGCAGTGCCTCGTGAGTAACTGATGCAGCTGCTTTACCTGACGCAATGCTTGTCGAGAACTTAGTGATTGGCTTTAAGACGCTAACAACATCGACCAATTGATACTTGCCCTGCATGTTGTCACGGACTGGTTTCTGGCCCGTAATATATAGAAC
This sequence comes from uncultured Acidimicrobiaceae bacterium, assembly GCA_964648795.1. Taxonomy (GTDB): domain Bacteria; phylum Actinomycetota; class Acidimicrobiia; order Acidimicrobiales; family SZUA-35; genus JAHDDW01. The sequence continues at coordinate 92,183 of CAZYMB010000002.1, forward strand.
AGGTTGAGCACCTAAATATGCTTGCGCAACTGGCGTAGCGATGTTCATCGCTCCAGCGCCCAGAGTAGTCATAGCAACTGCTATTTTTCCTGTAATTTGACCGTACAGATTAGCCATATAGCCTGCAGCTGCTTCGTGGCGAACAAGCACAAACTCAATTGAGCTTTTTTCTAGGGCGTTCATGAAGTGCAGATTCTCGTCACCAGGGAGGCCGAACACGTATTCGACTCCATGATGCTCCAGTTCTGAAACAATAATTTCTGATGCCGTGACAGCCATACTTATAGCTCCTTTCCGCCCGAGTTTAGAATATCTTCTGGGTTCTCAGTTTTAATAGCCTCTTCCATCTCCGAAGTCATCTTCAATATTTCGTGGGCTACCTGCAGTACTTTTTCAATATCAGCCTGGGGGATTACAACAGCACCAGAAGGATCAGCAAATATGTAGTCACCCGGTATCACGGTTACTTCGCCAACAATTACGGGCTGATTGTAAAGGTACGGTTGAATCATATTTCCGCCAGCTCGCACCGTTTCGCCATTGCAATATACGGCAAAAGGAAATTTGCTTAAATCATCGAAGTCTCGAAGACGGCCATCACACAGCACTCCCGCCATATTGTAGTTATGAACTCTAGACAATTTAGTTCCACCACCTAAAGAAAGGTCTGGGTTTCCACCGCTTGACATAACTAAAACTTTGCCTTCTACATCGAACCCTTCGATTGAGTGATAGAAAGCAGGGCCCAGACTATGTTTTTGATCATCCATAAAGTCCGGCCGTCTTGGCAGAAAGCCCACCGTGACAGCCTGCCCAAATAGCACCTTTGAACTGTCCGGTGAGACCAAACCTATTATGTGACAACGGTGGTCATAGATTTTGTTGACAGCATCCACCAGGTCAGCTGTTGCCAAACCTTCAGTGAGTTTCTTTATTTTTTCGTCCATCAGTTGTGGAGCCTACTCTTAATCTAGGCTGTCTCAACATTGGCCTCTCTTCGCTTTTTACCGCTGACAGAGAGTCGATCTGGCTAGTCTTTACAATATATTCTTAAAAACTATCCAACAACCAAACACGACGACGTCGGCTGGGTAACACGAGCCCAAATGTTTGAATTTGGCGAAATTATGGTCAACGAACTACAGATTTTACTACTTCAAATGATGGAGAACGCCGGGTTGCAGCTTGGGGTAGTTGCTAGACTTTTGCCATCAAGATCGATGCGCAGGGCGGCTCCTTAGAACCACCCCACACATGAACTCAATTAACTACTCGTTAGTTGCGACCTGCCATTACACCACCATCGGTGCTCCATACAGCGCCTGTAGTCCAAGCAGATTTGTCACTCAACAAGAAAGTGATTGCGTGAGCCACGTCTGCTGGTTGACCGATTCTGCCAAGAGGGTGGAACCCATTGAATGTTGCTAGCGTTTCGTCGACTTTGTCTGCATCGATAAAGTTTTCATATATTGGGGTGTGAACAACTGCAGGTGAAACCGCATTTACTCTGATGCCGTGATCTCCAAGCTCCATTGCTAGATGCTGAGTCAAAGAATGCAACCCTGCCTTAGCCATTGAGTACGAACTAGATGGCGTTGCCTTTATTGCCTGCTGAGCCCACATCGAACCAATGTTTACAATTGAGCCTCCACCATTGCTAATCATATTCTTAGCTACGGCTTGGGTGATAAAGAAGAAGCCCTTATTAAAATCCATGTTTTTATCGTAGTCTTCTGACGTCTGATCCATAAATGGCTTAGGGAAGAAGTAGCCAGCAGCATTAACTAGTCCTTCGATCTGATTTGTATCGCTGCCTATCTTTGCTACCAGTTCATCGACATCTGACTGCTTAGTAATGTCTGCGGCAATTGTCTCAACGCTCGCCGACCCAGTTGAAAGGCTTGCTTTTGCTGAATCAAGCGCCTCTTGGCCACGACCAACGATCGTGATGTTCTTGCCAGATTCGGTTAGTTCTTTGGCTGTAGCCAGCCCTATCCCTGATGAACCGCCAATAATGTAAGTCGTCTTCACAATATGCTCCTTTAGTAAGCTAAATATAGCTTTAGTTATTAAAGCTATTCCGGAGCCTATCACTTTACTTTTTAAAGTCAACTCCCTGGTATGATAAATGTATGAGTTCAGCCGAAGTCACATGCCTCGAGGTGTTTCAACGCAAACACGCAATAGACATTCTGTTATTTCTCGAAGGCAGGACCGAGGGCTTCAATAAAATCGCCGAAACCCTACAGATCAACACTGCAACATTACAGACAAGATTAGAAGACCTAATTGCCAAGAACTTTATCGAGAAACACGAATGCGAACAAGACTCGCGATCCTCTAAATACAGCCAAACAAAACGTGGGCAACAAGCAGCAAACAAACTGGCAGACTTCAAAACATTCCTGGTAAAGACGCAGCCATAATCAGTACTAGGAACTATTTTGGGAACTGAAATAGAGACAGACACAGTTGTTGTTGGAGCTGGTGTTGCAGGCCTCAACGCTGCTTACCTACTACAAGAAAGCCAGAGAGTGCAGGTGCTCGAGGCTCGAGACCAAATTGGTGGCCGGCTAGCGTCAGCTGAAGTTAACGGCGCACCAATTGACTTGGGTGCGACCTGGATTTGGCCAGACGAACCACTGGTCTCAGCAACTACCAGCAAGCATAAGCTAGAGACCTTTCTACAATACGATGCAGGCGACGCGATGTTTCAGACAAACGAAACCGTCGAACGAATTCCTGGCCAACAGTTTAGTAGTAGTTCTTTTCGTCTAAACAAAGGCGCCCGCTCAATAGCGCAAGCCCTATTTGACAAGTTGAACCCTGACACAGTTCAACTTGAACAAGCAGTACATACAATCACTGAACACGACACACACATCAGTGTGCAAACTAACACCACAACTGCGATAGCAAACCACGTCATAGTCGCAGTACCTCCGGCGACTGCGATTGAGTTAATCGAATTCAATGGCGAGCTGCCAGAACCATTACCCCAACTTATGCGCCAGACCCCGGTGTGGATGGGCACAATTGTGAAAGTAGTCGCAGTTTATGAACACCCATTCTGGCGAGATGCCGGCCTATCTGGATCTGCATTTTCCTATAGTGGACCGATGCGAGAAATCCATGACATGAGCGGCCCAAACGGGCAGCCAGCTGCGTTGTTTGGTTTCGCCCAGCCTGGACCAACTGACCCGACACCAACACAAGAAGCTATCATTTCTCAATTGGTCAGCCTCTTTGGATCTGATGCAGAGCAACCTCAACAAATTTATATCAAAGACTGGCGTCAAGAAAAGTTCACTTCCCCCACACAAACTCCAACCCTCAGCGTTGCTCAAACTTATGGGCACGACCTTTACCAAACACCAACCTTCGGAGGCAGGCTTCACATGGCCTCTACTGAAACTGCCAGCACTTTCCCAGGACACATTGAAGGAGCATTAACTGCTTCTACCCGGGCAGCAAACGCTACTAAATCTCAAGCCAGCCAATAATTCGAAAAAAGGAACCGATGTCAACAACTAGCCTCGAAGAACTACTAAAAGAATACGACCGAGCATGTAACTACACCAACGATCTCTGGCTTGACCTCACACAAGATCAACTAACGTGGCGACCTAACCAAGAATCAAGCGCAATCGGTTGGCATGTAGGCCACCAGGCTGCAGTTGCGCACTTTATGATTCGCAACCTAACCGCAGCAGAACCAAGCCTTGATAGAACTCTCGACACACTAATGGACTCGGCAACTCCAGAATTAAACCGGGGTGAATTGCCAAGCATTGCAGCTCTGAACAATTACAGAAAACAGTCGAGCGAACGCGTCAGATTTCAAATTGCTAACATCGCTGAAGGTAACGTTGGTGCCCCGCAACAGCTAAAGGTGGTAGCTAAGACAACTCTTACAACAATCATTAACCACGAGTATCAGCACGATAAGTGGATAGCAGAAGTTAGAGCCAACGACCTTGGGTTAGCACTTCCAGACCAGCCAGAATCAGACAACCTTACAGAGCTCAACGGCTACAAGGTATGTCTGCTAAGTACAGAGCGCCCCTAGAATTAATAGTTCACCTTTAACCGACTACTGAAGGACTGAAATACTCTATGGCAATAGATCCCAAAATCTGGACGACCAAAACAACTGAAGCTCTAACCGTCGCCACCGAGCAAGCTCAATCGCTCTCAAACCCTGAAATTACTACCGACCACCTACTTCTAGCCCTCTTAGGGCAACCCGAAGGAGTCGTGCTCCCACTATTAAACCAACTCGATGTTCCGATAGCGCAACTAAAGTCAGAAACCGAAAAAGCCATTAACAACCTACCAAAAGCATACGGAACAGAGCCATCTCTGTCTCAACAGGTCAGAGGTGTACTCGAAAAAGCTGACTCCCATAGAAAACAGATGGGCGACGACTACGTTTCAACCGAACACATCCTTTTGGGGTTAGCCGATACCAAAACCGCCGGATCAACTGCTGCAAGACTGGATCTTGCCAGCAAGAATCTAACTGAAGCTCTTGATGCAGTGAGAGGCTCACATCGTGTTACCTCACAAGACCCCGAGGGCACTTTCCAAGCCCTAGAACAATACGGACAAGATCTAACCGAAGCTGCACGCTCAGGCAAGCTAGACCCAGTAATTGGCCGCGATGAAGAAATCCGCCGCGTGATTCAGGTGCTAAGCCGACGCACAAAGAACAACCCTGTACTCATTGGTGAACCTGGTGTTGGCAAAACTGCTATAGCTGAAGGATTGGCGCACAGAATAGTCGCAGGTGATGTGCCAAGCAGCCTAAGGAACCGAAGAGTTATCTCGCTCGACTTAGCCTCGATGATTGCAGGCGCCAAATTTCGTGGCGAATTCGAAGAACGTCTGAAAGCCGTCCTAAAAGAAATCACTGACTCCGACGGTGAAGTCATAACTTTCATCGACGAAATGCACACCGTTGTTGGTGCAGGAGCAGGTGGCGAATCTGCAATGGACGCCTCCAACATGTTAAAACCCATGCTCGCAAGAGGCGAACTCCGCATGGTTGGCGCAACTACTTTGGATGAATTCCGTGAAAACATCGAAAAAGACCCCGCCCTTGAGCGACGATTCCAGCAAGTATTCGTAGACGAACCAACTATCGATGCCACCATAACGATATTGCGTGGGCTAAAAGAAAGATACGAAGTCCACCACGGGGTACGCATCCAAGACGGCGCCTTGGTAGCTGCCGCTGAACTCTCAGATCGCTATGTCACAGGACGGTTCCTTCCAGACAAAGCAATCGATTTAATCGATGAAGCAGCATCTATGTTACGCATCGAGATCGACTCGATGCCCGTAGAAGTCGACAGCCTAGAGAGACGTATCCGACAGCTTGAGATGGAACGCTTAGCCTTGTCTAAAGAAAAGGACAAAGAATCTAAGCAGCGACTCGAAGAAATAGAGTCCACCTTGGCCGACTTACGTGAAGAGTCTGATGCCATGAAAGCTCACTGGCAAAATGAGAAAGAAGCAATTTCTAGCATTCAGTCCCTCAAAGAAAGCCATGACGTCTTAATCCGAGAAGTTGAAACCGAAGCCGACTTAGAAAGAGCTGCAAAAATTCGCTACGGGGAACTACCCGAACTACAAACACAAATCGAAGAAGCTTCAGCGAAGCTTTCAGAACTTCAAGCCGACAAAGTAATGCTCAAAGAAGAAGTCGAAGAAACTGACATTGCCAAAGTAGTTAGCAAATGGACCGGGGTGCCTGCCACGCGACTAGTGGAAGCAGAAAGCCAGAAGCTACTGCGCCTAGAAGAGGAACTTGGAAAAAGAGTTATTGGGCAGACAAAACCTGTTGAAGCTGTATCTAATGCAATAAGACGAAGCCGTACAGGCCTAGCCGACCGCAACAGACCTATCGGGAGCTTTCTCTTCCTGGGCCCAACTGGTGTTGGCAAAACTGAATTAGCCAGAACTTTAGCTGACTTCTTGTTTGACGACGAGAGAGCGATGATCAGAATCGACATGTCTGAATATATGGAGAAACACTCTGTCTCAAGACTTATTGGTTCGCCCCCAGGTTACGTTGGCTACGAACAAGGCGGCCAGCTAACTGAAGTGATCCGTCGCCGACCATATGCTGTGCTTCTTCTAGACGAAGTTGAAAAAGCACACCCAGATGTGTTCAACGTCCTGCTCCAACTACTAGATGACGGTCGCCTGACCGACGGTCAAGGCAGAACTGTCGACTTCACAAACGTCGTACTGATCATGACATCGAACCTGCCAGGTGACCCCGTGGAGTTCTTCAGACCCGAATTCGTCAACCGTATTGATGACATTGTTCGCTTCGACGCATTAACCGAAGACAACTTGACCAAAATTGTGTCTATTCAATTAGACATACTTATCAAACGACTAGCTGATAAAGACATCTTGCTAGAAGTAGATGAAGAAGCAATGCAGCACCTAGCAACAATTGGATATGACCCAACATTTGGAGCTAGGCCCCTAAAACGTCTAATCCAAAGAGAGTTAGTCGACAAGATTGCTGTCGAATTGTTAGACGAAAGTGTCAAAGAGGGGGACAAACTGTTTGTCACCGTTAAAGCTGGCGAAATAGTAATCAGCACATAGTTTTCTAGGCGCTAAGGCGCTGCGAAATAAACTTTGCATATTCCGGAGGCCACTCTTTGCAAAATTCAGCTCGTTAAACCCAACTTTTCGAGTCGTGTCTCGGTGTAACAATAATCAGGTATCTGTGTCTTGATCTGTTCGTGTAACTCTGGCAACTTCGACCAGTGAACCCCACTTCTATGATGGTGCGCCGTGTGGTAGCCCAAGTTGCCGGTCAAGAAGTTATATAGCTTGTCCATCTTGTTATATGAGGCTGCAAATTCATCGTCGGTATCTAACTCGGCGTGATGACCATAAGTTACTAGACAGGTGTACAGGAAGCTAAGAGTCATTGGGATGACAAATACTAGAAGGGCGTTAAGTGGTTTGAAGAAGATGAGCGCTGCCAATATCCCCACCGTAACTGCAGTGAATGTCACATACTCACTTCTCTTTTTCGGGTATCTCTCTCCAACTTTGTAAGCCCTCGGATGTGCGGTCAAAGCTATTGAAAATGTGTACTCAAGCTTGCCCATTACAGTGCCGTCATTTCGCTTCCAACGACTTTCGTCCATGGTTTGATCTAAGAAGTTACGGTGATGACCCATGTTATGGTGCAGCACCCAAAGGTTGGTAGTGATACCAGTATGCAGAGCATGAACGAGCTCGAGCATTCGATTCAAAGGCTTACTTCTAAACACATGGCTATGTTGGTGATGATGAGTCCATGCTGCAATACAGGCCTTGGGAACTATGAGCGCCGCTATATATATGACTAAAAGTCGCGGTTCGTCTACGAAAAAGTAAAGTAAGAAGTCCACCGCAGTGAGTGCAAGAATTGTGGCAACTGGGCCACGATCTGCTGAGAATCTAAACAACTTACAAACCGCTCTTCAACTTTAAGAAACCGTCCTTGACCACTACCAAATCATAACCCAGCCTGGGTCTATAGTGGGGCCGGCTGCCAATTACATGAACTGGAGACTATTGAACGGTCAAGCCCCTTTGGATACCACGATCAGCAGGTAAAACAGTAGTTGGATAGCCAACCTCTGATAGACCGTTGCCGATCTTGACGGCGACATTCTCGAAGGCAACCCCGCTGAGGTCATGATCCGCATCTGCAGTGCGGTTCTCGGTGTGCAGACCCTGAATCTTTTTCCACGGGTCCTCTAAATCCTTGAATATCCCTATGTCGTATGCAATCCGGTTTCCAATGCTAGCAACAAGCTGTCCATGTTTAGCTCGAGGTGAGGGTGGTTTATTGTTAGGCTCGACATCTGAATAGTGTTCAGTGGTTGCTTGGTATCTTGTAAACAGCGACCTTAGTTTGGACTGTGCTTGCTTAAACAAGTCTGGATCACTATCAATCAAGCAAACCTCATCAGCTAAGTCTCGCCAAAAAAGGGCATGATCACTCACCACTTCAAGGTAGGTTTCATCCGGTCCAACACCGGCACCAACCTGATTCAGCCAATCCTCAATTGCGACAGCACGACCGAGAAAATACTTACGTAAACCTGCTGTTCCTTCATCTAAAACCGGGAGTTGATTTTCATTCGCTTGGTACATAATCCGCCTTTAATACCAGAATTATAGCCTGTGGCTCCTAAAAAAAGGCCGTGTATAACCAACCTCAAGTGTGCTCACACAAACGCTCAAGATTTACCTCTATTTACGTTTATTGAGCATCGTTGCCTAGGTATGATCTAGGGAATAGTCCCCGGACTATTGGCCGCCACTACTCTGTGCATTAAGTTGCTGAGTTACCCTAATTTTTAGAGGAACTAATGAAGCCTGAAGAATACATTCAAGCTGCACAAAACATAGTCGTTCAACTAAATCAGACCGTGGAATTGTCAGCAATGCGCGGCGACTCTCCAGACACTCATCAGAACTACTACCTCCAAAGCATTTTCGAACTCCAAACACTTCAGTCTGCATGCCGCAACGAAGGCAACCCCCTCAAAGCTCGCTCATACAAAAAGTCCGAAAGAGCTATCGACATTTATTTACAGAGAATCCGAGAAGCTAACCCATATCCAACAGCTGCAACCCCTTCCCCTTATGCAAATTTTAAACACCAAGTGCTGCCGCCAACTAGTGCTCCACCTAGTGTCGCTCCGGCCCACGCCAACAAGAAACGAGCAGGCTACTTCTTCCAACAAGCCAGCGGTTTTGCTACAGCAACCAAGTCTTCACTCGCAAATAAGGGTTGGACTGTCGCAGCCGGTTTTGTCGGCCTACTGTTTATAGGTGGCCTTGCAACAGTCGTTGCCGATCAGAACAACAATGACACAACACCTCTGGCCGCACTTGTAATCAACCCGACCACAGACACAACAACTGAGGTCAATCGAACTACTACTACTCCAACAACCGAAGCGACGACTACCACAACGGTTCCGCTAACAACGGCTGCACCAACTACTGCGGCTCCAATAACAACTGTTCCCCCCACAACAATAGCACCAGCCCCAGTCGTTTCTTATCTAAACTGCACCGACGTATGGAACAGACTTGGCAGACCAATTGGCGCGAATGAACCAGGATTTGAAGCAAAACTCGATCACCCGACAAGAGGCGTCGTCGGACTTGGCTGCGAATTTGACCCTAGAGACTAGTACTTAGCTGGGTCTTCCAAAGCTTCGATCATGTCGAGCGCTTTGCCAATGTTGTCGAATGGAATCCCCGACAACACATCTGGTGACAAATTCCACCACTCAGAGGCCAACAAACGTTGCACTGTCTCAGGGTCGAAACGGTGACGGATATGTTTTGCTGGCACACCACCGACAATTGAATACGGCTCAACGTCTTTAACGACGACAGCACCACCGGCAACAATCGCTCCAGTCCCTACCTTGACCCCCGCTTTAATAATAGCAAGGCTGCCAATCCAGACATCGTGGCCAATATCAACACCAGTAGGGCGATTGAACTTGGTCTGCTCAAACTCTTCAGGCAGAGCAAAGTGAAGTTTGTTGTACTGGAACGGGCTAGAACTTAACCAGTCAATTGGGTGATCCACCGCTCCAACCTCGGCTCGTTTACCTATCGAACAGTAACGACCAATCTTAGACGTACGATAAATGGTGGTCTGATCGTTAATGTACGAAAAGCCACCGATGTGACATTTCCCTTTGATCCGTACGGCACCATATGTTCTAATTGGGGCTTCTAACTTTGTCGACTCGTCGATGTTAGATGCTTTCGAAATTTTGTTTTCTATGTCACTAGCGATTGGCTTAAACTATCACAACAGCTGGCTTGAAGCTGGAGTAGATAGCTCATTTAGGTAAACCACTGGCTCAAGATCCAGAATCTCAGCTAAACGATCTGACCAGCGTTCGACACCATATTCGACTTCGAATATCTCTTTGGTGAACTTTGCCAAATCATTGCGGTGATGCTTGGGAGTGTCTGCCAGTGCAATCGCTTCAGAAACACAGTCAGCCTGGCTCTTAGAAGAAGTAATAGATAGGCCAGGCTCGAAGCCTCCGGCTACCGAGTCTGTAATAGTCTGTGGGATCTCGGCAATAGCTGCCTCGAGAACTTTGTTCTGAATGCCAGTAACTGGACCAAGGGGCGCAACAGCAACCTTAGCCAGATGGCGGAGAGAATATATATTGGGGAAACTAGCAACTAGCTTCCATCCATGGTCTTTAACCATGTCTTGCACTTCGGGCGTCGGCCTACTACCGGCAATAACAACCTTGCGATCGGCAATCTCGTGACTCATGTCACTCAACACACGGATAGCATTTAGGTTGATTGGCGTATATAGGGTGCCAAAGAACATTAAGTCGGCTGCTGGGTCCTGAACTAGCTTTCTTCTCTCATTGTCACTAATGGGAGCAAGGTTCGGAATCCACAAAGCGCCTCGACGCTTAGCTTCAGAGTAACCTGCGTAAACAAACGAAGCTTCTGGAAAGTCATTGCGAGCATTTAACTCAACCTTGCCGTGTGCTTTCGCTAGCGTCTTAAACAAGAACTGTTTAGGACTAGTCGTAAGACTGGCCCTAATCTTATAGTTCTCACTCATGGTGTCTACGTAGTCAAGCACTAGCTTCCAAGGACCATCATTCAGGCCTTTGTGCCAAGCTCGTGCAGTAACTCCAATCACAATGTCGGGCTTTTCAGCCAGCAAATGTGACTCCAATGAGGACCAAGACCACAGTCTTGCCTCTGGAACGTAATTGTCCATCGAGGTAACAGTTGTTAACTTCGATGAACCATGTAAACGTAACAGCGGAACGGCGTCGACTTCAATCCCAAGTGCGGAAAGAATCCGTACCCAAGAATCAACCCGCCGCCGCTCGCCGTAACATTCACGGCCTAGGTATAAAATACTCGCCTTAAGGCGAGAACTCATGCCTGAGCTGTTTTTCGCTTTTGAGTAGCTAGGACAACAAGACCAGCACCAAGTACTAGTGCTCCTGCCAATGCAACATCTGCTGTCTCAACACCGGTGAACGCTAGTTCGCCTGCGCCGCCTGCTGCACCACCGAAGCCGTCACCGGCACCGTATGAAGCATCAGCACCGTATTCCTGAGCCGAAGCTGCAGAAGCGGTAAGAGCTGTAGAAGCTGCTACTACTGGGATAATCATTAATTTTTTTAGTTTCATAACTTATTAGTTCGACCTGGAAACGTCGACATTTAGCAGTTTTCAAAAAATTCGACAGATTAGGACCGTTGAACTAACTCTATGAATCGAAATCGACTGTAGACAGCCTGTTTTCGCCGCTCACAGACCAGTTTTGGTCACCGACAACGATCTCTAAATCTCGGGTAATAGCCGCAGGAGGCAATAGAAACTCAAGCTCAGCCTGTGGTGCTCGCCAGTCGCTGTAATTGAATATCAGCTCAACTGACTCCCCAGCCGCAATTGCGGTTCCAACCAAAGAAACTGCGTGACCCTTCTCTTGATCTCTAAAGACAAAGTTTGTATCTACAAACTCGCCGACATTGTTGCGGCGTATTTTTACGCTGTCTGCGTGAACTGGTGCATAAGACACAGTCCTGACAATGTTCTCACCCTCTACACCGACATTACCCAACACATAACTAGGAAGCGCAACCGTTGCTGTATTTCTATATGTCACCTTTAGCTGCGGTTCGGTGTCAGATTCTGAATCCCAAACTAGCTGAGCGTCGCGCTCTAGATATGGGTCAAGCTTGTCCAAGCCAACGTTCTGCTCGATTACACCAAAGAAATTTCGACCCTCTAGTGGAGGAAGGTACCCAGTCGTTCCCAACTGACGGAAAGCATCTCTGGCAGATTCTTCGGCCGGCACAAAGATAAGTTCGCCTGCTGCAATTGTTTCGTTCAACTCAAGAAAGTCAGCTTCACCCAAGTTCAGGTCATCGCCTTGAAAGCTGGCTACCGTCGTGTCGAGAATATCTTCAAGAAGGTCTACTCTTTCACCCAATGAAATGTCGACCTGATATTGGCCTCTTACTAAGAACTCAAATAGCTCGTCGCCCTCTAGTGTCTCATCCTCGACCTCAAAGCCACCTGCGAGCGATACTAGCTGTGATAAACCTCTTGGGCCGACTAGAACTACACCATCAAATTCACTGGTGTTTGTAGCTTGAGAAGCCAAATCCATAGCAATATCTGCGACCAGCTCCCCATCTGGAGTGGCGCCAATATCTTGGAAATGTCGGTCCAGTTCGTACGGTGTCCATATGAAGTCTTCACCTGGCACAGCATCGGTAGTAGCTTGCACTTCTTCGATTTCGTTGTTCAATGGGATTGCTCTTCCCGACTCAACTAGATCAATGTCACCATCGGAAACTTCCACACTTGCCCAGTTTGTTATTAGTCCACCAAGGCCTCTTACCTCGGCGGTCGTGAAGGCAAGTACCAGATACGTCTGCGGAGCGTTGTAGCCAAGCAAGTCATCAAAGTGTTCTATTGCTGGACAAATGTTTTCAATAGAACCTACCTGTTCAAGTTCGGCGTATGCAATGTCTAACCCTTGACGAACTTGTGGCAAAAGGAACCTTTGATTCTGGGCCGCAACAACAGTGTTTTGAAAGTTGGCGACATCAACGCAAAGTTCTGCAGACTTAGCGAAGTCGATCTGTGTCGCTAGCTCGATACCGATCCGCGAATCTGCGTCTAGCTCTGCTGCATCAATGATCTCTTGAAAAGTGTCAGACACTGTATCTGCTTCAGTCAGAACAGAACTAGTAGCGGACAGGTTTTGCGAAACAACAGGGAGTACGTTTAGAGCAGCAAACCATGGCGAGTCGAACGTATCTGCAGTTTCTGAAACCGAGTCAGACAAAGCTTGAACAGCCTGAACTTCGGGTGTTATGCCTGCTGCCAGCGCTCTAAGCTCGGTTAAGTCGCTGCGCACTGCAACACCTAAAGCAACACCCATTACGCCAAACACTACTGTGGCAAGTCCACCAGCAAGAATAAGCTTGGACCGAGCTGGTCTTGAGAACTGTGTTAGCCGAATAGCAACGGCAATAAGACCAAATCCTCCAACAACGAAAACCGATGATAAGTCGAAGAACTTGTCCTGCACGTTTAGCGCTGCCACTAACCCGAGTGCAACATAAGCCGTAACCGGTACCGCTTTTTCTGCGACACTTTTACTGGCTTGCTGTGGGTTGTCAGTCGCAATTAGCAATACCAATGCAATCCCACCCAATGTAAGTGACAACGTCGTCGCCGCAAGCACGGCAACTCCAACCAAGAACGCCGCACGCAACCAAACAGGCGATCTGCGGAATGACTCTGCCAATATTGCTCCGATAGCAAACCTATATACGGTGTTCACTTCACTAATCGCTGTTGGCCCTAGGTCACCTAGCGATGCCCACCCAAAAGCCGGCACCAAAACAAGCAACGCTATGAAAAAGTCTCTTTTGTTCACACCTACTTATTCGGCCAATATAGGTGAGTCATAAGGCATAGGCCAAAAAGACTAATTTCTTTTTTGATTGTGCCGACTGAGATCAAATGGACGTTACAAGATTCTGGCCAATCACTGATTTGGACCCGTTTATTGCCTGGGGATCGCTAGCCGCCTTATTAGTGGCTTTTGTACTAGTAGTTATCGAACTACGTACCTGCTTTAAATCAAACCGCCTCATCTCCTTTCTGGACAAAGTCTGGATTGCAGCTCGCACAAGAGCCCTTATCCGCTCGATGCTATTGCTTGCATTCTTTTCTAGTTTTGCTGGAGTCACCTGGGCTCTAGTTGCCGCAGTAACTATCGGATTGACTCACGGGGCGGCCAGCATCATTCGCTATTGCCTCGACTCAATGGCTGCCGCAACACCAGTAATCCCAGTTGCAAACCTCAAAAGCGAGAAGAGCTATACCAAAGTATGGGGCAAGCTAGGTCAGATAAAGAAGTTCCGTATCCGTCTTTTGTACAGCTTCGACCTTGTTGCAGTCACCGCACACGTCGCTACCGGCGTCCTACTCTCCTTACTTAATCTTTCAAGTGGACTAGAAATAGGTGCCGCCCTTGGAGTCCAAGGCTTGCTGATGCTGGCCATCTCGCTCGCTACTTACAAGACATACAGAAGACACAATAGATTTATGGCTGCCGGCGTTCAGGAACGAATTCACAACAAGACTCTTAAAGAGCTAACAAAGAAGAAGCCGCAAGTAATGCTGTATTTCAGCGGCCCGGCGGCAAACCGGTATCAGCTAGACCAGTGGCTAAGACCAATCGAAAAGCTAAACAAAAACGTCGTCATAGTGCTACGAGAAACCGCCAACGCCGAAAAGTTCCCCAAGACAAAGTGGCCTGTCGTTGTCGCCAAGTCCATTAACCAATTCGAATCTGTAGCAATGATCGATTCAATCAAAGTTGTGTTGTATGTATCTAACGCAGCAAAGAACAATCACCCTCTAGCGCTTGGACACCTAACTCACATTCACCTGAACCATGGTGATTCTGACAAGGCTTCTAGCTATAACCGCTACTCAAAAGTTTACGATGCACTATTTGTGGCTGGACCAGCAGCGCACAAGCGCTACCTAAATGCTGGCTTCGACGGTGAGACTCCAAAGATTGTAGAAGTTGGCCGACCGCAGCTCGACAATTTGAAACAAGCTAAGTCCTCCAAGTCCGTACAAACAGTCCTCTATGCTCCGACATGGGAAGGTCTAGCAGATCGAGTTAACTACAGCTCCCTTAGCACCATGGGTGTGAACCTGGCCAAATCAATCAAGCCTGACGGAGACCTCGAGCTTGTTATTAAGCCTCACCCAACGACTGGACGCTACCTGCCGGAAATGCGTGAATCACTTACAGAATTAAAGACAATTGCAAAGAGCAACAACCGTGTAAAGCTAATTGGCCCAGAAAAAGACCTTCTCGCTGCCTTTAAAACAGCCGACCTTCTGGTCAGTGACGTCTCGGCAGCAGTCAGCGACTTCTTGGCAGTCGATAAACCAATCGTTATGACTCGACCATCGGACATAACAACCGTTGAGTTCGAGAACCAATACCCGGTGTCCGAAGCTGCAGAAATTGTCGACAACTCCAATCTAAATGAGGCTCTCAGCGCAATAACAGAAGGCTTGGCAACAGATCCACTACAACAAGTTCGCAATAAGAAACTTGCGCATGTCTTTGGTTATCACCCCAATGGAGCACAAGCTACTTTCAACAAAGCAGTCGGTGCTCTCATCAAAGGCGATGATTTTGACAATGCTAAACCGCTTAGCATCCTATTGACGCTCACTAAGCTTGGCCTGGGCGGCGCAGAGAAAGACTGCCTCGAACTAACCCAAGAACTAGTAAAGCAAGGCCACAAGGTTAGTGTCTTCGCTCAAGACGGCAAGCTCAAAAGCAATCTACACAAAAACGTAACCTTCATTGAGCGCTCAAAGAGCCGTCTAAAAGCAGCAAGACAACTACACAAACTTGCTCCAGAGTTTGACATCGTCAATACTCATGATCTACAAGCCTTACTGTCACTTTCACTTGCAAAAGACAGCACCAAAGTGTTAGCCACAGTTCATAACGTAAGCGACGAGCGGATGCTGCCTGTTGCTAAACAAGTACTGCAGAGTGTTCCCAAAGAAGTGCTATTCGTTTCTGGTGCAGAAAGAACTCGCATCTTCGGAGACAGCTCGAACATTGGCAAAGTAGTAAGACCAGGTATTGCGCTACCGACTAAGCGTCAAGTTGCCACAAAAGGCAACCGCGACACAATGCTCGTTTGCGGTCGCCTCTCTCATGATCGTGGACCAGACAGAGCAATCAAGGCGCTGCAATTTCTACCTGGAATGAAATTACAGCTTCTAGGCGACGGGCCGATGAAACAAGAACTCATAGAGCTAGCCAACACTCTAGGCGTAAAAGACCAGGTTCAATTCATCCCTACCAGCGCTGAGCCATACAAATACATGGCGAAGGCTGGCATTGTTATGGTGCCATCTCGCGAAGACGCTCTACCTCGTGTGGTTAGAGAAGCTGCAGCATGTGGTAAGCCAATTGTTGCCTCAAACTCTGCAGGTATTCGAGAATCTGCCGGTGAGTACACAAACATCGTGTACGTAGACGCTGACGACCCACATCAACTAGCCCTAGGTGTTCTACATGCCCAGATGATACCAACTGGCTCAAACGTCGCTGTTCAAACTGGGGGTTGGGCTGACATTGTTTCTGAAATTGAGCAACTTGGTTACGGTCACAAATACAAGGCTAAGGCCAACCCACCCACCGAAGACCACAGCTGGCCAGTCACTGTCAACAACTGTAGCAACAACACTGAATCCGATGCACAGCAAAGTCAGTTCGACGGTGTGGATGGAGTTATTGGCAACCAAGAAAAAGAGCCTGCTCAATTTCTTGAGTTGCGCCTTTGGGAGCAAGAGGATACCTATTCGCAAACCAGCGGCTACAGCGGCGACCAACCAGGTCGTACTAGTAGCGACGTCATCAACATAACCGAGAGCGAAACCGAACGCGAAGAACGTAGCGAATGGTTCCACAATGAGATGGACGGCAGCATCGAGCTTTTCCCCGAAGTTGGACGCGAGATCTCTCCAACGGGCCAATTCGCCATCGACGCAGTCAGCAATCAGGTAGATCTGACTAGCAACCAAGGCAACAATCAGCAGACCATAGTTGCCGAACTGCAAACTGAACGCCGCTACGACCCCGGCCACCAACATCACACCAGTGAAAACATGATGGCTAATGCCGGCGTCACGCATTTTAAAACTCAACATGGTAGACAAGCGCCGACCATAGAGTCGACCCGCCCAATGTTCCCCAGACATTCCACTGGGCATAGCTTTGTCTCGGAAAGCGCTCAGAGTAACCGAGACGGGATCGCCATTCATGGTCTAAACCATAGCCCAACTCCCGAAGCCAACGCTGAATCAGCAGATTCTGGTGATGAAGACCCAAAAGAACAACCCGTCAAGAAGACCAATGACGGGCTCCTAGCAACGTTTATGGCTGCACCGATTGCCGAAACTCTCGTTGGCATGCTTGAAGACTCAGGTATCAAGCCAAATCACTTAACAGCAGCCTCAACGGCCGCTAGCTTTGCTGGGGCTAAAGCAATAGCACAACCAAGCCTGCCTATGCGTGGTCTTGGTGCTGCGCTATTGATCTCCGGGTTTGTTCTGGACTGTGCAGATGGTCAAATGGCACGACTAACCAACCAATGTTCGCCATCTGGAGCTTTACTTGATGAGCTAAGTGACCGTGGAGGCGAACTAGCTCTAATTCAACAGCTTGCACAATACAGCGGCACTCCAAAGTTTGGCGATATGGCAGCAACGCTAATGTTAAGCCGACACACGCTTTCTCGACTATCTAGCACTCAGCTAAATCAAAAGAGTGAAGACTCCCCAATAGCAGGCATGAACAGTGGTCTGCGCCGTCTAAGTAACCTAACAATTGGTGACAGGCTGGCAATTGTCACTGCAGCTTCTGTAATTTCTCCCAAACTAGGCACTCAAACACACGCAGCTCTTGGCCTAGCTGGATTAGGTAGAGATGTGGCCGCACGCTACATACGCAAAGACAAAGGAGCAGGGTTATCCACAGCTACGGCTGTTACTGTTACCGGAGCCGGCCTCCTCGCAAGCCGCAAAATCAGCGGAAAAGTGCCCTACCTCACAGCAATTCCTTACATTTACCTAGCCTACAAACGCTATTTATCGGAGCAGAAGCTTAATAAAGAGTCAGCGCTGCCGTTGGGGACTCCTAGCAAATCTAAGGGGAAAGAAGCAAAATCATGATTGCAGTTATCTTATGCGCAGGAAAAGGAAGCAGACTTGAAGGTCTAGCGGACGAGATTCCAAAGACGTTGCTGCCAGTATCAGGCAACACGACTATCTTGGACACAATTCTAGAGAGCGTTACTCCACACGTTAGCGAAGTCATGATCGTAGCCGGTCACTGCAAAGACGCACTCATCAAGTACGCAGCACCGCTAGACAATGTAGAGGTACATGTCGTTCGCGATGTTGACAAGTACAACAATGCTCGCAGCCTTTGGTCAGCTCTTGACCATCTAAAGAACCGTGGCGTTACCGACAACATATTGGTAGCCAACGGTGACACAGTCCTTCACCCAACTTCGACTGCTGCTTTGGTAGCACAGGCATCGCCTACTGGTATCACTCTGGCCGTTGACTCTGAAAAGGTCCTTGGGGATGAAGAAATGAAAGTTGTAATCGACGCTGACGACTTGGTTGTTGGTCTATCTAAACTAACTGACCCAGCTAACGCTGCCGGTGAGTTTGTTGGACAGTCTGCAATTGGTGGTGGAGCGATCGCTGAAGTTGTCGACGCACTAGAAGCAACTTGGAGTGCTAAGCCTCAAGACTATTACGAAGATGGATACGAACTAGCCGCTAAGAACGGCACCGTCGTTGAATATATAGAACTAGAAAACAGCGTCTGGACTGAAGTAGACGACCAGATCGACCTATCAACTGCTAGGAGCTTGTCGTGGCTGTCATAGACGCTAATTTAGGTGCAATCGACCTAGCTGAAAGTCTGCCAGCAAAGTTTGCCCAGACAATTGAAAGCATTCCTACACAAGTTGACAAGATAATGTTTGTGGTAGGTAACGGCCCTGGCGTAGCTCTAGCCAAGGAACTTTCAACTGCAGTAGAGGTTAATGCTGAGCACTACGCAGATGCGAGTAAGCGTCCAGTAGATGATCTGATGAAGGCAAGCGCCGACATGAACCCAGAAGTTGTGATTGGCATCGGTGGCGGTGCTGTCATCGACATGTCTAAGATCGCTGCTAAGCAGGCAAAAGCCATGCACGTTGCGATACCAACTGTTCTTTCACAAGATGGACTATACGCAACTCACGCTGTCGTTCGATTCGAAGACACCGTTGAGCGTTACAAGTGCAGCCCACCAGATGTGGTACTTGCAGCACAAGAACAAATAAACGCAGCTCCTAACGTATTTGCTAGGTCTTGTGTTGGTGACATCCTGTCTAACTACTCTGCTCTTCTAGACTGCAAGTTGGCTCACGCTAACGGCATCTATACCGTTTCGGAAGAAGCTACTGATTTGTCTCGCCAAGCCGCTGACATTGCAGCCAATTGGGATATCGAAAAACCAGCAATGGAGCTATTCTTAGCTGTAAAGCTAAGCGGACAAGCTATGCAAGCTGCCGGAGACTCTGCTCCATGTTCAGGTGCAGAACACAAACTTGTTACCGCTCTAGAGAAAGTGACCGATCGAGCCATCCCCCATGGGCTTGGTGTCGCACTCTGTACTGTTGTTGTTGCAGCGCTACGAAGCGAAAAAGAACTAACCAATACAATTCAACTGGCTAGTAAGTTCAATCTCCCTGCTAAGTGCAGCGACCTCGAGATTACTGAAGACGAAATGGTTGAGGCACTTGTATTGGCATCAGAACTGCGCCCAAGTCGCTTTACCGTCTTGGATGCCAACAACTTCACAGAACAAAACTTCCGTGAAGCTTTGAAGTCAGCGGAACACATGGCGGAGTTGGTTGAGTCGTGACATGCCAGAGCTTTTAGAAGACGAAATTGTTATTACACACAACGGAGTCCAACTAACACCACAACCTGTGGTTAGTGGCCGCTTAAAGTCTGTTAACCAAGGCAGAACAGTCGAACAGTATGTTCGTGACTTCGCCGAAAACTTGCGGCTGTCCGTAAAGCTAGCGAAGTATCAGATCGCCGCTGAGATCCACGAAACCAAACTTGGTCTAGCTTGGGTTGCTCTTTCACCGTTACTGATCGCTCTTCCCAGCATGTATGTGTTTGGCTACGTAATCGGCACAAACAACGGCATAGAGAACTACCCCATCTTTGCTCTTGTTGGGCTTCTAGCATTCCGCATGCTTAGCCGGACATGGGTCAGATCTGCTAAATCTTTCCGACCGGGTGGTAGACCAAACACTCCTTTTGGAGTTCCGGCCGCCACTGGCGTGACCGCCCACACACTCCACGAAACAGTACTCGCAAGCGTTGGTTTTGCCATCTGTATTGTGTGGGCCATAGTTACCGGAGCTGCACAATTCAGTACTCTGCCACTTATTCTCCCAGCAATAGTTCTCGGGTTCTTATTTGCAAATGGCATTGGCTATGGCGTTGCCGCTGTCTCAATGAAACAAGGCGACTTCGCTCAAGCAATTCCTCATCTAATGCGACCACTTGGTCTTGCATCTGGAATTTGGTTCTTGCCAACAGATTTCATAGACAATGGAATCGTCGGAAAGCTATTCGAGTGGAACCCAATCTTCCTAACTTTCGAGAACATTCGATTCGCAATTATTGGTAGAGCCATTGAGCCTGCCAACTTCTTCTGGCTACTGATGATTATTGGTAGCACAAATCTAGTTGGCTTGTTCATGCTTTGGGTGCTCGATCGGGGAAGAGTATGAGCTTATTAACACTAGAAGTCAAGGATCTATCAGTGAGCTATCGACGCAAGAACGTAGGTAGCTCAAAGAACCTATTTGGACTGAAACAATCGTTCGAAACTGTTGACGCCCTTAAAGGCGTAACCCTTGAAGCTCGCGCAGGAGAAACAATTGGAATAGTTGGACACAACGGTGCCGGCAAATCTACATTGATGCGCTCCCTAGCAAATCAGATTTCTTATTCAGGCGAAATCCGTACTTCTGGCGCGGTAAGGCTCGTCGAAATGAACCAAGCCATGTCTCTGACATTCACTGGCCGACAGATGTGCGACATTGTTGTTAGCTCCCTAATCAAAGATCGCCAATATGCGCAAGAATGTCTTACTGATGCTCTTGAGTTCTCCGAACTAGGAACAGCACTAGATGCTTCCATGCGTACCTACTCAAAGGGAATGCGTACAAGGTTATTGTTCTCAGCCCTTACAGTGGGCAATCCTAAGATCGTCCTAATTGACGAAGCACTGACTGTCGGAGACCGACAATTCCAGTCGAAAGCTATGCAGCGACTAAATGGAATAGCCGATGGCGCAGCGACTGTGTTGATCTGTGATCACTCTGAAGCTCGTCTGAAGAAGTTCTGTGAACGAGGACTGTATCTAAGAAGTGGGCGACTGTTTGCTGATGGACCAATCGAAAACGTGCTTGCCCAATACAAAGCTGGTCAACCCACCGACATCGAAATCGTTAAAAACACAAAACGACGTAAGACTGATTCGACTAGGTAATGGAGTAGCAACGCCTGCTTCTTTACCATTTAGATACCAAGCAAATAGCTCAAGGTAGCTGGCTTCAACTCGGAGAGAGATCTGGGAAATGGGCTTTAGTCTCTAAGCTTGGCCATGAGTTTGCTCAAGGTTTTGAGCTCGTCCGCAGTCAGCTTTGACCACATGTGCGCTTCTAAACTTTCATAGTGAGCTGGAAGCATTCGACGAAGTGTTTCTAAGCCTTGGTCGGTCAACTTTATAACCACTGCTCTTCTATCTTCGATTTGAGTTGCTCGTGTAATGAGCTCTTGCTCTTCTAATCGATCCAACAGACGAGTACAGCCGCTCGGAGACATCACACATTGTTGTGCTAACTCACCTGGCTGCATAGAGTACCCGTCTGAGTTGGCAAGCCTGACAAGAACCTCTGCTTCTGAGATTCCAAGATTTGAATGACTCTTTAGGTCCGCTTCGACAGCGTTCACTAGTGCCCTATAACCCTCCAGCAAATGCCCAAACGCAATCTGTTTGTAGCTATTGAGACCCTCTAATGGGTCTTTGGACTGCTTTTTGGAGGCCATTGGTTTAATATACCACCTTTCTATTCTCTTTGTGTATACAATAGTTGCACATACAAATACTTAAGGAGAATCAAATGCCAGAACTTACCCCCGGAACATGGAACATCGAACCAATGCACTCAGAAATTGGCTTCACGGTCCGTCACCTAGGAATGTCAAAAGTTAGAGGCCGCTTCAACTCATTCAACGGCGCTCTAACCATTGGGACAGACGCATCTGCCAGCGCAGTGAACGCCGAGGTTGATCTGTCTTCGGTTGATACAAACAACGAAGACAGAGATAATCACCTCAAAAGCTCTGACTTCTTTAACGCCGAGCAACATCCAAAGATGACTTTTGCTTCTACTTCTGTTAGCGACAGCAAGTTAGCTGGCGATCTAACAATCAATGGAATCACGAAACCAGTAGAACTAGACATGGAAGTACATGGAGTTGCAGTAGACAACTATGAAATGACGCGTGCAGGCTTCTCCGCAACCGGTGCCATTAAGCGCAGCGACTATGGAATTGACTTTAACGCTCCCCTAGGTCTAGATGGAATGTTAATTTCAGACAAAGTCGAGATTGAGCTAGAAGTCCAAGCTGTA
This sequence comes from uncultured Acidimicrobiaceae bacterium, assembly GCA_964648795.1. GTDB lineage: Bacteria > Actinomycetota > Acidimicrobiia > Acidimicrobiales > SZUA-35 > JAHDDW01. The sequence goes on from CAZYMB010000002.1 coordinate 114,580, forward strand.
CCAGAAGGTTAAATTCTAGGTTGCCTCCTTGTCAGCCTAAGCCCCCACCCATTCAGGCTGACAAGGGTGCAATCGTCCTGCGCTTCAAAGAAGCCTCCCTCTGATATCTGAGAGCTAAAGTGGAGCTATGTTCAAAGGCCTTCGCAAACTCATTGGTGCGCTAGCAATCACACTCGGGCTACTTGGCGCTATAGCTTCCATTATTGGTATCACCTTGGCGGTGCGTGCAGGACTACAAGCCCAAGACAGAGTCGAGGATATAACTTCGGCAATCACCGAACCATTAAGTTCGGCTCAGGAAAGAGCAGCTGAAGTAGCCGCTAATCAAACTGCGATCGATGGCGAATTGCGTTCAGAAGTCATCTCAGATCGCATTGAAACTGCACGATCCGAGATCAGCCAGATTGATGAGCACCCAGTCTACGGCTGGCTTCCAATTGACAAAGATCGCCTTACCGATTCGTTAGACGACTCCTCTACTGTGACCGAATCAAGGCTTACTACTCAATCAGCTGGACGCCTTGGCGAAACCCTCGGTGAGGCTCAGGAGTCGGTCGATGACTTTTCAAGCTCACTTCGTTTCTGGGTTCGTCTCGCAAGTATCGCTGGCATCGCTTTCGGACTATGGGCCTTGCTAGGCCAACTAGCGTTGATGGGCTGGGGTCGCCGACGACGCAAGAAAGTGAAAGATCAGGTCAGAGCCAAATCTGAAGAAGAAAAGTTAGCTGCTATCGAAAGAAACGAAGCAGACTTGGCTAAAGATGAAGAGATAGAAACACTCAAAGCCACTATGGAAGCAAATGGCGACGTAGCTGAAGCCGCCCAGGCAGAGGTTGAGTCGCTTGAAGAAGCAGCCGAGGTTAAATCGCTAGAAGACACTTCAGAGTTTGAAACTGAAACCACAGATCAGACCGACACTTAACCCGCATTTCCTTTCACACCAGCAAGTCTTCATTAACGTCAAAGTGCTATTGTGTAGCTAATGGGTGTTGTCGCCATACGAAGAGGCCTCCTCGACTTTGCCAAGTCCTCAAGTGGTCAGATACTAATTGGGATCTCTTCATCGACCATCGCTGTCGGAACTGTCTTCTACCGCTTTATTGAAGATTGGAGCTGGCTAGACAGCCTTTACTTCAGCGTCATAACGCTAACTACTGTTGGTTACGGAGACTTCTCTCCTCAAACTAACTTTGGCAAACTTTTCACTGTCTTCTATGTGCTAATAGGCATTGGTATTTTCGTGGCCTTCCTAAACGAAATCGCACATCAAATAGTCTCCGCTCGCAAACAGCGTGAATCTAGCAAGACTCAAGACTAGTGTGCTGGAGTATCTAGGTGCTCCGCAAATAGAGCCATAGTTTTTGACCATGAACCCTTGGCCGCTACGTCGTGATAGGTCGGACCGCTTGGCCATGTAAAGCCGTGACCGGCACCATCAAAAATTTCAACTTCAACATTTGATAGCGGAGCAACTGCATCGAAGAACGGCTGGTGCATTTCAACAGATTGAACATCGTCATCCTTACCGACACCAAAATACAAGGGCTGAACTAACCGAGCTGCAGTTAAATGCGGTGAATCGTCAGCGTCGTCGACTAGTAGCGATGGATGCCAAGCTGCTCCTACAACAAACTGCGCTGGCAATCGCATAAAGGTTCGAAAGACCGCTCTTGCCCCGAGGCAGAACCCAATCGTACCCAGCTTTTCATCTGCAGCTACACCGACTGCTATCAGAGTGTCATCTAAATCTTGTTGAATTTGTTCATCAGTCATTGAGTTCAACATCTCAGAAATCTTCGCCCTTGCAGCATCATCTATCTCGTCTGGCTCATAACCAATCATGCGCCCATGACGGTGATGAAGATCAGGTGCAACCACCCGATAACCCTCTCCAGCTAAACGCAACATAAAATCATGGACTGACTTTCGGATCCCAGGAGCATCATGAAAGATCACAATTGTTGGATGTTTGTGATCATCATTTGGCTCTTTTAACAAGACCGACATCTCGCCATTAATAGTTTCGACATTTATGATTGATTCAGAAATTGTGTTAGTCATGCGCTCAATCTAGCGCTAACTGCTAGTTTCCAGCAGTCTGACCGGAGGCCAGAAACACACCAATATTCACACTGTCTAGTTAGCAGCAGTCGTGAAGCTCTCCATCAACAACGAAAGCGTTACAATTAAATCTTTCGCAGCGATAACCGTGGCGCTCCTCATTCGTTTCGTGTTTGCTTTCTCCGGCTGTTACTTCCATAGGAAGGGCCGCTTTACTGTCAGGCAGAGGACATAGCCATGTCCCCCAAACACAAGATGGGTGGAACGAATAGTTGAAATCTACTACTAGCTCATCAGAATCAGCGGTGCCCAAATCAGCGCCCTTTGCCCCATCCAGCAAGTAGCGACCCGACCCGTAGGTAAGACTTCCGTTAGTGTCATCTCGAAACGGCAGAAGCCAACCCCCACCATAGGAGTCGGCCCAATAGATAGGAAGCCGATAAAGCTCCTCTTTGAGTTTAAATTCAATATTTCCTACGCCTATAAAGCTTCTTGTGACATCTTGATCATCTGACACAGTCAGATCTTCGACATCTGACTCAACAATTCGACCGCTCGTACGCCACTGCGGGTCATAGTTCCAAAATGGTGCCGGTGACATACCAGCCGCCACAAAAGCAGAACTTGGATGACTAGATAGCAAAGAGTGTCTGGCCTCACACCAGTTAGACCAGGTCTCATCATTCGGCAAGACACTCTGTCTGACGACGCTATAAAAGTCAGTTATTTGTGCTCTGTATCCAGCCAAGTCTTGGTATCCGGAAGTCGAAAGAGTCATCTACCGACATTGTAGACGACCCAAACTGTTAGCCTCAATTACGAGCTGGAAAACCTGAATGGGTATAGTTAGAGAGGGATTGACTAGTGGCAGATTTCAAAACTCACTTAGCGGGAGCCGCTATAGGTTCGGCAGCGCTGGCGACTAGCTTGGCATCTTCGGACACAATCGAAAGTGGCGAAGCATTGGGCCTGTTTACCGTCGGTGTAGTTGGCGGCCTATTGCCCGATGTCGATTTAGGCCATTCAACGCCAGTATCACTGGCTCGTAAAGCTGCAACAGCGTTTGGCATAGTAGTTATTGCCTTCCAACTCGCAGACGTCTACTCGATTGTTGAAATCGCAATAGTCGCACTCGGTATGTACTTTGTGGTGCAGACTGGCTTCAAACTATTCGACAGATTCACAAAACACCGTGGCCTGTTCCACTCACTACCCGCCGCGATGGTTTGCGGCCTAACACTGGGCGTGATTATCGACTACCTAACAACAAGTTCAGATGCCCTGGTCTGGTTCTATATAGCATTTATGTTTCTGGGCTTCATCTTACACCTCGTATTAGATGAGGCCTACAGCGTGAATCTGTTGGGCGCCTCTTTCAAACGTTCTTTCGGTACGGCTCTAAAACTTGGCGACCGCAAGAACCCTGTTGGGACTGCTCTGTTATATCTCTCAGTCATCGTGGCGTTCACCCTTAACCCTCCGGTCGATTCGGCCCTAGACATCTTGGGTGACAGCTCTACCTATACGACAATATTCGACAATCTATGGCCGGATGGCCAATGGTTCCAAAGCTTGTAGGCCTACGAACATAGGTCCTAGCGTCGAGCCTGTGGCCCCTGAGATCGAGGGAACGGCAATGACGGCAACGTTTCTAAGGTTATGAATTCAATACCCTCGAGAAGGTCCAGTGAAGTTGGGCCCATTTTTAGTCCGTCATAAACTTTGCTTACGGACCAATTCTTTGGGACTCCTTCAATGACTATCACATCACAGTTTTTAGGGGCCTCGATTCTGTTTGGAGAATTACTTGGGATGTGGAAGAACTCGTTAACGAAAGATCTGATAACAGCACCGTGAGCCACAATTAGGAAATCAGTTAAGCCTTGCGCAACATCCCTTGCCAGGGTGCCCTCTATAAAGCTTTTGACCCTAAGGCTCACATCGTTAGTTGACTCACCTAGCAACTTTCTCGATACAAACGGGTTCGCTCTATCTGTTCTAATTTGCAAACGCATAAGGTCGTTTATAAGTCCAAGAGAATAGTCTGAAGGATCTCCCATGCCCATTTCCGACTCGGCGCCAAAGAACTTCTCTATTAGACGGTCATCTTGCTTAATCTTTGGAAACTCCTCCCCGAAGAATTCGACTAGACCTCCGTCGCAAAGCCCACGCAAAGTCTGAAGAGCCCGCTGGTACGGGCTGACAAAAATAGCTGGCTCAAAGTCAGCCTGCTCGGCCATCCGAGCTTTGTAAAACTCCGCCAAAAATTCGCCAGCCGCCAAGGACTGCTGGCAACCCGTTCTGGTTAGTCCTACTTTGTCATCGCCAGACAAATAGTGTCTCGGGTCAACATTCGCTTCAGATTCACCGTGCCTAACGAGCACAATGTTAACTTTTTCCGCCATGTACCCAGTCTAGCACCGCTATTGACACCAAAAACTCGTAGCATCAACAAGTGATCGTTCTTGATGCTCAGAATCTTTCCCTCTCACTAGCCGGCAAACAACTATTTGAAGACCTGTCATTTACTATAAACAACCACGATCGTCTCGGCGTTCTAGGCATTAATGGCACCGGTAAGTCAACATTACTCAACGTACTATCTGGGACAAGAGAGTTAGATTCAGGAACTCTGATAATTCCAGACGGCACCCGTGTTGAGTTCCTTAACCAAAACCCCGACCTACGCCCAGGCAAGATCATTGATGCCGTAGATGACAGCTGGGAAGCCCAAGCAGCGTTGACCCGTCTGGGAATGGGCGAGCACTTCGAACGAAATACCGATGAACTCTCTGGTGGTGAAGAAAAACGAGTCGCTCTAGCTAAGGCTCTTACTACCCCAAGTGATCTACTCATCCTGGACGAGCCAACAAACCACCTCGACCTCGACGCCATTGACTGGCTAACCGAATTCTTACAAAAACGTAGAGGAGCGTTGATACTTGTAACCCACGATCGACACATGCTCGACGATGTCACTACCAAAATGCTCGAACTTGACCGGGGCAGTGGCTTCTTTCATCTCGGAAACTACTCGTCATATCTGGAAGCTAAACAAACCCGCCAGGAACAAGTCGAGAAGGCAGAAACCATCCGCCGCAACTTGGCTAAGACAGAGCTTGCATGGCTGCGAAGAGGTGCGCCGGCCAGAACATCAAAACCTAAGGCTCGTATTGCGGCAGCTGAGGAGATGATTGCCCACAAAGTCCAAGAAGTTGCACGACCAGCCGATCTGCATCTGAACTTCCCTACCCCACGGTTAGGTGACATTGTTGTAGAGCTCGAAGATGTAGCTATGAGTACCGAGCATGGAACATTATTCTCTGGAGTAGAGCTACGACTCGATCCACGGGAGCGGCTTGGAATCGTTGGCCCCAACGGAGCGGGCAAGACAACTCTTCTAGACCTAATAGCTGGTCGACGTGAACCAGAAACCGGCACACGTAAAGAGGGCACAACGGTCAAAATCGGTTACTACGACCAGCACTCCACAGACCTAGACTTAACATGTCGAGTCAAAGAGTTTGTAGCTGGGCCTGACCGTGAACCCGACTGGACAGATGCCAAGCTGCTTGAGTCTTTCTGGTTCGATAAGAGTGCACAATGGGCCCAACTAAGCGAGCTATCTGGTGGCGAACGCAGACGACTACAACTGCTACACATCATTGCTCAAAAACCAAATGTGTTGCTACTCGATGAGCCAACCAACGATTTTGACATCGAGACCCTACGTTCTCTCGAAGACTTTCTAGAAGACTGGCCTGGCGCAGTAGTGACAGTTAGCCACGACAGAGCATTCTTAGAACGAGTTGTCGCAGATGCATTAGTAATAGATGGCAAAGGGTTTGTTGGCCGATGGCCTGGCGGCTTCGGAGCCTGGGACATAGAGCGCCGAAACCAAGCCAACCCAAAAAAGAAGAAACAGAAAGCAAAGGCTACTCCAGGCACAAAAACTTCTGAGGACAAACCAAGATCTGCCAGCACATTGCGTCACCTACTCAAAGAAAACGAGAAACTCCAAGCAAAACTCGCCAAACAAAAAGAGTCCCTGACTAAACAGCTGGAAGAAGCCGGCGACGACTACGAAGCCCTAGGCACTATCGGTGCAGAACTAGGCGAGATAGAAACGCAAATTAACGCTGCTGAAGAAGCATGGCTCGAGCTCGAATCCGAACGAGAATCTGCTTCCTAGCCGTCATCCTAAACTTGTTCTATCATATCACCTAAAGAAGGCCACTAAAGGTGTCGATTAAGAGAATGTGCAACAGACAGAGAAGCCGAGGCCTAAAATAGTAACACTCGTTAAGCGATTTTTAGCTGGCATAGCTGGCATCATGCTGATTCTGGTTGGGTTTGCAATCATTGCATTGATAACTGTCATACTGCTCCGAGACGGGAATTTGGCCTCTCCGAGAATTTTCGGAGCAGTATCATTCCCAGTAATCGGATTTAAGTTGTGCGCTTATGCAATCGCTCCCAATTGGTTTGCTCGTCGGCAGAAAACAACTGTCTTTGGAAAGAACGCAAATAGGAGATTCGCAAGAGGGCTACTACTTCTAGGAGCTCTCTCCCTGCTCCTCCCACTGGTTACCGAAACAAGGTTTTCCGTAGCATTCATCGTAGCCAGCACTTTTTCAGCGATTGGGTTCATGGTTTTGAAAGCAACTCAGCAAGTAAAAGACCCAGATAATGGTGAAGTAACTCTGAAGAGCCCAGGGGGACTTAACCAAACTGAAGAGACCAGCATCTTCCGCTAAGGATAGCCAGCCTACCTAGACCGCATATATAGAGGTATAGCCATCTTGGCCCACTGCTAAACGAATATCGGTTTGATACAGCTCCCCGAGAGCGCTCTCGGTCATAACCTGATCAGGTGGTCCATAATCGACAACCCTGCCTTGGTTCAACAAGACAACATTGTCGCTAAAGCGTGCAGCCAGACCCAAGTCGTGCATTGCCGCTAATACTGTTAGCTCACGCGAGGCAATCAACTCCTGTTGTAAAACAGATTGGCTAACCACTGCCCCGATATCAAGAGAGGAAGTGAACTCATCGAGCAACATCACAGGTGTTTCCTGACAGAGGCTTCGAGCAAAGCCAATCCGTTGCATTTCTCCACCCGAAAGAGAAGTCACTGAGCGGCCTGATAGGTGTGATGCACCAACTAGGTCTATTGCGTCCTCTGCTATCTGTCGATCATTGGCTTTTGGTATTTGCAGCAAACCAAGGTGTGCAACACGTCCGAGTAATACATATTCACCTACCGACATCCCCTTAGGTCTGTTTAAAGATTGAGGAAGGTAAGACACAGTTTGTCCAACATCCAAACTAGTGAGGTCATTGCCTTCCCAGTAAATCGACCCGTCTGAATCCAGCTGACCAAGAATCGAACGAAGGAGAGAGGTCTTACCAGATCCGTTTGGACCAATAACAGAAGTCCATCCACTAGACAGCGTCACGTCTATGTTTTCTAGGACTTGTTTCTGGCCGTAGCTAGCGCGTCGGATATCTAGTTCCAACATTTAGGACCTCTCTCGAATTAGCACGAGCATAAAGATCGGGGCTCCCAAAATCCCTGTCAAAACTCCAACTGGCAAAGATGCCGCCCTAGCTATTGAGTCAATAGAAACTAAGAACGCTGCACCAAAGACTGCACTTAACGGGACAATTACCTTATAGCTATACCCAAACGCAATCCGAACCATATGTGGAACGACGAGTCCGACAAAGGCGAGCAAGCCAGAAACTGAAACTACCGCTGCAGTTAGCAATGTTGCGGCTCCGACTGCCGTAGCCCTCGTCCTGGCAGGACTGGCACCCAAAGACTGCGCCTCAGAGTCTCCAACTCGTAGCACGTCTAGTTGGGCTCCGAACACAATAAGTAGCGCACCACATACAACAACAAATGGGGCGACACTAAGAACTTCTGACCACCCTTGCGTCGATAAGCCACCAACCACCCAAACAAAGACAGCTTCAATTGCATCGCTGTTAGTAAACAAAATAAAAGTCTGCAGTGATGTCAATAACGCAGCAACTGCTACCCCTGCGAGAATCAGATTAACAGGATTGGCGCCAACGTTCCTTGCAATTGCCACCACCATAACTACTGCAATCAGTGCTCCCACGAATGCAGCAAAGGTTACAGAAACCAGAGTCATGGGACCCGAGACAAAAACTAAAGCAGCACCAAGTCCAGCACCAGCCGCTACTCCAAGTAGATAGGGGTCGGCTAAAGGATTTTGGAAAGCGCCTTGATATGCAGAACCACTTATAGCTAAACCGGCTCCGACCAAAGCACCCAAAACGATTCGAGGCAGACGAATCTGGTAGACGATGTCTTGTTCTACCTCGCTCAGTGGACTGACCGCACCAATTAAACCGACACGACTTATAAGGTCCTGAACAATATCAAAGATTGAAATCTCAACAGCGCCAACAACAAGGGCTGCGCCACCTATGAATCCGAATGCAATAGAAACACAGACCCACCTAATCACGCCTAAATACTATGCCGGCTACTCAACAGCCAACAAGTCGTCAGCCAAATCGGTTATGTAATCCCTGATTCTGGGACCACTACGACTAGATGTGTCGGGATCAACAGCAAATATCTGTCCATTAACTACAGCGGGCACTGATCCCCAACCTTGTCGATTTGCTAAATCATCGGGAGCTATTGAAAAGTCGTTGTTGTTCACCAAGATCACATCAGGACCTGCAGCAATAACCAACTCAGCCGAAATTTCGTTATCGACTAACGATGATTCATCACCTACTACTGTCAGGCCTAGCCGAGAATAGACGTCGCCTAAGAAGGTACCCTCGTGTTGATAAAAGAATCCAGAGTTCCCGGCTGCCACCTCGTGGTAGATACTGGTTCCCTCCAAATCTTGGAGCGACTGCGCCGCAACTGTTATCGAAATTTCGATGTCATTAATCAATTGCCTTGCGAAGTCTGATTGGTCAGCCACTTCACCAAGTTGTTCAATCTGAGAATACATATCAGCAACCGAATCCGCTGTTGGAAGCAATAAGACTTCGATACTTCTGTCCTCTAACTCTTCAATCGTTTCTGGAGAGTCGACACCCAACACCACCACGGTTGGTTCGTAAGAAGCAACAACTTCAAGATCAACATTAAAGGCATCTAAGCGATCATCGGATGGTGCATCCGCAGGAAAATCTGAGAAGCCATCAACAGCAACAACTTTGTCGCCAGCACCAATCTCAAATAAAATTTCAGTTGCCGTAGGAGACAGAGAAACAATACGCTCACCTTCGTCCTGAGCTGATTCAGCAAATGCCGCTTCTGTGGGTGCCGCTGTATCAGCTTCACCAGAACACGCTGCACCAAAAAGAGCCATAAACAATGCAGTAAGCAGAAATCGATAAATTAGACGCATGTCAGCAATCTAGCGCCAAACGTAGCTATATAACGCCGGCCGATTGAACCAGCACCAATCCACTAGCCACACCAAGTGCTAAACCAAGAAGCCCAACAAACATTGCCGGGTTAGCAAAACGTTTATTGTCCTGCTCGGCAACCCTGCCAAGAGCTATTGCAGCTACACCAACTGGAACAGCAATTACTCCGATAGCCGGTATCAACCCAACAAGTAGAGCCAGGACTGCTGCAACAACTGCATAAGTAGCGATCTCGGGCTCTGCTACTGGAACGTACATATCTGGAAGTGCCCCACCAACCTTCGCTGGAGGTCTACGTACAGTAGGAACATCGAGGGCATACTCGATAGCAGGCGGCTTCTTCGAAGGTACTTTAACTTCTTGGGTCGGCTCTTCTTCATATGAAGACTTCAGAAAACGATTAACAAGTGAACTTGCTGTAGATCTAAGCCTTGTGGTGTCGGCCGACTCCAAGAAGTTCCCTGCCTCAGTTAATCTGCCAATTACCTTCTTACGTTCTGCGTCATCTATTTCATCCCACATCTCATCAGTGGTTGCAGGCTTAATTACCGTTAACAAACGGTCAGAAGCTGCCGCAAGTGCTTTCATTTCAGGTAGCTCTACTCGATCCCAAATAGCTGTCGGCATAGTAGAGGTCTCACATGCTGCAATTAATTGAGCAACTGGATCTATGGTTGCTTCTAACAGTGCTTCCACTCTGTTAGCCCGCTCTATGGGTCTCTTTACTTGAGATTTAGCAACAGAGCGCTTTTTTAGAGCCGGAACAGGATCTGAGGAAGGCTTCTGAGCCTTGAGGTATCGGCTAGCTACTTTTCGGTCGGCTTCGCTCATTCTTATTGTAAAACTTTTAGACGAAAGATCTAAGCGGATCCCGTTCTTAACCATCTGGCTATTAGATATAAGGTCTTCCATTGAAATGGTTAGCTGCTTCTGGCCATCAGAAGAAACGAACAACAAGCGTCGTGTAGTACAAAAAAGGTAGCCAACTATTCCTTCTATTGAGGCCATCCCCAACTCGACGACTACCTCATCGTTCGCTAATGGACTAGACGACTCTGTTATATAAGACGGTAAGTTCTCTACCGAAGCTGAACGTGCTACGGCTCCCTGAAGATCTAGTCTCAAATCTCTTCCCTCACACCAACCACCTAGTAGTTTTAGCATGTATAAGGGCTTTCCAGCCGGACCCCAACTGGAATTCGCCAACCAAAGTGACGGTTAGTTACAAAATGGCCCAAACCAAACTCAAAACAGGACTTCTAGCACTAGCTATTGCACTAGGCATCTCGGCATGCACTACTGACACAGTTATAGAAGCTAGTGAGGCAAACCAACCCGCAGTCGCTGCCTTCCACCCTGAAGGGTTTACTGGAGTCGACGAATCGCTACAAACCGACTTTGACCCTCTTCAAGCTGGGATTCCAGCACCAGAGGGATATAGAACATCGCTAGATCGCGATGCTATCTTTCCTGTTTACGAGCCAGTTTTTAACGAAACCGCTGCCGCTGGTTGGCCCGACGACGAACTTATTATTGGTGTCGAGCGAGACGGAGACGCAAGAGCCTATCCGGTTGGCTTCCTCCGCTCAAGAGAGATAGTCAATGACATTCATGGAGGTGAAGCCACCTTAATTACTTGGTGTCCTCTTTGCGGAACGGGAATGGTTCACTCCCGAGAAGTTGACGGTGAGATACTGTCGTTCGGCAACCAAGGAGACCTCCACAACAACGCCATGACTTTGTTTGACCATGGAACCGGAACCATTTGGAGCCAACCATTCGGGAGCGCAATACTCGGAGATCTGGAAGGGGCAGAGCTCGAACTTCAGCCATCAACACTCACCTCTTGGGGTGCTTGGAAGTCAGAATTTCCAGATTCTTTGGCACTCGCTGCGCCGTCCATAAACGCTGGTACCACCATTAACAACCTTCATATTGTCGTTGACTTAGGGGATGCACAAACTGCGGTATCAGCTGAGTTGTTGGAAACAGAAGTCGTCATCAATACAGAGGTTGGCGATACCCAAGTAGCTTTTATTAGAGAACCCGGCCTAGAAACGTGGCACGTCGTAAATAGAGATATCGGGACAGAGACAGTAACTCTAGAATGGGACGGCGAAACGCTTGTTGGCAACAACGGAATCCGCTGGACACTCAACGGAATTCCACTGAACAGCGACGACCCAATCCTTGCTCCAATTGCGGCGTTTACCCAGTTCGTTGATGACTTCGCTGTCTTCTTCCCCGATGGAACCATTGTCGGAGAATAAAGCTGCTTGGGTAATCAGCACCAAATAACCCACAAGCATGTTCTGGGAGTGTTAATGTCAGCGTCGTGTTGGATCACGTATGGGTTTTGATCACGACTTCGGTTTTCTTACTTGTTGTACTCTTTGGCATTCTTCTAACTACCGAAGACACCTCGGACTCAACCGAAGCAAATAATGAAACTCCAACCCAAATCAGCGGCTAGAGAACTAGCGTCCATTAACTGACCAGTGCCAAGGTTCTGGTGGAAAGTTAAACAATCCAAATCGAGCAGCGTTTTCATTCAACCATCGGTAGCACCTGGTTGCTCGAGTTGAACAGTTCCGAAAATCTATTGCTAAGCCTGTCTCGTGGTTTGACGTTCCAGGTCGAGCAGTAGGAGGACTACAGTTTGATGATGAAGTACGGAAGATCAAGTAATCCGTTGTTCCACAGTTCTGACGTCGCAATGCAATCTGAACTTCAGGGTTCCTAAACCCAGACCCGGTCAGATTAAGACCATCAGCTGCTGCAGCGGCGAGAAGCTGCTGTACATCTTCCACAATGCTGTCTGCAACCGTTATGCCACCGACCACTGACTGTCCACGAATCGGAGAAGATGTAATTCTTGGCAACGATGAGTTCCTCGTTGTAGAAGTCGCCCTCGTAGATGGCGTAGGTGAAACACTAGGAGTAGAAGTAGCTGGAGTACTTACACTCGGAGCAATAGCAGTTGTTCCTGAAGCACAGAGACCTGGATTCAACGACGAATCGAAGAACTCATCTACTAGTTCACGGGCAACTGTTTCCCAGCGAGAAAAGCTGGATGTGCTAGCCGCACCCTGAACTTGTGCAGCAACGCTAGAGCGAGAAATTGATTCCCACCTACTAACACCGACTAAATCCTGGTAGAACGCTCGTGTTGAATCAACATCATCGGTTACGTTAACACCAGGAAAGAATTGTGGTTGTTGATTAAATAGGCCAGGAGAACGCAAAGACTTCGACTGAAGTGAAGCCATAATTGCTATCTCGGCTGCTCGCTCACCGGGAACCACATCCAGATCTCTTGCCACGCCCATTATTAATCGGGCATTTCTAACCTGGTCTGCTTCTAGAACAACGCTTGAGCCAGGAACAGCAAAGCCGCTAAACGTTACTGCCGGACAGGCCTCGCCTGCTTGAGCAGCCGCCGGCGCTGACTGAACAAATACTGCAATTGGAATTACAGCAAGTGCTGTTAATGCTTTGACTACGAATTTCATGATACGACCTCCACCAGAGTCCAATCTCCGCCTTCGAGTTCAAATTCGAAGAACGATACGCTTTCGATTCCTTCCGTGCCAGTTGATGCGACCTGCACTGTGGCATTGTCATCTTCAACTCGAACTGGAACTATCGCCAATACCTCAGTTGATGTTGACTGATTTTCGACTATCTGCGAGCCTTGAGTTCGCCATTGGTCTGCAAACTCGAGGCTGACGGCCTCAGTGGCCACCAATTCGTCTGCCAACTCTTCATAACTACGGTCCTCGGAGTTAAACCACCAAGCTTCAATAATCTCAGTAGCTCTACTTTCTAACTCTGCCGAATCTGCTTGAGTTGCCGTCGTTGAGACTTGAATGACCGCATCTAGCTCGGCTTGTAGCTCTGGTGAAAGGTCTATGGTCGGCACTGGGCTATCGGCCCGAGAATCTGAACCTGACTCTGTGTCAGCATTGCTGCCTGTTCCAGTCTGACCTCTACGGGTGGAACTATCTCGTTGTTCCCCGTCTTCGTCGGCGTCATCAGAACTAGTTGTGGTAGATGTACTAACTCTGCTAGAGCCAAGTATCTCTACTTCGACGTCGTCTCCCGTCTCAACCGATGTTCCGTCATCATTGGTTGAACTTGCTTCTGGGTCCTGGCCCTGAGCTGACGTGGAATCATCCGACCCACACGCTGCCGCCACACCAGTTATCAACAAACACGCTACTAACCCTCTAATTACTGCCGCCATCTCTATTACCGCCTTGAATGACTAAACCACCACAAAATTACGTCTAAATACTATGGAGTTACCTCACTTTCAACAACCTTGGTCTTCCTGATGCCAGCAAATTTCGGTTTGTAAGTACGTCTTCCACGGCTAATTCAGCCAAATTGAACGGTAGAATAATTCTCCGCTATGCAAGTTAGTGATCTTATTAAAACCCTTATTGGACCAGACACAGTTCTGCCGATACGTATCGAAGCATACGACGGCAGCGGAACTGGTCCAACTGAGGTTGAAACAACAATCAATATCAAGTCTCCTAGGGCGATTCACAGAATCATCACGGCAAGAGGCCAAGAAATAGGTTTCTCCCGAGCCATCGTTGCTGGCGAAATTGACATTGAAGGCGACATCTACGGAATCTTTAAAATCAACAGGGCACTCAAAGACATCAAAATAAACTGGGAGGCCGTACGTGGGGCCGCCAAACTTTTAGACATTAAAAGCCCGAAGGATCTTTCAAAGCTCAAACCACTTGATCCTCCGCCAGAAGAAATCACTCCAAAGGGTAAATTACACAGTAAGGCGCGAGACAAAGAAGTCGTCTCAGGCCATTACGACGCATCAAACGAATTTTACGAAAAGATCCTAGATGGCACTTGGACTTATAGCTGCGGTATCTTCAATTCCGAAGACGATTCGCTCCAACAAGCTCAAGACAACAAACATGACCTAATCTGTCGCAAACTAAACCTTCAGCCAGGTCAAAGACACCTAGATATAGGTTGTGGCTGGGGCTCTATGGCTATCCACGCTGCCAAAAACTATGGTGTTTCAACACTTGGGGTAACTCTGTCAGAAGAGCAAGCCATTATGGCACGCCAACGGGTCGAAGAAGCCGGGTTATCAGACAAAATAGAGATACGTATCCAGGACTACCGTGAAATCCCCGACGACCCATTTGATGCAATCAGCTCCATCGGAATGGCTGAGCACGTTGGTGGACCACACCAAATGACAAAATACTTCTCAACTGTTAGAGAGCTTCTAAAACCAGAGGGACGGTACCTCAACCACGCCATCGGCCAAGCTGCCGGGCAAACTATTGCCAGCAAAGGTGGCTTTATTCAGAAATACGTTTTCCCTGACGGCAGGCTTCACGAATTTGGTTCAACAATAACAATGCTTCAAAATAGTGGCTTCGAAGCACGCCACGCAGAAACATTTCGACTGCACTACGCTAAGACTTTGCGTCGCTGGGTTACCGCTCTAGAAGAAAACTGGGATTTCGCAGTTGACGAAGTTGGCGAAGGCAGAGCTAAAGTTTGGTGGATCTATATGGCTGGATCCGCAGTTGCATTCGAGCTTGGCGAAATTGAGTTACATCATGTTCTGGGCATCAGAAACGATGCACCCAATGAGTCCATCCCAATTCTGCCTGACTGGACCTAAATTTAGGCATTTGGAGCTAATCGTTGCCCTCCAATACCTTCACCAGCTTGGTGCGATATCGTGGAACCACCAATAACTAGGAGTCCAAGAGATAGTGGCCAACTTTAAAGATGTATCAGAGCCAAAGTTCGCTGAATTAGAACAACAGCGCCTCGAAAGCTGGGCCAAGAATGACATTTTCGCCAAAACTCTAGAAAACCGCAAAGACAGCCCCCGATTCACCTTCTACGAGGGCCCCCCTACCGCAAACGGTATGCCACACTTCGGTCACCTTTTGACTCGCTCAATCAAGGATCTGTTTCCACGATACAAAACAATGACCGGCCACTATGCTCCACGCCGAGCTGGTTGGGATACTCATGGCCTGCCGGTTGAAGTAGAGGTACAAAAGACACTCGGCCTACACGGCAAAGACCCCGTAGCTGAATATGGACTCGAACAATTTACCAGAGCATGTGCTGACTCTGTATTCACATACTCCGATGCCTGGGAAAAGCTGAGTGAACGAATCGGCTTCTGGGTTGACTTTAAAGACGCATATGTCACATACCACACCGAATATATTGAAAGTGTCTGGTGGGCTCTCAAAACAATGTTCGAGCGTGGCCTTTTATATAAGGACTACAAAGTCATGTGGTGGTGGCCTCAAGGCGGCACCGCTCTCTCATCTGCCGAAGTAAGCCAAGGATATAAATCAGTTGACGACCCAGCGGTCTATGTGAAGTTTGAAATTAAGGAGCAACCAGGGACATACTTTGTTGCTTGGACCACCACCCCGTGGACTCTCCCATCAAACGTTGCACTAGCTGTAGCAGCAGATGAAGACTACGTAACGGTAGATCTTGGCGAGGAAAAGATTGTTGTTGGGGCTGGCGCACTGGAACGTGTAGCGCAAAAAGCAGGTCTGACCGAACAGACTGACGATGAGCCAGGCTACAAAGTAATAGAAACTAAAAAAGGTAGCGACTGGCTTGGTGCAAAGTACAACCCGCCTTTTACCTACTCCACTCCTGACGAAGGCAAGTTTGCCGAAGTAGTAGTTGCCGACTTTGTCGAAATGGGCAGCGGTTCAGGTTTCGTTCATATTGCTCCAGCATTTGGTGAAGACGACTTCAAACTACGCAAAGACCAAGGGTTAGGATTTCTTCAACTTCTAAAACCTGATGGAACTTTCCCCGAAGAGGTAACCGACTTTGCCGGTCGCTTCTGTAAAGAAGCTGATCCAGACATTGTCAAGTTGCTCGACAACAAGGGACTACTCCTAGCTCATGAAACTTACAATCACGAATACCCATTCTGCTGGCGTGCCGACGATGACCCACTAATCCAGTACGCCCGCGAAGGCTGGTTTATCCGCACTACAGAAGTAATCGACAAAGTAATCGAGAACAACCAGATGATCCAGTGGCAACCAGACCATGTCAAGGACGGGCGTTTCGGTAAGTTCTTAGAAGGCAACGTTGACTGGGCGCTTTCCAGAGAACGCTACTGGGGTACACCGCTACCAATCTGGATCAATGACGTTACTGGCAATCGAATGGTTGTCGACTCTGTCGAGGAAATTGAACGCTACAACCCGAACGCTTTTGATGCGTTCAACCAAGCCAAAGTCGAAAACCCAGAACTAAACGAACACCTAGCAGTCCACAAACCGTGGATTGACGATGTGACCTGGCAGATCGACGGTGAAGAAGGAACTTACAGAAGGATTCCTGAAGTAATAGACTGCTGGTTCGACAGTGGTTCGATGCCTTTTGCTCAAGTCGGCTACCCACACCGCAATAAAGAAGAATTCGAGGCGACTTTTCCAGCTCAGTTCATCTCTGAAGGCGTTGATCAAACCCGTGGTTGGTTCTATTCGTTAATCATGATCAACACAATCCTGTTTGGCCCTGACGTTATTACTGCCAACGGTAAAGAGATTCTGCCAAGACCGTATGAGAACTGCGTTGTCCTTGGGCTACTCACCGACAAAAAGGGTAAGAAGCTTTCTAAACGTGACAAGAATTATGCCGACCCGTACTTTTTGATCGACGAATTTGGTGCCGACTCAATACGTTGGGCCATGCTTTCTAATACTGCCCCTGGCCAAGGAACAAAGTTCGATGAAGACAGCCCAAAGCAAGCACTTTCTGAAGTGATCCTAAAAATTTGGAACGTCTATAAGTTCTTTGTTACCTATGCCAATATCGATGGCTGGGATCCAAGTGCTGACCAACCAACACTTAATGAACGCTCTGAGTTAGACCGCTGGATTTACTCTGAGCTAAATGAAACTGTGGCACAAGTTCGTGAAGCTATGGATTCATACCGTTGGCATCTCGCAACTAGGCGTATTACCAGCTACCTGGATGCGCTCAGTAACTGGTATGTGCGTCGTAGCCGTGACCGATTCTGGGCTAGTGAAGACTCAGTCGACAAACAATCCGCTTACGCTACCCTCTATGAAAATCTGATGGCATCGATTCAGCTCGTCGCACCTTTCATGCCATTTTTCACAGATGAGATCTATGAAAACCTAGTTCATGGAGTCACCGACGCTCCCGAATCAATCCACCTAACTGACTATCCAGATGTTCTCGCAGAGCGAGAAGACAATGATCTACGTGTCGGCACAAGATTTGTTCGCCAAACAGTCAAGCTAGGTCAAAAACTTCGCGAAGTAGAAAAGCTGAAAGTTAGACAGCCGCTTCGCAAAGCAACAATCGTCAGCTTGAGCTCGGGCAACAAAGTTCACTTCGATCGGTTCAAACAAGTAATCTCAGAAGAACTCAACGTAATTGACTCTGATTTTACAGACGAAGCCGCTGAATACGTAAGCTTCGAAGTGCTACCGAACTTCGGTGTACTTGGACCCAAACTTCGCGAAGACCTTCCAAAAGCAAAGCAGGCTCTAGCCAACCTAGATGGCTCGGCTGCCTATGCACAGCTAGAGCAAGAGTCCAAACTCACTTTGACACTCGATGGTGGTAAAGAAATAGAATTGACTAATGACGAAGTACAGGTTCGGATCCAACCAATCGAAGGGCTCGTGGCAGAGTCAAGTGGAGACGTCGTTGTGATCTTAGATACAGACCTTGATCAGGAACTACTGGATATGGGTCTTGCTCGTGAGCTCGTCAACCGCATCCAAGGAACCAGACGGGATCTAGACCTTGATTACACTGCGCGCATCACGGTTAACTACTCAACCGAGCACCCGAGAATGGCCCAGGTGATAGAAAACCATGGCGACTATATTCGTACCGAAACGCTAACTACGGAACTATCACCATCGACTGCAGGAAGCGTGACCACAGAAATAGACGGTCATGACTTTAGCTACACCATTGAGGTCAACAGTTAGCACGAGTTACGCCAAAGCTGTAAGCAAAGCTAAGCCCAGTCTGCCAATGATCAAAAGCGCAATGGTGACTGTTGCCGCTATCGCCCATGGCGAATCAACATATCCACTCAAAGCAAATAAGTGTCGCAGGTCATTGCCAAGCACTGGGACTGGTACGTCACTTCCATTAGAAGCTAAACCAGTGAAGGTTCTAAGCTTAAAGATGAACTCATCTCGACGAGCTGGTGAGAAAACCAAAATTACACCGCTTTGTTTGTCTCTAACTGCAACCCAGCTATTGCCAGAATCTCGGCCCACTACCCCACCGTAAATCTTTATTTGGCCTTGCCCACGTGTGTAAGAAAGACCATGCTGAAATGAGCGAAGAGCTGAGGACTCGAACAGGGTTTCCGCCGGCCAAATACCAAAAGAAGTATCAAGGCTAGAAAGCTCCACTTTCTTTCCGCCAACCCGAATCGTCGTCGAAGTAACTTTAAGACTCGAAGCAATTCGTACTACTAAGAATATTCCTGCAACAAACGCAATCACTAACGCCGCAGCAGCGGGCACGTTTGGCAACGCCCTGCTTACAACAGCTACTGCAATCGCGAGACCAACCAGGCTGGCGATCCAAGCAATGTTGATTCCAGCTTTGTCAACATATAAGGTCTCGTTGGCATCTAAGACGACTTGTGGCTCCACGTTCGGCTGCGCTACTACTAGTTGTGTCTTTAAATGTTCCACCGTCAATGCCCTCTGATTTGTCTCTATATATAAGGCTATGTCAGTTACCCAGAGACTGATATAGCCCATTAGGCCTATCTAGCAGCGTTAGCGTATATCTCTTCGTAAGCCGAAACCATTGCCGAGGCTGAAAAACGCTCACAGATGTTACGGCGACATGCCTCTGCATCCAGTTTCTCCACGGCTTCGGCGGCTTCAACAAATTCGTGTGTTTCATTGACGACGAACCCAGTCTCGCCGTGTTTCACAAGCTCAGAAGTCGAACCATAGTCGAAGGTAACAACGGGTGTTCCACAGGCCTGTGCTTCGGCCATAACAATACCGAATGGTTCATCCCACTGGATCGGGTTTAGAAGCCCTTTAGCTTTTGACAGCAACTCCATTTTCTCATTCGAGTAGAACCCAACCTCACCCACGTACTCGACGTTAGTTGAGAGTTGTGGCTTCACATATTCGTCGAAGTAATCTCGCTCTGCGGGCTCGTTGATCTTGCCCGCAAGATACAGTGGCACACCCAGCTTGTTGGCAACTTCGCATGCAATATGTGGTCCCTTCTCCGGGCAGAACCTGCCTAGAAATGAGTAGAAGTTTTCTTTGTTTTCTACAAACGGATACTTTGCTAGATCTAAACCGTTGTAGACAACGTGATCAACCTGAAGCATCGGGTAAGTAGAGCGTTGATACTCCGAGATTGAAACAAACTTAGTCTTTGAGTCGCTCAACTGTTCAAAGAAGACACCGTGGGGAGCGTTAGAAGTTCCGTGAAGGGTATGAACAACTGGTATGTCAATAAACTCAGCGCAGAGTAACCCGTCTTTCCAGGTATGGTCCGCAATCACATCGAAGTCGCCATTTTCGATTTCCTTGTATGCATACATAACGTTGGCGATACTTGTCGACAAAAACGGCGATGGCGGAGCATCTAGATAGCTGAGCTGACCGAAATCAAACAGAGCCAGTTTGTTTGCCTTAGTCTGTGAATCCTCGACGGTAAACACTGTTACATCGTGGCCTTTATCTACTAGCCCATCAACAAGTAGCTCGGCTACGGATTCAATGCCCCCATAGTTCTTGGGAGGCATAGGTATCCATGGCGGCAAAACAACGGCGATTCGCATCCAATCAGACTAGTACAATGTATCAAGACGGCCATCTGGGGTTACCCTTAAGTAAGACAAAGGCGGCCACTATGAGCGACATACATAAAGCTATTTCAGCTATTGCTAGCTTCACAAGCAACGAAGCAAAAAATTACTACCCGCTGCTTAACCGAAGACAAGCAGAAGTTCTCATCAACTACCTCATATCAGCAACTAGTCGAGGTGGGATAGAGGAAACATTAACTCAAGATCAAAGAGGCATTGCCAGAGCCCATGCTGCAAAGTTTAAACGAATGCATCCCAACAACCGTTTAGGCTTTCCA
This sequence comes from uncultured Acidimicrobiaceae bacterium, assembly GCA_964648795.1. Lineage (GTDB taxonomy): Bacteria > Actinomycetota > Acidimicrobiia > Acidimicrobiales > SZUA-35 > JAHDDW01. Next base: position 135,235 of record CAZYMB010000002.1, read on the forward strand.
GCGAACCCATCGGAAGCTAGACGAATTTTAAACTCTTTGTAAACTAAGCTTCGACGCCTAGTTCGAGTCCTTCAGCTTCAGCTGATGCAATCAGGTCTGCGCCAAGGTCATCTCTAGTTAAATCAATATCAACAGCTGACTCTTTGATTAGGTGAACTGAAACTTCTGGGTCAGCGGTCACAAGCAAAGTCTTTCTTACCGACGGAGTCTTCGCTGCTACTGAGAGCATCTCTCCTGCGACCTTAACAAGTAGGTGAGCTTGCGCTGGGTCAGAGATTGGTTCTAACTGCCAATCAATTACTGTGTCTGCTCCAACTTCTTCTCTTAACGATGCAGCCTCAACTTCGACACATAGTCTCGCAAGATTTTCCGAATCATCAAACGGACTTTCGTCTGACATTGGATTGACAGAAACATTTGTTCTCCACAAACGCTCACTGCGCAAACACTCAAGACGCCACAGCGACTCTGAACGCTCAGTTGGCCCATCAAAGTTTTCAGTCTCTACGTCTGGCTCTTGCAGACTATCAACCTCGGTTACGGGCGCTAACTCAGGGGCTGCATATACGGGCTCGACTATAAGGTCAACAAACTTTCGTTCTGTTGTAGCCAAATTAGTCTCGGCATTAATAACTCGTCTACGTATCCCACCAAGTTCTCTACGCAATAATGTCTGGTGTCGAACCGCTCGATACATCGAGGCTCGGCTCATGCTGAATCCGGATTGAAGCTGCGAGTTTGCACGATTTGCGGAGTCAAGCTGACCCTGCAGATCTTTGGCCTTACTTGAAGAGTTCATCTGCTTGCGGCGCCACTGGGATGCTTCGTCAACTGCCTCTTCGGTTAGGCCTCTTTGTTTAAATAGTAAGATAGCTAACAGAAGAGAAACTAAACATGCGATCAAAAGGGCGAGAATCACAAATATAAAGATAGCATCTTTGACCTTGTACTTACTCTTAAAAACGCCATAGGTTGATGTGTAAATATACATGTCTACAATGATTGGTCTGCACCCGTAGCTCAACTGGATAGAGCGTCTGACTACGAATCAGGAGGTTCGGGGTTCGAATCCCTGCGGGTGCGCTTTTCTTCTCCCCATAAAATACGCAAAAAAATGCTCGACAAATGGGCTCTGTGTCGTTAAGATCCGATTGTCGGGTGGAGCTGACTTGCCGTAAGGCCTTCTTTAGCGTGCGCTTTTATGTAGCAGCTTTGGGTAAAAACCCATGTTTAGCTCTATTAATGAAGTTTTCGCCGATAGGAGCCTCAAGGTTTGGAGGCCGAAATGCCAAAACAATGGATGTACACAATCGTATTACTGTTTGTTCTCTTCCTCATTTACGCTGACCCATCTGGGGCAGGAGAGTTCGCCGGAAGTTTCTTCGGGCTACTAGGAAGACTGGGCGCAGGAATAGTAACCTTCTTCCAAAATGCAGCTAGTAACGCTGACGCACCTGACCTAGTTCAGAACGCAATTACAACAACGACCCTCGACCTAGATTTCAACGGCTTAAATGCTGGTCAAGATCTTGGACCATCCTCTAACTAATCACTTAGGTATGACCCTATGACGCAAGCTAGCGCATCTTTTGGCGACGACTTTCTAGCCATTGAGAAAGCTGGCCTTAAACGTCGTAGACCTCGAGGGCTTCGGACACTGTTTGTCCCTCTGCAAGAGTCGGAAATCCTTGTTCGCGACGAAGTTGTTCTATACAAAGAACGCAAGCACTGGTTCTCTCTCGCAGAGCCTGTATTTACCGCATTTGTTCTTATATGCGCACTAGCGATAATAACCTTTGGACTCGTACCAACCACAAGCTTCGGAGTGGCCTTTGTAGGGTTTACCTTCGTGTTTGCCATCTGGTTTACACATCGCAAGATTAAAGACTGGTCTAAGCCCGCGCTATACACCCTCGGAGTACTCGCCTTCTTCGCCCTCACCGAAGCAGCCCTCGACAGCCTCGCATTCCTAGCGATGGCTGTCATCTTGTTAAAACTGTTCTTCGAACTGAGCAGAGCCTATTGGCGCACTATGTACCTAACGAATAGACGTGTGTTAATGGCAGAGAGCCCATGGTCACGAGACATCTCCTCTGTAGCCCTGGGGCGAATCACCGACATAAGCATCCACCAGACACACACTGGCGGGTTCTTTGGCTACTCTCACCTCAAAGTGGAGACAGCTGGACAGGATCAGGCACTAAAGCATGTCGACTTCCTACGGTACCCTGACGACTTCTATCAAAGCCTAATTACGCTGTCTACCGGCGAAGCTAACCTCGAGAAGTTCTTCAAATCTGAAGACGACGCCTAGAAACTCCCAGGGGTGTAAAAATCTAGCTTCAAGGTAGGATAATCGGGGCAGAGAAAGTATCTCTCTCATCATTTGTGTGGGCCATCCCGACGCCAGTGGGGATCCAAACTAAACAAGGATTTGTTATGTCTAACATTTGTCAGGTAACAGGTAAAAAACCAAGCTTTGGTAATAGCATTTCTCACTCGCACAGAGTGACTAAGCGTCGTTGGAACCCAAACATCCAGAAGCAACGCTTCTATCTTCCGTCTGAGAAGCGATGGGTCTCGCTTACTGTGAGCGCCAAAGGAATTAAGACCATCAACAAGCGTGGTATCGAGTCCGTTGTAGCAGAGCTACGTAACCGTGGAGAAAAGGTCTAATGGCTAAAGGTTCCGATAAACGTCCAGTAGTTAAGCTACGTTCAACAGCTGGCACAGGCCACATGTATGTGACTACAAAGAACAAAGTCAACACACGAGAGCGCCTTGAGCTAAAGAAGTTCGACCCTGTAGCGCGCAAGCACGTTACCTACAAAGAAGAACGCTAAGCCTCAAAGTTATCGCAACTCATTCTAGTTGCTAAACTAATTTGCGTACTCGGAATACTGTGTTCGTCTAGTAGGTTTGAAATTACCCTGAGCAATCGCTCAATCAAACCTGAAAGGCAATAATGACACTTGCATCTGCACTAGAGGCACAAGTAGAAGGCTTCAAAGAAGTAGCTCCGTTGGAAGTAATAGAACTAGCAGGAGCCAAAACGCAAGAACTTGCAGAATCTGGAATCGTTGAACAAACACCACAAGTCGGTGATGTACTTAAAGACTTCGAACTTCCGAATGCTCAGGGCGAAAACCGCTCGTTAACTGACTTGCGTGCCGATGGCCCAGTAGTTATCACTTTCTACCGCGGCGGTTGGTGCCCATACTGCAACCTAGAACTAAATGCTTGGCAAGAACAACTAGCAGAAGTCAAAGCTGCTGGAGCAACCCTTGTTGCTATCACTCCAGAGCTTCCCGATTCATCGTTAACGACCGCAGAGAAAAACAATCTAGAGTTTGAGGTTCTAACTGATAAAGACAGTGCCTACATCAAACAGCTAGGCCTTGTTTTCACGCTCGCTGAAGAGCTTCGGCCAGCATACGAGGGCTTTGGAATCGATATCGCCAAGCACAACGGTAACGACACATTCGAGCTACCACTAGCTGCTACATACGTGGTTAACACTCAGGGCGAAATCGTAAGCGCATGGGCTGACGCCGACTACACAAAGCGTCAAGAACCTAGCGAGGTAGTAGAAATCTTGAAAGGTCTTAACTAACAAACTCTTCAGGGACCGCGAAAACGAGTTGTGCGCAGGCCATAGGGATCTGCGCACAACTCGTTTTCGAATTACATTCACGCCTCGACTGCCGAACGTCCTAATTTGCTAAGTATTTCTAAAAATCATCAACGGTTCGGTGCCAATGAAAGATACCTTATCTCCATCTACTACTACAGCAGCATCATCGGCAATACCGTAGATTGGAACATTTGGCTGGGACCCGAAAGTACGTCTTAGTTCTTCATTAGTACTTGGATAACCTATCCGATCAACATGAGGGCAAATGCCGAAGTCAACCAACTCAAGATATGAATCGATCCCGTATTCATTCCCATCAGTCAGCTCCGTTTCAGAAACCAGCACAGGAGTTCGATGGCCAAGGACCATGGAGCCAGCCGAACTGCCTACCCAAACCTTTGTTTCCAAAGTATCTCTGATCGAAGTGTCAAAGCCTGTGTCTATAAATGTTCTCATCAAGAAGTCCGTATGACCACCAACACAATAGATTGCATCACAGTCTGCCATCTTGTCTACAACCTGGTCCGAGCTCAATGCTCTCAGGTTCACTAACTCAACTGGACCACCAAATTTGGTGGCTATAGCATTCAGTTGCATGATGACCCAGCGCTTGTCCCCCGGCTCTCCCGGATAGGCTTCGTTGATAACTGCAAATGAAATCTCGCTGGCCGGTTTACCTACAAGCTCAATACAAGCATCTACAATTTCTTGAGTTGGAAATCCACCCTCTGATGTAAGTAGCAATCGCATAGTCCAAGATTACACAAAGTGAAGGTTGCGCTTTCGGTCAATCTGAAAATTAGTCGGCAAAGCACTTCCGGTAAAAACAGTTGTGCGCAGACTGTATTAGCCTGCGCACAACCATGGTATTAGATTAGATTTGTTGTTCTATTGTTTTCGAACAGCTGAACTTGCCAACTTGCGAACCGGGATGAAAGGCTCTTCGGGGATTTGATACTCATCATCCCAAGTTGTAAGTCGCTCATGCCAATCAGAAGCCGTTCCAATTGAGTCAGAGAATGCTGCTCTTCGTTTAGCTACTTTGCCCACAGGTTTATCAGAATCATCTTCAATTGTGTATTGAGCTTCGATACCAAGCTTTAGTGCTTGCAGGGCCTCACTTCGAAGTTGAGATACTCGAGACTCTGTGACGTTTAGATACTGAGCTAGTTGTTTAGATGACTTTCCTTCTAGGAAGTAACCGATAATGACTGCTCGTTGGCGTTCTGGCAGAAGCCTTACAGCGTCACGCAGGTAAGAGTGGATCTCTCGGCCTTCTAGTTCTTCAGTAGGGTCAATGGCCTTTGGGTCACTTAGTACATCAACAAGAGTTAGTTCTTCATCAGATGAGTCATTGGTCTCGTGGTCTAATGCCAGAACGACAGATCGGAATAGACGGTCTTGGATTCTAGCTAGGTCTGAGCGGGACATTCCCATCTCTTTTGCTGTCTCATGATTCTCAGGAACTCGTCCAAGTCGAGAAGCTAATTGTTGTTCGGTTGCTTCAAGGCGACGTGCTAGAAGTCGCACAGAGCGTGGTGCCCAGTCTGCTGCTCTCACTGAGTCAAGGATTGCGCCACGTATTCTTTGAGCGGCAAATCGTTCGAATGGTACGCCTCGTGAAGCGTCAAAGCGACGAGAAGCTTCTACTAGACCAAGCGCTCCAGCTCTTGCTAGCTCTTCACGATCAACGTGTCTTGGAAAGTGCACCGCTACTTGGAACACCACATGGTTTACTAACTCAACGTTTGCTTCGATACGAGCGTTGATTTCAGTAAGATCCATTTCTGGTTCCTGAGCGTCAGTCTTGGTTTTGTTTGCTTTGGTTTTATTAGCCACTTTGTTCACCCCGTTGGCCCGGATAATCCGGTTCGTTTTTGTTAGAACACAGTTAACGACACAAAGTGAGAAAACCTTTAGCGAAAATCTAAAGAAATTTCGTTATCGATAGTAACGGTAAATAAACCTCGCTTCTTTAGCGAAATAGGCCGGACGGTCTAACCCTGATCTAATATCGAAAAACTCGAATTCCTGCCCCAGCAACTGCTGCCAGGACCTCATCTGTGGATCTGAGGCCCGCAAGGCCGTATGCGCCTCGAGGCAGCTCATGGCTAAGTTGAAGCTCTGCTACTGCTGCCACTACTTCTGCTGATATATAGCTTGGGCTACCGGAAACTCCATAGACAACCGTCGAGGAAGCCCCATCACTTTCACCATTAGCTTCAACACGAATACCAGCTGGACCACCATCTGTATGCGGAGGACGCAACATTGGCAGCCTTGAAGTTAACCTATCTCTTCTGTTGGCGGCGAGGCGGGCACGAATCTTAGGAACTTCTAGAAAGGGTCTGAGCAACAGCGGTGACGCTAGCGCTGCCCTATAACAGTCCCGACCCCCAATTGGCTCCGGAAACCAATGCAGCAGCCGACCTGTCCCCGACTGGCCGTGCTGCCAAGCACCGTCAACCCAATTTAGTGTCTTGCCTTTTAACGAGCTATGGTGGCTTCTCGCACACGCTGGGCCAGCGGTTCCTGCCTTAGATATGACGACATCGGAACATTCATCCAACTGATTAGCCGCTTTAACTGCCAATAAACAGCTAAGACCGGGGCTTAAACCAGCACCTATTATGAGAGATGTGTCGTTGTTTTCTGCTAACTCAGATAGCTCTTTTAGGTCTTGGCATTCCTCTAAGTCATCTGACAGCGTGATAACTGTAACTCCTGCGGTTAGCGCTTGACGAGCGAATCGGGTGTGAGTTCGCCGGGGCGTTGCAATAACTACCAGGTCGACGTTGGCCTGTTTAATCTCTTCAGCTGACCAATCGCTAGCGTTAGAGCGTGTGGCCAACTTAACTCTAAACCCACTTCGGATTAGGGATTGCTCTATTGCTCTACCCGTTAGCCCATACCCAAAAATTAAGGCAACTTCACCAACAGCTTCCGAACCGTCGAAGTCCTCCTCACTAAAGTTGACACGCTGCCAATGGTCATGAGTATCTTGGATTGCTTGACTCGAATTTGATTGAGAACGCACAAAAATCGAAGCAAGGCCAGTCAGGCCAAGTGCTAGCACCACCCGTCGAGCTAGTTCTAATATCCGCATTGACGCCTTTCGGCTTATCTAGTGGGACTAGCTGGAGTTGAACCAGCGACCTCACCCTTATCAGGGGTGCGCTCTAACCAACTGAGCTATAGTCCCAGACTCATTGAATCTAGTGGTTGATTGACGAATTAACTACCTAGAGTCTCGACTCGTAGTTGACAGCTCTTCTTCAACGACAGTTACCCGGATTCCACCTACAAGGTCCGATATAAGGTTGAATATCACTGCAAATAGCACGTGTAGCAAAGTCCCCAGAATAACTAAGATAAAGGAGAACTGAGCTAGTGCTGTTGCCAATGGCCGCAATCGAATCTCGAATACTTCCAGATTGAATAGTTGTTGAATCTGAGTCTCAACTTGCTCAAGCAGATTCAGCTGTACCGAGAGAACGAAGACCAACAAGGTGGCTATAAATATGGACCCTACCACGACTAAATGAAAGATCACAGAGAATGTTAGTACCGACCATGGGTCGATGTGGCGTATAACCCGTCGCACTTTACGAGCACGAAGGCGTTTACCATTGTCAGAGGCAAACCATCTCTCGAAGAAGGAACCTCGTGAGTCTCTTACTGGACCGCCTTGACTAGCGGCTGCAGCGGCACCAACGACGGGCACACTAGCGTCCACAACTCCCCCTGTGCCTTTCGGTGCGGGTTTAGGTTCGACACGAGTAGTCGAGGTTTGTGTTGTTGATTCTAGCTCAACATCTGTTTCCTCATCAGACTCTATATCTTCATTTACTGCTTCGACTGTCTCTGTTTCGTCTAGCTCGAGGTCTTCTTCATCTTCTCGATCTTCTTGTTGTTCAGAATCGAAGTCGTCTATTCCAGTCGGGTCTGAGTCGTCTTTGTCTTTAGTCTCGTCGTCAATATCCTCTTCATCTAAGTCATCATCTGTATCTTCTTCGTCAACGCTCGCATCAGACTCCTCAACATCGTCGGCTTCGGCACCATCATTGTCTTGATCTTGGGGTCCAGTCTCTTCTACTTCGTCTTCGCCGGTGCCCGACATAAAGAACTCAGCAGTTGACTCACCCTGAGAATCAGCGGCAGCGGATGCTGTTGATTCGGATTCGTTCAAATCTTTCGAGTCTGAACTATCAGACTTGTCTTCAGAAGATTTTTTGCTGTTTCGTTTTCTCGACTTTCGACTCATTCATCTTCCTCGGTTTCAGTATGAAGAAGCCTAGCTGCAGCTGCGACACTATCTTGATCATCTAAGTTCATTACTCGAACGCCACTGGCATCACGGCCTTGTTGCGAGATGTCCTCAGCTCTAGTACGAATCATAATTCCGTTAGTTGAAACTAGGAGTAGCTCATCTTTTGGTGAGACGAACTTGGCACAGACAACCTTGCCTTTGGCAGGATTGACCTTTGCACATCTAACTCCTAAGCCACCACGGTTCTTTGGTGAGAATAGTTCAGGGTCAGTTCGTTTTCCGAAGCCTTCAGAGGTAATAACCAAGAATTCAGCATCTGAACGAAGAACGTTACAACTAACAAGCTGATCGCCTTCTCTGAACTTCATTCCCTTTACACCAGCAGCGGTACGACCCATTGCTCTAACGTGCTCTTCTGAGAAGCGGATAGCTTGACCTTGTTCTGAGGTCATAAAGATATGATCTTCGCCATTAGTAGGTACTACCGAAACTAGCTCATCGCCGTCGTTCAGCTTTATGGCGATAAGCCCGGACTTGAGGTTGGTGTCATAAGCAGTGAACTGCGTTTTCTTGACTCGACCTTGACGTGTAGCGAAAAACAAGAATCTGTTTGTCTCATAATCACGAGTGTCTACTACTGCCTGAATGGTCTCACCATTCTCCAGAGGCAAAATATTTACTAGTGCGGTACCCCGAGCGGTACGCGACGTGATTGGGATCGTGTGAGCCTTCTTACGATATACCTTGCCCTTTGTTGAGAAGAACAATAAGTAAGCGTGGGCTGTTGTGTGGATTAGATGGTCGACTATGTCTTCATCATCTTTGGTCTTTGCTCCAGCTACACCACGTCCACCTCGACCTTGCGTCTTAAACTCGTCAGCTGATACTGACTTGATATAGCCAGACGACGTAAGGGTAACAACAAGGTCTTCGTCATCGATTAAGTCTTCAATGTCAATCTCACCTGGGTCATCAATCATTATTGACTGACGCGGTGTTGCGTACTTATCTCTGACCTCTCCTAGCTCTTCCTTAATCACTTCTCGGAGTCGTTGGTCATCAGCCAAGATAGCTTTCAACTCTTTGATTACCTTGGCGAGCTCGGCTAACTCATTCTCGAGGTTTGTTCGCCCTAACCTTGTGAGGCGGTGTAGTTGCATGTCAAGAATGTGGTCGGCTTGACGCTCCGAGAACTCAAAAGTGTCGCCCATTAAGGCGCCTTTTGCTGCCGCACGGTCTGCGCTTTGCTTGATAGCTTCAATGATCTGATCAATCAGGTCGAGAGCTTTTAGCAGGCCTTCGATAATATGGGCACGAGCTTCTGCCTTAGCTAGGCGGAATTTGGTACGTCGTGTGACGACTTCAACTTGATGGTCTATGTAAGCGACTAGAGCTTCTCGCAGGTTGAGTGTTCTGGGAATGCCGTCAACTAGTGCAACCAAGTTAACGCCAAACGATGTTTGCATTGGGGTGTGCTTGTACAAGTTGTTGAGGACAACGGTCGAGTTAGCGTCTCGGCGCAGTTCGAAGACCATTCGTGTCTTGCCTTTGGCGGACTCATTTCGAATTTCCCGAATACCTTCGAGCGCTCCTCTTTCGATAAGCTCAGCGGTCTTGCGTTCGATTTGTTCTACAGACGTCTGGTATGGAACTTCGGTAACAACAATTGTGTCGCTTCGTTTACCAGGAACGATCTCTGCAACAGCACGAATCTTTACTGAACCTCTACCTGTTTGGTAAGCAGCTCGTGACCCAGCACGCCCTAGAATTTGGCCTTTAGTCGGGAAGTCGGGAGCCTTTACAAACTCCATCAAGTCAACGGGCTGTGCATCTGGATTATCGATTAGGTGCATTGTTGCATCGATTACTTCGCCCAAGTTATGCGGTGGAATGTTGGTGGCCATACCAACGGCAATCCCCTGGCTTCCGTTTACTAGAAGGTTAGGGAAGCGACTTGGCAACACTGTTGGCTCTGCGTGCTTGCCATCGAAGTTGTCTGCAAAATCAACTGTGTCCTCGTCGATGTCGGCGAGCAACTCCATAGCTATCTTCTCGAGGCGACACTCTGTGTATCTGTAAGCAGCTGGTGGGTCATCGGGCGAACCGAAGTTGCCGTGCGGATCAATTAGACGATGCCGTAGTGAAAAGTTTTGACCCATTCGTACAAGTGAGTCATAGATTGCTTGGTCACCGTGAGGGTGGTACTTACCAATTACGTCACCAACAACAGTTGCACACTTAACGTGGCCTCTATCTGGGCGGTGGCCTGCGTCAAACATTGACCAGAGGATGCGGCGATGCACTGGCTTCAGTCCATCTCGAGCGTCGGGCAAAGCACGCGACACAATCACCGACATGGCATATTCCAAGAAGGACTGCTCCATCTCAGTTTGGATATCGATTGGTTCTATGTCTTGCTCGTCTAGATCTGTTGTTGGGATATCAGTCATTTTGTTCTCGTTCTATATGTCTAGGAAACGCACGTCGTCTGCGTTGGTCTGGATAAAGTTCTTGCGGCTTTCTACGTCATCGCCCATAAGCACGGAGAAGACTTCGTCGGCCTTGGCCGCCTGGTCCGCAGTGACTTGCAGTAGTGTTCGCTTCTCTGGGTCCATCGTGGTGTCCCACAGCTCTACTGCGTCCATCTCTCCAAGGCCTTTAAGGCGTTGGAACTCTGCGTTTGGCTTAGTCTTTAGATACTCATCTCGAGCGATGTCATCTTTCAGGTAAATCTTTGTCTTGCCTACTTCTGTCGAGAAAAGCGGAGGCTGCGCTATGTATACGTAGCCGGCTTCGACCATTGGTCGCATTTGACGATAGAAGAACGTCAGTAGCAGGGTTCTGATGTGACTACCATCAACATCCGCGTCAGCTAGAAGAATGATCTTGTGATAGCGAGCTTTCTCGAGATCAAACTCTTCCTCGCCAATTCCGGCACCAATTGCTTGGATCAGCGAGATGACTTCTGTGTTTTTGAACATACGATCTATACGTGCACGCTCAACATTTAGGATCTTGCCCCGAATCGGCAGGATCGCCATTGTTCTTGGGTCACGAGCTTCTTTAGCCGAACCACCCGCCGAGTTACCCTCCACTATGTAGATTTCTGATTCTTCCGGGTCGTTACTTTGACAGTCTGCGAGCTTACCTGGGAGACCTGCGCCATCTAGCGCCGACTTACGTCGAATAGTTGCTCGAGCATTTGTGGCCGCAATACGAGCCTTCGCTGCCTGAACTGACTTGTTAAGAATTAGCTTTGCTTCGTTCGGGTTCTCTTCGAACCACTCACGTAGACGTTCATTCGTTGCTTTCTCGACCAAAGAACGAACCGATACGTTTCCAAGTTTAGATTTGGTCTGACCTTCGAACTGTGGTTCAACAACTCGTACCGAGATGATGGCAGTTAAACCTTCACGAATGTCTTCGCCCTGTAGGTTGTCCTCTTTTTCTTTGAGGATTCCTTTGTCACGAGCATAAGCGTTAACGGTTCGGGTTAGAGCTGTTCGGAACCCTTGTTCGTGCATACCACCTTCGATGGTGTTGATACCGTTGGCAAATGAGTGAATGCCATCTGTCTGGTATCCGGTGTTCCAGCTAAACGCAATTTCGACTGTTTCGTCTTCGCCGTCTTCTTCGAACCAACCAACCTGACTGAAGAGCTCTTCTTTAGATTTGTTTAGGTGCGCAACAAAGTCTTTGATACCGCCGTCATAGCGAAGGGTGATTGGCTCAAATTCAGGATCTCGTTCATCAACAATGTAGAACTCGAGACCTGCGTTTAAGAAAGCCATCATCTGGAAGCGGTCTGCCAAAGTTTTTGTTACAAATGAAATCCCTTCTTTAAAGATCGCTGGATCTGGCCAGAACGTGACGCTCGTGCCGGTTACCGGGTTGCCGTCATCGTCTTTTGGTGACTTCCCAATTACCTTGAGCTTGTCAGCTGGTTGTCCACCGTCTTTAAATGACATTTGGTGAGTTGAGCCATCGCGGTCAATTTCTACTTCTACTTTTGTTGAGAGTGCGTTTACAACAGAGATACCTACACCGTGCAAACCTCCCGAAACTTTGTAACCACCGTCACCGAATTTACCACCAGCGTGAAGAACAGTTAGTACTACCTCAGCTGCTGTCAGGTCATCATATTTTGGGTGTTTCCCCACAGGGATACCACGACCATCATCGGTAACGGTTACTCCACCATCGTCTCTAACAGTTACAACGATTCGACCACAGTGACCGGCCATTGCTTCGTCAACAGAGTTGTCAACAACTTCCCATACAAGGTGATGTAGACCTGTTGGACCGGTGGACCCAATGTACATGCCAGGTCTTTTTCTGACCGCTTCTAAGCCTTCGAGGACTTGAATATCTGAGGCTGAATATGTCGGATTTGCTGATTTAGGACTGCTGGTATTGTCTGAGGTTGTGGACATTTTCTCGATCTATTTTTGTAACTATTTTGTGACTAATAATTAGCATCAATTGACTGCCAAAAACAGGCTTAAATAGCGGTGTTCTAGAGCGTTTTTAGCTCATTTCATTGTAGCAGAAAAAGACCCCTTTTAGACGCTTATTTTGGGTACGGAAACAATTGATTTCTTGACCGATGTGTCTTGGGGTGTCGCTACCCCCGAACCAGTTTTGTCAGACTTATTTGGCGCTGAGTCGCGCTTTAACTGCACTCAATTTATTGGGCGCAAACTGGGCTTCGTAGGCCTCAATTATTTGGGTTTCCATCCACTTTATTTGGGCTATAAAGGCCGGGTCTGTGCAGCTAATTTCTAGCACTCCGTCTTGCACCGAAATAGGTTCGGTGACTTTAGATAACGCTGGGCCCATAATGTCTTCCCATTTATCGCTCAAAGAAGCCACAACTTGTATGGGGGGTGCACCTAAGTTTGCAAAGAATGTCTCTAAACTTTTCTGAATTGGGTTCGGTTCGCTCATCCGTAGAACCCATTATTAGATGCAAACTCTCTAAATTCAGCATCAGGTGTGACGATTTCTGGAAGCTCCACAGCGCTAGTAATGATGGTCTGAGTATCACCAAGGCTGTTTAGTAACGCCGTTGCCCTATCCATGTCTAGCTCACTCAAAACATCGTCTAAAAGCAGTAAAGGCGCCTCTCCTAGAGCCTCTGTAAGCAGCTTATGACCAGCCAAGCGTAAGCTCAGGGCCAGAGACCTTTGTTCTCCCTGTGACGCTTCATTGCGTGTATCAAAGCCATCCAGAGTGGTGACTAGGTCATCTCGATGTGGACCGGTAGTTGTTACAGACCTTCGAATATCGTTGGTTCGATTATCGACAAGGGTTTCGACCAGGTCATCTTCCCAAGTTGATTCATAATCAAATGTGACGTCGCGCCGCTCCCCTGCTAACTCAGCGTATGCCAATGAACTTATTGGCCGCAGACGATTCAGAAGTTCGATGCGTAAGTTCCGCACTCTCGTTCCAGACTCACCAACACGCTTGTCCCAAACGTCGAGTGTTGCTTCGACAGATTCATCTTTGGTCGTACTTATTTGTTTAAGTAATGAATTTCGTTGTTTCAGACTCTTGTCAAAAGTGGCATATGTGCCCGACTGACTCGGATCAAGTGCGATAACTAAATTATCTAGATAGTCACGACGGTGGCTAGGTCCAAACTTTATAAGTGCCAAGTCATCTGGTGCAAACACAGTGACCTGTAAAGCACCTAGTAAGTCCTTAGCCCTCTTTAAGGGCTGCTTATTTACAAATGCCTTAGTCTTGCCTTTAGCGACTTCTAGCTCAATAAGAACATCTCTATCGTCGCGTATCCCTTTGGCCCGTAGCACCCCAATCTCAGTCCCTCGACGAATCAAGTTTTGGGTTGGCGAACCACGATGAGACTTCTGTGTCGACAAAACACTGAGCGCCTCAACTAAATTTGTTTTGCCAATGCCATTCGGCCCAATGAAAGCATTAAGCCCTGGTGAAAATTCAAAATGTGCTGACTCGTAACTACGAAAGTTTCTAATCCAAAGATCAGAAATAATCACAGGTAATCGTTTGCCTTTAAGAAACGCGAACCGGCATTAGCAAGTATAGATAATCCTCTACACCCACACTGTGGATTAACGCTGGCTTTAGCTCATCGATTGTGGAAAGCGTAATTTCGTCGCCTGGAGTGACTTCAACACCTTCTGCTAAGTACTGCGGGTTGAATGCAACAATTAGGTTAGAACCATCGTATTTGCCTTCTACAAACTCTCTAGCTGTACCTACATCTTGTGTGATAGCAACTAGTTCTACCCCGTCAGAATTCATCTCTAATCGAACAGGTGTTGACTCACGAGCTAGAAGCTTGACTCTGCGAAGAGCCTCTAAGAAGTCGCCTCTATTGATAGTTAGCTTGTTCGGGTGACTGTCCGGAATTAGACCACGGTAGTTGGGGAACTCGCCTTCGATAAGTCGAGTTGTAATCTTGATGTCACCAACCAAGAACGCTGCTTCGTTGTCACCAAGCTGAAGATCAACCTTGTCACCTTTGTCTAGAACTTTGTTGAGTTCTTCCAACGCTCGAGATGGAATTAAAACACTTTGGCCCTTTTTAAGAACTGCTGCGTTCTTGATATCTCGCATAGCTAAACGGTAAGAGTCTGTTGCCACTAGACGAAGACCATCACCTTCGCTTGCTAGTAAGACACCTGTAAGAATTGGACGAGAATCATCTGAACTAGCAGCTAAGACAACTTGTTGTAAAGAGTCGTTTAGTTCTTCTGCTGAAAGCGTAAACGTTTCTGCTTCGGTAGCTGCAAGCTTTGGAAAATCGTCTGAAGCGATTAAACGGATACTGAACTCACTTCGACCAGATGTGATCTGTAGTGAATCTCCAGATACTTCTAAAGACACAGCTCCTGGTTTGATTGCTTTAACAATGTCTGCTGCTAGTCGTGCAGGAATAACTGCTTCACCATCAGTAGAACCTGAAACTTTGACATCAATAGAAATCGTAAGATCACGATCTGTACCAGTCAGACTCAGTAAGTCTTTCTTTAAAATTGCCTGAATACCTGAGAGTCCTGGCAAACCTTTGTTCACAGCACGACCCGCTGTTGCTAGAGATTCGACTAGTACATCTCTTTCACACTTGAACTTCATAACGCTCCGAAAATAAAATGGGCTAAGGCAACTGGCAACGCTGCTCCAAGCCCTATGCAATATAGCCTAGCCAATTATCACTGAGGTTTCTCTATTTATGAGAGTTCTGATTCAAGAAAGAAACGCAGGTAAATCACACTAATGCAATTCGTCCACGGTTGGTTCGTCTTGGTTTCCCCACAATTAGTTTTGGATTTGTTTTTAAATGATAGTTATATGTAATAGGACCTGTGGATTGTGAGTAAGTAGTCACTGACTGCTCCAACAGCTAACTATTTTTCCACACCACCATGTCGACTATGCACCGAACTACAAATTGGTAATTAGTTAGCTGTGAATAAGGCACTTTGGGGCCTTCAGTTGTCCGCAGAATACGAACAGATTTATCCCTAACTAATCCCCAGCTTCTGCGGTGTTACGCACAGCTTTTTCCAGAGTAGTTACATGGTTGTAAATTTGTGTTCGTTCTTTCATTAGAGCTTCAACTTTGTCACAAGCATGAATAACGGTGGTGTGATCTCTGCCACCGAACTCTCTAGCAATCATCGGAAAGCTCAAGTCCGTCATTTGTCGTGACAGATACATTGCAACTTGTCTAGCAATTACTAATGGTCTGCGGCGAGACTTCCCTTTGAGTTCATCTATTCCAAAACCAAAGTGTGCTTGAGTTGCGTCCATAATCATGTCGACATTGATTTGCTTTGGCTGACGATTTGCTATGAAGTCACCCAGTACCTCAGATGCAAGTTCGACCGTGATGTCTTGGCGATTTAGATTGGCGTGAGCTGCGACCTTATTGAGCGCACCTTCAAGCTCACGAATATTTGTCTTTATTGATGTTGCTATGAATTCAGCAACGTCGCTTGGTAGGTCAATCGAGTCGTTGTCTGACTTCTTTTGCAGAATCGCCATACGAGTTTCAACGTCTGGTGGCTGAATATCCGTTAGCAGACCCATCATAAAGCGGCTTCTTAAGCGGTCTTCAAGCGTTGGGATAGCGTCAGGTGGCCGGTCAGAAGAAAGAATGATCTGCTTATTCTCTGCATACAGATCGTTAAAAGTATGGAAGAGCTCTTCTTGAAGGCGGTCTTTGCCTTCGATGAACTGGATGTCGTCAATTAGCAGAACATCGATTTTGCGATAGCGAGATTTGAAATCGTTTCCGGCAGAGTTCTTGATCGAGTCGACAAATTCGTTCAGGAAAGTTTCAGTCGAGACATATCTAACAGTCAGCTGAGGATACACATCGTTGATGTAGGTCTCGACAGCTTTCAGAATGTGAGTCTTACCGAGCCCTGCTTGGCCGTATATAAAGAGTGGGTTGTAGGAATTACCAGGGCGTTCTGCAACTGACAAAGCTGCAGCATGAGCGAATCGATTGGACTGGCCAATAACGAAAGTCTCAAATGTATAGCGGCCCTGATCATTCTTGATTGGACTTGTTGGAGCTTTAGGCTTTTCAGTTACATCTATTACTGGGTCTGCGTTGGTTAGATCTAGTTGCGCTTGCGAATCATCAAACAGTGTTGGCAACAACGTGTCAAATTTGACGCTGATTACAGAGCCGAGTGCTTCAGCTACAGCCTCTTCGACGAAGGGCCGATATTTACCGTCGAGTTTGTCTCGAACGATCCCGTTTGGCAGGCCTACGACTAGTTGGCGTTTGGTTAACTTAATACCTTGGGCCTGTGAGAAGGTACTTTGCCAAATCCCTGCTGAATACTGGCCTCTAAGGATTTCAGAGGCACTTTTCCACAGGTTGTCTGCGTCAAGCTGTGAATCTAGGCTTTTTTCCATGATCTTTCCCCAATTCCCACAGGGTTTTCCACACCTTTGGCGGGTTTGTAGACTTGAAACTAGCAGCTATCGACATATTCTCGCTATAAAACCTGTGGAAAAGTCAGTTGAGCCCTACTGAGAGTTGGGATGACATACATATACCAATAGCATTAAGGTCGCTCTCAAGTTTGAGGGCTTATTGTTTGTATATAGCTAGCCGGGTAATCCTTCCTAACGCATCTCACTTGGTTCGCAGTTTTTAACTCGGAGATTCTCATCATGAAACGTACGCTTCAGCGAAACACTCGTAAGCGCTCAAAAAAGCATGGCTTTCGTAAGCGTCAATCAACGCGTGCTGGTCGAAAGATTTTGGCCGCACGTCGTAAAAAGGGTAGAGCTAAAATAAGCGCGTGATTCTCGAACGAGTTTCATCCAAGGACACCTTTTCTAGATTTTCTTCTGTTGGTGTCAAAGTAAGTTCTGGTCCCGTGAGCGTGGTATTTGTGCCAATTGAATCCCAAAAACCTGAAGTAGCAATGGCTATAACCAAAAAGTTTGGTAACGCCGTTGATCGCAACAAGGCTCGTCGACGACTTCGTCATGCATTCAACGAGACAATCCAAAACTATTCGCACCTCTATAACAATGCATATCTCTTGTTCGGGTCAAGAAAGATCCTGAGCTGTGATTATGCTGGCCTTGTCAGCAGCCTTGATGAGTGCTGCCGCAAGATTTCGGAGAAGTCACAGTGAAAGAAATGCTGCTTCGTGGAATCAAAACGTATCAGTCCTACTCTGCTACTAGACCATGTCGCTGCCGGTACTTCCCCACCTGCAGCCACTACACAGCCGAAGCGATTGAAACCTACGGCGCTGTTAAAGGTTCGTGGATGGGCCTGAAACGAATATCTCGATGCCGACCTTTTGGTGCACACGGCTATGACCCTGTTCCTGCAGAAAGTGAGTGTTGCTAAGTGAGAGCAATTATTGATTTCTTCCTAGAGTTGGCTGCTTCGGCACTCGCCTTCTTCTATTCACTCCCAGTAGTTGGTGGCAACTACGGACTCGCAATCATCTTGCTGACTCTTTCAATCATGATTGTGTTGATGCCGCTCACACTCAAGGCAACTAAGTCATCTATTAAGTTGTCGAGTCTGCAACCAAAATTGAAAGCTGTTCAGAAAAAGTACAAAGACGACCGTACTGTAATGAACCAAAAAGTCTTGGAGCTTTACCAAGAAGAAGGCGTCAACCCTGTAGGTGGTTGTATCCCAATTCTTGCCCAAGCTCCTGTCTTCCTACTTTTGTTCTCAGTTATCCGTGGGATTACACGTAAGGTCGAAGACCTTCCATTTTCTGGTTTGGCACAGAGAACATGGGAAGAAGCAGGAACTCCCGTTTCCACAGAACTGTTTGCTCCAGATCACCTAGATGAAAGTACAGATCTATTTCGAGATCTTTCTATGAGCGAGACAATGGGCTTTGGGCCTTTCGATCTCGGAGCTCAAGCTTGGGAAATCATCCAGAGCAATTTGGTCGAGAGCATTCCTTACGTTCTTTTGATCTTGTTAGTAATGGGAACGTCGTTCTATCAGCAGAAACAAATTGCTGCCCGAAGAACTTCTTCTTCACCAGCAATGAATCCGCAACAACAACTCTTGCTTCGGGTCTTTCCAATCTTGAGTGGTGTTTGGTCACTGTTTTTCCCTGCTGGATTAGTACTTTATTGGGCCACTTCTAACTCATTTAGGGTCGCACAACAGGCATTCATTACCAGGTCGATGTTCTCCGGTGAGCAGCAGGCGGCTGATGATTTTGATCTAGATGATGATGACGATGATGAACCGGAAGAGATCATCGATGTTGATTCTGTTGAAGACAACTCAACATCAAACAAAGAAGTTTCTGAAAGAGAGCAAGCGTGGGAAGCTCGTCGTAAGGCAAAAGCTAAGAAGGCTAAGTCCAAGCGAGCGACATCCAAAGGCTCCTCCAGAATCACACCAAAGGGCACAAAGCCCAAGAACCAAAATTAAGTAAGAAGGTAATTCAATGGAATGGATATCAACAACAGCTAAGTCTGTACCAGAGGCGATTGATCTCGCTCTCGACAACTTGGGCGTTGACGAGGCAGAGGCAGAAATCGTAGTTGTCGAAGAACCAAAGCAGGGTTTCTTCGGAAGAGCTAAAGGCGTTGCACGAGTAGAGGCAAGAGTAAAGCCGAAGGCAGTTCGTAACAAGAACGAAAAGCGTCGCCGCAACAACAATCGTTCTGGTGGTAACAACCGAACAGGTGGAAACAACAATAAGAAGCAGAACAACAATCGTTCGGGCGGAAACAACCGAAACAATAATCGGAATCGCAACAACAACAATCGTTCGAACAACGCCCCAAGCCGTAACTCAGCAGATGAAAAGCCTCGTCCTAATTCATCAATAGAGGAAGTCTCAGACTTCATTTCTAACTACATGAATGGGTTAACAGATGCATTTGGTATTGAAGATAACGTAAAGGTAGTTGGCGATGCAGAGGCAGGTCTAACTGTTGCTGTTGAAGGACAACACGGACTTCTAGTTGGCTCAAAGGGCCGAACACTAAACGCTATTCAAGAGCTACTTCGAGTTTCAACGCAGCGTTCAAAACCAAGCGAATATCGCATTTATGCCGACGTTGGTGGCTACCGAGAGAAGCGTCGTGGCGCTCTCGTCGAGTTTGCGACACAGGCAGCTGAGAAAGCAAAGAGTGAGAGTGTAGAAGTAGTACTAGACCCAATGAATTCTGCTGACCGAAAAGTTATTCACGATGCACTAACTGATGACCCAGATGTAAGTACACGTTCAGCAGGACAAGAACCTCGACGACGTGTGATTGTTGTTCCAGGTGACGCCGAGTAGAGCTCAAAGGTGAGCGAACTCCATAACGTTTTAGAAAGAGCTAGGCAGCTTGGTTTCTTCGGTCCATCAGAAATTGAGGGTCAGATAAACCATGCCCTAGCCTTTCTGCCTTTACTGACAAGCATTAGATCTGAAACGGATTCTGTATCGATTGTAGATCTAGGAGCAGGCGGTGGTCTGCCTTCGCTCCCTTTGCTTGAGGCTGAACCTTCACTGTCGATTTCAATGCTCGATACGTCTGAGCGACGCTGTTCGTTTTTAACATGGGCAATATCAGAGTTGGGCTTTGCCCAAAGAGCACAAGTTTTACATCGACGCGCCGAAGAGTTCGCCAGTGAAACTGAAAACCGAGAGACCTTTGATGCGGTTATCGCTAGAGGGTTCGGTCCGCCTGCCGCAACTATTGAATCGGGAGCTCCCCTGGTTCGTCTAGGCGGCCTAGTGGTCATTAGCGAGCCCCCAAAGCAGAGAAACTGGCCAGCAGAGGCTTTGGCTACTGTTGGGCTCGAATTGGCCGAGACAGGTCAGGTTGTGGCTTTTTCTAAGGTAGCTGAGAGTCCAGCAGAGTTTCCTAGAAGTTGGAAGCATATAAAGGCAAAGCCTCTATTTAGGATCTAACGCCGACTGCCTAGTAAGGCCGAAACTTTTTTCAAACGGGCCTTGTAGGCTTGGGCGGTGAGCAGTATTGACTCAAATGAACTACGGGACCCCTCCCCCTTCAAGTCAGCCCGACGGATAGCGGTTGCCAATCAAAAAGGTGGTGTTGGGAAAACTACGACTGTCGTAAATTTTGCTGCTGCAGCCGCTGAGACTGGCAAACGTGTTCTGGTTGTAGATCTTGATCCGCAAGGTAATGCGAGCACGGGGCTAGGGCTAAACCCTCAAGATATTGAGCGGTCAATGTTTGAGGTATTGCTACATGACGCTCCAATCGATGACATTATCGAGCCGGCAGGTGTACCGAACCTGTTTGTTGCTCCTTCGAATATTCGCCTTGCAGGCGCTGAAATCGAGCTTGTTTCGGCCTTTTCTCGCGAAACCAAATTGAAGAATGCCTTGGATAAGGTGTCTAGTGAATACGACCTGATAGTCGTTGATTGTCCCCCATCGCTCGGTCTGCTAACCATTAACGCTTTCACAGCAGTCACTGAAGTAATAGTGCCAATACAGTGCGAGTACTTTGCTTTAGAGGGCGTTGGCCAGCTGATTCGCAATGTTGATCTCGTGAAAAAAGCACTAAATACAGACTTAGTGCTATCTCATGTGGTGCTCGTGATGTATGACGGCAGAACAAACTTGGCTACCCAAGTAGTCGATGAGATTCGTCAGCACTTTGCAGAGAGAGTCTGCAGAACAGTTATTCCTAGATCCGTAAGACTCTCAGAAGCTCCGAGCTACGGTCAACCAATTACTGCGTTTGACTCTGAGTCACGGGGTGCAGCCGCCTACAGAGAATTGAGTAGGGAGATCCTAGGAGATCACGCTGTCTAAAGGACTATCCGACCTATTAAATCTTTCTGGCGACAACCGCTCCCCCGCTGTCGGCGCTACGTCAGAGAGCGCTGCGGTTAGCTCTTCAAAGCGCGAGCTTATCGAAGTAGATCCGAAGTTAGTTTCTCCCAACGAATACCAGCCGCGCAAGGAATTCGACTCTGAGGAGCTAGTTGGTTTGGCGGCGTCGATTGCAGAGATTGGGGTTCTCCAGCCGATACTGATCCGTCCAAATCCAGATGGTTCAACCTATGAGCTTATTGCAGGCGAACGACGTTGGAGAGCTGCTCAAATAGCTGAATTAGAGGCTATTCCAGCCGTTGTTGGAGACTTCACTGATAGAGATTCCTTGGAGCAGGCAATCGTTGAGAACCTTCACCGACAAGATCTAAACCCAATTGAAGAAGCCTTAGCCTATGACCGCCTAGCTACCGAATTCAGTTTGGGGAACTCCCAGATTGCTGAGCGGGTTGGTAAGTCACGACCTGCTGTTGTTAATACCAGAAGACTACTCAAACTGCCAGATGCAGTTATTAGCCAAGTCCAGGACGGAAGAATCTCAGCCGGTCATGCAAGGACTCTGCTAGCTCTTGAAGATTTATCTTTGGTCACAGAACTTGCCGAAAGAGTTGAGCGTGAGGGGCTTAGTGTAAGAGCAGTTGAAGATATTGTTCGCAACGCCAACTCCCCTGAGCTGCCACCCACGCAAAGCAATAATGGTCCTGCCAGCTTCGCTCACTTAGAAGTCGCCTCGTTATTGGAGGATCATCTATCAACCAGATGTAATGTGTCGGCCAGTCGAGGAAATGGCAAGATAACGATCGAATTCGCTGATTTAGACGATCTAAGCCGCATATTTGAACTAATCATACCTAATCAAACTGGAAATCTACCGGATTAGGCAGTGTTCATGCCCATCGAGTAGGTGCTAGCGCAAGAAACATACTGCTTTATCGTTGATCAGTATGTCTTGTACCTCGTTGGTCAACTCTCTAACGGTTCGCAAGTTTGCGTAGCTTAGCGGCGCCCTGGCCAACGGTGGTAATTGCATAAACGTGATTACAGGGATGGAACTACACTGTTGTAGCCAAACTGGGGGCGGGAATAGCCGGTGAAATGAATGGCTAGAAGTATTTATGTTTCACGTGGATCATAGTAGCCAAGATTGGCAGCCGAAATGGGCTATGGCTTTTGCTAAGAACTTGGGCTCTTGGTAGAACTAGCGAACAATAGGTGTAAGCCCGTGCATCTTACGATGATCCCACATGGCAAAGGGAAGTTCCCCTATGATTAGTGCCAACTGCAGTATATCCATGTTAGTTAAGGGGAAATGTTGGTAGATATAGAGACGATAGACAACTCAGTTGTCGTAGGAATTGGTAAAGGCGGAAGTTGCAAGACGACTCTCGCCACCCAACTTTCAGGCATCTGGTCAAGTGAGGGTAAACGCATCCTTTTGGCTGACCTTGACATGCAAGCCTCGGCTACGAAGGTAGTTGGTCTTGATCCAAGTCAGCACGGAGACGGGCGTCACCTAATGGACTCTATTCTTTACGGAGATGAGTTGAAGACTGTTCGGGCCAGAGACAACTTAGATATTTGTGTAGCCGGACGCCATACTAAGGCACTAAGTAATCACCTTGTCACTGCAGATACTGCAGCCGCCGACTTTGCACTGCCTTTCCAGAAAGCAGCAGCATCAGGCGACTATGACCGCATCGTATTTGACCTACCGCCATCTGGCTCTTCACGCCTAGCCGATATGGCAATGCAATCTGGTAAGTACCTGTTGGTGCCGACCTCTAGTGGGGTAGACAATCTTGAGGGGCTTAGAGTCTTAGCGGCCGAGCTAGAAGAGCTACGTTCAAACATTGTGTTACTCGGAGTGGTTCTAATGAAAATAGGAGCCGGAGCGCCTAGGAAACGAGCAGAAACTAGAGATCAGGTTGGCGAAATATTAGCTGGTGTAGCTGATCCATTTGAAACAATAATCAGAGATGCAGGTGCCGCTTACGACGACAGCCGTCGTGCAAGTTTGTTCCTACACGAGTACGCAGAATGGGCGACCACAGTTTCGGTTGCAAACCAGATCAAGTCTAAGATTCGGATACCGCAGAACTTAGAGAGCTTGGCTCAGGAATTTTATGAGTTGGCAGATGAGGTTGATGATCGTATAGCAACGGCTGACAAAATTTTGGCAGGGGAGAGCTAATGGTAGAGAAAAACTTATCAGCAGCTAGGGGCCTCAATTCAATCGCTGATCCGTCTTCGTTTCGTGGATCATCGGGCAGGCGAGGTAGGAAAGTCAGTGAGGCAGTAGTAGCTGATGTCTCAGAAGAGCTACAAGAAGATTCAAGCACTCACAAATCGGCAGAGACCGACGATTCGAAGAGGTTCTTCGGGCTTGGAGCGACCGCTACTACTCAAGCATCTGTTGTAGAGAACAAATCTGCACAAACAAAGGTGGCAGAAGCTAAAGCCATCACTCAGGATGCAGTTGCTAGGGGAGATTCTGTAATTGATCTTAGGACTGGCGATGAAAATGTCACTAAGCCAGCGCCTAAAGTCGTAGCTGGGCCAGCTCGTCAGACTAAGCCTCTAGTTAGCAGCGATGATGAATCAACCAGAGTGCAAAAGGAAATGTCAATACCTCTGCCTGTACACGAAGCAGTCGAGGCAACAGGGTATAACGTCACTGACTTATTGAGGCGAGCGTATAGAAACCATGCAGAGGCAGTCAGAGCAGGCGAGTACCTTAGGGGGATGCATCGGGGTAGAAAACGGATTCGCCTTTCAATGGCCCCAGGAGACTACGCTCGCCTAGACAAGCTGGCACGAAGTCGAGGATGGAACCGTTCAGAAACTGTAACTATCTTGCTCGAAGCCGAACTCAACAGCGGCGAATATAAAAACTAAGCCCTGGGATCGCTCAGCGAACCCAGGGCCAAATTCCAAACATATGTAGCTAGAACTTATGCGAGTTCTAGATCTTTTAGAAGATCGTCTTTACCCTTAGCGCCAACGATGGTCTTAGTAACTTCTCCACCAGAGAAGACAAGCATTGTTGGGATAGAGCGAACACTGTAACGCATAGCGATCTCTTGGTTCTCGTCAACATTTAGTTTTGCAATTTGAATCTTGTCTGTGTTCTCGTTAGCAATCTCTTCTAGAACTGGAGCAACTGCGCGACATGGTCCACACCACTCAGCCCAAAAGTCAACAAGAATAGGCAATTCAGAACTGCTTATTGCTTCATCGAAATCACTCGATGTTAATTCTTTTACATTTTCAGCCATTGGGTCCTCCTAAGACTGTGCGGCAATCTAATAACAGGATAAGCCCGCGTTTTATTCAATCCTGGAAAAAATAGGCATTTAGTGCACGTTAGCTTCTAGCCAGCGTTCTGCATCAATCGCTGCCTTGCATCCGGAACCAGCAGCACTAATTGCCTGACGATAGGTCTTGTCTTGCACGTCGCCACACGCAAAAACGCCATCAACATTTGTGTAAGTGCTTGGAGACTTCGTAGCAATATAGCCTTCTTCGTCCAAGTCGATCTGGCCATCGAACATTCCAGTATTTGGTTTGTGTCCAATTGCGACGAACATTCCGGTGACAGCCAGTGTCGAAGTCTCTTCGGTCTCTCGGTTCTTGACTTCGATCGACTCGAGAGCCTCAGCTCCATTCAAACCAACGACCTCTGAGTTCCACATGAACTCGATCTTAGGATTAGCAAATGCTCGATCCTGCATGATTTGGCTTGCTCGCAGTTCGTCACGCCTGTGAATAATGGTGACCTTGTCGGCAAACTTAGTCAAGAAGTTGGCTTCTTCCATTGCGGAATCGCCTCCACCTATCACAGCTATTTCTTGGCCACCGAAGAAGAAACCATCGCAGGTAGCGCAGGTAGATACACCTTTACCAATTAGCTCAGTTTCTCGCTCTAGGCCTAACATTATGGCCTTTGCGCCGGTCGAAATAATAACTGCTTGAGCTAAGTAGGTGGGCTCGGCCGCTTCTGGGTCACCGACCCAAACTTTGTGTGGACGGCTGGTGAAGTCAACTTTAGATGCCTTCACTGTTTCGATTTTAGTGCCGAAGCGCTCAGCCTGTTTGCGGAGTGAGCTCATCAAATCTGGGCCCATTATCCCTTCTGGGAAACCAGGGAAATTTTCGACGTCGGTTGTGAGCATGAGCTGGCCACCTGGCTGGTCGCCAGTAGAGGAAGGCTCACCTTCTAGTAGTAGCGGCTCAAGACTTGCGCGGGCTGCATAGATCGAGGCGGTTAGACCGGCCGGTCCGCTTCCGATAATGAGAATGTCAGTTGATTGGGGTGCCATTTAGGGCTCCTTTGGTTCTTTCGCTTTCCAAAGGAATGTCCCTAGCAGTGTCATGAGCCCACCAATAATGAGGTATGCAAGCCAAGGTTCGCCTTCGTCAACGAAGCCAAGTTCATTGGTAGCCAATATGACTACTCGTAGCAGAACAATAAAACCGACTATCGCAACGATTATTCCGATCAGGGCAGCGGCGACAAGATAGACAGCGTAGCGAGATGCAACCAGGGCAGGCCCCGTGGTCTTGGCGCGAGCAGTGTCAACATAGCCAACGAGCATGTTCGATGCTTTGGCAGGCCAATCGAGATCGGAGGACTCTGAAGTTTCTATTGGGTCGGTCATGGTAACGCTGAAAATCCTATCAAGGATCTATCGACAGCTTTTGAAATGTCGTTAGTTTAATATGACTTGACTAAGCTCTGCTGCACTATTTTCTGGGGCCCTGAACTCTATTAGGGCGAATTTTGCGTCTACGCTGTCGGACAACTCAATGGTCGTTGAGTTATCAAACATCAACTCGACAATTGGTTCGTTCAGTCGGTCGTCGATGCCGAACAACTCCAGACTTACAACCCAGTCTTGCCCAGTCGCATTGATGGCGACTTGTGATATTTCCGATTGTCGGTTTAGTTCGAGCAAGATCGATTGGCCTGACTGAGTAGAAGGAAGACCAATGTTGGTGGGAGCTCGGGAGAGTTCTTGACGACTTAAGATGTCATTGTCAGCATCCAAAATCGAAACTGCAGCTAGAGTAATCGGCCGGTCGTCCCCATTGCTGTTGCCGAAGCCAGTAATCGAGATGACAAGCAGCCATATTGCCAGGATAAGAGACCCGACGAAAACCAAGCAGCCAATGACGCCATAGCGCCAGCTGATGTGGTGGTTGGTGAACTCTTCATCATCTTCCATAAAACCCTGCAGCGATGGTCTGGGCACGTAGGTGCCGGCAGATGTTTTGCGTGCGGCTTCTATGAATTCCTTGGCACTCTTGTAGCGAGCGTTCGGATTGGTAGCCAGAGCTTTTTTAAAGAAATGGTCGTAACCAAGGTCTAGATCTGGTCGGAGTTCGCTTGGGGGAGTAGGAACAGTTTGTAGTCGAGCAAGAGCCATTTCAGTATCGGTTCCACCGTTAAATGGAGTCTCGCCAGTTAGCGCTTCGTAAAGGACGATGGCCAGTGAATAAAGGTCGCTACTTGCATCAACGGTCCCGCCATTAATTTGTTCCGGTGCAACATACTTGGCAGTACCCAGCAAACTGCCGGTTTCCGTTAGATCAAGGTCACCTGTAGCTTTCGCTATCCCAAAGTCAGTGATAACGCTAGGCCCGCTTTTCTGGAGCATTATGTTTGCAGGCTTGATGTCTCGGTGAATTATGCCGCTGTCGTGAGCAACGTTAAGAGCGGCTGCGATTTCAACTCCGATGTCCATAACTTTCTTAGGGAACAAAGGCCCGTCGGAATCCATGACCTCACGCAGATCCCGGCCTTCGATGTATTCCATAACGATGGCGTTAACTGGGTCTTCGATTGTTTCGATAATGTTTACGATTGATTTGTGTTCTAGCTGCTTAGCTCTAAGCGCTTCACGCTTGAATCGTGAGCGAAAGCCCTCGTCTGTGGCCAGGTGCTGGTGGAGTAATTTTATTGCAACGCTTTGATTGGTGGTTAAGTCGTTGGCTATCCAGACTTGTGCCATCCCACCGGTGGCAATTCGCTGAATCAGCTCATAGCGGGTGGCTAGGACGAGTCCCTGTTCGATTGTCAATGTCTCGGCCATCTATTTTGCCCCCGCCTAGGTCTATTCCATTATAAGGCGGCTCTTCGTCTTCTAAACTCACAATTCTCGGCTCCGCTATAGAGGAGGAATCGCTGTTTCGGCGAACTGTCCAACCCCACCAGGCCAGCAAAGAAGCTAGTGCCAGAGCGGAGAGACCGACACCCATGCCTGGAAAAGCCGTGGATCTGACGGGGAGGCTCTCGCTAGATACGGTGACCCTTGAATCTAGGGTTGTTAGTGAGATGTCTAGATCTGTGCTGCCCAGAGAGCGAAATTCCACCCTTATGTTTTCCAGATTTGTGCCCGGTTCAACCGTAATTTGCCTGGATGACTCTGCGATTGTTGCCTTTTCACTGTCAGCGTTTAAAGTCAGTTGCCTGGTTGTGTCGCTATTGTTTACGATCGTGACGGGTAGCTCTGCTTCGGTCGACGCCACATTTATCTGTTGGCCTGAGAGGATTTCGACCTGCGCCAAGTCGGTAGTTATCTCGGCGGTGAGGCTTGCTAGTTCAGGTTCTGCAATGTCTTCATCTAGAAGTTCTATTAGCTGTCTCTGGTAGCCCAACCCAGTTGCGATTGTGTCGTCGCCCTGAGAAGCAAAGCTGCGAGCAAGTTGAAATGCCATTGCTAGCTCTGTGCTGTTGCTGTAGCTAGTGATTTGGTTGCTGGTCGGAAGGTCTCGCGTGGACAGTATTTCATTATTAGCAAGACTGGTTCCTGCGAAGTCTTCGAGAAGAGCTTCGGCAGCCCCAAGGTCAACTTGGGCTCTAAGATCTAGGGGGACCACAGGTGCAAGGGTTGCTAACTTTACAGCAGCTTCAGATACCGCAGAACTAGGCAACTGAATAATCGGCTCTGCAGAAACGATTGGATGGACCTGCGTATCGAGTACGTCATTTGGTCGGTACGCCTCGCTGACCGAACTGTCGGTTAGAACAAATTGGTTTATGCCTGAATCGGAAAATGCTTGGTAGGTCTGCAGGTCTGGTTCTTGCTCTATCAGTGTGAAAGAAGGCAGTACCGCTATGCCAATCTCTGATAGTTGTTCGTTACCATTTTCGACAAGAACAATAAGTTCATCTAAGAGTTCTGATGCGTTGACCTGGGAGATATCTGCATTGGTCGAGGCATAGCTGAAAGCAGTCGAGTTCTCTAAAGCGCTAACCGCCCTGGAACGAAGATCAGCATTTTCTAGAAGTAGTTCTATCGCAGCGATATCAAGCGCTACTAAGGCACCCCCATTGGTGCGCTCAAGTAGATCGAAAGTCATGGCAAGTCCTTCGCTATCTGTAATCAGAGCGAGGGTAGGGTCCGGGGTGGCATCGTTTGTCGTTACGTTCAGAACGGTCTCGGTTGCGGCGATAGTGGTTTCTGAATTTGTGAGCTCTATGCCAATGATGTACGTTCCAGGTCCGGGGATCAGAGTGCTGTCAGTTTCGGATGAACTAAGGGATCGAATATCAAGTTGCCAATCGGTTTGATTCGATTCCACTTCGACCGGAATTTCATCGAAGCGATGTATCGGGATGCGGCTTCCGTCTTCGATGGCGAAGACTGTGATGTTTGCGCTAACTGCTTCCTCTGTGGCATCGGTAGCGAACGTGAGATTCCAGGTTCCATCATTTGGCACATGCCAATCTTGTGAGAGCACTTCGATTGAGGAACGCTGCTGGGCGGCAGCGGTTCCAGGTATTGAAATTATGAGGCCAAAAAGTAGCAGTGCTACTAACTTCTTTGCCATTTCAAAACGACCAATCCCTCTGATTCAAGTTGAAAACCCATCTTTGTGTATAGGTTCTGTGCTGCCACATTAGGCAACTGCGTATTTACCATAGCCTTGTTGCAGCCTTGATGGTAGAGCCAATGGAGAGAATCCGTAACTAAATCGCTCCCAATGGATTGTCCACGCAATGCTGGGTCAACGCCAAGACGCTGAATGTAGCCGATTTCTTGCGTTGATCCGGTCAGGCAGTAACCGGCAATGGCTCCGTCGATTTCAACGACTCGGTTTGTGTTGTATTTGGTGGCTCGTCGGGCTCGGTTGAAGGAGCGTTTGTCGAAACGCCAGAACTGATCGAAACATAGTTGGTCTAGGTGCAACACAGTTTCGAGGTCTCGTCGCCTAGCGTCTCGGACACGATGGTTCGAACTCAGTGTTGGTTTTTCAACAGGTTTAGAAAGCAGATGTAGTCGTTCATGAACTACAAAACCGGCGTCTAGAAATCGCCTGGCAGTTCTCTCAGGTAGCGCAGGTGTTACGGCTTCAAGGTTCTGTTGCCTCAATTTGCGTGTGGTTAAGTCAATCTGAGAAGCCGTTGTACTGTTTGGGTTCGTGGGTAGGACTAATCGCATTGAGCTACCTGAACGCCACTTTGTTGACCTTATTGCTACCGACATCTTCTATTAGAAGCTAGCCGCTAACCGATTAGAGAGTTGCAATTGTAGGTAGAAGACTTACAGGTAGGCTTCGGGAGTGAGTCCAACGTCTGATCGCCTGAAAACTATTTGCGAATCTATTGAGCTAGTGGTTCGGGGTTTTGCTGAGGCAGGTTATGAACTTTTTCTAGTAGGTGGGGTAGTACGGGACGCTTTGCTTGCCAATGGCGGCGAATACGACATTGACCTGACCACAAATGCAAGACCGGACCAAATTCGCGAGGTTATCGAACCAATAGCACAGAGCATTTGGGATCAGGGTGAGAGATTCGGAACGTTAGGGGCGAGAGTTGCGGGTAAGGATTTAGAAATCACCACGTACCGGGCTGAAGCCTACTCACCCGATTCTCGTAAACCAGAAGTTTCTTTCGGCGACACAATCCAGGACGACCTTGAGCGCAGGGATTTCACTATTAATGCCATTGCCTTTAACTGTATTGAAGACGAGCTATTGGATCCTTTTGGAGGCCAACAAGACTTAACCAACAAGACCCTGCGTACTCCAGCCGACCCTATCCAGTCGTTTTCAGATGACCCTTTGCGAGTACTTCGAGCAGGTAGGTTCGCAGCCAGGCTAGATCTAAAGTTTGATCAAGACTTAGTTGCCGCTGCACGAGGCCAATCAGATCGAATGTCGGTAGTTTCTGCCGAACGAATCAATGTTGAGATTGACAAACTTTTAGCTGCCGATCATCTCGAAGTCGGATTTGAGTTCTTAGCGGAGGCAAATTTCTTCGAACGGTATTTGGCTTGGCTCAGAGACAAAGAGTTGCGCGACACCTTTGTTATACAGGCTTCGCAAACTAGCGATGTAAGTATTAGACGGGTGATCCTCTTTAGTTCGGCGCCCGATGCAGCTACTTCGATGCAAGAGCTTAAGTACTCAAAGACTGACACGAACTTCGTGATCTCGACTCTGTCAGCCATTGCTGAGCTAGAGAGCTCAAGTGATAGCCGGGCGACGCTTCGTAAACTAATTCATCGTAAGCCAGAGGTGGTTGCTGCTGGGGTCGAGTGCGTTTCTATTGCTGGAAACCATGAGGTTGTAGCTACTTACAAAGAGCTAATTGAGTTAGAAGGCGAAAGGCTATTCTTGCCGATCACAGGCGACGAGGTAATGGCTCGATTGGGGATCGCTTCTGGACCAGCTGTTGGTGAAGCTTTGGATAAAGTCTCTAACGCAATGTATGAGCGGGGCCCAATCACGGCTGATGAGGCTTGGGAGTTGCTAGCCGATTAGGTAGTTGGCGGGTAATAGTTGGCTCTTATATATAGAGCACTAGCACCACGTGGGTGTGAGCAGTTGCACCCATAATGGCTCAAACAGCCAAATACGACTACCAACTTTGTCTTAGCCAAGGTACTCTGGGGTTAGATCAAAAAGGCGGATCTGCGTGGGCTTCGTTAAAATGATCTTGTGGCTAAATATGGGTAGCCGAGGGTATGACTAACATTTTTAAAACAATGCCAGGCATTATTTCTAGACCGGCTTATGTGGCTGATAGGTCTCGCAATCCTTTGTGGCGCCTACGAAGAGCCATGTTCGGCTTGTTCGTTCTAGGTTGCTTGGGCTTATTCGCAATTGCCTCCTACTACTTCACTATTGATCTTCCTGGTACTTCGACTGAACAGGCGCAAGCCTCTCATATATGTTTGGACGAGTTACAAGAACGAGGTTCTTGTAACGCTCGGGTTGCTGTTGCTTCTGCAGCCCAAGCTGATGCAGATCGCGAAACGATCGATGACTTAGACGCCGTCCCAGGAGTTGTTATCGATGCTCTTGTCGCAACAGAAGATCAGGACTTCTTTGATCACCGTGGTGTTAATACACGCGGTATCGCAAGAGCCGGTTTTCAGACAGCCAAACGAATCGTAACCGGTAGTGGAAGTCTTCAGGGTGGCTCTTCAATCACTCAGCAGCTAGTCAGTGAGAGATACCTTGACCCGACTAAGAAGTTCGATCTTGCGTCGAAGCCAGAAGAGATTGCTCTTTCTATTAAGTTAGAGCGTCGACTGCAATCAGAAGTTACTTGTGCTGATGGCATCTCTAGTGAGCGTTGCGCTAAGAATGAAGTTCTTAGACAGTACTTCAATACTGTGTTTTATGGTCGTGGCGTAAATGGTGTTAAGAGTGCAGCACGCGTTTACTTTGACAAAGACATCACCGAAGTTAACCTTGAGGAAGCAGCCTTTCTTGCCGGGGTCCTCCGTAACCCAGGAAGCGCCGAACCAACAAACAACCCTGATGAGGCGCGTCGTCGTATCGACGTAACACTGCAGTTCATGCTCAACCAAGGCTATATAACTCAGATCGAACTTGACGAAGCTCAGGCTCGTATGGTGCAGAACTTTACTAATAATCCAGAGCTCGGCCAGCCACTACCTAATTTCGTTGACAAGGTTTCCAAAGAAGGGCTTGGCGAAGTCGAGTTTTCCGAATTCGGCAGTGAGTATTTTGTCGATGAAGTTTGGCAACAAGTCGACGCAGTATTCCCAGGCCAAAGATTCTCTGGCGGTCTAAAGGTATATACGACTCTTGATCCAGTAGCGCAGCAAGCTGCATGGAATTCTGTTACCGGAACAATCGACCCAAACAATCCAGAGCTTCCAGATGCAGCACTAGTAAGTGTGGATGGTCAAGGTTTGGTACGAGCACTGATCGGTGGATCCGACTTTGCGAATCAACCATTTAACTTTGCGACTGCTAGAGGAAGCGCAGGCCGCCAGCCTGGTTCGACCTTTAAGACGATTGGTCTAGCCGCAGCAATCGAAGATGGAATCAGTGTTGACTCGTTGTTCACAGCGCCTCGTGAGATTGAAATTCCATCTGGCTACAACGGTGTCCCTCTAGGAGACACTTGGACTGTTGGTGGAGGCCGTTTCGATGACGCTACCTTCCCTAACTTCATAAATCTAGAACAAGCTACTTGGAGCTCAACCAACACTGTGTTCGCCCAGCTTCCATTCGCATTCGAAAATGGTACCGGCCCAGAAAGAATTGTAGAAACAGCACGAGCTCTTGGTATCAACTCTGATTTTGGTAACCCTGAGCCTTCGTTTATTCTTGGTTCAAGAGAAGTTTCGGTCATTGACTTGGCAGGCGCTTACTCTACGTTTGAGCGTGGGGGACATCAGATAGATCCTCGAGTTATCGAACGTATTGAAGACTCAAACGGTCGAGTTATTTGTTGGTATCCATCTAACGGTGAATGCGTAGACGCCGGTACAGATACCCCACCATCTCTTATTGAGGGCGATCCAGCAATCCGTCGAGAAACAGCGCAACAAATTAACCAAGTACTTCGTGGGGTCATTAACAACGGAACCGGTCAGCGTGCAGCGATTGGTCGGCCAGCAGCAGGCAAGACTGGAACTTCCCAGGGCAACCGGGATGCATGGTTTGCCGGTTACACCTGTGACCTAACTACAGCGGTTTGGGTTGGTTACGATGACAACCGCAACATGCAAAACTTGTCGAGCCTGTTCCCAGGACAGCTTGGCAACTCTGGCGATATCCAGGGTGGTAATTTACCTGCAGGTATATGGGGTGAGTACACCTCTGCGGCCGCGACGTCGGATTGTCAAACCTTGGATGTAACATCCAACTTCAGTGGCAATGTGCTCAATGCTGATCTAGTTAGCGAGCTACAAGCATGTTCTGTCATTGGCCTTCCTGGAGAATTAAACCCTGGCGAAGGCGTCAAGTCAGATGAAGACGCTATCGATCCAACTGGACCTACAACCTCGATCGATCCAGGAAACGGACCTCAACCAAGCCAGATTCCTGATCAGACTGCTCCAGAAGTGTTGGTTCCTGAGATCATCATTCCCGACAGGCTTGTCCCAGTAGACCCAGAGCCAGCTGAAGTTGTTCCAGAAGTAGGCGAAGTCCTACCTGCTAGCTTCTCATTCATACCGTTCCAAGCTCGGAACCAGAATCAGGCACAAAATCAGAATCAGGCACAAAACGGGAATCTAAATCAGGGTAATAACAACGTTGAGATTGAATCTGATTGTTTGGTGCCTGGCGATGGCGTCGATAAGCGTTGGGTTATCGCAGGCTCAGAGGGTGCTGCGCCAGATCCGAGCGGCCCAGTAATTACGCCGCCGACGACGAACCAAGACTTTGATTCGACTAGCTCTTCAATAATCGATGGCGAAGATACAACTACTACATTTGACAATGAATTTGAGCCTTCGACCACGTTGCCGCCGGCCACTATTGAGCCTGCGCCATCTACGACGTTGACAGACAGCACGGTACTGGTTCCAGAACCTGATCCTGGTCCTGGTGCCACAAAT
This sequence comes from uncultured Acidimicrobiaceae bacterium, assembly GCA_964648795.1. Taxonomy (GTDB): domain Bacteria; phylum Actinomycetota; class Acidimicrobiia; order Acidimicrobiales; family SZUA-35; genus JAHDDW01. The sequence continues at coordinate 169,273 of CAZYMB010000002.1, forward strand.
GCACCGGCGTTGCCAGCTCCGCGAACTACCTTGGATGAAACTCAAATTCCTGAACAAGGACTACTTCCAGGCTTTGGCGACATACGGGATCGCCTTAACTAGAGCCTTCGTGAATCACAATATCTAGACAGTTGCGAACTGAAATATCTAGACAGTTGCGAACTGAAATATCTGGACAGTTCGGGGTAGAAAAGCTTTGTTCTCTCGCTAGTCTGTAGGCGTCGTAAGAAAAGCGGCACCCTGCTTCGAGAGGTTCTCGCAGCCCCATTATCGGGTCCATAGGGAGGAATATCAATGAGAGCTTATGAGCTCATGGTCATTTTTACCGCTGATTCAGAAGAGTCAGAAATTCAGACCACAGTTAACAAACTAGGTGACATGGCCACAGAGGCCGATGGGACACTAGAAACAACAGATAAGTGGGGCGTACGACGCTTTGCTTACGAAATGAAGAAGGCTCGAGAGGGCTTTTATGTTGTTTGTCAATTCGTAGCGCCAAATGCTTTGTCAGAAATTGACAGAACCCTGCGCTTAGATGATTCTGTAATCAGACACAAGATGCTGAGATTGCCAGTCGATGAGGCTCATCGCCGTGGTCTAGCAGCTGTAACTAACTAAGGAGTAAAACATGGCAGCAGATAATAACGTAACAGTAACAGGTAACGCCACCCGTGAACCAGAACTAAGGTTCACCCCATCAGGACAGGCTGTAGCCAACTTTGGCATTGCAGTTAACCGTCGCTGGCAGAACCGTCAAACACAAGAATGGGAAGAACAAGTTTCTTTCTTCGATGTAACAGCTTGGGCTCAGCTAGCAGAAAATGCTGCAGAGACAGTTTCTAAAGGAACCCGTGTAACTGTTTCTGGTCGTCTAGATCAGCGCAGCTGGGAAAACCAAGATGGTGACAAGCGTTCAAAAGTCGAGATCGTTGCAGACGATGTAGCGGTGAGCCTTAGATGGGCCACAGCTGATGTAGCTCGCAATGAGCGTGCTAACCCAGGCGACGGAAGCGCAGCTGGGATGAATCAACCAAACCAGGCAAAGCCTGCCCACAACCCTAACGAGGAGCCGTTCTAATGCCTAAACCACAAAGAAAACCAATGGGCGGTCGCGGAGACCGAAAGTTTAAGAAGCGAGTAAGTCCACTAGCTTCTGCTGAAAATTCTTACATTGACTACAAAGATGTTGACCTTCTGAACAAGTTCATTTCGGACCGTTCTAAGATCCGCACTCGCAATGTAACGGGTAACACTATTCAGCAGCAGAAAGAAGTTGCTCGAGCGGTTAAGAATGCTCGTGAGATGGGACTTATTGCATACACTTCACGTGTAACCACGCAGCGTCGTGGACGTCGTGATCGCGATGACCGTCGACCTTCTCGTGGTGACAGCGATGACAGAAAGAACACGACTAATAAGAGTGATGTTCCAGCAGCAGTAGACACAGACGTCACCGATGCGCCAACTTCAGAAGCTCCAGTTCAAGAGACTCCAGTTGTTACTAGTCCAGCTCCAGCCCAGGAAGTTCCGGCTGTACCGGAAGCAGAAGCGAAAGCATCTGAGGCTCCGGCTGAAGAGGCTACACCGCCAACACCAGAGGAGGCAGCAGAATAATGCGAGTTCTACTTTATGAATCTGTTGAAGGTCTTGGTAATACTGGTGACATCGTTGAAGTTGCAGACGGTTACGCCCGCAACTCTTTAATTCCACGAAGAGTTGCTACCAAAGCAACCGATGGTGCTGTTGCTCAGGCTGAGAGAATGCGTAAAGCTTGGCAAGACAAGAACGCCGAAGAAGTTAGTGCTGCAACTGAAATTGCTGAGCGTCTAGCGGACACCTCCTTAGAGATGCCAGCTAAGACTTCACAAGAAGGCAAGTTGTTTGGCTCTATTGGTGCTCGTGAAATTGCAGATGCACTTTCTCTTGAATCAGGCGTTGACTTTGATCGTAAGACGGTTCAGTTAGACGAACCAATCAAAGCCCTCGGGGAAACAGGCGTAACGGTTAGCACTCACCCTGAGGTATCTTTCGAGATCACAGTAAACGTCGTAGAGGGTTAATTATCTTTAGCAATAGGTCCTGATGAATACAGCAGCAACGCGCATACCGCCGAATAATCTTCCAGCCGAAGAGTCGGTTCTTGGTGCAATGCTGCTGTCACGGGAAGCTATTGCCGAAGTTGTAGAAATTGTTGACGCCGACAACTTCTACAAACCAGCCCACGGCCATATCTGCGACGCCATCCTCAGCTTGTACGCAGCCGGCGAACCCGCTGATGCGGTTACGGTGGCAGACGAGCTAAGCCGTTCTGGTTTGTTGGAAGACATTGGTGGCCAATCATTCTTATTAGATTTGCAGGCTTCGACGCCTGCTATTTCTAATGCTGCGCATTACGCCAAGATTGTCGAAGAGCTGGCCCTGTTGCGCCGGCTAATTTATGTCAGTGGCGAAATAGCTGAGAACGCTTACGGCATGCCCGACGACGTTATTAAAACTCTGGATGATGCAGAGTCTCGAATCTTTGAGGTTGCTCAGCGCCGTGTAACGAATACAACGTCTCCAATTAAGGACCTAATTGGTGCGACTCTTGACCGCCTTGAGATGCTCTACGACAAGGGTGATTCCATAACCGGATTGCAAACAGGTTTCCTTGATCTAGACGAGATGATGGCTGGTTTACAGCCGAGTGCCTTCTATGTAGTCGGTGCAAGACCGGCCATGGGTAAAACAGCGTTCGCTCTTGGGCTCAGCACTAATGCTGCCATGGCCGACCAGAGGCCCGTTCTGATCTTCTCACTAGAGATGAGTCAGCTTGAGATCTCTCAGAGGATTCTCTGCTCAGAGGCTCTTGTGGACTCGTCGAGGCTTAAGACTGGACGAATTGAAGAAGGCGACTGGAATAGAATCTCTCACGCGGTTGGACGACTAGCTGAAGCCCCGCTTTACATTGACGATAATCCACATACTTCGGTAATGGAGATCCGTGCGAAGTCTCGTCGTCTCAAGAGTCGCATTGGTGACCTTGGTTTGATTGTCGTTGACTACATCCAGCTGATGACAGGTCGCAGCAATGCCGAGAGTCGCCAGGTTGAGGTTTCAGAGATAAGTCGTAATTTGAAGATCCTGGCTCGTGAGTTAGAAGTTCCGGTAATTGCTTTGGCTCAGCTCAACCGTGGGTTGGAGCAGCGAGTAGACAAGCGGCCGATGTTGAGTGACTTACGTGAGTCTGGTGGTCTTGAGCAGGACGCTGATGCTGTGTTCTTCTTGTATCGTGACGAGGTTTACAATCAAGAATCACCAGACGCCGGTATTGCCGAAGTGATTATTGCTAAGCACCGCTCTGGTCCAACTGGGACATGTCGTCTAGCGTTCCGTGGTCAGTACACACGCTTTGACAATATGGCTAAGACTGTGTCTTCAGGGGCTTCGACACAATCTGGTGAGCCGACGGCAGGCTTTTAGCCGCTAGCTAGGTGCTAGCAAGGTAACGGAGGCCCAGATTGTCATTACTGCGCCTGCAATTATGAATAGGGCGTTTCTACGCTGAATAGCTTTTTGGGTGGCTTCGTCGTGGTCGCCGGTCGGGTTGTTTCGTTCAGAAATTATGCGAGAAACCGTCCCAATTACGGCTCCAGCGCCAAAAGCCAAAATTAATAATGGAAAGAAATTCTCACCCAAAAGCATGCCCAAACCCTACCAAAAAAGCGGTGATTTCACCATTTGCCCAACGCCTGTAGTCGGTTTTGCTTAGGTTTGTGATCTAGAAGTTTGGACAAGCTTCTTTAGACTGGAACTAGCAGTAATTAGTAACTGTTAACCAAACTCGTATGGAGGTTATTGTGCGGACGGTTGTATTTAAAGTAATTGGAATTAGTGCAATGCTGGTAGGCGCTCTTGTCGCTCCAGCTTTTGCTTCAACGGCAACAGTAAGTGTTAGCGACCAGGGCTACATTTTCGGTTCAGAGGGTGACGTAGTTTCGCTACAGTCAATTCCCGTGAGTAGTGAATACCAGGGTCAGACTCGCACGGTAACTGTTGAGACTCTGAACAACTTTAGTGTTCATGAGGGCAATGTGTTGACTGTTGTATCGGGAGATTCAACAAGCGAAATCATTTCCGTTGAAGGTGTCGCAGATGGCGCGGTATCGGAAAGTTTCGACCTTGTCTTGGGTGAGACAATTGAGCTTTCAGTAACACTTGGTGAAAGTGGGTCGTCTTCACTAACTGTAGACGTAACGCATGAGCCTTCAGTAGAAATTCAGGTTGAGTCAGTAATTGCTGATGTGTGTGACACAACAACAACTGGCGATGCTAGCTCTGATGATGCTAGCTCTGACTGTGACGTTGAAGAAGTAGTAACTGAGATTCCAGTTGCTGCTCCAGCTAAAGCTGTTACGGGTGAACCAGTTTACGCTGGCTAAGTCATCGTAAAATTAGAATTTAATTTGGGAGCCGGGTGAAAACTCGGCTCCCAAATTATTTTTCACCCGATTAATTTCGCTCGAGGATTGAGCCATAGAGACCCTTGGGTGACTTTGTGAGTTTTCGCCCACGTCAGTGTCTGGGGCGCGTGCTAGTATTTCTCGAACGGATAGTTCAATGTGAATAAAAACACTTGACTACTTCTAATTACACATGTGTAATTAGAGATCCAACATCTGCGATATGTGCAGGTCTACCAGCCCCACCATATTCACCTCAGGTGTTTACTTAACCGCCCTACTAAGCCCTTAGAGGTCAATTTTCATGACACTTACAAACGATTACAGCGAAACAGAAACACTTAAAACGACTGAGTCGCCAGGTTCGGATCAACCAGTAATCGAGATGAGGGTCAAGAAACGTAACGGCGCTTTGGAATCTGTTGACGTTAACAAGATCGTTAACGCTGTAGCCAAGTGTTCGGAAGGGTTGCTCAACGTCGACCCAATGCGAGTTGCTACCCGAACTATCTCCGCTCTTGCAGACGGCGCTACTACCCAGGAGTTAGACGAGCTATCTATTAGAACTGCAGCTGGCTTCATTGTCGAAGAGCCAAACTACTCCAAGCTTGCTGCTCGACTTCTTTCTACATATATAGACAAAGAAGTTCGCAACCAGAGCATTCCTTGGTTCTCTGAATCAATATCACGTGGTCACGAGCTGGGACTAATCAGCGATGAAGTTCTTGCGTTCGTAAATGACAATGCTCCAGCGCTAAATGCAGCCGTTAACTCAGATAGAGCCCGTAAGTTCGAGTTCCTAGGCCTACGCACTGTTTATGACCGCTACTTGCTACGTCACCCTGAAACACGGGAAATTATAGAAACCCCACAGTATTTCTTCTTGCGTGTGGCCTGTGGCCTGTCTCGTTCAGCTGAAGAGGCTATTTCTTTCTATGACCTTATGAGTTCGTTGGCTTACCTGCCTTCAAGCCCAACTTTGTTCAACTCAGGTACGCGTCACGCTCAGATGTCGTCTTGTTACCTTCTTGATTCACCAAAAGATGACCTTGTAGATATTTACAAGCGTTATTCAGACATCGCCCGCCTCTCAAAGTTTGCTGGCGGCATTGGTGTTGCTTGGTCACGTATCCGATCTAAGGGCTCTCTAATTAAGGGGACCAATGGTCTTTCTTCTGGAGTTGTGCCTTGGCTTAAGACTCTTGATTCTTCAGTAGCGGCAGTTAACCAGGGTGGCCGGCGTAAAGGCGCAGCTTGTATCTATCTAGAAAGCTGGCACGCAGACATAGAAGAATTCCTCGAACTGCGTGATAACACAGGCGATCATCAGCGTCGTGCGCATAACTTGAATCTTGCTAACTGGATTCCTGACTTGTTCATGGAACGTGTCGATAAAGATTGGCAGTGGTCACTGTTCGACCCTAAGAAGGTTCCTCAATTAGTAGATACCTATGGTGAGGACTTCCGTAGAGCTTACGAAGAAGCAGAGTCTAAAGGGCTTTACGAAAGACAAGTTTCTGCCCGTGACCTTTACACCCGCATGATGCGAACCCTTGCTCAGACCGGTAACGGTTGGATGACTTTCAAGGACGCTTCGAATGAGAAGTGTAATCAGACTGGTTGGAACCCTGAAGAGGGCGAAGCGCCACCAGTTGTGCACCTATCTAACCTTTGTACCGAGATTCTAGAAGTTACCAGCGCTGGAGAAACAGCTGTATGTAACCTTGGTTCGGTCAACCTGGGTGAGTTCGTCAAGCCTGACAACAAGTCGTTCGACTTCGATGGCTTGGCTGCAACTGTTCAGCAGGTAATGCCATTCCTAGACCGTGTAATCGACATTAACTACTACCCAACAGAAGAAGCCGCTCACTCAAATGAGCGTTGGCGCCCGGTTGGTCTTGGTCTTATGGGGCTACAAGATGTCTTCTTCAAGATGGGGCTGTCTTTCGACTCACCAGAAGCGCAGAAACTATCTGCTCGCATCTCTGAAGAGATTTACTACAACGCTCTATGGGCCTCAACCGAACTAGCTGAGGCTAATGGCCCTCACGAGACGTTTGCTAAGACAAGAGCCGCTAAGGGCGAGCTTCAGTTCGACATGTGGGATGTAACCCCAACAGATGAGGAACGTTGGCAACTAGTTCGTGACCGTATTGCTTCCCACGGTTTGCGCAACTCACTAATGATCGCAATTGCTCCAACAGCTACCATTGCTTCGATTGCTGGTTGTTTCGAGTGTATTGAACCGCAGGTTTCTAACTTATTTAAGAAAGAGACTTTGTCTGGCGAGTTCCTTCTAATTAACCGCTACTTGGTTAGCGAACTTCAGGAGCGAGGTCTCTGGGATGAAGAGATGATCTCAGAGGTTAAGCAAGCAGAAGGATCAATCCAAGGCATTGATCGTATCCCTGATGACCTGAAAGAGATCTTCAGAACTGCTTGGGAAATCCCAATGCGGTCACTAATTGATATGGCAACTGGTCGAGGAGCATTCATTGACCAAAGCCAGTCACTAAACCTATTTATGGAATCTCCAACAATAGGTAAGCTCTCGTCTATGTATATGTATGCGTGGAAGGCGGGTATTAAGACCACTTACTACATGAGGTCTCGCCCAGCTACTCGCATCAACAAGACAACTACTCAGAAAACAACTCCAATAACATCACCAGATGATGACAAAAAGACTGAGTACACAGACGCAGAAGCGCTTGCATGTTCGCTGGAGAACCCAGAATCGTGCGAAGCGTGTGACTAGAGATATTTAACCACTAGTATCAAAACCCGCACCAGAATTCCCGTCCAACCAACTCAGAAAGACTTTAATGGCTGTTACCAATGACGCTCAATCGTATGAGAAACAAGAGAGTCAAGCCCCTAAACAACAAACCTCTAGCCGCCCAAACAACATTCTGGACCCAGGGTTTGATTTAACGCTTCGCCCAATGCGTTACCCACAATTCTACGAAATGTACCAAGACGCTATTAAGAACACTTGGACAGTAGATGAAATTGACTTTTCAGATGACTTAACTGATCTTGATCGCAAGCTAATGCCAGCAGAGAAGCATCTTGTGTCTCGCCTGGTTGCATTCTTTGCTACCGGCGATTCGATTGTTGCGAACAACTTAGTGCTGAACCTTTACGAACACATCAATGCTCCAGAAGCTCGCATGTATCTGTCTCGTCAGCTTTACGAAGAAGCACTACACGTACAGTTCTATTTAACACTTCTAGATAACTACATTCCAGATCATGAAGAGCGTGCCCAAGCATTCGATGCACTAGAGAACATTCCTTCTATTCGCCATAAGGGCGAGTTCTGCTTTAAGTGGATTGATTCACTTGAGCACATAGACAAGATCGAAACTAAGGAAGATCGTAAGAAGTTCTTGTTGAACCTCATCTGCTTCGCTACTTGTATTGAAGGCTTGTTCTTCTTCGCAGCGTTCGCTTATGTTTACTTCCTGCGTTCTAAAGGCCTACTTAACGGTCTAGCGTCTGGAACTAACTGGGTGTTCCGTGACGAAAGCTGTCATATGAACTTTGCTCTAGAAGTAGTGAATACAGTTCGTAACGAAGAACCAGACTTGTTCGATGATGATCTAGAAGAACAGATCATTCAAATGATTAATGAAGCAGTGGATGCAGAGCACATGTTCGCTGCCGACGTGTTGGGCGAAGGTGTGCCAGGTATGAGCCTTAAAGATATGCGCACATACCTAGAGTTTGTTGCCGATCAGCGTTTCTCGCAGCTTGGTATCGAACCACAGTTCAAAGTAAAGAACCCGTTTGACTTTATGGAACTACAAGACGTTCAAGAACTAACTAACTTCTTTGAGCGAACAGTGTCTGCTTACCAAACAGGCGTCACGGGTGACGTCAGCTTCGACGAGGAATTTTAGTAACTCTTTACTGGGTCGGGGGCCTTCGAGCATTCTCGGCTCGTTTAGTTAGAAAGTCTTGGAGACTCTCGGATATATCTTCAGGTTTAGTTTCTACGATCCTGATTGATTTGCGGGTCTTAGGTTGCGGGGCTCGTTTCGCTGGGGCCTTACGCTTGCTCGTTTGTGGTTTACTTCTCTTGGACTTAGTGGCCTTAGTCGGATCTGATATACCAGTTTCTGGTGCTGTTAGATCCATCAAGCCCAGAAGAAAGAGTTGTTCTCTGACGACATGAAGGTCGACCCCAACTTTCTGAGCGAGAAGTTGCTGTTTGCCGCTGTGTCTTATTCGTTGTAGGACTACTGATTCGCTAATATCTCGGTTGGCTTTTTTAGCCGCATCTATTTTTTCTGTAGTGTCTGCTAGTTCTAGTTGTATGTCCAGTATGGCTTTAAAGTGCGAGCCGGGCTGCTTTGCTTCACTAGTGATGATGCCTTTGATTCGGCTATTTACGTTGCGCCGAATCTGGGTTGCAAGTAGGTCTTTGGTAGCGGCGTCGACGTCCGTGATAGATCGAATAGTTCTGTAGAGCTCGAGGGAACCGGCAGCTAGCAATATATCCGGGTCAATTAGTCCAAGCAGTCTTGGGATGTGATTGATACCAAGTGCAGTTGGATCTGCCGCATTGAGTTGGCTTTTGGCCCTCTTAGTGACTGCCATGACAAGGGGCGAGTAGTGTCGCCAGAGCAGTTTTGCTGCTTTATCTCCTTCAAAAAGTTTAGTGCTGACTTCGAGTTGTTGGCTTGGGTCAAGGTTGCGGTTATCTACGCCACGGAGCTTGTTGGCATCGGTAAGAGTTTTCCACGTTGATGCTAGTTCTTTGGCGCCTAGTTTTTGGCCGGAGAACAACGATGAAAAATTTGAAATGTTTATGGTCATTTGTCCGCCTTATTGGTTATTAACTCTAGCCAAAAGCCATCGTTTTTGGTGATTCGGTCAACTTGATAGGGCAGCGGCCCCAATAGCTTGGGTAAATCTATTATTCAGCTAGAATAGCGAGGTTAACGCCCTGGTTATCTAAAAACCAGTGTGGTAATCTTTAGATATAGCTAATTAAGAACTAGCTAGGCGGAAATTCGGCGGAACATTTTAAGCAAGGCTTTAGCGGGCAAGCTTCCAATTACTTCCGGGTTCTTACTAAAAGGAAAGTAATCATGTTAGAAGTTCTAGATATTGTGAGCTTTGATTTATTGGCACAAGTAGATGTGCCCGAAGTTGGAAGTACAGAGATTCCTGGTCTTGGGCCAGTTCTCATAACAGTCCTTGAATGGGTTAAGTGGCTATCAATCATCGCAGGTATTGGTGGCATTATTGTTATCGCCATCATGATGATGATCGGTCGTAGAAACCGTTCGCAGATGGCTGCAGATGGTCTATCTGCTCTCCCATGGATTGTTGGCGGGCTTATCTTAATTGGTATCTCAACTCAGTTTGCTCAGTGGCTAATCGATGCTGGTGAAGCAGGAGAATTTGGCGACGAGCAAGCGGCAGCATTAGTCGTAGAAGAAACTGAAGCTATCTAGCTAAAGCTTCTTCTAGGAGCTTAGTTAGCGACAGGACCGAGAGATGCGTCAGTCACAGGCACAAGCAAGGATCATACTTTCCACGGTTGCCATATTGGTAATCGGAGGCCTTGCCGTGCTTGGCTGGTTCGTCATTAATAACACTCGAGACGAGACCATTGAAGAGGTAGCGGCTGCACCTGTTAGCCTTGAGCAAGTTCCGGCGACTCCATTTGAGTCCGAGCTTGACCGGCTTGGGACACTTACGAGAGCACAATTGATCGCTAATCCAGTTGGTTACTCGTTTGAATCGCCTCAGCAAACATACTGGTATCCAGTCTCAGAAGAGTTTGGCCCAACTATTTTTGATGGCGTCACATCGTCTGGTTTCAGTAGGACTACTGAAGGAGCGGGCTTAGCAGCTATTCATCTGTACTATCGAAGCTTTCCAGTTAATCCAGAATTCCAGACAGTGTTAGATGACCAGATAACCGGGCCTTCTAAATCGGTTATCGCTGATTCTAGGGTCTCTGCTGCAGAGCAACTGACCGGTTTTGATTCGGTCGCTCAGCGAACTTTCCCGGTCGGGTGGGATGTGTTGTCCTATGACGAAAACTCAGCAGAATTTCTTATTTACTATGGCGAAATAGAATCTGTTGATCTTTTTGGTCGACGACTCAGGGTGGCATGGAGTGACAATGATTGGAAGTTAGTGGCTTCTGGTGAGGCCCCATTCAGATCAATTAGTGATGTAGGTGTTCCAAGAGATTTCGATCTTACAGGGGCGTTCAAATGAAACGAATAATTTTTCTTAGTGTAGCTATTGTGTTCGCCGTGCTGTTGGCGCCGAGTGTTGCCTTTGCACAAGAGGTATCAATTCCTAATGACGCCGAGTGGCCGGCGATTCAGAACGATGAGAACTTCTTAGAGCTATACGAATTGTTTTCGAGTGAGGTTTCGGGTAATAGTACGTTGTCGGTCCCCACAGCGGAAGAGTTCTTTCAGACATTGAGTGAATTTGATGGTAATGATGGAGAGTACGGACGAGAGGAAGCGAGAAATCTTGGCCAAGTCTTTGTTGAGGTGCGAGGCGCCGATATACATGATCAGGGGAGTATCAACTCTTGTTCCTACAACGAGTTGGGCGGTCGTAAAGGAACAATTTCTAGCCCTCTTTCATTCATTGACGGACCGTTTGTTAGGGCCGACGCTTGGATTTGTAACAATTTTGTACCGAGTGAAATTGCGGAAGATGCCTTAGACAGCGCTGGCGATCAAATATCTGAGACAGGTGATAGTGCGAGGGCTTGGGCAACCGAAGCTTTTGAATCTGTTGTCCATTGGATAGCAGGACGTCCTTCACTTATTACTACTGATGGTTGGGCTCAAACCACCCTGGCTGTTAATAGAGCCCTATTCACAATCACCATTGGAATAGTTGCGGCTGGAGTGCTTTGGCAGGCATTACGAATAATTTGGAATAAGAGCGGCGTGCCGTTAGCTGACCTTATTAAGTCGATAGGTATTTTCGTCTTTGTCTCCATAACAGGGGTTTTCTTAGTTCAGTTAGCTTCAGCTGCTTCTGATGAGTTAGCAGCAAATTTCATTAGTTCAATTGACCTCGAGGAGCTAGAAGATTTTCAGCTGCCTGTACCCGAAGCCGTAGGCGATGTAGTAGTGGCAATATGGTCTCTGCTGTTGATCGTTGGGTTGGCGTTTCAGTTCATTGCAATCTTCGTCAAGGAGATTGGTGTTGTTATAGCAAGTGGCGCTCTAGCACTGGCTGCGGCAGGTCAGTTCTTTAATTTCTCTAAGCAATGGTTAGACAAGATAATTGGTGCCGTTATTGGCTTCATGGTGTTCAAGCCATTTATCGCTTTGAGTTTGGCGATCGGGTTTGAGATGATGAAGATCCCTGGAATCGTCGGGGTGATGGCTGGTGGTGTTACTGTCTTTATGACTGCTTTCGGTATCGGTCCATTAATGAAGATCTTCACCAATATTGACTATGCCGGCAGTATCGGAAGCGGCTCGTCAATGGGTACTGGGGCTGTAATTCCAAGCGCTGGCCGAGGCGCACCAACGGGGGCGAGCTAATGATAGTTAAAGCACTAGTAGCGAGTCTATTCTTTGGCATCTTCGTATTCGCCAGCCCTGTACATGCACAGAGTAACTGCGGACCAGGACAAGTTAATCCCAATGCCTGCGAAAGTTTTAATGGGAGCGAAGAAGACCAAGCCGAGATAGCTGAAAGACTAGAAAATTTGGACGAAGAATTTTCCATACCCCAAGAGATTCCATCTCCAGTGATCGGTGGCGGTAATGACCAAGTAGGTTTACCACTTTTGCGTACCGTGCTTGGCTACCTTAAGTGGGTTGCAGGTATTGCAGGGCTTGGCGCATTCTTGTTGATTGGGCTTCAGATGTCTATTGGCCGACGCAATCGCTCAGCTTCGGCTGCCACAGCGTTAGGGGCGGCTCCTTGGGTTGCCGTAGGCCTAGTCTTAGTCGGTTTGAGTTCAGGTCTGGCTGAGTGGGTACTAGAAATAGCCCACCCTGACAACACCCGGGTAGCACCAAGTGTTCAAGAAGCTTTTGATGACTATCAATCTTGCCTGGAAATCGATGGCGCTAGTGAGCGTTCTGACTGCATAATCCAGTGGCGAGATGCGGACGGTTTCGGAGGCGGGATTAGGGAACAGGGCGCCCAATTTGCTGCCTGTGAGCTCATAGGTGATTCAGAAGAACGAGACATTTGCCACCTCAATAACAGCGGCCTCTAGGTCGAATGAATCATTAATTGAATAGGGGCTAGCTGACCTTTTCCTGAATAGGTCACAGTGGTACTCTTGTGTACATCGGCGGATATTGGAATAGGCGTGACAGAAACATCGGGTGAAGTAAGAACTTATGGCGGTTGGCGTCGTAAGCGCGGGCTTGGTCTATTCGGGTTGGGTCAAGTCGAGATGGGCGTAGCGTTTGTCGTACTAGCTGTGTTCTTCTGGGTACTAGTTTCGTTCAGAGTAATCCTTATCCCTATGGCCATAGTGACTGCAATCGTTATAGCTTCACTAATTCGCATCGATGGTCTGCCTCTATGGTCCATAGTCAAACAAGAACTTAAACTTATTATGTCGGCTGCTCAAGGCGGCGGCCAGTTTGTATCAGGTTACTTCTCAAACTATGCACAGGGCTCCGGCGCAAATCTTCCGGGGGCACTTGCTCCAACTAGAACGTTTGAGATAACAACTGACTCTGGCTCAAGCTACGGCGTTGTTTATAATGATGCTTTAGAACATGCGACAGCAACCTGGCGAGTTCATCCTCATACTCCTCATTTAGCCGACCAAGCTCAGGTTGATACTTGGGTTGCTTCATGGCATCAGTTCTTGGCGAGTCTTGGCTACATCGATCAGATATCGCATGTGGCTGTGACTGTGGCGACAGCAACTGAGCCGGGAGCGGTAGTCGCAGAGAATTTGATGGCTTCTCGAGCCGCTAATGCCCCAGCATTGGCGAAGGGCCTACTAGACGAGTTAGCCAGGCGAGAAACCGATGGAACTACTGTTTCTTCTACCTATATATCAGTAACATTTGACACTCGCTACGGGCCCGCTGGCCGTGAAAAGAATGCCGGGACCAGAATTGAACACGTTACTGGTCTGATAAGAGCTATGAACAGAGATATCAGAACATCTGGTTTGGCCTCAGCTACTCTGCTATCAGTCCCAGAACTGTCTGCGGTTACAAAGGGTGCCTTTGTTCCTTCTTTACGTAAGCCTTTAGTGGGGGCATTGCGAAGAGGTCAGACTGGACCGTTGCAATGGCATATCTCTGGACCAGGAAAAGCGGAATCTAATCGTTTCTACTACAGGCACGATAACGCAATTACCACAGCCTGGACTATGCGAGAAGCTCCACGAGGGCATGTCACTGAAGATGTCCTATACAACCTTATGGCACCGGGTACGTTCCCGAAGCGAGTTACTTGGATGTGGAATCCTACCAAAGCCGATGATGCAGCAAGAATTCTTGAGACGGAAAGAACGTTAAGCGAAGCTAGACGGCTAGTTCGCGATCGAGGGCTGCGTGATGAAACAGCACGAGACGAATACGACCGTCAAATGACAGACATGGCAGCTGCTGATGAAGCCAGGGGTGCGGGCCTAGGAGACTTTACAATTTTGGTTACAAACACAATCGAAGTGTCACCGGAGATTACAGAAGATCAGATTAACTCTCTGATCGATCAGGTCACTGTCGAAGTCGAGTCACGAGCGAAGCAGGCTCGTATGTTGTTGCGTCCAGCTTTCGGTTATCACGATTTAGTTCTTTTCAGCACTCTGCCAGCAGGCATCAACCCGGTGAAAGTTGGTTGATAATGGGTTTATTTAAGAAAAAAGAGATCGAAGTTGTAGAGACGAAGATTTATGGACCAGATGGACGCGTCTTGCCGCCATCTCCACATAACAGAGCTATCGTGCCAACCGAAGTTGTCGACTCCAATGCAGGGGCCGGACTTTCTAGAACTGCTCGTCCAATACATGGTGAATACCAAGAACAAAAGTCTGAGTACACCGACGAAGGTATTAGGTCGGTTGCTCGTGGGTCTACAGGAACAAGAGTTGCTGCGGCTGGACCATTGGAGCCATCTGGCGAATCAAGTATTGGTAGTAGGAGCGGCGACTCTGGAAGACACGGTTACGTTCCTAACTTGAGCCTGTATACAGCACCAACTTCACAAGCCTGTGGTCTTTTCCCATTCGTAGTTGGTTCGGGTTCACCTAAAATTGGTGTTCCACTAGGACAACACGCGATCTTTGGTGAGACAATCTGTTTTGATCCGTTCTTTTGGCTTAGGGACAAAATTGTCACTAACCCCGGTGTATTCGTTATTGGACAACCCGGAATCGGTAAGTCGTCAACGGTTAAGCGCTTGCTCACAGGTATGGCAGGGTTTGGGCATCGGCCGTTAATCTTGGGCGACGTCAAACCAGACTACCCAGGGTTGATTCATGCTCTTGGTGGCCAAGTGATATCACTCGGGCGAGGTAAAGACCGACTAAACCCACTTGACAGCGGTCCGATCGCAGCAGCGGCTCGACGCTTAGAAGCCGCTGGTCTTCATGCCGAGGCGAAGAGACTAAACGAAGAGGCAAAGGGTAGACGTCTATCACTCTTAGTTGGGCTATGTCAGATTGGTCGCAAAGGCGAAGTTGTACAACCACACGAAGAAGTAATGCTGGCAAACTGCATCGAGTTTCTTGATAAGCGCGGCGTTGAATCTCCGCTTATCTCTGACGTAGTTGCGTTACTCCGAGATCCTCCGCTGGAGTTGGTTGAGGAATCTGGTTTCATCGTCGCTGGCCATCAGCGTCTTACAACAGCTGCAGAACGGGCAATAGCCAATGAAGCTGGAGCAGAAATGAACGCACTGCAGCGGAGAGGCTTAACTGGCTTCTTGGATGCAGCTCAACCTGTATTCCATACTCTCGAGTTGATGTTGAAGGGTTCTCTTCGAGGAATCTTTGATGGGCCTACCACGACGCCTATGGATTTAGATGCTCCGGCGATTGAAATTGATATTTCTTCTATCTCGTCGGTCGATGATGAGATGGGTATTTCGGCTTCGATGCTTGCGGTGTGGAGTTATGCATTCTCGACAGTAGATGCTGCATTAGAGTTATCAGATGCAGGTCTTATTCCGAGACGTAACTATGTTGCAGTCCTGGACGAATTGTGGCGAGCGTTACGTGGGTCTTCTGGGCTTGTAGACCGCATTGACTCACTGACTCGTGTGAACCGCCAAAAGAGTATGGCTCAGATTATGGTCACTCACTCGTTGGCTGACCTTGAGGCTCTTTCGAGCGATAAAGACAGAGCTAAGGCAAAGGGTCTTATCGACCGCTCCGCAACGAAGTTGATTGGTGCTGTTCCTTCAAATGAGTTGGATGCGATTGCTGAACACGTTGGTGGATTAACTCAGGCTGAACGCGACCTAGTTAGTAGTTGGACAGCTCCTGCTGATTGGAGTGGCGAGAGTATTCACCCTGGGATGGGACGTATGTTGATTAAGGCTGGTGAAAGAACGGGTCTGCCGGTTTCAGTATCGCTAACTGAAACAGAACTAAAGCTGTATGAGACGACCAATGTTGCTCAAGCGGCAAGAGAACACGAAGATATGACCCAACTTGGAAGCGGTCAGCGGCAGTTACCGCCGTCTCCGCCAGTCGCAGGAGGTTACAACTAATGGTAGTACGCAATGATGTGGACTTTAAACGAAGAGGTCCACGGGCGGGCTTAGACTTCTCGTCTCAGCCACTCCCTTGGTTCTTCGTTTTCTCTGCTATTGGAATAGTGCTCATCCTATTTGTGGCGTGGGTAGCTGGCTGGGCTGCCGCATTACTTTCTGGAGTAGACGAAGGTCCTAGGTTTAACTTAGATCTTTTAGCGGCACTATTTACAGGTCGCTTTGCTTCCCAATGGCCAGGGGTGAACTCGATACTAATTACCGTTATTGCATTCATTCTCGCAGCGATTATGATTGCTCTGTTTTATGGTTTCTATCGACTAACAGTGGGCAAGTTCGGATACCAACCGAACGGGCTCGGCAACATTGATGATCTAAGTCAATTTACATTCAAAGAACGTTCTGAGCAGGCAGTCCGACTGCGTCCTCGCACGCTTGCAGGAGTTGACCCAAAGTCGTTAGACCCGACTGAAGTGGGTATCCCCTTGGGAACCTGGCATGGCAAAGAAATCTATGCTGGCTTTGAAGATGTATCCATAGCAATCATGGCACCTCGTTCCGGTAAAACCTCGGCGCTAGGTGTGCCACAGATCTTGGCTGCTCCCGGCCCTGTAGTAGTTACTTCAAATAAGTCAGACATTTTTACGATCACGGTCGAGAAGCGTCAGAGAGACCATCCAAATGGAACTATCTGGGCCTTCGATCCTCAGGGTGTTGTTCAAGCGGAACCAAACTGGTTTTGGAATCCTCTAGGTCACGTTGAAGATTTCGACAGCGCGATGGAACTAGCCGAGATGTTTGTTGGTCGCAAAGGTGCAGACGATCAGGGCTCAGGTAACGCAGAGTTCTTCCAGTCCGCTGGTCGTAACTATCTTGCGTATCTCTTTCTGGCAGCGGCAGTGCCGACCAAAACCTCTCCTCCGGCAACACTTCGTGAAGTGGATGCGTGGCTAGATACCTCAGACCCTATCGATGCAATCTTTAGGTTGCAGGCAGCAGGTGAACTGAACCATGCTAAGGCGTTGAAATCGACAGTAGATGGCCCGCCAGAAACAGTCGGTGGCATCATCGCAACAGCTCGTGATGCCGCAGTTGCGTTAAAGTCCGAGAAGATTATTCGTTGGGTTAGCCCAGGTGATGGGCGTGTCGAGTTCTCGGCCGAGAACTTTATCGATTCGGAAGATACTTTGTATCTCATGTCGAACGAAAAGTCGGCATCTGCATCTGCACCTTTGATTGCTGCCTTTGCTTCCCGAGTGTTTGACGTTGGTTCTGAGCAAGCCTCAAGACGGTACAAGATGCGGCTAGATCCACCCCTTGTTGCAGTGCTCGATGAGGCTGCCAATATTTGTAAAATTCCAGGTCTTCCTTCTGGTTATTCTCACTATGGTTCACGTGGAATCTGCGTAACAACTATCTTCCAGTCTTCGCATCAGCCGGTGCGTGTTTGGGGCCAAAATGCGTGGAAGGAAATGTGGTCAGCGGCAACGATTAAACTAATTGGTCCTGGTATTGACGATCCTTCGTTTGCCGAGGAGCTGTCTAAGCTAGTCGGTGGAACCGACCAAGAGACAGGTACCTATCAGACCTCTAGTACAGGGTCGAGCTATTCGGTTTCCATGAGGCAAGAGCAAATTCTTGCGGCATCGGATATTCGAATTATCGAGAAGTCGAAGATGCTATTGCTAGCTACAGCAACTAAACCAGCGATGTTGGATCAGGTTCGCTACTATCAGGGACCTCATGCAGATGAGTTAAATTCTGATGAGCAGCGTATTGCCGATCTTATTACGAGGAAGGCTACTGCTGCTGCCGAACAAGAAGCTGCTGAGAAGGCACAACTGCATGCCCAAGCTGAGCAGGCTGCATCAGCCAGAGCCTCAGAGGCAACTTCACGTATGTCAGGCGGCGCAAATGCTGCTGCATCGAACTTAACGGGTGTGGCTGTAGGTACACCGCCTCCTCCTCCAGCTGAAAGTAGAGGAAGGCAACAAATTGAGTTACCAGATCACAGGTCGAGTGGAATAGCTGATGGTATGGGAGCCTCGGAACTTGAGGATAGTGGGCTTGCTGATGAATTCTTTGACGATGGCAGAGATCAAGCTTTGGATCCTGAGTTTGTTGAGTTCATTACGGGTGATGCTGCAACAAACGGCGATCCAGCTAGAAAGTTGCCGCCGCCTCCACCACCGAGTGCAACGGGACGACAAACAAATAATTCATATGAAGGCGAAGGGCAATAATGGAAGACTTTCTGATGGACTTTGAAGAAGATCAAAAAGATGAGGGTGGCTCGCTTTATGCAAGTACTGTTGACGAATTTGTGGAGACGTTTATACGTGTCCACTATGAAACGCCAATATTGGACACATCTGGGGCCATCAGATGGTGTAATAGGTGGAAAGACCACCCACAAGCTATACTTATATTTGAGGGTCTGTGGCGTAGTTACGAAGAAGCTAGAGCCGCAGACATGGTTAATGCAGGCGGTCAAAGCACAATGAATTACTTGGTGGGACACTTCTATCCGATGATGGATCGAATTACTGGTTCCTATGGTCCGTTCAAACGGTGTACTCCTGATAATTGCGCTGGCGCAGTGAAACTGGGAGAGGTTATTGACCCTGAGAGGTTAGTAGGTTACTAATGGGACCAAGAGACGGAAGCATGTCTGCCGGAGGACCTTCGGGTCAAAGTTCTGGTGGGACAGCAGAAACACATGCAAGAGCTATGTCTGCTTCACTTGAAAAGTGGAAGCCAATAGACTTCAATGCCACTCCGAGTGAAACAGCTGAGCTTGTCTTAGTAGAGGCCGAGGTAGCTCAATCGCAAGCACCACGTGGTTCGTCGAGACCAGAACCAGAAACTATTTGGGCAACCGTTGTAGATGGTGTCGAAGATAGCGCTCGAATAGAAGACGAGGCTGCTCGCGAGCAGTTCATCAATGATCTCACAGATCAACTGGCTTTTGAACTTGGATTAGAAGACGCAGAGAGATCTCGCCTTGGCGTAGACCTGAAAACGTTGGCGGTTACGGCCAAAGTTCTTGGTGCTCCTTTTGTTATTGGTTACATCGGTATCCAAGTTGCAGCATTCATTTCCGCAGAGGCCATGAATGACCCCGAGGGGATCAACGTCTTTGATGCTAGCAAGCAGGTTCTAGGTGTTCTAGGAAAAGTAGCTTCAATTGTTACAGCCGTTTACTTACTGTTCAACAAGCTTCGAAGCCGAGATGAGAGTAAGCCCTCACTGACCAGAGATCAGTTGCGAGCTCTAATTGCTAGAGATATTGATAGCTATGTTGGCAACACGAATGCTGCTGCTGAAGCTGCCAGTAGAGGTGCTGGACGTAGCGATGGAAACGGGCCTGATAACGGCAATGGTCGTGATAGTGGTGGAAATGGTCGAGGACCTGGTGGACCCGGTGACCCAACTCCAGGTAGCCCTGGTGATGATGGGTTAGGCCAAGAGTGGCCCGGTCAAAACGTTGCGGATGCCACAGTAGAGTTCGTTGAAACTGACGCTGAGGTTGTCGATGCAGAAGTGATCGATGAAGATATTGAAGACCTCGATACTGCAGCATCTTATGCAACAGAATCGAATACCCGGAAAAATTCAGTGCCTGTTGATCTACGTCCTTTGGCTGACCAAGATGGTCCTTTAGGAACAAGCGCGGCTGATACAAATACCGAGCCTGGTCCGGTTATCGCTCCGAAGCATCGAGACGACATAGTGATTGGTGAAGAAGTTCGAGATCTAACAGGGCAGACATACCCCGATGTTAAGCCAATGCTTGCATTGCCAGCGGCGGGAGAAACTAAGAGTGCATACGGGCCAGATATGATAGTGGACCTGCTAGTAGAAAGTGCTAAGCGTGCTGAGGCGGCTAAAGGTAAAGGTCGAGGGTATGAAGCCGCAGTCGTCGCAGAGCAGTTTGGTACTGATCGTCAAGACGACTTCGGACTTACGGTTTAGCCATGAGTCGCTCCTTTCCGGGATCAAAGCAGATACTGCAGGACAAAGCTCGTATGGCTGACTTAACTCGTCGTATAGCGAGAGATCGTCACCAAGATGCGAAACAAGAGTTAGCTGATGCGAAGGCTGATCGTAGGCGCACGAATAAAGAAGCTAACAGTGACTACAGGAAAGCTAAAGCGAGTGCTTTGACTCCAGCTGCCGAGAAGAAGGCTAAGGAAGAATTGAAGAGGGCTAAAACTAAAGCTAATGGGCAAGTGAAACTGGCTGATGCCAAGGTTGCTAAAGCGGGTGATCGGTCGGACAAGGCTAAAGAGGTTAAGAAATCGGCCAACGGAGATTTGAAGTCATATAAGAAACAGCGTCGCGAGAAGGTTTTGGATGCTGGTGCAACCTTTATTGGCAAGCCAGCTGGTGCAGCACTTGGTGCAATGGGGCTGAAAGGCTCGAACGATAAAGGGCTAACCGATTTGATTAGTGGAGCGCTTGATAGTACTGAGGATGCTGCGCAGGGTATTACGGTGAGCGATGGTCTTGAGAGTATGCAAGATGTTGGTAAGGGAGCTCTAAAAGTTGGTAAGGCAGGCTTTGATTTAACAAAGGCGGCAATTAAGGGTGGCAAAATGCTTGTTAACCCAGCGAGTTTGGTTACGGGCCTTGCTGACAAGGTGATATCAGTCTTAGAAGGAACAAGCAGGTAGGGCTATGGCTGAGGCTACAGAGGCTGAGGCTACAGAGGCCGAGCCGACTACTGCTGGAAGACTTCCACTTTGGAGAACCGCTAACCGAGTCGGCTATCTTGCATCTGCCGCAAACTTTGTTTTGTATTTCGCCCTTTGGCCTTTTGGACAAGAAGCTCGAGCAGCCCGTGCTCCTAGGGGCCCGATACGAAGAAACCGACGGTCTACGGCGTTCTCTTTGGTGAGGGGCACAGTAGGTAGAGTTGGTCGCCTCTGGAGAGTTATATATCGCTGGCCTCTGATTGCTTTGACGTATCAGTTCTTCGTGGGAGGTATCTCACTTGGTGTAGGAGCTCTTGGAGGCTGGTTGCTAATGGCCGGCATAGTTGCGTTCAACGCAAATAACCTCATTGCGCTCGCTAGGCGAGCTTTTCATCAACGTAGCTTCGCTAATGGTACTAATCCACAACCACCGCCGCCACCGCGACCTTTCTACATAGAGGGGCAAGGGTCGCAATGGGGGATTCACGACCACACACCTACGGTTACCGATACAGTGTTTCATCAACGTCGCTATACAAATCATGCCCCTCCAATCCAGGTAGTCACCCGAACACGGGCAGCCTTCGGGCGAGGTGCCGTCCGGGTCAGCGATGGTATTTATGGTTTTGCTAGCAATATGGGCACACAGGCAAAAGACTTGTTTGAGCAACGTCGAGGCAAAGGCCCTAAGAATACTAAGTGACCTTTAGCTATGCTTAGGTAGTGAGTTCTTCTGTGGTGTCAAGTTTCATACGAATGCTCGACGAGCCTAAGAACACTTTGGGGCGCACAGAAGAAGTTGTCGAGATGGTTTTGGAGAAGCCAGAGCTGATTGAAGATTTGTATCAGTGCTACTTAGAACTCTCTGATGATTGGATAGTACAGAATTGTTGCAGTCTAATTAGGTAGGCTTGATCTAATCAATTCTTAGAGAGCCGGACAACATGATCAATTCGTTTAGTGCAAACCTGATGGTGGCCGACGTCACAAAATCTATTGAGTTCTACGTTGACGTCATAGGCGCAACCATTGCATTTACCGTTGATGCCGAGAAGAATTCACTTAACGAAGCGGTCATTGATAATACGATCTTTGGTTCTATGCGAGTTGGTCAAACTGAATTAATGCTTCAAGAACGACAGAACCTAATCGCTGATGCGCCGGCTGCATTCTCAGACGAAGACACCCCTGGTGGATCGCTCAGCCTTTACTTCAGAGTCGACAATGTTGATGAAGTCGCAGAGCAAATTGCAGCAGCAACACCTGAGATAGAAGTCGTCAAACCAATGGAGCTGACCTGGTACGGCATGAAAGAAATTTGGATCAAGGACCCAGATGGCTACGTTGTTACCGCTGGGACTCCTGAGGGACCACCACCGGCTAGCTAGGCATTTGTCCAATCTTCAACAACTTTAGCCCCTGCACTAGCTTTGATGCTTTTGCAGCCGATCGTATCTAGGAATGTCGCTGGGGTCCATTTACCGGCTTTGGAAGCTGGCTCCTCACGCTTATGTCCAGGCTCACCCCATTCAACATAGGCTATGACCGACTCAGGGTTCTCAAATTCAGAGTTTGAGTACAATCCCATTTCGCCTTTGGCAGCGTCCAATCCACCAAAAGCTGAAGCCGCTACCTTTACAGATGCCGATGCCGCTATCTCACCGGAAGGAACATCTGGGTATTCTGGGAATTGGCATAGTTTCAAACCTGTCGGATCGGCAGCTTCGGGGCCTCCGTTTGTCACTACAACGTAGCCGTTGTCGCCAAAGGTGATTTCTGAAATATAGAACGGACTGTCAGCCATTGCTTCTCCTAGGGGTTGTTTCTAGTTACTAACGAGAGTCAAGTCCACCGTACTCAACTTGTCAACTGTTTGTGAGTAGAGTCTTGACTATCGGTTTTCATCAGACACTTTACTCAACCGCACCCGAGGTCGTAGTACGGTCTCCTGGCCGGGCCGAGATTATTGGCAATCACGTAGATTATTGCGGCGGCGTAGTGTTGGCAGGCGCAATAGCTCAAGCAACTACAGTGTCGGTATCCCTAGCCGATGACTCATCGCAGATGCTCGTTTGGTCCGAAGGTTACGCGGAGGCTCCAGTACAGCTCGATGTTGCACAGTTACGCTCAGGCGAACGTTATCCGTTGCCTGAATCAGCAAGCTGGACTGATTATGTTGGCGCTGTCGTTTCTGAACTTATTAGAGCTGAGGTACAAGTTCCTGGGTTTGTCATGTCTGTAACGTCCAATGTTCCTTCTAGCGGCGGAGTCTCAAGCTCGGCCTCTTTAGAGCTGGGTGTAGCCAAGGCTTTATGCGAGCTCACTGGCCATGACATGGCCTTAGAGGAACTGGCGGTTCTATGTCAGCGGGCCGAACACTCAGTCGGATCTAATTGCGGTCTGCTAGATCAGTACGCTGTGGCTTTGGGTGAGGCTGGTTCTTTGCTAAAGCTAGATTTCTCGGACGACTCTAGCGAAATTGTCAAAGGTGACCTTGGTGACAACTCATTTGTGGTGGTGTTTGATGCCAGACTTAAACGCACCTTGGGTGATACAGGCTATGCGGTGAGGCGCACCGCTACCGAAGACGGCCTGGCTGCAATCAACAAACTGGTCGATAGCAAGCATGAATCATTGAGATCTGTTGACCTTGATTGGCTTATCTACAATGAAGCCAAGGTGCAGGATGCAATCGAATCAACTATTGACCCTGCGACGGTGTTTGCTCGTCTGCGTCACGTTGTATCAGAGATGGCTCGAGTCGATCTAGCAATTGAGGCACTTCGAGCAAACAATCCAGTTTACTTCGGGGAACTACTCACACAGTCCGGACACAGTGCGCTCAAAGACTATGAGCTAGACGAAGGCACCCCTGAACTTACTGAAATCGTAGAATCAGGAGTGCTGCTGCCTGGCG
Source organism: uncultured Acidimicrobiaceae bacterium (assembly GCA_964648795.1). Classification (GTDB taxonomy): domain Bacteria; phylum Actinomycetota; class Acidimicrobiia; order Acidimicrobiales; family SZUA-35; genus JAHDDW01. The sequence continues at coordinate 193,026 of CAZYMB010000002.1, forward strand.
TCTTGGGTATTCGAAACATGGGTGGCGGCTTCTCGTCTGTAAGCTTGGCTTTGGTAGAGAACTCGCAATTAGAGGACTTCAAGCGTTCTTTAAGCGTCAGCTATAGTCAAAAGTTTGGTAGTGAACTCACCTTTTTAGAGTTCGAGCCCAGCTCAGGCGTTGAGGTTACATCTAATAGCGGTTGAAGCTCTGCCGATAGGTATGAGTGTCCAATACGCCTGTCGAAACCTCTAGAACTAACCGTTCAATCGTTGGCCTTGATGGCCCCCTTAAAGTACGTAAGCAAACCTTTGCATACCCAGATGACTTAGAGGTTTGTTGGAACCCACAACTTAAAGAGTTCGCGTGTGTAGCTAACTCCATTTCTCTATTGATGCCATACCTCGAGCCTTACGTTGTTAAGTCAGTAGCACGAGCACACAAGCAAGCAAAAGCGCAGAACTTGCTGTCGGTAGAAGAAGACAAAGAGATCACCAATTACCTTGGTCAAGAAACACAGCACCACATTCAACACCGCAAGTTCAACGAACACCTAAGAGCCCGATACTCAAAGCTGTCAATTCTTGAAGGCTTGGCCGATCGCCTAGCGAAGCGACTGCTGCGTAGCGCAAGCATGGAGTACAACTTGAGCCAGTCTGCAGCATCAGAAGCATTTGCGTTCTCAGTCGCTCGTTGGACTGCACAATACCGAACTGAGATCTTCGCCGGTGCCGACCCACTTGTTGCCGATCTATTCAAGTGGCACATGGCAGAAGAAGTCGAGCACAAACATGTTGTGTTCAACTTATGGAGCGCTTTAGCTCCTAGTTTTTGGCGCTACCGAGTAGCAGCAGTGTTCTGCGTATTGGTAATGGCATTCTTTGTAATAACTGGTGCAACCATGATGATGGCCTACGAAAAACGCATCTTCAGCCCGCTGGCGTGGTTCCGCCTAATCAAGTGGGGCATTACCTTTGCGTTCGAGCTCTTGCCCAACCTGCTGGTGTCATCGTTAAAGGACTTCCACCCAGATCAATTTGTAGACCCAGTCGAAGTCGAGAACTGGTTGATCGAATTCGATATTAGAGAATCCGAGCAGATAAATCTTAAGGCTTAGGCATCAATGGGTCGATGTCGTCTGCCCAACGGTGGATACCGCCGATTAGGTTACGAACGTCGCTGAAACCATTGTTCATCAAGAACTCGGTTGCCTTTGCGCTTCGTCCACCTGATCGACAGTGAACAATCGTTGTTTTAGATGGGTCAAGTTCAGAGAAACGCTCTTCGAGCTCCGGCAGAGGGATAAGTATTGATGAAGCTGCCTCAGATAGGTTGGCTTCATCCCATTCATCTTGGTTGCGAACATCGACTACAACGATGTCTTCGCCAGCGTCTAGTTTCGCTTTCAATTCGGTCGGTTCAATTTCTTTGATTTCCATACGCTCAACTCTAGCCTGTCCGCTTCCGCAGATACTGCAATCGTCTCTACGTTCAACGCCAAATTTGTGACTCTCATGGTTGAGAGTGTTAATAACTGTGAGGTTTGGTTCAGTAGCTGTGGATTGGATGATTGCTTTGACTGCTTCGGTAGCTTGCATTGCACCGAGAATAGAAGTGGTGGTTGAAAGAACGCCGAAGTCTTCGCACGCAGCTACAGCAGTCGGGTCAGCTTCGGGGAAAGCACAACCAAAGCAGGCTTCGTCAAAATTGGCGTATGTAAATAGTCGAGCTTCAAAGCGTTCGACCGAGCCGCTAACAAATACGATGCCTTGGTCTACACAAAACTCTTGCAGTAGGTAGGTGAGGGCTAAGTTGTCGGCACAATCGACGATTACGTCGGCGTTGTTAAATAACCCAGACAGCGACTCGAGGGTACTGCCAGTTACATACTCGCTAACAGTTTCTATTTCGACATCTGGGTTTTGTTGATTAACGCGGTGTGCAGCTGCTGAAGCTTTTGGGGAATCGATGTCTTGCGGCGTGTAAAGATACTGTCGTCCGAGGTTCGATTCGGCAACACTGTCACCGTCAGTTAAGATTAGGCGTCCTATACCAATGGCTCCAAGATTAAGAGCTGTCGGGCAACCAAGGCCACCGAGTCCAACGATGGCTACCGTTGCGGTACGTATCTTCTTCTGGCCAAGAGTGCCTAGCTCAGAGAGTTTCGCCTGCATTGAATACCGGGGTTCCACGTATCTAAGCCTAGCGCCATAGCTTGTTTACAATCCTCCTGGAGCCCGCTAAACAGAGCTTGTCACCTAGATCGGCTACTATTGTGTTTCTATGACGGAGCAGGTTAAAGAACCATCAGGGCGGGCCATTACTAATGCCTCGAAGCTTGTGGCTAGCCCTTTGACTGCTCAGCGAGTGGCCGAAAAGCTTTCAGACGACGAATTATCTAATCTTGGAGCCGTTGTTAGCCAGGTTCAGTCCGAGCGTGCAATTGCCAGGGGAGACTTGGAAGAGATAATCGCTCAGGCTTTTGAAATTGGCTTTGGCCGAGACAACCTTGCTTTACTTCCGTGGATTCATGACAACATAGTTGTTTGTCCTGGTGGGTTGGTTCGCAAATCCTCTGCATCACATGTGTGTAGATTTGTGAGCATTAATGACACCTGGGTGTGGGACAGCCACGAACTAGTCCGTGAAGACAAGCGAAGTATCACTGGCACCAAGGATGGTTTCAGGGCAGTGGCACTTGTCCCTGCAACAGAGGGCCTACAAGTCGACTCCGTTTCAGGTAAGGCTAGACAGGGCCAGCACCAGATGACGAGAGCCGTGTCGTTTGAGATACGAGAAGGCAAGCTAGTTGAAGTAGCTCAGCGAAGTGTTCGTACTGATCACTAAACCGCTTAGTGACTCTTAGAGCGCCGGTTTGCCAGTAATGCCGTCCTGGTAAAGACCGATAGTTCTTCGCTGCAAATAAGTTGCTATTGGGCCACCAAGTTTGGTAGCGACGATTGCCGGTCGTGCTTCCAGCGCAATATTAATTATGCAGTATTTGTCGTGTTGAACCGAACCAAAGTATTCGACGCCCTTCATGGGATGATACTTCGTCGCAGCGTATGTGAATCCAAATTCACCCGTTGCGTCGACTGTTTTCATAACTTTGGAGACAGCTAGAACTGAAAGAGGGCCTGCGGGGATTGATAGTACAACATACTGGCCAGCCTGGATTGGAGCTTGTGGAGGCCAGAACGTTACGTTTGCTTGGGTGTGGCCGGCCCAGTTACGTATCGCCTCAGAACATGCAGATAGGTCACGTACTGTTTTGCGGTCAGATCTAACTTCTGCATGTGTGTGCCAGTCATCGTCTATGTACTCTAGGGGAACAGACGATTCCCAGGACTGCGACTTTGCTTTGTTGTAGAGATTCGCCAGCATAGTTTCTTTAGGTCGGCCGACCCTCACCATTCTTGGCTCTTCATTTCTTGTGGGCTCTAGTAGTAGGCCAATTAACGCTAGGAAAGAAAAGCCGAATGCATTAAGTGCACCGTGAGTAATAACCATGAAATCGAGCGATGGTGAACTTAAGCCGAACTGTCTAGTCCATGACCAAATGAGTGCCATTGTCATACCTCCGAAGAGAGCAATAGCTGAACCGATAAAAGGGATGCGGCCGCCAAGGCTGTCATTGCGAGCTTGCCAAAGCTCATAGGCAGCAAATAGTCCAACGAACGCCATCAAAGTAGCGCCTAAGAATTCAACGATGCCAGTCACGGTGATTCCAATAGCGGTAGCCACGATGCCAGCGACAATCAGCCAAATCAGGCCGGCAGCCTTGGATCGTATTTCTAAAATTAGGCCGGCTACGACGGGAAGGCATAGCCCGGTGTAATGGAAGTGAACAGCCGTTAGCTCCACTATGGCGTCGCTGAATCCAAGTGGGTTGAGTCCGAGACGAGAGATAAACATCCAGATTCCGCCAACTAGAACTAGGACTAACCCTATATCAATACCGATTACAGGGTCTAACAAGGACCTTCTGCCAAGAAACCGTAGTGCTCCAAGTACAGCTGCTGCTGCTGTATAAAGCATCCAAGGCGTCGCTAATAGAGCGGCTTCCAGGCCAGGATCAAAGCTGAAAGATATTGCAGCAAGTAGAGCCAGTGGCAGTGTTAACCATTTAAGAGCCTCAATGTATCGATCCGTGATTGTCTGTCGTCGTTCGATCAGTTCCATAACAAGCGGCACACTGACAAATGGAGCGAACATGAGAATTAGTGGAGTTCGAGATGGGCTAGCAAGCAAGATCCAGAAAGCCCAAACAACCAAACCGACTATGGGAATTAGAAAGGCCTTGGCCTTAGAGTTCGACGCTCTGTCCACTTTCAGTTGTCTTTTCTATAGGTAGACCAAAGTAACGACTAGCACTAGTCGTGTTTCTGTAGAGGGTTACATATAGCCGCTCACGCCATTTCGCCAT
>CAZYMB010000002.1:197530-202037 GCA_964648795.1 uncultured Acidimicrobiaceae bacterium
CACTAGTCGTGTTTCTGTAGAGGGTTACATATAGCCGCTCACGCCATTTCGCCATTCCAGGTTTGTCTGTGACGACAATTGACTCTCTGCCTATTACGTAGTTCAGGAATTCTGCATCGAGCTTCGAGTGCTCTTCAAGTGCTTTGTGAACGTCAATTGGTTCCCGGAAACCGTAGCGCAACATAATTCTGTGGAAGCCATGTCCAAGATCTTCTTCTTTGACACGCTTAGCCTCTAGTACAGTTGGCGAAGGCTCAACGCTGATGTTAAGTAGATAGACGTCTTCAGGTAGAACTTTGTGATGACGCAGGTCAGAGATAAGAGCTGGCGGTACAAAGTCAGGTTGGCCGGCGAGAAACACACCTGCAGTCCCCTCGGTGCGTTGAATCTCTTTAGTATCGAGAGTCTCTAGGAACTTGTCCACTGGAACTGCATTTTGGTGGAGACGCTCTCTAATAATCTGGCGACCCTTCTTCCATGTTGTCATTACGATGACTAGCAGCACACCGACAACTAGTGGGAACCAACCACCATCCGGAATCTTTAGAGTATTAGCGCTGAAGAATGCCAAGTCCACAATGAAGATAGGCACGAGTAGAGCAATAGCTTTGTTCTTGCTAAACCCAAGATGCTTTTGACAAACCACGAAGAACAAGGAAGTCGATACCACCATCGAGATGGCAACCGCAATACCATAGGCTGCAGCCAAGTTCGATGCGGAACGGAAACCGAGTACAAGTCCAACGCTTCCGACCATCAAAGCCCAGTTAACAGCTGGCACATAGATTTGGCCTTGTTCTTTGTCTGAGGTGTGAATGATTTTTAGCCGTGGCATTAGCTCCATACGTACTGCTTGGAGAGTTAGTGAGAAGGCGCCAGATATAAGCGCCTGAGATGCAATGATCGAAGCAAGCGTAGCCAGAATAACTAGTGGTAGACGAGCCCAATCTGGGGCGAGTAAGAAGAACGGGCTATTTTCTTCTAAGTTGAGATCTCGGTTGGCTAGGAGGAATGCGCCTTGGCCGAAGTAGTTGAGTAGAAGCCCTGGAAAGACGAATATAAACCAGCTCTGAGCGATTGGTTTACGGCCGAAGTGGCCGAGGTCTGCATATAGGGCTTCGCCACCGGTTACTACTAGGAAGATAGTTCCAAGTGCAATAAAGCTCGTAAGTTCGTTGGCGATGAAGAATTGGATTGCAAAGTGTGGGCTAACTGCTTTTAGTATTTCTGGTGATTTAACTAAATGAATTATTCCAAGTAGGCCGAGAGTCGTGAACCAGACAATCATGGTGGGACCAAAGATGCCACCAATTTTGGCCGTGCCTTTTCTTTGGACGCTGAATAGTGCGATCAGGATTACAATCGTCAACGGAATAATATATGGGTCTACCGAACCTCTAAGTGCTGGTACTTCGTCCAAACCTTCGACTGCTGCAAGAACTGAAATGGCTGGGGTGATGACGCCGTCGCCGTAAAGAAGCGCTGTCCCAAAAGTACCGAGGCCAGCAAGAACCAAACCAACCTTGCCAAGTTTGCGTGGGTCACCAAGAAGTGCAAGTAGGGCAGGTTCGCCACCCTCACCTTGGTTATCTGCACGCATGATCAGCCATAGATACTTTAAGCAGATGACGATGATCAGCGACCACACAACAAGTGATAGCAAACCATAAACGTTTTGTTCGTTAATTTCTAGATGAGCGAACTCAAAGGTTTCTCTTAGAGCGTAGAGAGGACTTGTACCGATATCGCCAAAGACAACGCCAAGAGCCGTAATAGCGAGCGCTGCAGAACCTGATTTTTGAGCTGTACTAGTAGACATATGTTTGCCAATCGGTAACGTTATACCAATCGGCGGTTATCTACAGAGTATTAGCAGGAGATTTAGCGTTTAATAGAGAAACTTTCGCCAGTCTCTAAAGGCCTCGTTTGCGGCCAGGAAGAGTACCGATAGTAGCCCTATTTAGGTCGATTCCTGCCTTTTGGAACTCTCCAGTAAAGTTGGATCTGCAAAGGTAGTCCTCAATTTGGACCAGTTCATCACCATCGATAATCCCATTTGTAGCGGCTACGCGTGTAGTAGCCAATAGATACACGATGTAGTCCTTCAGATCGTTGTCAATTGTGTGTGTCACTTTGGCTATGATGCGGCTGAAGCCTTCCATTGCGTATTCAAACTGTTCATCTATGATTTCCGTGTAGATTTCTTTCTGAAGTTCTGTCCAGGTTTCAGGTGGGAGAAAGTCTTCTCTCATTGGGATCTCTCTAGCGAGGGCCTTGTTATTTGAATTGGTTTCAGCGTTGCGTCGAGCCCGAGCGATCGGACCAGACTTGTCATAGATACCGACATCTGCGAGAGCTTCACACTGAGCTTTAGCAATGTTGCGCCGCGATAGGAGTTTTGCATCTCTAGCTGCGCTTAAAATATCCCTAAGGTCGTGTTCCGCCATGTATCCAGTTTACAAGAGATGTACAGCCAACTTTGGGCGCCCTAATAGGTTAAAAACCTAGAAGTTTTCCCAGTATCTAGAGGGTCTTGGGCCTTCTTGGCCCTGATATTTAGAGCCCAGTAGTTCTGCCCCATATGGGTTTTCAGCTTCTGAAGTCATCTGCATAAAGCTGATTTGGCCGATGCGCATTCCTGGGTAGAGAGTAATAGGAAGAGACGCAACGTTTGAGAACTCTAGAGTTAGTTGACCGTCCCAGCCTGCGTCAACGAATCCTGCAGTTGAGTGAATAAGTAGCCCAAGTCGCCCGAGGCTAGATTTACCCTCAATACGTCCCACTAAATCTGGTGGAGTAGCTACACGCTCAAGGGTCGACCCGAGTACGAACTCGCCTGGGTGTAGCAAGAATGGGTCTGTCTCTGAAGCCTCGACCTGTGTAGTCAAGGCTTCTAGGTTTTGTTTCACGTCTATGTGGCTCATGGTGTGGTTCTTGAACACAATAAAGCGGTGATCTAGATGCACATCTATCGACGAAGGTTGAACCGCCTTGGGTTCATAAGGGTCGATCCTAATACGACCAGCTTTGACTGCTTCTTTGATTGATTTGTCAGAAAGTATCACCCCCTAAATCTAGCCGAAGTTTGTGCACTTGAGCCAGGTGAACTAGCTGATAGGTCTAAAGGCCATATTCTCTAAAGAATTCGCGACTCGACGTCGATTTCGGGGGAGTAGCAATGACTCGAAAGGTCTAAAAGTGTCTTCATTTCAGGAAGTATTAGACCAAGTACTTAACCAAGCTCAGCAGAGTACAAAGGCGCAAAGCCCAGTGGGAACCCAGGTTGCTCCCACCTCTTCAGCTCGGACCAATGAACTAGAGGATCAAGTTGCCCGTCTTTCACTAGGCGCCGAAGCTATGTGGCGCCTACTTAGCGAACACCTTGGATTCACCGACAAGCATCTAATGGATGTTATTGATGCACTAGATACCTCCGATGGAACCAAAGACGGTCACTTCCGTCCTGCCCCGGTCAACTGCTCTTGTGGCGCTGCTGTAAATGCATCTGTAGAAAGCTGTCAGTTCTGTGGGGCAGAAGCCGAGCGTCGCAAAGTTTTCTAAGACGCTTCGTCTAGATAAGAGCGTATTGCCCGAATGTGTTCGGGGTTAATACCGCAACAGCCACCAATTAAAGTCGCCCCAGAATTTATCCAGTCACCTACAAAGCCAAGGTAAGACTGTGGCGTTAGGTCAGCTCTTAATGGTGTATTTCCTTCGGCATCTTCTTGATGGACATCGGTGAAAGCATTTGCGTACGCACCAACACGAACCTGAGTGCCATTTAACAGCGTGCAAGCTTTCTGTACTGCTCGAGTGACCGTTTCAGGTCGAGAGCAATTAAACAACAGAGCATCAACTTTTGAATTCACAGATCGGACAAGTTGCTCAATAGTCTCACCGGAACGCAGCACAGGTTCGGCTCTTGAGTCATCAAGGGTGAAGCTCGCCCACACAGGCGCTTCAAGAGATGAAGTCCGATACTTTCGAATGGCATCGTTACCCGCCTCGAATTCTGCGAGTGAACTGATTGTTTCGTGTAACCAGATATCAATATGTTCGTCCTGGGCTTCAACCAGAACTTTGTAGTATTCGCCGGCGAGATTCTCGTCGAATAGATCGGGGCGGTATGAGCCGAACAGCGGAGGAAGGCATCCGGTAACGCCAACTGGATGGTCCGCTGCATCAGCGGCAGCTCTGGCAATATGGGTAGCGAAGTGGGCGAGATCTGCGCCACGTTGCGCAAAGCGTTGTGATCCAAGTGTGTCGGGAACAACAGCGTACGCATTAGTGGTGATGACTTCTGCGCCAGCCGCAATAAAGTTTGCATGAGCCTCTGCAACAAACTCTGGGGCGTCCATTAATGCCAGAGCCGACCACTCTGGGTTGCGGAATGGTGCACCCATGCGCTGTAGTTCTTTACCCATGCCGCCATCAAGTAGCGTTACAGTTTTAGCTGGCAGCGAGTTTTCCACGGCTTAGAGTTTACTCCCAGCGGAACACTTTAAAT
>CAZYMB010000003.1:0-1509 GCA_964648795.1 uncultured Acidimicrobiaceae bacterium
AGGTCGGCGGCCATTAGGCTAGAACACTGCGAATAAGAAGGACTTGGTGTCAAAATGGGACGCAAGCTAGAAGTAGAATTAACCTCCGACAACGGCGAGATGTGGACCTGGCGAGCTGCCGGTGCGAAACAGCCTAAAGGCGAGCTCGCCTCATCGATACTATACGACGGCGCCAAGATCGGTGATGTCGTCAAAGTTGACGCTGACTTTTCTGTCGACGGCATCCACGTGATGCAGGTTCAACCGCCAAAGGCCAAAAAAGAACGCACTGACCTCTTAGAAATGAAAACAAGAGCTTGGTCCAAAGACGAGCTCGTCACATCCAACATGTCTAAAGGCGGCAAGAAGCGCGGCAAAGGTGGCGGCCGCAACAGAGGAGGCGGAGACAAGCGCGGCCCCAAAGCTGAGCAGAAACCTCGAGCTCCAAGGCTAAAGCCTAAAGGCACACACCTAGCCGGCGCTATGTCAGAGATGCCCGGCGAATATCGCCCAATACTTGAACGCCTAGCCAAAGACGGAATCCCAGGTGTACGCAAGTCAATCAAAGAGCAGAACGCTAAGGCCGTTGCTTCCAACAGCCCTAAGTTGGATGAAGCCGCTGTTCTCGACATAGCCGAGAAAGCACTACCCAAGATCCGAACTGCCGACTGGCTAGATCGAGCCGAAGCTGCGCAAAAGATTTGGGACAAAGTGGATCTGCGAGATTTACGATCCGTCGTAGTGACCGGTGCCGATCTAGCTAGAGGTGAGGAAGCAAAAGCTTTACAGACTGAACTAGCTAGCAAGCTCGAAGAACGTATCGAGTCAGACCATGCTGCTTGGGTCAAAGACCTCGAGACATCAATTAAGTCTGAAAGGCTCGTAGCAGCCCTAAAGACTAGCTCTCGCCCAGTTAAGGCAGGTTCCCCACTAGCTCCAGAGATGGCTAGCCAGCTAGCTGACTTAGCTACGGCTGGGCTTACAAGCGAAGCAACTTCTCACCGCTGGATAGTAGTCCTAGATTCATTAGCGTTCTCTCCTGTTAGAGCTGCCGTTAAGCCAACTTCTAAACCTGCTGAAGTCTCAGATGAACTGATTGGCGAAGTCCGCAGGCTTAGCGATCGCCTTCCGGAGATTGCTGCGCTGTTTGGGATTGACCCTGCTTCTGTTTCAACTTCAGAGAAGAAAAAACGAGGCTTCCTAGCTCAGCAGCGTGACACAAGACGCAAGAACACTCGCCAGTCTAAGAACGATGATGCCAAAGGCGCTGACTCTAAGTCCGACAAGAAACAGTCCGAGGACAAAAAGCCTAAGAGCGAAAGACCAAGACCAGGAAGTGCCGAAGAGAGAGCTCTAGCTGAGAAGGCTGAAGCTGACAACCCTGAACAGAGCAAGGATGCCACAGCTGATTCTGCCAATGACTCAGCCGAAGAAGCTCCAGGTGAAGACGCCAGTTCTCCTGAGGCTCCGGTCGAAGCCAATACAGCTGATACTTCGGCAGATGCAGAACCAGAAGAAGCTGCCGAGGCT
>CAZYMB010000003.1:1609-22297 GCA_964648795.1 uncultured Acidimicrobiaceae bacterium
AAGACGATACGACTGAGCCGGAAGGCTAAAAGAGTCGGGAGAACCAGAAGGTTCTCCAAGCTAACTAAAGCTCTCTCCCGATAGTCAACAGGCTTGCCTTCATACCAAAGGACTCAAAGAAGTTCTTGGTTTTAGCGTCGCCTGGTAACGCTACCGAGCTTATTCTCGATGCCTTGTTCGCCCCTGCTAGAGCCAAGATATGGTTTAGTAGCGCGGCGCCTAAACCGATCTTGCGCGCTTGTGGGGTTATGTACAGCCAGCTCACAACCAGCTCAGTACTGCTGTTGTTATAAGTGGCGAAACCCATCACGACCTCGGCGACAGTTACTACCAATACTTCTACAGCCGAACTATCGAGATCTGGAGCGCCACTTAAGATAGCTGCCTCTCCCCGCTTGCCACTAATGTCAGCAAGGCTGGCCTCATATAGTTCTTTAACCGCAGCGCTATCTGATTCTGTTGATTGGCGAACTTGGACCTGATCGAGCACAGCTACTTGGCTGCCTCGACCGCCGCCAGTACGGATTTACGAGCTTTGTTATCGGCTTCATATTTGCCGATCTCTGCGACGAGTTTTGAATCAGATTCGGCTACTAGCTTTACAACTTCACGTGCTGTCATCTTTTCATAACCAGCAACAGGAGCACTTGGCTCTGCTGCAGAGTTTGATTCAGCCAAGTCATCTAGGCGACTAGCAATAATTCTTAAAAAGCTTGCCGCTTCGGCTAAGAATTCTTCAGATACAGAACCCATCTCTTGACGTTTTGCGTTCGCTGCGACCTTAGCTGCTTGGGTTCCCAAATTCACTTGGCTTCTACCACGCTTCACAGCTTCGGGGTACAACTCGCTAAATTCTGAAAGCATGCCCAGCGGCGCATGGACAAATAGGTCCAATAGCTTCTGCGAGTCGTGCTCAGCCATCTATGAGGCAGCTGCCATATCAACCGGTGCTCCACAGTGTGGGCATACTGGGTCATCCTTGTCTAGCTGCTTCGGCAGAACCTCTAAGAAACAAGCTCCACAGGGGAATCCTGTTTCAACTAGGTCGATTCTTGACAACACAACATCTGAATCTTCGTCGTCTTCGTCTTCATCAGTCTCGGTAGCTAGGCGGTCTTTGAGAATGGCATCTAAGTCAGCCTCAACGTCGGTTTCTTCGTCTTCATCTTCGTCTTCTTCGGAGTCAGACCTGCGGGCTCGGGGACGCGACTCGCCATTGGAATCTTCATCTTCGTCTTCTTCATCGCCATCTACCCCAATGCCATCTTCCAGACCGTCCTCGAGTTCGTCGTCGAACTCCTCTTCATCAGGTCCTAGCTCGTCTTCAAGACTTGGATCGCCGTCTAGTTCTTCTACTTCTACATCATCGGATGCCATTAACGATTTCCTCCAAGAGAAAGAAACGACCAACCGTTTCTAATACCAGTATCTGCGAAAGATATATGAAATATAGCGCTAGTTGCAACTATTGCGACAAAAGAATTATCTCCGACTCCATCGGAGCCTGAGGAGCTAGCCGTTTCCAGCAGCTGCTTCACGTTTGGCCTCGGATCTACGTTCTGCCTCTAAGCGCTCTAAATCGGCCTCAGTCGACATGTTTACAAACGACATCGCCTCGGCAATAGCTTTGTGTCCAGCCTCGTCACGTATTTTTCTAAACATCTCTTGAGCAACCAAACGGTACGCTGGGTGACCCTCTGGTACCGAACGTAGCTCGATTGTGTGCATTGCAGCACGAGCATTGAGATTCATGCTGTATCTGACCCGATAGGCCATACAGACCGCATACGATGCCTCTGCGTCGAGATCTTCTGCCATGTCTTCATAGAGCGCTGAGCTCTTAGCCATCACACCGTCGAACTCTTTGCCAACACCGGCTTCGTCTACTAGCTCTGGTTTTGTGTAACTGTGGCGAGTATTCAGCTGCTGCCAGTCAATTGTTAGCATGCGATGACGTTGCATGTCCCTGAACGCCCCGTAGTCACTGAGGATGTCAAAGCGGTAGAACGAACGTTCGAAAGCACGACCTGGTCGATGTCTACGATTTTGTCGGTCACCGACATAGGTCTTAATGATTCCAACTTTCTCGTCGTGAGAAAGTCTTTTGACCTTTTCTTCGAGCACCTGCTCCGAGTGATGCGAATATGGATATGCCATAGCGGCAATCATCTTGTCTTCGGCATCTGGGTCAAAGTCAACCAGATCGATTGCGACATCTTTGTCGTAAGTATCGGGAGCCCCAAACACCTCGTCAGTCAACGACTTCATATTGGTTTTGTTATCTGACAAGTACTTGGAGGTGATCTTGCCTCGGTCTTCTAGGTCAACTCGCTTCAAGAAGGAAGGTATTACCTTTCGGAGCTCTGTAAGCATCATCTGGGCGTAGTCTCTGGCTTCTGGTAACGGGTCAGCAAACATGCGCAAGAGCATCTGTTCATAGCTCTGGCCCGTTGCGTAGATTCCCACGTTGCTTTGTGCTGAGGCGGGCAGCATACCTCGAACTGCGTCTAGAGCTTTCGCTTTAGTTGCCATACGGTATATAAAGTCAGAATCGCCCTCTGCCTTAGGGTTAGTGGTTCTTACATGCTCTAGGACCGTGTTGAAGGCAGACGAGTACACATCAAACATACGGTCCATGTCACCGATGTAGCGAGTGCCGTGCTTCGAGTTAAGGATGTTGTTATCTCGGTAATAAAGGTAGCGGCCATTTGGTCGGTGGTCGTACTCGATATAGCGAGTTGACTGTTCGAGGTAGGCGGCAAGGCGACCCCACTCTAAGATTTTTGTCAGCAAGTTCGAAGCTTGCTCACAGGCGAGATGAACTCCACCAAGTTGGGCTACTGAATCGTCACCGTATTCGAAGAATACTTTTTCGTAGAGATGTTCTGCTCGCTCAAGCCCCACCGTTGCGTCCACGCTTTTATCCCCAGAAACGTCAAGCTCACCTACGAACTCATCGATGAAGAGCCTTCGAAGGCTCTTTGATGTGCGTGAGTAGCGAGCGAAAAGAGCTCCCTTAACAACTTCTGGCAAGTTAACGAGTCCAAAAACTGGCTTGTCAAGATTGGTGAAATAATGGCGGAGAACCGACTCTTCTTCGGGGCTAAACTCCTCAACTTGATAAGTAGTCACTTTCCAAATGCTAATTCCATTTTTAAGATAATGTGCGGATAGAAACGCATCTATTCTAAGTTTGGTCCAGCAACGTATGTAAACGCATCTGGAATGATCTCAAACGACACTGAATTCGCTTTGCCAACACTAACTTCGTCTATTATCAGCTCTTGTTTTGTCTGTAGCAGAACCGTTTGGTCTTTGAATCTTTGAGTTTGCACAGCAGGATGTGGGAGGTGAACCCCGGATGATAATCTCTTTTGGAAGGCCAAGCGGGCCCGCAAATCGAGGTCAAAGCTGAACCCCTCAAGCTTGCCGTCGTTCGGGTGAGCTTTCAGGCTCAAACGGTTCCCCTTGTAAATGGGGATATTAAGTACGACCTTGCTGTCACGGTGGAATGGTTTACCAATAGACACCCAAGAAGTGAAGCCAATCTTGCGACTCTCATCAATAGTCACAACCCCAATATCCCAGACATAGGCAGTCAAGGCCTCAGGGCTTCCACCAATTGCACTGAGTTGATCTGGGCCGTCGGTTACTCTATAGAACCCATAGCCATTCTCGAGTACTTGCTGCGCAACTTCGAAACCAGTATCTAGTGTTACGACATCAACAGGATCTAACAGTGGCTCTCCCCAACTCGAACCCGGTCTAATCGGCACTTGGGACTCCAAGCCTCGCTGTCCTAATTACTCCCCTGTCTAGGGTTTCAACCAGCTCCCGATACATATCAACCATTGAAGGGTCTAACCCTTGCAATGACTTCGCAAGGTCGACAACCTTTTTTACTGTGCGGTAAAAATCCCCGACCGAGAGTTCCTCTTCTGAGATATCAGATAGGTCTCCTTCGGATGCCCAGTGATGAATGTAGGCAATGAAACCACTTTCTGGTTCTCTTGTCTCGCCCAGACCGTTACTGCGCTCGACTTTGTTTACTTCTTTGGCCAGCTTCAAAATTGCATCTGCGGATGCTCGAACTTCAGGAGTTGGATACCACATTGTGGCTGGGACATCTCGACGCCGCTCTTCGTAACAAAATGTTGACAGAATTGCCGCTAACTCAGGCACTGAGTCTGCCTTCAGCAAACCACGTTCAAGAGCCAGACAGATTAGAAGGTCGGATTCGTGATAAACCCGAACCAGAGAACGCCCAAGACTTGTTAACTCCCAGTCTTCTAAGAAACCGAAACGCTCCATAACCTTGCGCACCTTGCGAAACTGTTCGACTAGTAGATTCTCGGCTGTGTCTTTCTCTGCGCTTGTACGTTCGGTCTGGTTATCGAGCTTCTTAACTCGTTTCTGGTCAGCGCTCGACATATTGTCACCAGCTAGCTTTTGCTTGCGACGATCGAGCTTGGCCAATCTCTTCTCATAGATTCCGAGATCTCGTTGAATTAGATGCTGCGCAAAGGACTTGCCGAGAATTTCTTCTGCTCTTTCCTCGGTATGCATTCGGACAAGATTTGCCGCCATATTGTAGTTAGGCCTAAACGAAGACTCTAATTTGAAATCTGAGCTGCCCACTAGCGAGACCACTTGTGCAAAATCAACAAACGGCGACCACAAAACGACGGCAGTGCCTTGTGTGTCCAAGCCTCGCCGCCCTGCTCGCCCACTGAGCTGACTGAATTGAGACGGTGTCAATAGCTCATGGGTCTCACCGTTGTACTTAGTCAACTTGTCGATGACCACCGATCGTGCTGGCATGTTGACACCCAAAGCCAAGGTTTCCGTAGCAATTACTATGTCGAGTAGGCCGTCATTAAAGCATGTTTCAACTAGTTGCTTTAGCTGTGGGACCAAGCCGGCGTGGTGTACCCCTACCCCACTGGCTAGCTGCCCAATAAACATGTCGTACTTGATAGCTTCCTTGTCGCTGTCTGATAACTCTGAACAGATCTCTTCGGCATGAGCCAGAACTTTCTCGGGGTGAGAGCGCAACTGAAGCGCAGAACTCAGTAGCGCTTTTGCCTCGTCTTCGCAGCCCTGCCTAGAGAACTTGAAATAGATACAAGGCAAATGTTGCTTAGCTTTTAGAGTGGTTACTGTCTCTGAAATCCGTGGCGTAAAGTATCGTTTCTGCTTACCGGATGACCTACGGCGCCGTTGACGATTCGAAGTGCGATCAAAGCTGTAACCCAACCGATTTGGCTTGTCTTTGTGGAGCGCATCAATGTAGTCAGTACCTCCACCCCTCGATGCGACCAGGTACTTCACCTGCAGGGGCACTGGCCGCTTAGTTGTAATTACTAGATCTGTTTCGCCTCGAACCTTACTGAACCATTCTTGTAACTGATCCGCATTGGAGACTGTAGCACTTAACGCCACCAGCTGGACCGAGGTGTCTAAGTTGATAATAACTTCTTCCCAGACAGCACCACGGAACTTGTCTTGCAAGAAATGCACTTCGTCAAGAACTACACAACCAAGGTTAGAGAAGTCTCGACTTTCATAAATCATGTTGCGTAAAACTTCTGTGGTCATGACGACAACTTGTGCATCCGGATTTATGGAAGTATCTCCGGTCAGTAGTCCGACTTTATCGAAACCATGTACTTTGACCAGGTCGCCGTACTTCTGATTTGATAGTGCTTTGATTGGAGCGGTGTAGAAGATGCGCTTGCCTTGGGTGATCATAAAATGGACGGCGAATTCAGCAACTAAGGTTTTACCTGCCCCAGTCGGAGCAGAAACAATGACTGAGCGACCTTGCGTTAAAGCCTCGAACGCTTCAAGCTGAAAGTCGTCCGGCTCGAACGACAAAGATGAAACGTAGCTATCGATAGGTCCTACCTTGGAGTCGACCATCTAGCCCCAAGCAATATAGATATCTCAAACAGAACATACATTGGCACCGCTACAGCCATAAGAATAAACGGGTCCCCCGTCGGGGTGATAACTGCGCCAAGAATCACAATCCCGGCAATTGCGACTCTACGGTTCTTTCTAAGAGTTTGGGCTGTTAGAAGTCCCACCTTCTGCAGGAATGTGAGAATCAAAGGTAGCTCAGCCGCAATACCAAACGCGAACAGCACTCGAACAAAGAATCCTAAGTAACGCTCCGCCCGAAGCTGCGGCACGAAGCTCTCCTGGTCACTGAATGTCAATAGTACTTCAATCGCTGCTGGCATAATGAAGAACCCACCGGTGACCCCGGCAGCAAACAACAAGACCCCAGCTATAACGAATGGAATGACTAGCCTTTTCTCATCTGAGTGAAGAGCTGGCAACACAAATCTTGCAAAGTGATAGAAGATCACTGGGAGCCCTACAATCAGTCCCCCATATCCAGCGACAGTCAGTGTCACGTTGAAAGGCTCTAAAACATCTGTGATTAGAAACTCACATGGGCGACCCGTTGACTCAGCAAAAGAACAATAGGGTTGTTCAAGAACGCTGAAGACTTCGTTAAAGAAGATCCAAATTAGAATTGCCCCTACGATCACCGAAGAAACACACCACAAGAGTCTTCGACGCAGCTCGATTAGGTGTTCCATCGTTCTCATGGCAGGACCCCGTCGGTCGGCGGGTCAGGCTCTACTTCATCTGAGTGCGGCTCAGCCGGGGTGTCATTACTTTCTGGTTCTGACGATTCAGTATCGCCTGCTATTTCAGATGCTCCACTAGGCTCAGTTTGGGTTTGGTTATCAAGGAAAGTTGAAGGTTCAGTAGATTCAGTTGATGAGTTTGGCTTATCTCCGAGAATTGGCTCGTCGATCGAGGCCATAAAGTCAGCTTTAAGCGCAAGAGACATATCTCGAACTCGACGAAGTGTACGGCCAACATTGCGCGCCACTGTTGGCAACTGCTCTGGTCCTACAACTAATAGAAGTACTAGACCAATAATGAATAGTTCACCTGGCGCAACATTGAATAGCACAACAGTACTCTAGCGTCTTAGTAGTTTGGACTCGTGTGAGCCCTAAAACGACTACCTTTCGGCTAGGTCGCTTAAGATTCCCAAAAGCTTCTGCTCATCGTGGAGTAGATCATGGAAGTCCAATAGGTCGTCGTGCGTAATCGGCTCGCCGATTCGAGTCTCGAATAGCTCTGCTGGCAGTCGCCATGTAGTGAAGGCCACTCCAGAAGCTACTAGTAGATCGATTGTTCTTGGTTCCGCTGATTTCACCACAGTCATACGACAATATGGACATTGGAACGAATATGTTCCTGTGTCATCATCATCGCAGATTCGTACGTTTACGTCGCTAGTGGTTAATTCCACATCGCCGCAGTCAGAACAGCTGGCTCTTATAGTTGCCATTAGTCGTTTCTCCTACCCAAAATTACTTCTGTGTTTTCCACATTTGTAGGTTCGGCACTGAGGCGGGCACACTTAAGGAACCCTCAAAGATTTATCGACTAATTTCTAGTTATCCCCAGGGGCATGGTTCTAGAGGCCCAGGTCTGGACCTAATAGATTGGCTAATTTCGCCCTAGTTATTGGATACGACCAACACGGTTGAGAGGCCAGAATTTGATAAATGCCTTGCCCTGGATTAGGTCTCGTTCTACGGTCCCAACCACAGAACGAGAGTCGCTTGAGTTGCTACGGTTATCGCCCAGTACGAAGTACTCGCCCTGTGGAACAGTTACCGGCCCAAAATTGTCGTCATTGACGGCCTGATCATAAATATAGGATTCAGGTCCAATTGTGACGCCGTCTATGAAGACCTCACCATTAACCAATTCCACTGTTTCACCTGGCAGACCAATAACACGCTTGACCAGCTCCTTACTCGTGCTGTTCTCATCAGGATTAGTGAAAACGACAACATCGAAGCGGGCAATATCAGTAAAGCGATAATTAACCTTGTTGACGAGTATCCGATCGTTCTCGATTAAGGTCTCTCTCATCGAAGGTGACGGAATCCAAAACGCCTCTAGTAAAAACGTCCTGATTACAACCGCCAGAACTATCGCCCCAACGCCTACCACTATCCACTCAATTATGCTCTTACGAACCGCTCCACCCGAGCTCTCAGGCTCGACTTCCGCCTCTACATAGTCGAACTGTGTTCGGGCTCGCTGAATTTGATCGACACGCTGGTACTGTTCAACAGTTTGTTCTACTGGCGCAGCCTGGACTGGGGCTGGCGTTACTGCTGGACTATAAGAACCTTCTGGCTCAGCTTGAGGAGAACCTAAGAGAGTCTGGCTATAAAACGAGTCCAGGCCAGCCTGAAAGCCTGGAGCGTTACCGAAAAAGTCGTTGTCTGCACCATCGGGACGGGGTTCGTTGCTATATGGATTGTCACTCAATCTCTACTCCAGCCCTCAGGTCGCTTAAAGCCTAACGCAATGTCAGGTGACATCAGCCGTTTTTAGATAACGCTGTTGAACCTTGCGTATTGCAGCTAATACCGCAGTTTTAGGCTCGATTCCTTCGGCAGATACAACGGTTGCTGACTCACCTAACTTAATAAGTAGTCGGCTGAGCCAGCTAGCGGCCATTACAACTAACGTAACTTCAACCTCGCCTCCCTTAACCCGCTTTAATTGTTCGTAAGGGTAAGCGTCGAGCACCCAAAGTGATGCTGGCTTTAGTCGTAACGTCACCCTCGGGGCACTCTTGTCTGGGGAGAATGTGACCTGCTGAGCAACAGGCTCACCTCTATCAACGGTGGTTGCTCCAAGTAACTCACAGTTGTTGATTCGATCGACCCTAAACAACCTTTCATCACCAGCTCTATGGCACCAACCACTCAAATACCAATGTCCAGAGTCTGCAAAGAGTTTATTAGGTGAAACATTGCGATTAGAAACTTCATCTCTGGCAAAAGAGAAGTAATCAAAACTCACATCACAGGCTTCGTTCAACGCTTCACGCAACCGTGCAATCACTTCCGAGTCCACTGGCCCGAGGTCAACATCGAGAACTTCGTTCGAGTCAACACCTAACTGGTCAGCCAACTTCTTTAGCGCCGAGTACAGATAGGGGTCATCTCCAGCTAAATTCCTGTTTGCTTCAGTTGCTGCTAGCAATGCGAGGCCTTGCTCTGGCGTAAGTCGCAGCGGCCTTCTAAAGAAGTCAGCTAAGCGAATGGTTACTCGTTGATCAGCATCGATTTCAACATCAACCAGTGCATCCGGAGTGTATGGAGGCAGCCCGATCATGTAAACAATTTCAAGGTCTTCCAGAAGCTGAGTTTGGTCAT
This sequence comes from uncultured Acidimicrobiaceae bacterium, assembly GCA_964648795.1. Classification (GTDB taxonomy): domain Bacteria; phylum Actinomycetota; class Acidimicrobiia; order Acidimicrobiales; family SZUA-35; genus JAHDDW01. The sequence continues at coordinate 10,882 of CAZYMB010000003.1, forward strand.
AACCGAACCGGTCCGCTATCTCTTCGACTTTGACACCTGGATTGGCTACTACCCATGGAATAGCAGACAACAGGCGTTTGACTCTTAGGTGTGCTGGTTCTTTAGCCATGATGCGCAGCTACCTCTTCCAGTGTGGCCATAAATCCTTCACGTAGTTCAGGTGGTGAAAGGATCTCAGCATGGTCCAAGAAATCAGCAACAAGAGCGTAAAATGACTCTGGAGCAGCAACGTCAATAACGAATACAGCCCCATCGTCGACTAAGTCAACTTCGACAGCTGAACCAAACTGTGTGGCAGCTGTCGCCGCTCTTGATGTTTCAACCCAAAGCCGGGCTTTGACTGAGTTGTCTCCGTATTCCCATGGTTTACGATCGTTTCTCATAGCATCCGGTGGTTTAACCCACTGCACTTCTGGGTCCTCGACCACGTCCCCAACGATTCTGTCCAACCTGAAGTTTCGCTCTGCTTGTTTGTCTATGTCGTAGCCAACTACGTACCAGCGGCCTCTCTTAAAATCTAATCTCCAAGGACAAATACCTCGCTCGGTTTCACCGTATGTGAATCGAACAGCTTTCGACTGACTTCTAGCTTTAAACAATTCTGGTAGGCCGGGACTTACTGTGATGGAGCCTTGTGGGGCCGAGTCAGCGATATTGACATCGACTGTGCCACCAAGTTTCCAGATGGCTTCATCGACTAGGTCTGCATCCATCTGGGTGGACAGAACAGCCAGGTTTAGCGCACTTAACTCATCGGGAGTCAGCTCAAAATCATTCAGATAGTAGTTATCGTCAACAATGATGTAGCCATCGATTCCCGGGTCAGCGGGACTTGGGCCAACTTCAATCGGCACACCCATAGACCGCAGGTCGTCTTTATCACGCTCGAACATCCGGTTAAACCCAGAGTCTTCACCACCATAGCCCTCAACTTGGGTTCTAATCTCTTGAGCAGTCAAAGGCCGCTGGGTGTCCAACAATACTGCTGTCAAATTAAGTAAGCGCTCTATCTTTGACACTTGTTAGATTCCTTATAGTTCTGCGATGAGTTTGTCCACGCGTTCATCTGATGCCTTGAATGGATCCTTGCACAAAACTGTCCTCTGTGCTTGATCATTCAGCTTAAGATGTACCCAATCTACGGTGTAGTCACGCTTCATCTCCTTGGCACGGCGTATAAAGTCGCCACGAAGCTTGGCACGGGTATTCTGCGGCGGGTGTTCGACAGCGTTCTTAATCTCGGGATCTGTCACAATTCGATCTGCACCACCGGCGTTCTGAATCTTATAGAAGACACTCTTTTGGGTGTCGATATCGTGATACTTCAGATCGAGCAACAGCACACGAGCATCATCGAGCTCCAAATCATTCTTCACAGCAAAGGCCTCAATTATCTTTCTCTTAATGACCCAGTCAAGCTTTGTGTCAAGCTTAGAGAAGTCTCTCTGCTCTAACGCCTCCATTACCTCAGACCACATTTCAAGTGCCTTAGCTTCGTCTTCAGGTAACTCATAGGTCTCCGCATAAGACTTAACTGCTTCCAAGATTTCGGCCTGCATTTCAAGAGCGGTAATTGAGCGACCATTTGCTAGCTTGACCGGCGTAGTCATCTCGACGTCATGACTAATCTCACGAATTGCCCTAATCGGATTTTCGAGCGTGTAGTCCTCTAGGGTGACTCTTCGATCTTCCACTAGCCGGAGGACCAGTGCCATAGCCCCAACCTTCAAGAAGGTCGTGTATTCGCTCATATTTGAGTCGCCGACGATAACGTGAAGGCGTCGGTAGGACTCGGCATCAGCGTGAGGCTCATCTCTAGTGTTAATTATGGGTCTAGAGCGAGTTGTAGCCGAGGAGACACCTTCCCAAATATGTTCTGCTCTCTGCGAGACAACAAACTTCGCGCCTCGTGAGGTTTGAAGCACCTTGCCGGCTCCAGCATAAATTTGGCGCGTAATTAGAAACGGGATTAACACTTCAGAGTAATAGTTGAGGTTGTCTGATCGCAGGGTCAAATAGTTCTCGTGACAACCGTAGGAGTTGCCAGCAGAGTCCGTGTTGTTCTTAAAGAGGTGAATATCGCCCGCTATCCCCTCTTCGACAAGCCTGTCTTCGGCAGATTCGACCAATTCCTCTAGGACTCTCTCGCCAGCCTTATCGTGAGCTACGACTTGGTCAATAGTGTCACATTCAGCAGTTGCATATTCGGGGTGGCTTCCTACATCTAGGTAGAGCCGTGAACCATTAACCAAGAATACGTTGGATGACCTACCCCACGACACAACGCGCCTAAACAGGTACCGTGCTACTTCGTCTGGGCTTAGACGTCGGTGCCCTTGGTAGGTGCAGGTAACGCCGTACTCGGTTTCAATTCCATAGATCCGGCGCTCAAGGGACACTTAGGTTCCGTTCATTAGAGATTCGATCTCAGAATTTTCAAGACGCTTAAACAAACGACCCTCGTCACCTCTACGCAAAACGCCAACTTCTAGCTCTTCGGCATTCAGCTGTCGATCGCCAGCTATTGCGGCAACGCAGTCAGACAAAGCTTGTGCCTCTGATGAATCCACATTGAATCCGTCCCCGACCTTTTCGATGATAGGTTCAGCCTCGCCACCGAGAACAGCGAAATCATCTTCGTCGGAGACCGAACCGTCATAGCGAATATGAAACAGTCGATCCCCATCTCTTTCTTTACCGACTGAAGCAACAACAATTTCAACTTCAAGAGGCTTGGTGTCGTGAGTAAAGATTTGACCGAGCATCTGAGCGTACTGGTTAGCCAGAGCTTGTGGATCGACATCATCACGAGAATACTGATATCCCTTCATGTCGGCATGTCGAATACCGGCAATCCGAAGCTGATCGTACTCGTTGTAACGGCCAACTCCAGCAAACGCTATACGGTCATAGATCTCTGAGATTTTCCTCAAGTTTCGAGACGGATTCTCAGCCACGATAATTACCCCGTCAGCAAAAAGACGGGCAACCAGGGACCGTCCACGAGCTATACCCTTTTGGGCAAAGTCCGCACGATCCTTCATCAGTTGTTCTGGGGCTACGTAGAAAGGCATTGTCATGATTTAGTTTCTTTCTCCTAGAAGCCTGTCAAAGCGTGTGGCGACATCTGACTCTTCAACTTCTGAATAACCATCTGCAGTAATTGTTGCCACCATCGGGTAAATGCCTCGAATTTTGTCAGGTCCACCAGTAGCAGAGTCATCATCGGCTGCAGTGAAGAGGGCTTTGATCAACAAGTCAATTGTTTCGTCCTCAGAGGCGTCAATGTCAAAGTCCAGCTTGATAGCCGTCTTCGCAAACATTGACCCCGACCCTGAAGTCACATAGTCGCTTTCTTCATAGCGTCCACCTGTTACATCGAATGCAAACAACCTACCAGCCGTCTTGGCTTCGTCGAACCCGGCAAATATTGGAACAACTACCATTCCCTGCATTGCTGCAGGCAAGTGCGCTCGCAGCATCTGGGAGAGTTGGTTTGCTTTTCCTTCAGTCGAAAGCGTTCTACCTTCGACCTTCTCATAATGTTCTAGCTGAAGTTGGAACATCTTTACCATCTCGATTGCTGGTCCCGCAGCACCGGCAATCGCTACAGCAGATGAGCGATCGGCTGGGAAGACTTTCCGCATCGTGCGGTAGCTAATCAAGTTGCCCGATGTTGCTCTTCTATCACCGGCGATTACTACACCACCGGAAAACTTGGCAGCGACCACTGTTGTACCATGAGTGATCTCGATCAAGTCTGACTTATCAAGATTGGCAACATCGTAGCCAAGCTCGTTTCTTTGCTTCAATAGCTGGAAGAAGCTTGGACCTGGATCATCTGAAACATCAAAGTTTGGCAAGGACATATCGGGACAGCTTAGCCGAGCTAACAGCCCCAAATGTTGACCCTTATTGCCCGCCCTTTTGGACATAGCCTTTGACGAAGTCTTCCGCATTTGTCTCGAGAACTTCGTCTATTTCGTCAAGGAGATCATCGAGCTCGGCTTTGAGAGCCTCACCGGACTCACTCTTACCTGGGAGTTCTTCCGCCTCGGTCTGATCTTGTTTGTCAGTCTTAGAAGTCTTCTTTATTTGCTCGCGCTCAGCCATAGCAATACCTTACTAGTCATTAGGCGCCTAGTCGAGCAATCAGGTCCTCAGGCGTCTCACAAGCGTCTAGCATTTCACCAATTAGCTCCTTCGTACCTCTAGTTGGCTCGGCCATCGGTACTCTTTGCAGAGAGTTTGAGCCAGTATCGAGCACCACTGAATCCCAGTTAGCTGCAACTATTGATTCACCAAATTTCGAAACAACTTGGCCACGAAAATATGCTCTGGTATCGACGGGGGCTTCTGTAACAGCTCGATCAATTTCTTCTGGTCCAAACAGTGTCTCGAGACCAGCTTTGTAGGCCAAAGACTTACCGGGACGAATGTCGTGGTATTGCAAATCTAATGCCGACAGCCGTGGGTCACCTGGTTCGACATCATGACGGTTCGAATACCCGTCTAGTAGGTACTGCTTGGTAACCCAATCAAGCTTGCCGACAAGTTTTTCGCGATCTGATTCTAGGAAGCCAAGAACTTCTTCCCAGTGTTGCATTGTCAGCTCTACGCACTTCTCGCCAACCGAAGAAACATCGTGGGTCTGTGCCCACTTCTGTGCCTGAGCTAATAGCTCCCACTGGATTTCGAGGGCAGTGGCGGATTTGTGATTGTCTAGCTGCAATGGCTTGGCAAGAGACAGGTCTCGGCTAACAGATTGTAACGCCCTGACAGGATCCACCACCGACCAGTCAGGGTCGAATACCCCGTCTTCGGCCATAGCGAACACTAACGCTGAAGTACCAACCTTAAGGAACGTAGCAATCTGGCACATGTTGGCATCACCAACAATCACATGAAATCTACGATACTTTTCTGCATCTGCGTGCGGTTCATCCCTAGTGTTAACGATTGGGCGTTTAAGCGTAGTCTCTAGGCCAACCTCATTCTCGAAATGGTCTGCCCGCTGCGTCAATTGATAGTCCACTGGGTCGCCATTAGGGAGCTCTGAACCGACCTTACCGCTACCGGTGAACAACTGGCGAGTAATAAAGTGAATGGTGGCAACCTGAGTGAGTCTGCCAAATGGGAAGGCTCGGTCTATCAAGTAATTCTCATGACAGCCGTAGGCATTGCCTTTTCGGTCTGAGTTGTCTTTGTAGATTACCGTCTCACTCTGGTCTGGAGCGGAGCGGTCAGCAGCTGCCATTGCATCGACTAGAACCTTGTCGCCGGCTGCGTCGTAAAGGACCACACTTAGGGCATCTCTACATTCGGGTGAAGAGTACTCGGGGTGGGCGTGATCGACGTAAAATCTGGCTCCATTTGTAAGGACAGTATTCACAAGGTGCGACTCGACTACAGGCGCAGACTGATTACGAACCACTCCGTCGTGTCGTGCATCGATCCCCGGAGACTCGTCAGCAAAATCCCAATTGATTCGACCATTCTGTTCCTGAAGGCTAGCTGCATAGGCGTTTATCAAAACTGAAGAGGCGGTTACCGGGTTCCAGTCTTGTGCCCCTTTGACTGTTATTCCGTATTCAGTTTCTATGCCTACAACTTTAGGAACAGCCATAAGATCTCCGACCTACAGGTACTGTCCTGTTGCTACTTGCTCGATTGAACGTCCGCCCGCTTTATCACCCTTATCGCCACCAATTAGAGTTCGGACATACACAATGCGCTCACCCTTCTTACCGGAGATCTTGGCCCAATCGTCAGGGTTCGTAGTATTCGGTAGGTCTTCGTGCTCTTTGTACTCTTGGGTTACTGACTCAAGAAGGTCCTCGGACTTGATGCCCCGCTCACCCTCATCTAAGTAACGCTTGATCGCTAGCTTCTTGGCTCGACGAACGATATTTTCTATCATTGCACCAGATGAGAAGTCCTTGAAGTGCAATATTTCCTTGTCACCATTCTGATAGGTGACTTCAAGGAAACGTGTGTCATCATCCATGCGATACATAAAGTCGACCGCAGAATCGATCATTCTCGGAATAGCGGCATCAGCACTTCCCGCCTTAGCCACTTCTGATTCGTGAATCGGCAGTTTGGCTGTCAGGTATGCGGCAAAGATAGCCTTAGCCCCTTCAGGCTCTGGACGTTCAATCTTGATCTTGACATCTAGTCGACCTGGACGAAGAATTGCAGGGTCAATTAGATCCTCACGGTTGGAAGCTCCAATGACGATCACATTTTTCAATGCTTCAACGCCGTCGATCTCAGCTAGCAACTGCGGAACTACCGTTGACTCCATGTCAGAGCTAACGCCGGTTCCTCTAGTTCTAAATAGTGATTCCATTTCGTCGAAGAAGATAATTACTGGGTAACCCTCAGCTGACTTTTCTCGAGCTCGCTGAAAGATCAGGCGGATCTGTCGTTCGGTTTCACCGACATACTTGTTCAGCAACTCTGGACCCTTAATGTTTAAGAAGAAGCTTCGCGATGGCGCACCTGGCGCAGCTGTTGGATTGTTGGCTTCGACTTTTCTGGCCAATGAGTTTGCAACTGCCTTAGCTATAAGAGTCTTACCGCAACCCGGGGGCCCGTACAGCAAGATACCTTTCGGTGCAGGCAAATCGTGTTCTGCAAAAAGGTCAGCGTGCAGGAAAGGAAGTTCTACTGCATCCATTATGGTTTCGATTTGATCACCCAAGCCACCAATGTCTTCATAGGCTACATCTGGAACTTCTTCCAGCACAAGGTCTTCTACTTCGGACTTGTGGAGTTTCTCGACAAGCACCGATGACCTTAAGTCCATTAGCATCGAATCGCCAGCTCGGAAGCCTGCTTCCCGAACCTGGTCAGATACTACGACAACACGTTCGTCATCGCCTCGAGCAACAATCATCGCTCGACGTCCTTCGTCTAGTACCTCTTTGACCGACACGATCTCACCAGCTACCTCTGGATCACGGACGAGGATAATATTGAGAGCTTCATTTAGAACAACTTCGGCCCCCGCAACTAAGGTGTCTTCTGCAATGTCGGGGTGAACTTGCACTCGAATTTTTCGACCACCTGAGAAAATGTCTACGGTGTCGTCATCGTTGACTTCTAACAGCGTCCCGTAAGCGCTCGGAGGTTGAGTCAGTTTCTCAACTTCTTCGCGAAGCGTTGCAATATGTTCGCGCGCTTCAGAGAGTGTGTAGGTGAGCTTTTCGTTTTGGCTGATGGCCTGAGCAAGTTGGCCTCGTGTGTCTAAGAGGCGTTCTTCGATTGCGGCTATTGCGTTGACTGAGTCGGTTTGGGCAGGATTGGATTCGCCGGTACCTCTATTTAGGTCTTCATTATCCTGACTGATAGCGAGCTACCTCCTACTAGGGCCGTAAGACTACTTTCGGCCAAATCTTCATTTTTTCAACCCGTGGGGGCTACTTTAGTCAAATCAGGCTCCCTACTGGTGTGATTGAGAGATTAATTAGCCTGCTGGGGCCATACATATACTTGGAACTTATGGCTTTGTCGATAGCCTGAAATAGCTCATCTACTCAGTGAGTTATATGCATACTTGGTTAAATCGGCGAGAACAATCACGAATAACAGCGGCAGGGTGCTTTTTGGTGCTCGCTATTGTGTTGGCCTTCTCAACCGCTGAGCTTGAGCAAACTCTCCCAGCTTGGCTTCTAGCCGGTGCCTCAGCAGCGTTTGCCCTATCAGCTTTAACAAGCCCGGCCACCACCACTAGCCGTCTAGGTCAGTTCACAACTGCCCTAAGTTTCGTATTTATAATTGTTGCCGCTGTCTGGTTTGGTGAAGTCGACCTCACCTCAGAAAGCTTCAGCCAGATCACAATTACAGTTGGCTTTGCTGCGCCCGCTATTTGGGCAGCAAAAACTTTCGGGTTTGGGGCGGCAACGTTTACCGCTGCAGCACTCGGCGCCGCTACGCTGTTCGGCGAAGAACTAGGACTACATGAGTTTGAAACATCTAACGTTGCGTTCAGCGCTTTAGCAGCCGCCTTACTTGGCGAAGCAAGCGCCCCTCGAGCAACACGAGAGAACCCGGCATACCTCGACAATCTAAAAAGACTCGACCATGTCATGGTAAATTTCGAACGACCAGAAGATATCAACCACGCAGCCAAGCAGATCGTCGAGTCAACTCAAAAACTTTTCGGTTCTGACTTTGTCACCGTTGTATTAAGAAGCCCAGAAGGCGAACTGGTAAGCGCTACTTCCAATAGTTCTGACATCTACAACAGCGAAAACATCGACACAAAGATAGCCAAGCACCTAACTTCGGCTATCGGCGGCACGGAGCCAAAGATTGTTTCGGTAAATCATCAGAACCTCCTAGTGTCTCCAATTCGTGCAAACGATTTGCCAGCTGGAGCTGTCGTCTGCGATCTCCCAACAGAGGTTGATACGGATTACACGGTCTCATTAACAAAGGTCTATCGAACACAACTCAGCTCTGCAATAGAGCACCTCTACGTTTTTGATGAGCTAGAGAAAGCTACGAGAACCGATGAGTTGACTGGCATCGGCAACCGAAAGCACGCTAACAAACTCCTAGAATCGTTAAACTCAGGCGATGCCCTGATCTTGTTAGATTTAGATGGCTTCAAAGAAGTGAATGACACTCTGGGCCACACCGCCGGGGATCAAGTACTTCTAGAGCTGGGCGACCATCTAACTGACTGCTTACGTGACTCTGACACCTCGGCTCGACTTGGCGGAGACGAGTTTATGGTTGTAGCTAAACGAGCCTTCGCTGACCCAGAGGCTGTTGCAGAAAGAATTCTCCATGGCTGGGACACCCCTGAGCGATCAACAACTTTAAGTGCGGGCGTAGCCCTACATGATGCCGAGGCAACCGCACAAATAACCTATGACCGTGCTGACCAAGCTCTATATTCAGCGAAAGAAGCAGGCAAAAACCAGTCGAAGCTTTGGGACTCTAGCCGGACTATTGAGGAAGAGCCTGAAGCCGAGCAGTAGCTTTTAGGTCTTGCTCCACAGGGTCCGCTAACTCGACGATCTTGGCATCAACTTTGTCGTGCACGTTCTTAACTGTCATAACGGTGAACATGCCGAGCTGACCGGCATCAACAGCAGAGACAAGTTGTTCTCTGTCATAAACGAAAACTTCTTCGCCTTCGATGATTAAGTTTGCGTCTTTGACATCTGACCCGAAGCCGGTGACATTACGGAAGACGTCTCTAACTTTTTCTAACTTGATTCCGGCGTCCAGCAGTTCTTTGACGACTTTGAGTCTCAACAAATCTTCATAACTGTATTGACGGCGACTACCAGAACCCTCAGCTTTAATCGATGGGCTAACAAGTTCGGTTCTCGCCCAGTAGTCGAGTTGGCGGTAAGTGATCCCAACAATGCCTGCTGCTTTCTTGCCGCTGTAAGTTGTGTCCGAGTTTGACATTAGCTCCGATTTCGAAATAGGTTGTCGTCCCGCACCTGTTAAAGGTTACAGATTCGAACGCAAAGTTCAAACCGTCTATGAGAAGTCTTCTGGTGTTGCTGTGTCCAAAAATTCTCGAAGCTCTTCGATCATCTCTTCATCTTGAGTTACCTCTTCGGCATCCGGTTCAACTACTCCGGCTTCGCTAACTACAGCTTCGTCACATAGAATCGGGCACTTCGCTCTAACTGCTAATGCAACAGCGTCTGAGGTACGTGCAGAGAACTCGTGGGTTTCTTCGCCAACTTGCACATAGAGGTTCGCATAGAAAGTGCCTTGCACCAACTTAACTATTTCCATACGCTCCACTGATGCACCTAGACCTTCTAGGACTTCGACGAATAAATCGTGAGTCATTGGTCGAGCTATCTTTTGTCCGGTGACTGCTAAGTCGATTGCGTGCGCCTCGGGACCACCAATAAATATTGGCACGACCCGTTTTTCTCCTTCTAGCTCCCGCAAGATTAGCACGGGCGAGTTTGTCGGCATCTGAATTCGGACTCCAACCAATTCCATTTCGATCATTGTTTTGTCCTTTTAGTCTTCGGCGATGTTGTAGTACACGAGTTTGAAACGCCCTACCTGAAGTTCATCTTCGTCGTTCAAAGTCACCGACTCAGTTAGGTTCTTGTTGACATAGGTGCCGTTCATACTCCCAAGATCAGAAACCAGATAACCAGATTCAGCTGGTTCGACCTTGGCATGCTCTCGAGACACGGTGATGTCGTCCAAGAAGACATCACTCTCTGGGTCTCTTCCTATTGAAACAACATCATCTGCCAATGCAATTCGAGTACCCTTCTTGGGGCCGTGATTCACAATCAGGACTGCCTTAGAACCTTCTGGAAGATCGTTTAGTTCAGGGACAGAGACCTCCGACTCGAGCTCGATGATTTCGTAGGTCGCCGTTACTTCCCCACCGTCAGAGGAAAACAATTCAGCTCCACAGGAAGAACAAAAATTAGCGTCAACAGGATTTTCATAACCACACGACTGACACTCGCTCATAAATTAGCTCCAGTTAAATCAAGATAAGCTTCGGCTGTCATTAGAGCCGCTAGCTCTTGCGAATCCGTAATCCTAATCGTGAATAGCCAACCTTCGCCATATGGATCAGAATTCAGTTTGCCTGGGCTAGCCGCAATTTCTGGATTGACCGTCTCAACTAGCCCACTCACGGGGCTATGAATGTCCGATACAGACTTAGTGGATTCGACTTCAGCTACTTGATCAGACGCTACTACGCCCATGCCGACCTCAGGCAAACCTATATATACCACTTCGCCCAAAGCATTTTGGGCAAATTCGGTTACACCGACCGTGACAACCTCGGAGCTGGTCTTACGAACCCACTCATGATCTTTAGAATAAAGCAAGTCCTCAGGAGCATCCATTCACATAAATCTAGTCGACCAGCGCTACCCAATGCCAGCCCCTTACTACATTTCTGAACTGGTGCTCGAATAGTCAGCAATCACGGACCAGTATCCATAGGCCAAACCAGGGATTATCAATACCCAGGCACCAACGCTAAGAACGGGCGCATAGAAGACATCTGTCGACCCTCCGAGAAACATCGGGTAGGCAAAGAATAAGAAGAAGGCGCCTGTCTTACCAGCCCAAGAAACTTTTAGGACTTTCTTGTACTTAAGCCACGCTGCTGCCGCTATAGCAATCACCATTATCTCACGAACCAACGTTAGGAGCACAATCGGCCATGGGACATCACCAAAAAATGCAACCAATGGTACAGCAACAAGAAATAACAGGCGGTCAGTGACTGGATCAAAGATCATTCCGAATCTAGTTGTCTGGTCAAGTTTTCTGGCTAGATAGCCGTCGACCCAATCCGTTGCGCCTAACGCTGCAAGCAACCATGATGCTTCGATCACTCTGTCTTGTGAGACCAGCAACCAAACAAAGATTGGAATACAAATAGCTCGCA
>CAZYMB010000003.1:22397-41320 GCA_964648795.1 uncultured Acidimicrobiaceae bacterium
ACCGGCGACGCTGGATGCTACAGATGAAGAGACCCTGAGATTGTCGCCATCATCCAACTCGGCGACTGCGGCGTCAACTGATAGTGCTGTATCATTCTGCGAATCCAGCAGCCATGGTCTTTCATATGGGCTCAGTGGCGAAGCCGTTGTATAAATAACCACCGCTGCCAGCGCCATTGCACCAAGGAGACGAACATCTACAAAGACACTTGTTACGCCTAACTGGCCAAGTCTGCGAAGAGCGTACGCCGCAGCCACAGCAGAGAAGCCAATAATTATTGGTACCGGAGTTCCGAAACCTACTAAGCCGTCGGCAACAAAATAGAGAATTGCTATCGGTGCAGCTGGAATCAAATACCTTGGGTACAGAAACGGCGTAAACAGGAACGGCACGAACAGTGGAATGGCAAGATTAATATTGGATCTCCTGAACAAGTTCTCACCCCAGCTGAGTTCATCCACCCCAATAACAGGATGAAGAATTAGCAGTGCTCCGAGCGACCAAGCTGCTGCAATACCAATCGTGCGGATAGCAAGCTCAGGCTTGCCTTCTCTTAGTTGCACCACACCCCAGACCATAACGGCTAGTCCTAAATCGAAACGCAGAAGAACCAATCCAATGGCCATAAGCCAATACAAGAGTTTTCGGTTTTGAGCACTCGCTAATGCAAGCCCGACAATCATTGGAACAGCTAGTGTCTCGGGGTGGAAGTCGCTTAGCGCCAGTTCATGAACGAGCGGATGAAGACTGAATACAGCTATGAGGACTGCGACCGCCGACAAACGAAGCGAAACCACTTCGCGCCCTAGTCTCCATAGGGGCACGACAGTGATACCAAGGGCCACTGCCTGTACTAGAAGTAACAACCGAATCGGGTCAACTAGCCCTACAAGAAGAACCAATGGGGCGAGGAGTACTGGCCCGAACAGCTCAGCCACCGAGCTTTCTGCACCTGAAATTGGAATCGATCCAAACTCAGATTGACGAAGATCGAGCAAGGCTTGTGCATAACGGCCTGCATTGGGGCCGAGTCGGCCGGACTCCAAGGAAACAATCGCTGTTCGAGCTAAGACCCCAATTAGCAGAACGCTTCCGAACAGCGGAACCCAGCGATCGGCGATGCCAGCCTCTAGGCGAGACTGAATCTTTACATACCGGCGACGCAGCGCTCTTATAACTTTGTCGAAGTCCACTAGCTAAAAACGATACCGGCTTTATCTAGCCATGGTCGTGACCGGCTGAATGTGCACTCCCATGCGCACTCTGAGCAGCTGCCACAGCTGAGTTTGCGGCACTGCCATTCTCGGCTTCCACTAGCCCCGCTCGTAACTCGACTAGCGAGGCTCTAATCTCGGTCGCTCCTATTACTTGAGTAGCACTATCTATTTGTTGGATTAGTCCGTCGACTTGGCGAATCTGTCTCCCAGGTTCAACCACGCCTGCCGAAATCTCTGCTTCTAAATCATGAAGTGCTTCAACATCAAACATTGACTTGTCGACCACTGTTGTTTCGACTGGAACCGTTGACTCGCTCACAGCGTTTTGTTGTTCAACTCCAGCGCCTTGCTCTGTAGACTCAGTTTCTGATTGGGTGGCAGCCTCGCTCTGACTGACGATGCGTTGCTCATCGCTAGGGCCATTGAGAATCGCTAATCCGATAAGCACAACAACAGCTAGTAACGTGCCAACTACCAGACCATAAATAACCGCTTTAAAATCGTTGCTTTCGCTCATGCCGCCTCTTGTTCCATTATGCCATACGAAACCAACGCTGACATGGCACCGAAGTAGCAGCTAGGTAACTATTTGAATCAAGAAGTCGGTAAATCGCCATACCAAATAGCCGGCTAAAGCAACAATGACGATCCAGAAATGCCAAGGTATTGAGCTAGAGACAACAACGGAATCGGCAGTGTCCAGAGAATTGCCACATTCACCACAATCTGAAACATCGGTTTCCATAACTTGGGTATCACAGGTATCACACCACGGCACTATTTGTCGCGCCTAACCACAAGGATTGCTAGATCATCGCCAAGGGGAGCTTTAGAAAAGTCACGAGCAGCCTCGATTAGTAGTTGAGTTAGGGTCCCAGCAGCTACTGTTGGATCTCTTTTGATCACTGCCGCAATACCATCTTCGCCGAATAGAACGTCACCCGAACGAGCTTCTGCTAGCCCATCTGTGTAAAGCACCGCAACGTCATCTGGTTCCCAACGCATTTCCCGAGAATGATATTTAGCGTTCGGGTCAAGGACTAGCAACGGGCCGGTCGCTCCTAAGGCGTTGACCTCACGAGAATGCCATACGAACGACGCCGGATGACCTGCAGAGGCATAGCGGACCGTGTTGGCATCCGAGTCAAAGACCAACACCGCTAGAGAAATAAATTCCTCACCACGCTCCAATACCAGCATCTGAGAATTTAGCTCTTGCAATGCTTGGCCTGGGTCACGGAACTGAAGCAGGAAAGCACGCAGCAGGTACTTGGCTTGCAGCGCTGTGATAGATGGCTGAATACCGTGACCTGTTACATCGCCGATAACAGCAGCCACTCGATCACCATCGATCTCAAACACATCGTAGAAATCGCCCGACATTGCCCCGCTACTAGCTTCGTAGGCTTGGCCAATTTCTAGACCTTCGAATTCCTCGAACTTTGATGGAGCTAACCGGGCAGCCCACTGTAAAGGCGCTAACTCTTCCTGACTGAGAACTTCACGCGCTCTCTGCTCAACCTCAACTCTTGCTTCTGCCAGCCGAGCTATTTCAGATTGCGAACCAGAATACAAAAGAGTCACAGCCGAAGGCAATGCAAGCGCTGAAACAAGAACTGCTGGGAGAAGATCAATGCCTGCAATGGCAACAGCTGCACAAGCTACTGCTGCAAGAACGGTAAAAATTGCCATCTGTATGTCACGCCGGTAATCGTTATTGGCAAGTCGCCAAAGGTCAGGGTCAATATTCTCAGCGGCGAGCCGCTTTACTACCCTGTCTTGACGAACTGCTGCTCTAATCCAAATGATGGCGGCGATGGCTGAGACCACGGCAGCAATTCCCGGTAATACAAATCTCATTGCTTAAGAGCCTAGCGGCAAGTGATCTTGGTGTTGGTTCAACACCACAACCAGATCGCTACTCATTCCTTAGTCGAACTCGCATTTTGATAGGAGTCGAGCCAAGTTTGAATGATTCTCTAATTTTGCGTTCAATATAACGTAGGTAGGTGTCGTGTAGCTTTCGGTTAACGAAGAGCGTAAAGGTCGGAGGATCTGTTGCTCCTTGGGTGGCATACAGAATCCTGGCGCCACCTGGAGCAGGTTGAGCTTGCTGAGCCACGCGAATAATCTTGTTCACATCCTGGGTCGGTATTCTGGTTGTATACACTCCCATAGCGTCACTTAACGAAGGCAGAATCTTGTTTAGACCCGCACCTGAAGTAGCGCTAATTTTGTGAACCTTAGGATTCGGCAAGAAGCTCAATTTACGATCTAGCGCGTCGTTAAGTGAAAGTTTCGACTCGGTGCTGATCAGGTCGACCTTGTTACAAACAATAACTATTGGACACCCGGCAGCGTCAATTCGCTCTGCGAGCCGAACGTCTTGTGCGGTAACACCTTCACTTGCATCCACTACAAGCAGTGCAATATCTGCTCCATCAATACTCTTCAGTGACCGAAGCGCTGAGAAGAATTCTGTGTCTTCATCGATCTTTGATTTTCGTCGCATCCCAGCGGTGTCTAGAAACTTTATTTCTCCTGCCTCGGTACTTACTGTCACATCAACGGTGTCTCGAGTTGTACCCGCCATATCATGTGTAATCGATCGCTCTTCACCAATCAGACTGTTGAAGAGGGTTGACTTGCCGACATTCGGTCGCCCCACAATTGCGATTGCAAATACCCGCTCGCTTGGCTCCTGAGATTCGACAACATCGGGCGCTTCGTCGAATCTACTAACGACTTCGTCCAACATATCTGCTACGCCTTTACCGTGCAGACAACTTATAGCCCACGGATCTCCTAAACCAAGCTGCAAGAAGTCCCACTTGAGCGCTTCTAGATCATCGGTATCAACCTTGTTTACAACAAGGATTACTTTGTCTTCGTTTGTCCTCAGCGATCTAGCTGCAGCCCGGTCTTCTTCGGTGATTCCGGTTCGGCCATCAACAACGAATAAACAAACATCAGCTGACTCGATAGCTTTTGATGCCTGGTCGGTTACCTTTGCGTCCAATTCCGAACCTGACGCAAGCCAACCACCAGTATCAGTGATATCAAAATCGAAACCCTGCCATTCGGCACTCGCTACCTTACGATCTCGAGTGATGCCAGGCTCGTCTTCTACTATTGCTTCACGACGCCCAAGGATCCGGTTCATCAATGATGACTTTCCTACATTTGGACGCCCAAAAATTACTACTGTGTTCATGGCTGTCTCGCGCTCTTCTACCCCACTGACAGTCTACGAAGGAGCCAAAGTGTTTACTCACCCCTAGGCTTGCCTATGTGAGAGTCGCAATAGTGGGAAGCGGAGTTTCAGGCCTATATACGGCCTACCGACTTGCCAATCGGTTTGATGTCACTGTATTCGAGGCGAACAATAGAGTCGGTGGACATGCCAATACTGTGACCGTGGAAGACGAAGGCAACTCTATTGGAGTCGACACCGGATTCATTGTTCACAACGATCGCAACTACCCGCTTTTAACTGCAATGTTCAACGAACTGGA
This sequence comes from uncultured Acidimicrobiaceae bacterium, assembly GCA_964648795.1. Lineage (GTDB taxonomy): Bacteria > Actinomycetota > Acidimicrobiia > Acidimicrobiales > SZUA-35 > JAHDDW01. The sequence goes on from CAZYMB010000003.1 coordinate 27,131, forward strand.
TGTTCCAACCCAGGCCAGCGAAATGAGCTTTTCTGTTGTAGACACAGAACGCAATATCAACTACCGAGCGACGAATCTAAAAACTATCTTCGCTCATAAGCCGAACATTGCCAAACCCGCTGTCTGGAAAATGTTAGCTGAAATACTGCGCTTCAATCGACTCGCCCAACGCGAGCTAGCTGCAGGAGAACTCCAACCGGAATCGACCTCAGAGTTCTGTAGGCGAAACAAGTTTTCTAGTGACTTCGTTGAGCTCTATCTCATTCCTTTGGGCGCCTCGATATGGTCAGCTGACCCGAGTACTTACATGGACTTTCCTATTAACACGCTGCTGCGGTTTCTAGACAATCACGGTCTCGTCTCTATTGGTGATCGGCCCAACTGGCGCACAGTCTCCGGCGGGTCACAAGTCTATGTCGACCGCCTAATCACACACCTCCATGCAGGTGGAACCAAAATACTCACGAACTCAAGTGTTGAGGTAGTTAAGCGGGCTCAGGACCGGGTCGAAATAACTGCGAGTGGCACACCGCACTCCTTTGATGCAGCTGTGATTGCATGCCACTCAGATCAAGCACTAGCAATGTTGGAGCGCCCAACAGATTTAGAAAAACAGACCCTTGGCAACATCTCTTACATTTCTAATACTGCGACTCTTCATACTGACCGTTCGCTAATGCCTCCAAATCGAACGCAGTGGGCCTCATGGAACTACCTTCGTGAGCCTGCTTCAACCCTGCCACGCCTCACTTACGACATGAACATTTTGCAGCGACTTAAAACAAAGCGAAACTACTTCGTCAGTCTCAACTCGCAAGCTGCTATCAACCCCAACGCTATTTTGTACCAGACCCAATACCAGCACCCCGTATTCGACCTTGGGAGCCAGCAAGCTCGGCTTCAACACTCTGAAATGTTAAAGCAAGGCACTAAATCTAGAACCTTCTTTGCCGGCGCCTACTGGCACTACGGATTCCATGAAGATGGAGCGCTTTCGGGATCTCAGGCTGCCGACGCTGTTATGAGTCTGACTTAGCCATGACACTACTCGACGCCAGGCCCGGTTTGTATATCAACGAAGTGTGGCACAGACGGAATCAGCCAGCCAGCAACGAGTTCAAATATAAGACAACTTCTATTTGGTTAGATCCTGACAAACCAGACGACGCCCTGTCGAACATTGGCTTCGCAGGAAAAAACAAACGGAACCCAATATGCTTTCGACGCCAAGATCACCTTGCAAGAACCAACCAGGGTCTTCGTTCACAGGCTGATGCTCTCATGGCGGACTTACACATGGACACCCGAAATATGAAGCTACGGCTTCTTACCCAACCACGACTTTGGGGATGGCTATTCAACCCAATATCCATCTATGTGTTCTTCGATGGAGCAGAACCGGCAGCCAGCTTGCTGGAAGTAACGAACACACCTTGGAAGCAAAGCCACTGCTACGGCGTTTCTCTAAACAAAAACGATGATGTTTTTGAAGCCACATTTCCGAAACAACTACATGTCTCTCCATTCCTTGGTATGAACTACACATATCACCTAACAATCGACAATCAGACTCGAGCTTTTCAGATAGATGTTCTGAACGAGTCCGGAGAAGCAGTTCTCAATACTGCAATCGGAGGGTTGAAATCGTCCCAACAAGTAAAGAGCATCTTCGCAAATGCTGCTTCGACGCACAAGACCTCGGCAGCCATTCATTGGCAGGCTCTAAAACTGGCTTCCAAGAGGGTCAAATTCGTGAAACATCCGAGCAAATAGCTAGCCGCTTGGAAATTGATTCCGGTTAGACTGAGCGCTGTGTCATCGAAAGGTACGTGATGCAAACATATCCAGAAGCCCAAGACCGCCTATTTGCAGTTTCGCGTTCCTGGATTCCGACGAGCAGAGCACAAAGCTTTAGCCGCTCAATCATTTTGTATCTTTGCTCTCAAATCGAAGAAGGCTCCTTAACAGTCGTGGAAGGTGATGAGGCTCACGACTTCGGAAACGGAACCGGCGATAAGGCTGAAATAGTCATAAAGTCACCGGCTGCATGGCAATCTGTAGCTCTTGAGGGCTCAACTGGCCTAGGGCGTGCCTACATAAATGAGTGGTGGGACTCGCAGAACCCAACAAAAGTCGTTGAGATACTAACTGGCGCGCTCAAGAAGTACTCGTCCAAGCGAAATCTCGTGGCCAAAGCACGCAGACCTATTCACGATCTTGTTGTTGGCAACTTCGATTACAAACCACGCAATAGAGACAAAGACAACATCGGCGCCCACTACGACCTAGGCAACGAATTCTTCGAACTCTTCCTTGATGAAACCATGACTTACTCTTCAGGGATCTTTGACTCTCAAGATGATTCGATGGCGCAAGCAAGCCATAACAAGTACGATCATATTCTCAAGAGCCTGCAAGTAAAAGCGACGGACCACGTTCTAGAAATCGGAACTGGCTGGGGCGGCTTTGCCAAGAGAGCGGCCGCCACCACCGGCGCCAACATAACAACGACCACCATTTCAGACGAACAACTGCACTATGCACGATCAGACATTCAAGACGCCGGGCTAGAACATCAGATTCAAGTTCAAGATTCGGACTGGCGTGACCTCGACGGCTTCTATGATCATGTTGTCTCAATTGAAATGATCGAAGCCGTGCATTGGCGAGACTACTCAGACTTCTTTCAGAAGATCTCTGACTCACTCAACCCAATGGGCAAAGTAGCAATCCAAGCCATTTGTGTACCTCAGACTGATTATGAACGCATAAAACAGACTAAAGACTTCATCCGGACCTTTATTTTTCCAGGTGGCTTTCTGCCATCGCTAGAAATCATGAAGACTCACGCCCAAGCAGCCGGACTACAACTCAGTTCGGCTATCGATATCACCCCTCACTACGCCGAAACCCTGCGACGCTGGCAGTCAAAATTCGCTGAGAACCAGCCAGAGATAGAGGCACTGGGTCTCGATAAACAGCTACAACGAATGTGGAACTTCTACCTCTGCTATTGTGAGGCTGCGTTTAATACTCGTTCGTGCACTGTCAATCAAGTCTATTTTGAGAAGTCCATTTAGAACCAAATGACCACAACTGACCAAGCCTGCCAAAAAGTAATCCTTTGTTCTCCACGTGGTTTCTGTGCTGGTGTCGAGATGGCTATCAAGGCCCTATCTTGGATGGTCCGTTTGCTTGATGGGCCCGTCTACTGCTATCACGAGATCGTCCACAACAAACTCGTTGTACAAGACTTCAAAAATCAAGGTGTCATATTTGTCGATGACATATCTGAAGTCCCTAAGGGTTCACCAATCATGCTTAGCGCACATGGTTCAGCTCCGGAGGTTGTTCTGGCTGCAGAAGACCGTGGCAGTGTAGTCATCGATGCCGTGTGCCCCTTAGTGACCAAAGTCCACCATGAAGTAAAGAGCAAGTCTGCCGATGGCTACAGAATCGTTTATGTTGGGCACGCCGGCCACGAAGAAGCTGTAGGAACAATGGCGGTGGCCCCGCAGTCCATACATCGTGTCGAGTCAGTTTCCGAAGTTGAGGCTCTAGAGCAGTTCGACGAACCGGTTGCCCTGTTAGCTCAGACCACTCTGTCGCATCGAGACTGGTCTGACGTAGCTGATGCGGCTAAAGAGAAATTTCCTGACATATTTACGCCGACTAAAAGTGACCTTTGTTTTGCTACCACTAACCGTCAAGCAGCTCTGATGGAAGTGGCTAACCGCTGTAGTGCTTTTGTAGTTATTGGCTCGGCTAACAGCTCAAACACTAACGCTCTTGCCAAACTTGCTAGCGAGTCCGGCTGTGAGACAGTAATCCGAGTTAACGGGCCTGATGAGCTGACCAAGCCCCTAGAAGGTGTGGTCGGAGTGACAGCAGGAGCTTCTGCACCCGAACGTGTTGTACAGGCAGTAATTGAAAAGCTCGCCCCAATCGATGGCATAGAGGGTGTCGAAGTGACTGTAGAAGACGAGTACTTTCCCCCTCCTAGATCTCTGCGCACCATGCTTAATGGTGCAGAGGCGGCAATCGCTGCAGCACTAGGCGGAATCAATGACCCTGAGCGCCGAGGACTCGATAAAAACCTAGACGCCTCCTCGGTTCTGACTGATTAGCTACTCATGGCTTCAGATTGATCATAGACCTGCTGCAAGTCATCCTGAATCTGTTTGGAGAACGCACCCATTTTTGAGCGCTTAACCCTGCCGTTCTCTTTGGCCGGCGGGTTGATTGGCTCTCCGACTACGACAACAACTTTAAATGGCTTTACAAACTTGTGCCCCTTGCCCATCACACGCTCTAACCCACCGAGACCGACTGGCACCACCGGCACTTGTTGACGACTAGCGATGAACGCCACACCTGGTTTGAGCTCTTCTAGCTCCGGCCCAACAAATCGTGCGCCCTCAGGGAACATGACGAGTGGTTCGCCATTAGCGACCACTCCTTCTGCGATTGAGAGGGCTTCACGATCTGAAACATCTCGATCTACAGCGAATCCTCCCATTAAATCGAGGAATGGGCCGAGGACTGGCTTATTGAAGAACTCAGCTGCTCCAATAAATCGGAGTACTCGATCCGAGACGAGGGTCATCACCGGTGTATCCAAGTAGGAGCGATGACCTCCGGGGGCTGCTATAAATGAGCCGGTCGCTGGAAAGTTATCAGCACCGATAATCTCGATGCGAAACCACAACTTTGAAAAACTAGACCAGACGAAGCGGGCAATTCTGTAGGCAAACCGTTTACGCGAACTCATTACTTGTGCACTAGTCATGGTTGTTGCCCTCAAATCCATCAACACGCACTTCAAACCCAGCTACCGACAGAGCGTGGCGAATCTCGCCTACTTGGCTTTCATCGACGAGCAACATCAAGATTCCAGAATCTCCGGAGCTCAAGTGCTCGATCCCAATGTCTACAATGTTGACTCCAACTTCTGCAGCAATCTTGGTAACTTGCGACAGCTGTCCCGGGCTATCACCTATTTTCACTTGGACTTCGGCGACTTGAGAAACCTGAGCGTATCTTGCAGGCAAATTCTGTCTAGCCGTTCTCGCCGAATTCAGTTTCTCTGAAAGTTCCGCTCTGTTTTTTGTTTTAATGAGGCCCGCTATTTGCGTAAGTTCTGAAGCTAAGTTCTCCAAGCCTTGTGAGATCTGTAAAGCGTTTGTCATACAGATATCTGGCCATATCGCTGCAGAGCCTCCAGATATGCGAGTCATATCTCGGAATCCTCCAGCGGCAAGCCGCAACGCTAGATCGTTTTCAGACGCTGAGTCGGTTGCCAAGTTCATAAGGCTCGCAGAAACCAGATGCGGCACATGACTGATGGTGGCAACAAGCCGATCATGCTCGACCGCATCTATAGATACCACTTGCGCACCCAGTTTCCCAATCACACCTCGAACTTGGAGTTCAATATCTGCTGAGGTCTCCGGAGTTGGTGTTAGAACCCATGTACTGTCAATGAAGAGATTAGGATCTGCACCACCCAACCCAGCGACAGCACTTCCAGCCATCGGGTGGCCACCAATGAAACGATCTGAGGTTACTGACTTAACGATGTCAGCCTTAGTTGAGCCAACGTCGGTAACTATTGCTTTCGATGCCGCCAAGCAAAACTCTATAACGGCTAGCGAGGATTCAACAGGTACAGCAACAAACACTAGTTCGGTGTCAGCGGCCAACTCTTGGCTATGAATCACTCCCCTATCCAAAGCGCGCTGCGTTACTTCAGAGTCTAGATCATGGCCTGAAACGTCGTAACCCAATATTCCTAGCTTGAGTGCAATGGAGGCTCCGATTAGCCCGAGACCTTCAATGTGGACCTTAGGATTAGGTCTAGACGACCCAGCCAAGTTAGAGTTCGAGGAACTAGCCAAATTAGAGTTCCCCGTCACCTGGACGCACCTGGTCTGGACGCAACGTTGCTGCCTCACCGAGAAAGACATGTTCGATGTCGCCTTGGGGGGTGTTAGTTCCCACATGCACAAAGCACCTAATGCATAGCGGGAGCGAACCTGGCACATCCATCTCTTGAGCGCACAATAGGCCCGGAGCCATCAGACCAAGAGCGCGAGCCCCTGCTGCGGGCGCAACCGAGCTGATATCGCTAGTGGCGGTAAAGAAGACACTGATGACCTCTTGGTTACTGACACCGTTTCTCTCGAGCATTGTTTCAAGCAGCAGTTTCGTTCTATCGATTACTTGGTCCTTGGAGTCACTACTTAAAGTTATGGCTCCTCTAATTGAACTGATCACGAGTCCAGTTTAGCAACTACCTAGGCCCGAGGGCTGCGTAGAGAGAGTTCAAGTCATCAGTCCCAAGTTTCCTATATTCACCTGGGGCTAGGCCATTTAGTGACAATGGGCCATAATTTGTTCGTACCAAACGCAGACATTCGTTTCCTATGGCTTCACACATCCGCCTAACCTGGCGATTGCGACCCTCATGGATAGTCAGCTTAAGCATCTTTGGTTGCGGCTGAGACACACTTGCAGGGTGAGTGACTCCATCTTCTAATTCGACACCCTCGCGAAGCATGCGAAGATCGTGAGGTTTCGCAGGTTTAGCCAACTCGACCAAATAGGTTTTCTCCAGCCCGAAACTGGGGTGAGTGCACCGATAAGCCAAGTCACCATCATTAGTTATGAGAATCAACCCTTCGGTCATGTAGTCAAGGCGTCCAATCGGAAACAGTCGGTCATTGTTTTCAACGACATCGACCACCGTGGTACGCCCCCGGTCATCGGATGCAGATGATAAAACTTCAGCTGGCTTGTTCAGAAGATAAGTTACTAAGTCAGGTTTATGAGAGTAGATAACGCCGTTGACTTTTAGCTCATCGGTTTCAGAAACTTTATCCCCGAGTTCAGCCACTTCGCCATTGACTTCGACCTGGCCGTCAACAATGAGTTCTTCTGAGGCACGACGGCTGGCTATACCAAGCCTTGCCATAGTTTTCTGTACCCGTTCTTCTTCAGCCACTCAATCAGTGTAACTGGGTTAGCTAGCTACTGAGGAAGATGTCTTATCATCAGTCAAGTCGATGAGTGGTGCAGCTTCGTCGGTCAGATCAATGTCCGGAGCCTCATCTGCCGAAGTAAGCGTTCGCTCTAAGACTTCCAACACTTCCGCTGAAGGCACAAAGTCCCCTAGCTCTGGCAAGTCTTCGACTGATGCAATACCAAGGCGTTCGCAGAAGAATGGAGTTGTGCCATAAAGGGTTGCCCTACCCGGACCAGTGTCTTCGCCGAGTTCAGCAATATAGCCTCGTTTTAGCAGCGTGTTGATTACGCCGTCTACTGAGACTCCACGTATTGCAGAAATCTGGGAACGACTAAGTGGCTGCTTGTAGGCAATGATAGACAGTGTTTCTAAAGCCGCTGCGGAGACTCTCTGAGATTGCCCACTCAAAGCAAAACGTTCTAACACAGGCCCTAAATCCAAGCATGTTTGGAAACGCCAACCACCGGCAACATTCACTAACTCAAAGCCAGCGTTACGTTGTTTCAACTGCTCTGATAAATCTTGGCAGGCTTGCCTGACAGCGGCTAGTGGTTGAACAGTAAGTTCAGTAAGCAACAACTCAGTTACAGGTTCTGTTGCACAAAGAAGGATTGCTTCGATCGCCCGTATCAATTCTGTTTCGTTCAGCTCAGTAGATTCATCCGTCATAAATATCAACTAACTCTAATTCATTTCGACTACCCGCATCTAGTGCCACAATTTCAAGTTCACTAAAGTTTGTGACCTGACGTAGGTCAACTTGACCTTGCTTAAATAACTCTAGTGCGGCAAGAAAGTGAACAACAACTTCGATACGTTCCATAGTTGGCTCTACAAGATCGGAGAACTTGATGGATTTCTGGTAGCTAAGCTTTCGATGAATCTCACCGATTGCATCTGAGACTGTCCAACGCAGCTGCGCAATGTGACGTAGGGAGACTTGTTCTACAGGTTTGGTAGCCGTCACCTTAATAAATGCTCGCTGCAACCGGGCAGATGTCATATTTTCGAGAGGATCTGGCGCCAACGATGCATACGGGTCCGGGATTCCAGCCTGCGGAGAAAAACGCTTCTCTCCTAGTTCAAGCATTGTTCGAATTTCACGCGACACGTCTTTAAAGGTTTTGCATTCAAGCAACTTAGCTAGAAGCAAATCTCGCTCTTCCCAGATGCCAAGTTCGTCGTCCAAGGTTACGTCTTCAGAGCTTGGCAGGAGACGTCGGCATTTAAGCTCAATCAGGGTGGCTGCAATTAGAAGAAATTCTGTGCTTAATTCAAGATCACAGTTCTGTATTCGGGCAACCTCAGCCAAGTACTGATCAACAATGTCGCTTAAATTTATCTGATATAGGTCTACATCATCGCTAATGATGAGATGCAACAGCAAGTCGAAAGGGCCCTGAAAGACTTCTGTTTGCACCTCAACTGACACTTCATTAATCTTAGACGGTTTGTAGGGTCATTAGCATCGTTGAGCCAGAACTTGTTGATGATTTAACCTCAAGACTGCCACCCATCTTCAGGGCCAGCTGCTTTGCTACTGCTAGACCTAACCCGCTCCCTTGATTCAGCGAGTCACCATCTGCCGATAGCGAATAGTAGGAGTCAAATACCTTGCCAATATTCTCAGGCTTAATACCCGGCCCATCATCGACTACCTCGACATCAACTCGGCCAGCGTCTCGTTGGATTACGACGTCGACTTTCGAACGAGCAAACTTCAGCGCATTGCTTACCAAGTTGTCCATAATTTGAGCGATCCTCACTGGATCTGCCTCTACGAAACAATTGCCAGAAGAACTGACATTAAGAGCAATGCCGTGTTCTACAGCGAGTAGCTGCCAGCCGTCATCGAGCTCTCGGATCTGATTTCCTAAGTCATAGCGAGCCAGGTCGAATGCGAACCTATTGGAACCGAGCTTAGCTAGATCCAAAATATCGGTAACCATTGTTTCCAGCCGCTGCGAATGAGCGCCTATTTTGTTTCCAATCTCAACTCTGTCTATATCGGCTCCGCTGGAAAGAACTTCTGCGTAACCCTTTACAACCGTCAATGGAGTTTTAAGGTCGTGGCTGACTGACAATAAGAACTGGCGATCTGCCTCTTTGGACTGCTGCAGTCGATCTGTCATCTGATTGACTGAGGTCCCTAACGATACCAGTTCTGGGGGTCCCGAAAGTTCAAGCTTGTTGTTGAACTGCCCCGAGGCAATGTCTGCTGTTGCTTGTTCGATTTTTAGGATTGGCCGCGCAATACGTCTGGCCATCAGCCAACCAATTAGAGCTGCCAACAGAACTGCAACTACAAAACTGAAGATAAACCAGCCAAAGAGCTCCCGACTGAGCAGTTCTACTTGACTCGAACCAAAGATAGCAATGTTCCCGTTTAAAACTGAATCGCTCAATACGCTGACTGATTGCAGTCCTGCAACATCATCGCTGAGGGTTTCGCCACCATCGGTGATTGTGGTCACATCCAGTGAAACAAAGCCCTCGCCAATAAGCGTTTCCTGTTGCTGTTCTGTTAGCGAAGGAATCACTAAGTCATTTTGCGGCCCAGTTAGCAACGTGACATCTCCGCCATTGTCAATAGCCACAAGGTCAAACGAGTCAAGCCCGCCGAGTGCACGTAGTCGGCCCGCGCGCCGTGGCGTTTGAGCATTCGAATCAAGGAGCGAAGCCACTTCGGAAAGTTCTTCAGACAATCTTGACTCAGCCGTTTCTTGGCGAGTAAAGCCAGCAAGACTGACCACCCCAACAGCAAGTAAGAGAACTGAAACTGCAGCGACAATTGCGAATAGGCCGGTGAGTCTACGTACCATCAGTCAAGCCTGTATCCAAAACCACGTACAGTACCCAGTGGTAGTTCATCGCCTATCTTTTTTCGTAAATGCCTTACATGAACATCAATTGTTCTAATGTCGCCTACCCAACCATCGCCCCAAGCAATGTCTAACAGCTGTTCACGAGACAGTGCTACCCCTTTTGAATCGGCTAAAGCTAGAAGAAGCGATAACTCTTTAGCAGCAAGGTCTACTTCTTTGCCTTTGACTAGAACTCTTCTACCGCCGAGATCTATTTCTACTTCACCATAGTGCAGACTTCGACTCGCTTCGTCAGATCGGCCTCGCCTCAAGATTGCCTTAACTCTGGCAACAACTTCGCGTCCGGAGAATGGTTTGAGAACGTAATCATCGGCCCCAAGCTCAAGCCCGAGGAGCTTATCGACTTCCTCGTCACGTGCTGTCAAAAACATTACTGGAACATCGTTATGACTTCTGATCTCTCTACATACGTCGTAGCCAGTCTTCCCGCCAGGCAAACCAATATCTAGGACGACTAAATCAAAATCTCTTGAGCGAAATAGTTTCAGCCCCCGCTCAGCATCTAACGCGTGAGAAACACTCCAGCCTTCTTCGTTAAAGAAAACACGCAACAAATCTGCAATATCAGGTTCATCTTCAATAATTAGAATGGCTGTCATCTATCAATCAAGTTTGTCTCTGGCTCGAAGATGCCAGCGTATCACTGTAATGTTAGGTCCTTGTTAACCTAACGATAGGACACGATGAGCTATTTAGATTCGATAATTGCAGCACACCGATATCGCGCTACACAAGACACACGTTCGACTCAAGACTTAACTGCTCAGTGTGACCAGCTTGAGGCCCCAAGAGGATTCGCTGAGGCAATTGCGGGTACCAACACTGAAGGTCGCCTAGCAGTCATTGCAGAAATCAAGCGTGGCTCTCCTTCAAAGGGTGCCTTCGAGCTTGGTCCTGGCTTCGGTGACGCTCATAGCTGGGCCTCAACCTATGCTGATGCTGGGGCAACCGCCATTTCAGTACTGACTGACCAAGATCACTTCTTTGCGAAGTCCGACGACTTGAATCTAGCTAGTACCGTTGGCACCCCATGTCTAAGAAAAGACTTTACTGTCTCAACCCACGACGTGCTCGACGCCCGATTGATGGGGGCAAGCGCAATACTGCTAATAGCTGCTGCGCTCGAGCCAAGCGAACTGAGCGAACTGCGCAAAGTTGCTGCAGACGTTGGCTTAGATTGTCTCTTCGAAATTCATTCTCTTCCCGAGATGGACAAACTAGACAACTGTGAGCCGAAGATTGTTGGAGTTAACCAGCGAGATCTCGACACTTTCGAGGTAGACACACAGCGAGCTCTCTCGATCAGCAACTCTCTAGATCCCTCACTCATAAAGGTTGCTGAATCTGGAATCGAAACACCTGACCAAGCAGCCACTCTTGCACAGGGCGGATTTAACGCCATATTGGTCGGCGAGTCAATTGTTACTTCACCCAACCCAAGCCAGCTACTCTCAGGCTTTGCCGATATCGAACTCTAGTTCTGAGACTGTCACTGACGCTGAGCTACTTGTAATGTAATCCCCGAGATCGGCTTTGCGCTTCAGTATTGCCAAGCCTCCAATTTCTGGATCACCGGCCACACTCAAAACCTTACCTACATTCTCGTCACCACTTAAGATCTCGGAGCCAGCAACCAAAGACTCACCGTGAACTCGCACGATACGTTGCGGAGGTGAAGCTTTTCTTGAGCTCATCCGCGCAACTAGTTCTTGCCCTAGGTAGCAGCCTTTATCAAAGCTCACGAAGCCAGAAACAATCGGAGCTGATGCCGGGATGTCACCTGCAAAAATTTCAGTACCCATCTCTACTGCACCTGCTGCAATACGACAGTCTTCGTAAACACCGTAGGTGTCCAAATCAGATTCCAAGTAGTCATGCGCTATCCAGTCACTGCCCCAGAATTGTTCTAAGTACTCTGAGTCCGGTGGAGTTTCTTCAGAACCCGCTATAGCTCTATATCTCATCACCGGAACAACATCTAGGTCAATCTTAATTTTTGAGCCAAGGTTAAAACGCTCAAGGGCCTCAGCAACTGTCGATCCAAATCCAGGCTCGACGTACAGTTCGATTGCGCTATCGCTGACTTTGCGAATTCTTAGTGTCGACACTAGTTTCCCCTGCGGATTAAGGAGTAGCCCTGGAATTATCTCCGCTGATTTTAAGGCCTCAACATCGCAACTAAGTTGACCTTGGCAAAACTGCACCACTGTCTCGCCAGACAACCTAACTAGGTCGAGTTCGGCCGCTGTCAGACTTTTCACTGTGAGTTTCCTTGAGCTAAACGTTCAGATTTTAATTTCTCTGCTGGCTCAATCGCTGCAAGTATTACCTTGGCCTTATTAAAACACTCTTGGGCTTCAGCCGAAGGATCACTGTCAGCAACGATACCTGCGCCGGCTTGGCAGTATGTTGCATCCGCTGTCCAGAACATTGTCCTAATAGCAATAGCTGTATCTGCGTTACCGTCGAAGTCGAAGTAGCCGACTACCCCTGCATAAGGGCCACGTCTCGATTGTTCTAACTCTGAGATAATCTGCATTGCTCTAACCTTGGGAGCTCCTGAGACAGTTCCCGCTGGCATTGTTGCCGCCAAGACATCGACGCTGCCAACATCTGGAGCTAGGTTACCGGAAACTTCAGAAGTGATGTGCATGACGTGACTGAAACGCTCTAGCTCCATCATTTCGTCAACACTTAGCGAGCCGGGCTCAACCACTCGGCCAAGATCATTGCGACTCAGGTCTACGAGCATCACGTGTTCAGCTAACTCCTTGGTATCTGCCATTAACTCTTCGGCGAGGGCTTGGTCTTGTTCATCGGTCGCTCCCCTTGGCCTCGTCCCTGCTATCGGTCGAGTTGTCACTTTCATATCTTTTACTTTGACCAAAGCTTCCGGCGAGCACCCGACTATAGATATCTCAGGGTTAGAGATATAGAACATATAGGGACTCGGGTTGGTCTGTCGTAGCACCCGATAAACATCTAGTGGCTCGGCAGATGTCTGGATTGGGAACCTCCGAGAAAGCACAACCTGAAAGATCTCACCAGACTTTATGTAAGACTTAGCCTTATCAACCATCTCACAGTATTGTGCACTCGTTGGCTCCCCCAGATCTGACACTGCAGCTTTTGTAGTTACCGGCGAGAGCAATGGCTCGGAGTCCGGCTCAGCTCCGCTGTCAACAACCGCATCAATTCGGTCGATCGCATCATTATAAAGTTCTTCAAGATCAGCGTCACTAGTCCCAGCAGGAATGAACGAAGTTGCCACCACTGTTGCGGATTGCGACCAATGATCAAATGCTATGATCTCGCCAAATAAACTAAAGACTGCTGACGGCGAGCCAGCTGCCTCCGATGGCAGGTGGATGTCTTCTAACTCCGAGACTGCATCGTAGGACATATAGCCAACTAAACCTGCAGTCAGAGTCGGTAACTCTGGGTTGGGTGCTGCGGAAAGACTTTCAGTTAAAGACTTCAATGCAGCAAAGATTCCCGAGTCCAAAACCACATCAGAAACTGGCAGCTCCCCAACCACTGTTATCGTTGCATCGTTGTTGATCAAAGTCGCTATTGGGTTTCTTCCAATAAAGGAATGGCTGTTCTGCTCAGAACTGCTGTCGACACTCTCCAATAGAAAGCTACGCTCGCCGGCGGCTAAACGGTTGTAAATGCTAATTGGAGTCGTCTGGTCGGCCAACAGGGTTCTAGCTACCCTTACAACATTGTGGTCTTGTGCTTGCGCCTTAAAGTCATTGAATGAACTAACCGTCACCTGCTTGAAACTAGCCCATATTCATCGCTGACTCCACGCATGGTCTATAAGACCTATAAGCCTGAACTCTTGAGAAAGAACTAAACCAATTTGGCGCCGACGCCGATATATATATTTGCCCGTAGTTCGTCGAGAATTGGGGAGGGCAGAGTGACAATACCGATACCTAAATCTGCCCTATTTGCTTGTGTAGCAGGAGTCGTTTGTGCCGCTGCCGTCGCCGGAGTATTAGTTGTAGACACTTCCGCTGAAGAACCTTCGACAGCTGCTGCGGCAATTGAAGAACCAGATCTCACACCACCACGGCTCGCATTTACTGACCCTGACTCACCCGACAGCAACGACACTGACGAACCAGAAGACGAACCGTCAAATGATGATAGCGATCCAATCACAGACGACGACGCTACCGGCGACGATGAATCTGATTCCAGTAGCGCCAGCACAGACACAAACAGCTCTAGTAACTCGAGCGGTGAAAGCTCTGGCAGCTCTAACAGTAACGG
>CAZYMB010000003.1:41420-59383 GCA_964648795.1 uncultured Acidimicrobiaceae bacterium
CTAGCAATACCAATGCAGTAGAAGCCGAAATCGGAAGGCTAGTAAACGCATTCCGTGCCAACCCAACTGGCCCATTAGCCCGGCAGAAACCAATTCCATCTAGTTGTCCACTCCAACCAAACCTTCCTTCGCTTACAATTAACTCAACTGTGTCAACCAACTTGTCACGAGATTGGTCGATTCAACTATCTGGCGGCACAAGCCTGGTCCACCGACCACTGAACGATCAAAGAGATATTCTCCGTGCATCATCAGTGAGCTTCACTACATGGGGCGAGAACATTGCCTTCCAACAAGGCTTTAGAAATGGCCGTGGACTCAGCGATCAACAAATTGCACGGCAGTTCTTTGAAGGCTGGCGAGAATCTGACTCTCACTTCTGTAACATGACAAACCCAAAGTTCACTGGAACAGGAATCGGGACCTTCTTTGATAGCTCAAACGATCGAGATTGGGCTACCCAGAACTTCTACGGCTAAGCTAAGGCCATGGGTCTACAAAGTTCTGAACTATCATCAATCTCTGATCAGCTTGAAGGCTTAGTGGAACGCATCGGCGAAGTGTTACAAGCAGCTCATGAAGAAGACGAGGATTTCAACAACCTGTCTGAGATTGAAAGACAACTCACCGCTTCATCTCGGCGCCTCGTCAAGTTCGTCAACAGAAACTAGTCTCGGACTTATTGAGCCGGACTCTCGATAAAAAACAAGACGCCGACGCCTCGTAGAGGCGCCGGCGGTGCGAAAAGGGGCGGCGGACCCCCTTACTTTCGCTGTTTACCAGGTGGCGGGAACCTGGTAGGTGGTACCTTATCCTAAGTCTCAGGGTCTATGTTGTCTTTTGGGTCAAATTTCTCTGCTTCAACAAGCAACGAGCTAGGACAGAGATCTTCGATTGAGCACTCACCGCATAATGGCTTACGGGCTTTACACGTGCTTCTGCCGTGCAGGATAACTCGAAGTGAAAAATCTCCCCAATCCTCGGGGCTAAACAAATCACAAAGCTGTTCTTCGATCTTCACAGGATCTTCGTGGTCAGTTAGATCTAATAGACCTGTGATCCGCTTTACATGCGTATCTACTGGAAGTCCAGGAAGATCAAAAGCAACACTTCTAACAACGTTCGCTGTCTTGCGACCAACACCAGACAATGAAACCAAGTCCTCTCGCTCAGTTGGAACTTCGCCATCAAAGTCAGCCACAATGGATTGGGCACACTTGATAATTCGTTCAGCCTTGCCCCTAAAGAGGCCAAGACTGCCAATCAATTTCTCAACTTCACCCTGTTTGGCTGCGGCAAGCTTCTCTGGCGTCGGGTACTTCTTGAAAAGTTTGGGAGTAACTTTATTCACTCCAACGTCAGTGGACTGAGCGGACAAGATTGTGGCTATAAGAAGTTGGAATGCACTGTTGTGCGTTAGCTCACACTCTGCTTCGGGAAAGTCTCGTGCAAGCTGCTTAGAAACTCTCGAAAGCCGTTTAGATCTTTCAGCCATCAGCTTGCTTACCATGAGGACAATCTAGCGCTAATTCCCCACCACCCTTCGGTTCCGAGTCCCTATAGACTGAATTAGTGAGATCGGCTTGGGATCCAAACAAAGAAGAATACGCAGAACTTCTTTCGGAGTACCCGTCGTTTCGACTTGACCAGCTATGGAACGGCTTATACCAAGAGGCAAAGCCAATCTCAGACATATCGGTGCTCCCCAACGCAATACGCACCCAACTGGCCGAGACTATTGGGAACGGACTTACCGTTAGCCAAATTCAAGAATCGGAAAATTCCGACACCATTAAGTGGCTGTGGAACCTAAACGACGGCAAGCAGATAGAGACTGTGCTCATGCACTATGACAAGAGATCAACAGTGTGTGTCTCTTCGCAGGCTGGCTGCGCAATGGGGTGTGGTTTCTGTGCAACCGGCCAAGCCGGCTATGAACGCCATCTTAGTGTTGGCGAAATTTGCGAACAGGTCGCAATGGCCCAAGCTGCAGCAGCTTCAGCTGGGCGCAGAGTTACCAATATTGTCTTTATGGGTATGGGCGAGCCACTCGCCAATTACAAAAATGTTGTTGGTGCAATCAAAAGACTTAACACAGACTTTGGGATAGGGGCACGAAATATCGTGGTGTCCACAGTAGGCCTGGTCCCCCAGATCAAAAAGCTAGCTACCGAAGGAATTCAATTCAGCTTGGCAATCAGTATCCATTCAGCAAATGACGCAGACCGAGATGTTCTAGTCCCTATCAACAAGCGGCATAATTTGGCAGACCTCGTCGATGCTGGCAAGTACTTCTTCGATAAGACTGGACGTCGCATCTCAATCGAGTGGGCCATGATGGCAGACGCTAACGATACTGACAAAGATGCCAACGAGCTTGCAGCTATCGCTAAACAGATGAACGCCCATGTCAACTTGATTCCGCTAAACCCAACCCCAGGTTGGCCTACCGTTGGATCTAGTGCAGATAAGATTGATCACTTCGTTAGGATCCTCAAGAATTCTGGTGTCAATGTAACCGTTAGGAAGAACCGAGGAACTGACATTGATGCAGCCTGCGGTCAACTACGAGCGACTAGTGTAGATATCACCAAACAATCATGACATCTAACCTGCCGAAGCCCTCGGAAAAACGTGAGACCGTTCAGACTATGTTCGACCGGATTTCTGGTCGCTACGATTTAGTCAACCGGATAATGACATTTCGTATGGACGTCCGTTGGCGTAAACGCGTCGTTGCAGAAATGGATATGACGCCTGGCGGTTCAGTATTGGACTTAGCTTGTGGCACCGGCGACTTCGCCCAGCTGCTAAACAGTAAAGGCTATAAGTCAATCGGAATCGATCTATCCGCGGGAATGCTCGAGTCTGCCTCCAGTGACTTTGTGCGGGTACAGGGCGATCTACTAGAGCTTCCAGTTGCTACCTCGTCAGTGGATGGATGTGTTTGTGGCTTTGCACTCCGAAACCTCGTGGAGCTACCAAGTTTTTTTTCTGAATGCGCCCGAGTAATTCGCCCTGGCGGTCGCCTAGGGATCCTCGAGGTATCAGAACCAACAAACCCGATCCTGAACAAAGGACACGATCTCTACCTCAACAAGCTCGTACCTAAAATTGGCTCTATGTTGTCTGATAAGTCTGCATACGCCTACTTACCAGAATCGGTTGAATATCTGCCACCCACTCCCGAGCTCGAAGCGTTGATGTCTGCCGCCGGATTCTCTGAAGTGCGCTCTATACAGCTAAACAGCGGAATTGCCCAACTATTGGTAGGTACACGAGCCTAGTGCCCTGACCGGAACCCAATATATTGGTTACACTCTATATGGAGGGTTGGTTGGCGAAAAGGCGGTGAACGGATTCATGATTATGCAACATGTTAAAAACGTGCTCACTGGGAAAACCTTTGGGTGGCAACCCGTTTATGATCTTGGATCGGCAATCCTTATCTGGGGTTTGGTACTAGTAGTTTCTCCAATTTCTAATCGCCCAGCTTCACAGTCTCTCGTTTACCTCGCCGTTGGGGTCTTATCATTCGTTTGGGTACTTGGTATTAAGTCTGTGTACAGACGAGCTCCTGCGCTAGCTCGAACTGAAGAAATATCTAGGGTTGTTCAGGCAGTGGCCTGGTCTGCTGGTGCTGTCACTATGGCAGCTCTATTCACCAACTGGATACTTGGGGCCACAGAGGTTCTTCTTGGCAGCATAGCGCTACTAATTCTAAGGATTATGGTTAGAGGTGCACGTAAGCAACTTAGTGAAGAAACCATGATTAAGAGAGGCTCTGAGCGCGTCACTATTGTTGGTGTCGGCACTGAGGCCAAAGAACTTGTACAAGTCATCCGAGATCACTCAGAGCTACGCCTTGAACTCTGTGGTGTCGTTGGAAACTTAGCAGTTGCTGAGCGATACGGAATTGCAGATGAGTGGATTGGGCCAACCAACCGACTTATCGAAATTATGAATCGCTACCAGATTGACTCTGCAATCATCACGGCTACTGGCTTCAGAGGCGAGAAGATGAAAGAGATAACTACTGACCTATTTTCAGCTGGTTTCGACGTCCACCTCACAACCGGCATCGGTCACCTCTGGGAAGGCCGTTTCCAGGTTCAGTCGCTAGTTCATGAGCCGTTTATTACTATTCAGCGCAATCAGCCAAAGCCATGGCAGCGCAAAGCGAAACGAGCTCTAGACATTGTTGGAGCATCGGTCGCCTTGACACTAGCTAGCCCAGTAATGCTCGGAGCTGCGGCCGCAATTTACTACCAGGACCGTGGACCTGTCTTCTATAAATCAAAGAGAATTGGACTCGAGTCAGGCGAATTCAAGATGGTTAAATTCCGATCTATGACTCAGAACGCAGATGCCCTAAAGAAGCAGATGCAAGCCGAGAACGAGCGTTCTGGTCCACTATTCAAGATGTCAGCCGATCCAAGGATAACGAGAATAGGCAAGATCATCCGAGAGACCTCCATCGATGAACTGCCGCAACTGTTCAATGTCATCAAAGGCGATATGAGCCTTGTAGGCCCTCGTCCAGCACTCCCAGAAGAGAACCTTGCCTTCGATGCTGAGCTCCGCAAGCGTACTGGAGTTCGCCCAGGCATTACCGGACTATGGCAAGTTGAGGCACGCTCCAACGCAGCGTTCAACGCCTACCGTCGTCTTGACCTTCATTACGTAGAGAACTGGACACTATGGCTCGACATCCGAATCCTTTTGGCAACAGTTGAGCAAGTGGCCACGTCGCTCATGTTCATTCCACTACGACGCTTCGTCAAACCAAGCGCTAAGACAGACGCTATATCGGGAGCAACAAATGAGCGTCAAGCATTGGAACCATTCCTAGTTGAAGATGTAATTGACCTACGAGACGATGCAGATGTGAATGCTGGAGAAATAACTAGCCAGTCTAAATCTTCTAACTAAGACTTTTTGCCCCTGATAGAACTATTTAGAAGAACTACTAGTCAGCCCAAGTCTTCCAAGTAGCGTTGCCGCTACTCCACATATCATTAAGTGCGCTGTACTCTCTGAAGGTGTCCATCCCCATCCAAAAACCTTCGTGAGTAAATAAGCCCAGATTTCCTTCCGCAGTGAGCTTCTGCAGGGGGCCATGCTCGAAAAAGTGATTCGGATCGTCTTCCAAGTAAGAGAGAAACTCCTTACGGAACGCAAAGAAGCCACCTGAAACCCACGATTCGGATGGAAGCTTCTCGGCAAAGCCCGTTATAGTCCCTGTGTCGTTGGCCTCAAGCTCTCCATAGCGACTTGTAGGGTGCACACCACAAACAAGGCCTAGATGGTCAGACTCGGCCAGCTGAGCGATCTCAGCAGTTAGGTCTAGGTCGCCAATGCCGTCCCCGTAGCTGCACATAAAGTAGTCGGTATCAATGTATTTAGCCACTTCGGCTAGTCGCCCCCCGGTACCAGACTCCAGGCCAGTTTCAGCCAAGATTACTTCCCAGTCTTCTTCAGAGACTCCCCCAACTGAGTTTACGTTGCCGGACTTGGTCTGCACGCTTAGATCAGAAGTCATGTTCCTATAGCTGGTGAAGAACTCTTTGATGTCCCAACCCTTATAGCCAAGACAAAGTATGAACTTTCTGAAGCCATGGGCTGAGTACAGTTTCATTATGTGCCAAAGGATTGGATACGGCCCTATTGGCACCATTGGCTTAGGCGATTGGTCCGAGACACCTCGAATACGAGTCCCCTTACCACCGCATAAGATAACGACTGGAATTTCAGCTAAGTTCACTAACTAGTAACTCTCTGAGCCACAGTTGTGGCGTCTTGACTATTAGCTCTAGCAGACTCGATAGAAACGAGGTCCACGTCAACGGCTGTAGCTTTTCTAGAGTTTGATACCTTTGCCGGCATAGTAATTACTGGCAATAGCTTGTCTGTAACTTGGTTTAGCTGACGACCAAGGTCTGCCAACTCATCAACCTTCTGACGAGCGATCGGTGTTGCGAGAACAACAGCATCGGCCAAACGAATAGCTTGAATTGTTGAAGCTAGATCGAGAGCAGGACCAGCATCGACTACAACGATTTGACCCTTGCGAGAAGCAGCTTCGATTACTCGAGCCACATTGTCTCGCTTAAGAGTTGAGAGACGAGTTGTTGCTCCTAGACCAAGAACGCTAACCCGTGGGTCCATTGTCTTGGTGAAGACGCTAAAGCCTTCTCGATCGACTAGTGCACCATCGTTAGCTAGTACTGCTGGGATACCACCGTTGCGTTGCCCATTGAAAGCTTCAGTTACTCGAGGGTCTCGAACGTCACCGTCGACTAGAACTACTGAGGAACCACCTGTGGCGAAACGTTCTGCCATAGCCATTGCCAGAGTGCTAGAACCAGCACCTCGCTGGGTACCAACGACCGCTACCACTAACGTATTGTGGTTCTTGGCTTTGGCCTCGGAACGTACGCATAGCTGGTCTATTACAGGCACAGCAGAGCGAGGAAGCGCTCTAAAGGCTGCAAGGATGTTCTTGGATAGAGACCTGTAGTGAGGCAGCTGAGCCACCACTGGGGTACCCAGAAGCTCTCCTACAGAGAACTCATCTAGTACCTTGGTCGAGAACCTCGCCCAACTCAACGCTGTGAGAAGACCCAGCAAAGAACCTGCAACAAGACCACCGAATATAAAGAGCTCTGATCCACTCGAGATAGGGACAGCTCGAACGGCTTCGTCAAAGACTCTTGAGTTGGCTGGGACTGAAAGCGAGTTAAGTCGATCTTGTAGAACACTGATCTCGTTGCTTAGCTGAGTTCTTTCCCATTCAAGATTCGGAGCGGCTACTTCTAAGCTGATGACGTCAGAAGCAACTGTTCTGTCGATTTGATCGTTGATGTCGTTGACTTGCTCGATAAGACCAACACTCTCTTCGTCTTCAGGGTCACCGTTCAACTGGATTCGAATCTGCTCAGACTCGATTGGATTAAGACTGCCAGACTGAACTGAATCGATGTAAGCATTTGCGTATGCGTTAGCTAGCGGGATCGGCAGTTCCTGTTCGGGGTGACTCGCAACGATCGAAACAATATCTGTTTCTGGATCGTGCACTACTTCAATAGCTTCGGCTACATCATCGAATTCAAGCCCAGGGAATTCTTCAGCTGTCTCACGTACAAACCTTGAGCTTTCTATAACGCTAAGTTCTGTTGCAATGTAACGTTCAGAGTTCTGATTGTCGCCGACTGGCTGACGAACAACAAGGCGGCTTTCAGCCTCATAGCTAACGTCGCTCGGAGCAACGGTCAAACCCAACACAAAGCCGGCCATTGCGAACAACGCAATGATCCAGAAGCGCTTCTTTAACGCGGAGATTACGAATGATAGCTCCATTTTTGTTAGCCCTTTCCTGGCTTATTTCTTAAGCCCTTCAACAACCCGACTAGTCGACCCGTTGCAATAGCCCCTCTTCTAGAATAGTGGATGATTGAGCGATGCTCTACTCGCGCGTTGTTTGATCTCAGTTTATTAGCCAAAGATCCCGATTTTTGGGCACTTTGACCCGGTATTGAATAGGTCGAAAGTAGTTCATGGAAACCCAGTCCATACAGATAGTGCTGATGCAATAACTTCTTGAGTCCTTTACGATGCCGATACTGGACCACAGCATCGCCCACATAACGAAGCTCATAGCCAGCGTCTATCAGCTTCCAAGACAGAGCAATATCCTCACACCGAGTGAGTGTCTCATCAAGAGTTCCGGCATCGTTGAACGCTTTAACTGACATGGCCATATTTGCTGACACAAGATACGGAACGTCTAAATATGTTGGAAGGGCGTCCGGAGTGGCCGGTGGCCTCCAGTGCTCTTGACCGCTCACTCCGAGTTGCGTTTCTGCTAAGTGTCCACCGACAACGAATTTAGAGTCTGGCGTAAGGCCCTGAGTCAAGCGTCTCAGCCAGTCGGGCTCGCAAATGTCATCTGAGTCACAGAAAGCTATGATCCCAGCAGTGGCAGATGCCACCCCTTGGTTCCTTGCATATGCTGCGGACTTAAGTTCGCTCGCAACAATAATGGTGGAGTTCAGTTCAAACTTTGCAACAAGAGCGTTGAGATTCTCTAAGTCCTTTTTCAAATCTGAGTTAAGGGCAATAACTAGTTCCCAGGAACCCTCAAAATCTTGAGCTTCTAACGACTCAAGCTGACTTCCAAGGTATTGGTCGACGCCAGCCGCCGGCATTACTACTGATACATCAAGCACGAGTCGACTCCTTTTCAGACTTGTCTGCCACTATCTCTTCGTCTCGTCGATTCTGATAACGAACAAGCATTATCCAGCTGGCTATTGCCAATACGGCTTCGGAGACTAGTGTCCCTACAGCGGCACCTGGCCAGCCAAACGGCGGAATAAGAACAAAGTAAGTTACCAGCGAAAATGCTGCTGCTCCAACGTAAAGCAAAGTTCTTTCTCTATCTCTACCTAGGCCAACTAGTCCATTTAACGGCGTGTTACTGAGTGCTATGAGAGGAATCAGTGGCAGTAACCAAGGGACAATCTCTTTTGCTTCAATAAACTCATCACCGAAGATAAAATCGATGAACGGTAGGGCGAAGAAGATAAAGACTGAAACCAGAATCGATATGGCGGTCACAAGCGCTGTGAACTTTATTGATCTCTTAAGGTGAATACCTTCTCGCGCACCATCTTGTGGGAGGAACCGCTCAAATATGGCAGCATTCACTGCGATTAGGGGCGCCATGCCAAGTTGTATGACTCGATAAGCAGCCCCGTAGAGTCCGGTATCGGTGGCGAAACCAAAAGACTGCAGAACAACTTTGTCACCCTGCATCTTCACCTGGTCAGCTCCCATTGGGATCGAGAAAGACAGGGATTTCTTGAAAGCGCCGGACACTGAGCGAACCGGGCTTACCGCAACAGAGTATCTATATTGAACGAACTTAATGGTCAGCAACGAGTAGATGCTAAAGCCAACAAAATAGGCAATCCCGATATTGAGAATCGTCAAAGCCTCGGCCCTCTCATAAGGGAGTGGGATTGCTTCAAGGAACTCGAAGTCGGCAGCTAGACGAGAATCTGAAATAACTAGAACAATTAGCACTATGAATCTAATGATCAAGATTCCGATACGCAGTCTTGCCATTGACGCGAAACCAGATTGAGCCTGCATGAAGGCCCCAAGAATAATCACAGTAGCTGATCCAATTAGCTCAGCACCTAGTAAGAAGAAGATCTCAGCAAAGCTCAGAGTGTCCACGATCCATACACTGAGAGCTAAACCAATCAGCATTGAAACTGCCGATGTCGCCAGTACTGAGCTAAAGAACTCCGAGAGCATACGTCCTGGTGTTGCCTTGTCCCTGATTAGCGAGGTCAGAAGCGATAATCCAGGGCCATGAAAGCTCAGTGCGCCGAGTGGGGCTGAGATAGCGAAAACAGTAACATAGCCACCATAGGTAGTTGGGTCCAGAACTCGCTGCAGCATGGTAAAGCTCAAGAAGGTCACTACTAGTGTTGAAAAGTCGCGTATGCCGGCCCAGATGGCGTCACCGGCCAGCCCATTAGCGACACCTTGAACCTTTTTAAAAGATGATTTCATAGCTAGACCGCTTCGCTAATGCGATTGGCTTGAGCAAGTTTCATTCCCCACACACGCACGATAATTAGTATCGCGAACCAAGCGCCTAAAAAGTTTGCCTCAGACAAACTTGTGTATCCCTGAATGACTATAGCGGTCAGCATCCAGGCAGTAATGACTGGGAACTCTTTCTTAAGCCGCCATGAAGTGAACCCAGCTGAGAACATAAACGCCCC
Organism: uncultured Acidimicrobiaceae bacterium; assembly: GCA_964648795.1. Lineage (GTDB taxonomy): Bacteria > Actinomycetota > Acidimicrobiia > Acidimicrobiales > SZUA-35 > JAHDDW01. The sequence continues at coordinate 51,221 of CAZYMB010000003.1, forward strand.
GAAAAGGAGTACCGCAGGGATACCCAGTTGAAGTGCTAAATCGAGTGGTCCGTTGTGTGCGTGAAAAGCGTTGAACCCGACAGAACGCCAGAACGAAAGAGTCTCTGGGTTGACGCCAGAACCTCCCACATCAAAGAGGCCGCCTAGCCCCCATCCGGTAAACGGTCGCTGTGCTATGAAATCTATCGTCGTGGCCCAGATGTCAGTTCGACCCGAGAATGTCAGGTCCTTACCGCTAGCAACAACAATCTGGCCGATAGAGGCTGCAATACCTACTAAACCAAAGGCCCCCAGAACTACAGATACCGTGAAAAAGAAGCCTCCGCCTCGCTCATCTCGTTTAACGAGTAGCCCCATCCAATACCAGAAGCCAAGAGCTGCCAATGCTGCCGAAATACCAGTCACAGAGTCAGACAGGAACAACAGCACCACAGCGGCGAAAACAGTTACAACTTTTGACACTCGATTCTTATCAAAGCCCAGAATCGTGATAATACTTAAGGCGACTACGGGCGACATGAAGTTTTTGTGTACAAAGAAACCGTGCCAACCATCAAGCTCAAACTCGGTGCCTAGCCCGTTAATTCTTGCTTCGGGGAAGAGTGCTCCCGCAAGCAGCGATGACCAAATGATTAGTCGCGCTAGCCACAGCATTACAGTCTTTAGATCATCGGAACTTAAAAGCGAAGCAAAGATATAGGTGGCAACCCAAATTGGCACTGAGCCGATTAGCGCAAACTGTGTCCCACCCGGCGAAGCTGTCCAAAGTACCGAGGCAACAACCCAGAGCACCATTGCGATGAAGCCCATTGAAATAGGTAGCCGCATAACTAGTTTTCGGGGAGCCAGAGGGATAACGCCAATAGCTGCTGCCAAGACTAAGAGGCCAAACTGTGCCGGGAAAAGTCCGTTGATTGGAGGTCCTTCTCCGAACCCGGCAATGGAGAGAAAACCTAGAGCTAGGGAAACCATGCTGACAGTGCGCGCCAAGGGCGCAAGCGTGTCGCTATCAACTAGTGTTTTGCCGTACGGCGTCGTGACTAGCATTAGCCTCTCCTTGGCAATTTAGTAACCCACTAATAGCTTAACCCGTAACCTGGGTCCGTACTACCGCACCCTCCCCGAGCAGAATTCTTATCTCAGCAGCCAATTCTGGTGATTCTTTAACCCTGATTCCGGATCCTAAGGAGATTTCAAGGTCTTTTTCCACCTTTATGAATACTTCAGAATTGCCTCTATATTTCGCAAAAACAGCCTTCAAATCGCCTAAAAGCTTGTCTGTTAGCTGGGTCGTGCTGATGGCTAAAACTAGAGGTTTACTACTCGACAAGTTCTCTGCGTTCACCACAGATATCGTCTGTGCCATCAACTTAGGTAAGTCGTCTCTCTTATCAAGACGTCCCTTAATCGTAACAATCCGGTCGTCTTCTAAAAGGTGTCCATAGTCGGTGAAGGTCCTTGGAAATACCATTACCTCAACTGAATCTGTCATGTCTTCTAGATTCAGCACAGCCATTAAGTCACCCTTTCTAGTCCACTTCTTGTTCAGGCCAGTGATAACCCCACCGAGTGTGACAACTGAACCTTCAGCCGAATGCTCCAGGTTTGCTATCCGGTCGCTAGTTTGTGCCTCCAACGCATCTACCAACCCATTCAGTGGGTGATCGGAAATGTATAGTCCAAGCATTTCCTTTTCGAAGGAAAGTTTCTCACGGCTCTCAAATTCGTCTGAGGCGATCTCTGGACGGTCGTCAAAAGATTCGCTGTCCGCCGCTGCCTCACCGAATAACGTCATCACACCCATGTCGCGTTCTTTGCGTTGCGCAACGGTCATCTCGATTATTTCAATATGAACATCAACCAGACTTTTGCGAGAATGTCCAAGTAGGTCAAAGGCGCCTGCTTTAATCAGCGACTCCACCGACCGTTTGTTCAGCACCGAGTAGTCGACTCTCTCGCAGAAGTTGTAAAAGTCAGAGTACGGCCCATTGGCTTCGCGCTCGGCAATTATCAAAGAGACGAGGCCCTCTCCCACGTTTCTAACTGCCGAGAGACCAAACGAAATATGGTGTGTTCCATCTTCAGATGGCACAGATGAGAAGTCAATCTCTGAACTATTGACGTCCGGTACTTTAACTTCGATGCCGAACTGACGACACTCGTTCAGGTAGACGCCGGCTTTATCTAGATTTGATTTAACGCTCGTTAGGAGACAGGCAAGATATTCAACCGGGTAGTTGGCCTTCAAATATGCAGTTTGATAGCTGACCAGTCCATAACCATATGAGTGTGACTTATTAAAGGCGTAGTCAGCGAATGGCTCCATTGTGTCAAATAGTTGTTCACCAAGTTCGCGACCATAACCAGTTGCTTCACAGCCGTCGACGAAAGTTTTACGCTCAGCAGCAATTAGTTCACGCACTTTCTTACCCATTGCCTTACGCAAGTTGTCTGCTTGAGCCATGTCGTAGCCAGCAAACTTCTGCGCCAGCATCATGAGCTCTTCCTGGTAAATACAGAGGTTATATGTGCCCGATAGAATCTCTTCGGCGTCTGGATGGAATGCTACGGACTCTTTACGTCCGTTCTTTCTGTCTGCGTAGTCGTTGTGCATATTCGCAGCCATCGGACCGGGACGATAAAGCGCAACAAGAGCAGCGATGTCTTCGAACTCGGTTGGGGCCATCGAACGGATGAGTGCTCGCATAGGAGCAGACTCGAGCTGGAACACACCAATAGATTTGCCCTCGGTGAGCATCTCGTAAGTTTTTGTATCGTCTAAAGCAACAGAGTCGATATCTACTACTTCTCCCCTAGCTCTCTCTATGAGAGCCAACGTGTCAGAGATAACGTCGAGATTTCGCAAGCCTAAGAAGTCCAATTTAAGAAGACCGAGCTCTTCCACGCCGTGCATTTCATACTGCGTGACTACCGGTGCTTCTTCTGGATCTTGGCCGCTTGTTGGTTTGCGCTGAATAGGCAAATAGTCGGTTAGTGGTTCTTTGGTGACCACAACTGCTGCGGCGTGGATCCCGTCTTGGCGACGAAGACCTTCTAAGCCCATGGCGACATCTACAACTTCAGTAACTGTGTTATCGGTCTCGTACATCTCACGCAAAGAGGACGCAGCTTTGAATCCGTCTTTGAACTTTTCGCTCTCTTCAAAGCAGTACTTCAAAGGAGTGTCACGCCCCATCACTAATGGAGGCATAGCCTTAGCCACTTTGTCCCCTACTGCATATGGGAAGCCGAGAACTCTGGCTGCGTCACGTACTGCTGCACGAGCTTTGATCTGAGAGAACGTAACAATTTGGGCTACGTGGTCCCGCCCATAAGTACGTGCAGCATAGTTAATCATCTCGTCTCGATAGCGTGAGTCGAAGTCCATATCGATATCTGGCATAGAGATTCTCGAAGGGTTCAAGAATCGTTCGAAGACCAGTTCATATTTAATTGGGTCGAGATCGGTAATCCATAGACAGTATGCGACCGCACACCCAGCCGCCGAACCACGACCTGGACCTACTCGGATATTTTCTTCCCTAGCAAATTTGATTAGATCCCATGTAATAAGAAAGTAAGAACTGAAACCCATGTTCTTGATGACATCAAGTTCGTAGACTAACCGGTCGCGAATTGTGTCTGTGAGCCCCGCACCCCATCGCTTCTTTGCTCCCTCCATTGTTAGATGAAGGAGATAGTCATCGGATCCTGTGAAGCCTTCCGGAATTGGAAAGTCTGGTAGTTGAGGAGCACCGAACTCAATCTCAACATCGGCACGTTCTGCAATTAGGAGAGTATTGTCACAGGCTTCTTGAAGGTCACCCCAATCCGCCCGCATCTCAGCCGGCGACTTCAGGTAGTGCTGGTCACCGTGAAACTTAAACCTGTCAGGATCTGACATCTGCGAACCTGTCTGGACGCAGAGCAAAGCATCATGAGCTAGGTGATCGTGTTGGTGAGTGTAGTGACAGTCATTGGTCGCTAACAGTGGGGCGTCTAGCTTTTTAGAAATCTCAATCAGCCCAGGGTTAGTACTCAGCTGTTCTGGGATACCGTGATCTTGTAGCTCGATAAAGAAATTGTCTTTCCCAAAAATATCTTGGAGTCGCCCTGCCCGCTCTAGTGCAAGTTCAGGGCGGTCATTCATTAACGCTTGTAGTACTTGCCCACCAAGACAGCCAGATGTCGCAATCACCCCTTCAGAGTGGTCACTTAATACATCCCAATCAACTCGAGGTTTGTAGTAGTACCCTTCCATGAACGCCCTAGAGCTCAGCTGTATAAGGTTCTTGTAGCCAGTGTTATTCTCGGCCAACGTCGTTAGGTGGTAATAGAGCTTGTTGCCGCCGTCTGTATTTCCACCTGAGTCATCAAGTCGACCACGCCGCGATGGCCTTTCGCTTCGATGCTCGTGCGCCTGATAAAGCTCGGACCCAATTATTGGTTTGATCCCCTGCTTCTTGCAAGCCTTGTAAAAGTCCAGAATTCCATACATGTTGCCATGATCGGTGATTCCCAAGGCAGGCATGTCGTGTTCTACTGCGGCGCCGACCAATTCATCAACTTTCGATGCTCCGTCCAGCATCGAAAACTCTGTATGAACGTGTAAATGTACGAATGAATCCATTAAAAGTATCTAGATCTAACTTAGGTGTTAGTGAACTCTAGTACGAATCAAGCATTTCGACCATCGCCCAGGCCCAAGCAATCGTAATTGAGCCTTTATGCGATTTAATACGAAATTCTTCTGTTGTTTGCGCCCCGGGCCACTCAAACAGCGACCTTTCTGGACTCACTTTTCCAACCATCTTGGTATCTGAGAAGTCGTCTACACCAAGTCTTTTTGCTAAACGTCGTCCCCAGGCACGCTCTTCGCCACCAGGTTTGGAGGCACATGGTTGTGGATCGTTCATTTTTTCGAATATTTCAGCCGGCACGGCGCCATCAACACAACAGGCAAAGATTACATCTTCATCCGGGAATGCAACCTTGGCCTTCTTACGAATCGCAGTGACAAGGGCTTTGGCAACTGCGGGCTTTGCCTCAGACACAACTGACGGGCCAATCAGGACGCAAGGAGTGCCACCGATGCGCTCTAGAGTTGCGAAGCTAAAACCGTTCACCTTAGAGCCAGCTCCCGAGACAAAGGCAGTAACCCACTTGTCTGATTCTTTCGAAACTATTCCGAGCGCCTCTGAAGGTTCGCTAGAAATATTCGCTAGATCTTCTTTCTCAAGGTCTGAGAGGGTGCAGCAGTCTTGGTTGGTCACCGCAGTTGGCACAAATCACTCCTTGGTCTACATCAAGATATTAGTGCCAGTTTCTATTCAAGGCGTGGATGCCTTGACTTGCTACAGATATACTCCGCCGCCATCACTACCGTCTTCGGAGCCGCCGTTACCTTGCGTGATTTGCTGCAGCTGATTTTGAGCGGCAGCCTGTTGGGCGAACAACGTTGCCTGTATTCCGTGGAACAGACCTTCTAGCCAGCCAACTAGTTGCGCTTGAGCTATCCGCAGCTCTGAACCTGTTGGCACTCCGGCATCGTCATCAAATGGTAGAGCCAAGCGTTCTAGTTCCTCACGCAAATCATCGGAAAGCGCTCCGGATAGTTCCGCAATCGACGTCTCATAGATCTCGGCTAGCCGGTCTCTGCCCGGCTCATCAAGCTCTGTTGCCTTCACCTCAGCCAGGAGCTGTTTGATCATGGAACCAATACGCATTACTTTGGCCGGTTCAGAAACTGTTCCAGACTTTGGTGATTTGGCCACTGTCGTTTCCTCGGTGACCACTTCAGGGCTTTCCGCTTCAGGCTTAACCGCTTCTGTTTCTTCTTTATCCATATCTACACTTTCTAGTCGACATGCGTTGCAAGACAAGGGACTAACATCTCTGCTGCCGTTAGTGAACCATGTCGCCCAATCAGATCAAAGATACCGGTATCAAACGGGTCATCAAATGCTATTGGCTCAAATGGTATTAGGGCAACGTCGCCAAGTCGGCCACGAGCCTCAGCGGTGACAGTTGGACCAAACCAGCCAGCTTCAATAATCTCTTCTCTTGTCTTTATCCAGGTCGAATCTTGATACAAGTCTTTTGCCGCTTCATACACATCATCAGCACGACCATCTTTTGCATGCAGCCATCTGAACCGGCCCTCTCCAGACATCTTCTGGCAAAGATTCGTTACAGAATCATCAATTTGAATATTTGAATTGCCGCAGTCGACTTGACCGTGATCTGCTGTGACAATTAGCTGCGTTCCAGATGGAAGACTTTCAATTAGGTCTCCAACTAGTCGGTCAGTCTGGGCAACTTCAGAATCAAAAACATTCCCGAGACCATACTCGTGCGACACTTTATCGACACCTGAGTAGTAGGCATAGACAAGTTTCTCACCTTGTTCAATCAGTGTCTTAACATGACTAATAAGCGTGCCTAAAGTTCGATACCCGAGCATCCTGCTTCCACGCCAACTCGCTGTTGTAAACCCTGAATACTCAAATTCAGCGTTCGAAACATAGGCTATCGAGTGCCCCATAAACGGCTCGAACGGCTGGACTGTTTCTGGCGGGACTTCTTTGCGTAGGTCAGTCCCGTCTACATCGGACCAACGTAGCGCATTCAAGATGTGATCACCCATAGCGAACCTATAGCCAACTAGGCCATGCTCGCCTGGCGTTAGACCAGTGGTAATCGATGTCAGAGCTGTGGCAGTTGTGCTTGGAGCCACTGAAGTGATGGAACCACCCGACATACCAGACAGCACAGGAGTCATCGTTGCTCTTTCCTTTAGCTGTAAGTAGCCGAGCCCGTCCAACACCAACAACACCTTTGGCGCATCTGGATCTAAGGCGATCGGAAGCTTAGTTGGTGCCTGCGGGTGAAGAATGCTAGGAATAATGTCTGAGATGGCGCCATCCCCATAGGCCGGTGGCACAAGTTTACGAGCTTCAGAGTCCATCTCTATCCATCCGCTTCAGGAGTATCGGCTAGATCATCTCTCACAACTAGCTCTAAGTCTTCCGGTTCAACCTCAGCTTCTTCGATCTCTGGGGTAGACGTCGCAGCTAAGTCAGTCTGGCCGGATGGTTCGGCCTCGACCGCAGCTTCGGGGACATCAAGAACAGGTGAACTCTTGCCAGGTTCATCGAACCCAATAAATACTAAAGCTACAGCACCAACAGTAATAGCGGCATCAGCCAGATTGAAGACCGGCCAAGGACCTATATCAATGAAGTCCACGACCGCTCCTGTGCCTAGGCCTTCTGAGTCAGCCCGTAGAATTCGGTCATAAAGGTTGCCTGCAGCTCCACCCGCTACCAGACCAAGGACTATTCCTTGCAAAGGCGTAGTTCTGCGCCAGGCCAAGAACAGCAAGAATACGAGAACTAGAACTGCCCCCAAGGCAAACCAACGGCCGAAGCCAACACCGGTAGAAAAGGCGGCACCTTCGTTAAATAGCAGCCGAAGTTGTACTCCCCCAAATACTTCAGAGCAGTTAGAGACTTCGCCACAGGATCTAGATTCCAGAAAGCTGGTTGCCCAACGTTTTGAGAACTGATCGGCTAGCAGCACAGTCAAAGTAGCGACTAGGAAGTAGCGAAGGCGATACATAGTGTCCTTATACGAACATTGAGGTTTTGTGCTCTACCCGTTCAGATGCCTCAGGGATGTACTCGAGTCGGGCCTTCGGTATTGGATCATGACTTACAAGACACAATCCATAAACTCCGTCCTCAATTCTCTTTAAAGCGGCATCAATTTCATCCACGGCCTGGCGTGCTTGAGCGGAAAGAGCTAGGTCTCGGTCTCTTTCTACAGCAAGTGTGTCTCCTTCACCGGACTCCTCATCGAATTGAACGTCTCCGGGTTCACGGTCAGCCATCAGAGCAGCTGCATCTGCTGCCAACTTATCTGCTGACTTGGTGTAGCTGTCGCGTCTCTTAATTAGCTCTGCCTTTTGAGCGGCAACCCATTTCTTGTCCAGCAAGTACTTGGCCCTAGCTGGGATCTTTGGCTTAACTGGCTTCTTCGGTTTAGCCGGAGCTTTAGGCTCAGCTTTTTTCTTCGCTGGAGCCTTCTTAGCAGCAGGCTTCTTCTTAGCAGGCGCTTTCTTAGCAGCAGGCTTCTTCTTAGCAGGTGCTTTCTTAGCAGCAG
>CAZYMB010000003.1:59483-158403 GCA_964648795.1 uncultured Acidimicrobiaceae bacterium
TTCTTAGCAGCAGCCTTTTTCTTAGCTGGCGCTTTCTTAGCAGCAGCCTTTTTAGCCGCAGGTTTTTTAGCAGCCGCCTTTTTAGCGGGGGCCTTCTTAGATTTAGTAGTTTTCTTCGCTGCCATATGGCTCACATTCTACGGGGTCACCCGATGGCGCAAAAGTATAGACCTAACGTAGAACTAATTCAACAATTTGTTTTAGGTGTTGTGCTTGCGGCGACCAAACCAGCCAGCAGAATCAGCATCAGAATCGTTCAGAAACTCCTGAACGGTGTCGTCTTCAGTACCTGATTCAGCTGCAATTCGCTCGAGCTCCTCAAGATACTTGTCTGTCTCATCACCATCAGTCGAGGTAAGGTCTTCTTCGACATACACCCGAGCTTCAGCCTGAACTGAGTCTTCTGTTGGAATGAACGGATCTTGTATCAAGTCTGCTGCAGCTTGCGCATCGGCAGCAAAGCCTTCTGACGCAGCAGCCAGATCTGCTTCAAGTTCGGTTAAGCCAGTTGCATCAATTTCGTTAGAAGCTACCTCTGTTGGAAGGTTCTGAACATAGTCAGCTGGTTGGATCGGATCCGACACAGCAAGCTTTTCTGGGTTCTCCAGAATGTCAGTTAACTCAGATACTGCAACTCGAACCTCAGTGCGTCGTTTCGCAATGTGAGTTTCGAATCGTTGCATCTCTGCCAATAGAATTCCATGGCCATGTGACAACGAATCGATCTCAGAGACCAACTGGTTTCTCTTGTCAATGTGGTTCGTGTGAAGCTCGTTCTGAAGCTTCTCTTTAAGACCTCGAGTCGAGTCGGCAATTTCACGCAGACGCGCAGCTCGCTCAACTTCGATTTCTCGTGTTAGACGCTCGGCTGCAACTGACGCAGCTTCTTCGATTTCATTCGCTGACAAGTTAGCCTCTGCTAGTCGAGCAGTTGACTGTGTCTCAGCTTCACTCAATACACGCTCAGCCTCGGCACGGGCATCAGCAATAAGAACGTCAGCCTGACGTTGAGCAGAAACCAATGTATTTCGCAGTGTTTCATCGAAGTCTCGTGAAACCTTTGGCAGCTTGCCATCTACCTCTTCAGGAGCGTTTAGCTCAAGCAGTCGCTCTTGTGCTTCAGCTGCACGACTCTCAACCTCTGCTAAACGCGTGTTGAGCCTTGTAACCTCATCCGCAATAGGAGGGAGCTTAACTAGGAGACTTCTTACTTGTTCCGGAGAGACACCGCCATCGCATGTGTCGAACTGAACCGAAGTCGAAAACTTAAGTAGATTAATTGATTCTTCATTTACCGCCATGGATAAAGCATACCAGGGTTTTATATAGGATTTACTACCCACCTTTCCCAAGGCTTGCCCTAATTGGGTTCTACTGACGCCAAAGAGCGGCTGTTTCAGCCAAAACATGGTTAAGTTACAGTTATGCGCACACCCCTGTTACAGCGGTGTATTGTGTATGTGTGAGGTATGGATACGGCAACGGCGACCCTGAAGCGTCTTGGTTCAAATTAGGCACCATAGAGGTTACAACTACGATTCTTGTGACTGGATTGGCCACAATTGCTCTTCTGGCATCCGCAGTGGACCCTGGGCTTTCCGGCAGGCTCTTCTTCAATTCAGATCTAGTTAGCGGAGGAGAGTTTTGGCGGCTTATTACTTGGCCTCTCGCTGTGCCCTTGAATATTTTTGGCGTTATTAATATTGTGTTCTTTTTCTTGATCGGGTCGAGACTCGAACAAACCCTTGGCCGAGCCAAGTTCACAGGTTTGCTGCTCGCTATATCTGGCACCATCTTGTTTGTGCTCATGGCTCTCAACCTCTTAGTAGGACTTGGCGCTGGACTTGCAGGACTGTCTGTGTTGACAACAGCGCTAATTGTCGCAATAGCGACCATGACGCCCTTTGCTCCCTCCTTCTTTCAGATTCCTATCTGGATTCTGGCAACTGGATTCGTGGCTTACTCTTCCCTCGTTGCTCTTGCCGACCGAGCTTGGGGAACGCTCATAGCTGAAGTCGTTGCCGCGATTGTAGCCATTGGGTACATTGTTTACCTTGGTCGAGCCCACGAAGTAATCTCGGACGCTCCAATAGCACAGAAGGTCACAGAGCAAAAACAAAAGCGCGCTCACTTACAAGCTGTGCCCAACGTCAGTGATGAAGAAATGAATCAGATCTTAGACAAAATTTCTTCTCAGGGAATGAAGTCGCTAACTAAAGACGAGAAGAAGAAACTTAAGAGCTTTTCCAAGAAACGCTAGGCGCTTTCCCCACTAGCTATATCTTCGATTAAATCTATATCTTCATCAGTTAGGTCGATGCCCGTTGGCTGCAACAAGAAGAGCCTCTTGCTCAGTTTCTTTAAACGTCCTTGCGTGGCGTAAACAAGCCCGGAGCAGAAATCAATAACTCGACGCCCATCTGCTGGATTGACCGCAGATAGGTTCACGAGAACAACTTCGCCCGATATGTAGGTATCGGCTACCACTTGCACCGCAGCGAATGACGACAGTGTAATGAACTGCACCCCTAACTCTGCTGGGGCATCTCCTGTTGGAGCCAGGGTTATCTCTGCTGGTTCTATTGGGTCTGGCGAACCGAGGTTTGTGTACGCTTTGAGAGCCTCAACGAATGCCATGAAATGATCTTAGCTCAATTGTTAGACCTAGACGGGCTGCTATTGCTGACGCTTGCCCAACAAAGCCTCACCCAGGCGCAAATCGGTGGCTCCGTGGCGGAGTGCGACTTTATAGTCACCACTCATCCCCATCGAAAGTCGACCGAAACCGAACTCATCAGTTAACTCTTTAGCTCGTTCAAATACGGGTTCTGGGTCACCTCCGCCTGCTGGACCCATCACCATCAAGCCGACGACATTGACGCCTTCGGTGACGCCCTGATCGACCAGTGGCTTGATCTCGTCTGGGCTGCATCCACTCTTTTGCGGCTCTCCGGTCAGATTGACTTGTATAAAAACTTCAGGATAGGTACAACGATTCGCTATCTCAGACAAAAGCTTAGATGTTGACACACTGTGCCATACAGAGACAATATCAGCTATCTTCTTTACCTTGTTTCGCTGCAACCCGCCAACAAAGTGCCAGTTTACATCGCTAAAGCTTCCAGCTTTAGCTCTCAGCTCCTGCGCATAGTTCTCACCGAAGTCTCTCAGGCCTAAATCGCGCAAGACCTGGATCTGATCAACTTCAAACTTCTTAGTGACAGCCACTATTCGAACATCTTCTGGTTTTTGTACAAAATCGGCAATATCAGAACGGACTTGATTAAGCCGCTCCTCAATTTCATCTAGCGAACTCATTAAGAGATCCAGGCCACTAGAGCTTGACGCTGCGGATCGGATCTAACACGATGAGAATAGAAAGAATCACTGACCGTTGACTCAGCCATTTCGGGAGCTGGCATATGCAGGGTTTCACAAACATCAACTAAAGCTCTGTGGAGATCTAATGCTGGCGCTCCCCATGAAGTCTGACCCTTAACCTCTTCTCCAAACTGAGCGATGAGATTCTCAAGCTCGGCTTCTCCGAACTCGTAGTCCTCTACCCCAATATGGGGACCTAGGAGCACTGAAACAATTGAATCGTTGTCTTCACGTATTGCTTTGACCGTTTCTTGGACAACACCGCCGACAAGGCCACGCCAACCGGCATGAACAACTCCTAAGTTATGATTACCAATCAGAACTATTGGCATGCAGTCAGCAGTAGTAATCGAAATCGGAACTCCGGGTGTTGAAGTGACAAGAGCATCTGCTTCGCCGGCATAGCCAACTGGCTGAGTTACTCGAATCACTTTTGATGAGTGGGTTTGCCGAACCCAGGTCCACTGATAGTCAACAACGTTCGATCTATTATTGGCTAACTGGTCCTGGTCGGAATCGATCTGAAAATCGCCGTCGGAAGCTTCGGTAAAGCGAACCTCAAAGAGGCGATCTCCAACATTAAGATTGTGAGCCCTCATCTACGATCTATTTCAGAAAACTTGGAACGTCAAACTCGTCTTCAACTTCGTCGTTTGAAGTGAAGAACTCTGAGAGCTCCGTCGAGAACTCAGACGAAGGCATCGCAGGTTCTGGGTGCGGCTCCTGTTTTGCAGGCTCCTCTGCTTTGCTGGCTGCTGGTTCTGGGTCTCGCAAGTCAATGGTTGGAGCCACCGTCTTAGTCATTGCGTGGCGAGTAGCAGCTCTTTCAAATCCAGTCGCAATAACTGTGATCTTGATTTCGTCTTCTAGTGCTTCATCTACCACTGTTCCGAAGATAATATTGGCATCTGGGTGAGCAACCGAGTGAATGCGTTCGGCTGCTTCATTGACTTCGAATAGCCCAAGTTCGCTGTTTCCAGCAATTGTTAGCAATACGCCTTTAGCTCCGTCGATCTCACTCTCAAGTAGTGGGCTCTCGATAGCTGATTGTGCTGCCGCAAGCGCTCTACCCGTACCACTGGCCTTACCAATTCCCATCAGTGCAGTACCAGCCGATTCCATAATCATCTTTACGTCTGCGAAGTCTGTGTTAATTAGACCTGGGGTGGTAATAAGGTCAGCTATGCCTGACACACCTTGTAGCAAGATCTCATCGGCCATGCCGAAGGCATCAACCATTGAAGTTTCTTTGTCCGCTAGTGACAAGAGGCGATCATTCGGTATGACAATTTGAGTGTCGACTTCATCAGCTAGTCGTTGAACGCCTCGCTCGGCTTGCTCGAAGCGACGCTTGCCTTCAAACCCGAATGGCTTTGTGATCACACCGATAGTTAGCGCTCCACCTGATCTAGCGATTTCTGCGATTACTGGCGCTGCACCTGTTCCGGTACCGCCACCTTCGCCTGCGGTAATGAATACCATGTCGGCACCCTGAAGTGCTTCTGCTATTTCTGATGCGTGGTCCTCTGCGGCTTGTTCACCAACTTGGGGGTCACTACCGGCACCAAGGCCTCTTGTTAGTTCCTTGCCGATATGAATCTTGGTTTCTGCGTCTGACATGAGCAGTGCTTGAGCATCGGTATTGACAGCTACGAACTCAACGCCACGTAGACCGGAATCAATCATGCGGTTAACAGCGTTACAGCCCGCACCGCCTACACCAACTACTTTGACTACCGCTACATAGTTTCCTGAACTCATTTGGACACCTCTATCGCTATTTAACATTCTTTATGGCGAGAATTTCTAGTTCCTAAGAAACTACACGAGATCGGCCGTGACGCCTAATGGACTGCGATATTTGCTAGCAAGTTTTTATTCTGCTGCACTATCAGCGCCATTTGTGGGCTGTTCCAAGGCTAATTGAGTTTCAATCCCTGATTCAGGGACCACGACGAGGCCTTGGCTCTGCGCACAACGTTGGTTACGTTTCACCGTTGGTAGCTCTGCCACACTGACATCGACCTCTTCAATACACCGGAGATCAACCCGCGCCTCGATAGCTCGCATGGCTTCAATCTTTTCATTAATTCCAGACGATGTCCCTATAATCACCATGCCCAATGGACCATACTCGATACTTAAGGTGCCGTCTTCTGAAACAATTAGCTGATCGGCGTCGATTTCTGAGGTTTCTAGCACTCCCATTACTTCGATCAGACTTGCCGGATAGCCGGTAACTACTTCACCTACGGTTTGGGCAGTGGGTGGCCCTTCAATTAGTTCCACTGAGCCCACTTCGCTTAACTCAGCCAATACTGTTCCGTCTGTTGCAATAATCCAGAAACCTGATTCTGATCTGGAGCTCAGGCGAGCTACTTTTTCAACGACCTGAATATCAACTACCCTGTCTTGCCAATTGCGACGAACCTCAACGCTGGACAATGCCCCAACTTCGGAGAGGCGACTCTCAACACTTGACGGCAAGAAGTTTGTTATTGGGTCTCCTATTCGGATCTGAGCGACTGCTCGGATGACTTCAGCCGGTGTTAGCTCGGCTCCAGAGATGTTTATCTCTCTAATCTCTCCAACCGAGGTTTGGGTTGCCCCTATAACCCCGAGAGCAGATATCACAAAGAGGACCAGTAATTTGAACTTCCAGGAAACCCTCGGTTCGACCTTTACTCGTGTGTCTTTGTACCGTGAGCTCTTCGTTGCCATTACAGCTTTAAAAGTTACCGCAGCGGCAACGCCTAGGGGTTGATATCTTCATCGAATCCAATGAGCTTGTTCTCTACACGCAGCTCTAGCCCGTCTGACTCCTTAATGACACCCTTAATATGGCTGATAAGGGCGTAAACGTCATCCGCTGAGCCATCGGCTCCAGCTTGTATAAAGTTTGAGTGCTTGTCGGAAACCATGGCTGTGTTTAAGACATAACCCTTGAGACCAGCTGCCTCAATCAGTTTGGCTGAATGATTTCCTTCAGGGTTAGCAAAGACGCTGCCGGCGTTTTGCCCTCCAGGTTGATTGGCTCGACGCCACTGGACTATTTCGCTCAGCTCAGCCTTTGATTTGTCATAGTCGCCTGGATCTAGACCTAGGGTTGCTTCGACCACAATCTCGTTAGATGAGATGTTCGAGGTTCTGTAACCAAGCTCGAGTTGATCCGGCGTCTTTGTATGCAACTCCCCCGTCGCTAGATCAAAGACTTTGACTTCAGTTAACGAAGCAGCCATATCAGACCCGTGGCCGCCAGCGTTCATACGCACGCCGCCACCGATTGAACCTGGGACACCAACCGCCCACTCAAAACCAGTAAGAGCTGCGTCGACACTTTTGCGTGCCACAATTGGCATGAAGGTAATTCCACCGGCTCGGACAACTGTTTCAGTGATATCAACAAAGTCAAATTCTTTACCGAGCTTTATCGCAATCCCATCAAAGCCATTATCAGAGACCAACATGTTTGATCCTTTACCAACAACCAAAATGTTAAGTCCGGTATCTGCGCTCACCTTGGCAATCGATTCAAGCTCTCCCATAGCGTGAACTTCAACAAATACGCCAGCATCTCCACCGACACGGTAGGTGCAGTGATTTCCTAGATTTTCAGATCTTGTAGCATCTAGGCCCAGCGCCAAAAGCTGGTTTAGTGCTTCATCATATTTAGCTTCCAACTAAGTCCTCCAGTACCCAGTCTGCCATTTTGGTTAGATCTCCTGCCCCGAGTGTCAAACAAAGATCTCCTTCAGCGAGTTCTGCACCCAAATAAGAGCGAACATCTTCTAGGTTCTCTATGTAGGTTAGGTCAACTCCTGGGTCATCTGCCCTGACCTGGTTGGCCACTAGTTCACCGGTTATACCTTCACGTGGCTCTTCACCACTCGAGTAGATTCCGGTTACCACTAGTTTGTCGGCTGAAGAAAAGCAGTTTCCGAACTCTTTGTAGAGACTTTGGGTTCGAGAGTACCGGTGAGGCTGATACGCCACGACTAAGCGTTTAGGTTCACTTGACTTTGCTGCGCTAATTGCAGCTGCGACTTCTGTTGGCAGGTGTGCATAATCGTCGACGAAGACGATCCCGTTTTGGGTGCCACGAAACTCGTATCGTCTGCCTACCCCGGCGAAATCTGTTGCCGCAGTTGTTGCAGAAGCAGCGTCAACTCCGACTGCGACAGCTAACGCTACTGCGCCGGCAGCATTTAGTGCATTGTGTTTGCCAGGATGGCGCAACTTGACCGGGTAATCGGTTCCAGCAATGTTTAGTTGGAACGCTGAACCTAGGCCGTCGGGTGCATAGCTGTGTATGCGAACATCTGCATCTTCTGCAAAGCCATACCAATGTGCATCTATGTCATCTAGGTCCATCGAGGAACGCAACTCGACACAGCCTCGATCATCGGCGCACAACACAACTGGGCCCTTGGCGCTTGCAATAAAGTCTCGAAAGGCCTGCACCATTGCTTCTTCAGTGCCGTAGAACTCGAGATGATCTTTTTCTATGTTAGTGACGACACAGGCCGAGTTATTTAGGGTTAGGAAGGTGCCATCAGACTCGTCTGCTTCGACTATTAGTTGTTTGCCGGCGCCTAGTCTGGCGCCGGTATCGAACTCGGCGAGCTTGCCGCCAATTATGAAGCTCGGATCTAGGCCTGCTCGCATAAAGATTGAGGCCACCATAGACGATGTCGTTGTCTTGCCGTGTGTACCGGCAATCAGCAGTGATTCAAATAGCTGAGTTACTGCTGCCAACGTTTGTGCTCGAGTGTATACCGGAAGGCCCGCAGCTTTGGCTGCAACTATCTCTGGGTTATCAGTACCAATTGCGGTTGAGTGCGTGACTATCTCGACACCGTCAATGTTGGGTGCTGCGTGACCGATCGAAACGTTAATACCTAACGCTAGAAGTTCATCGGTCATGGCCGATGATGCTGCGTCACTACCACTTACCACATAGCCACTTGAATGCAAGATTTTGGCAATGGCGCTCATTCCGGCCCCACCAATTCCAATAATATGGACCTTCGCCCCAGCATTTAGAGTGATTGCGTCGCTCATATTGTTAGTCCGCCTTCTGTGATCAACATATCTGCAACTGCACTGGCAGCATCTGGGCGTGCGACGGCCAAAGCTGCTCTGGACATCGCTTGCCTCGTCTCAGGAATCTCGGTTACTTCATCTAAGATATCCAGCAATCTGGGTCCAGACAGTTCTGCATCACTTAGTAAAATGGCGGCACCATCTTTTTCAAGCTCTCGTGCATTGTGCGTCTGATGGTCTTTTGGTGCTCCGGGAAGTGGAATGAGAATCGACGGGACCCCTGCTATAGCAAGCTCAGATACTGTCGATGCCCCTGCTCTGCATATTGCTACGTCAGCCGCTGCTAAAAGACGCTGCATGTTTGTTTCGTATTCGATTACTCGATAGTTCTTGCCACCGTTAGTTTGATGATCTGCAAAGTCTCGTTTGCCAACTACGTGATAAACGAAGTACTCGGGTCTGTCAAGAATCAGGTCTGCCATATCTCTCACAGCGTTATTTACTGAACGTGCCCCGAGCGATCCTGACCATACAGCTATGAGACGCTGGTGGTCAGCTACCCCAAGGGCTGCTCTAGCTTGTAGCCTACGATCAAGGTCGAGGCCCAGTATCGATGAACGGATTGGGTTACCGGTCACTTCGCCGGGTAAATCTGTGGCAGCAAACGGCAACGCACAGTTGGCCGCGAACTTTGACAAGAACTTGTTTGTCGAGCTTGCCCTAGCGTTCTGTTCAGTGACGACAACGGGTATCCGTCGTAGTATCGCTCCGATAGAAGCTGGCATTGCAGCGTAGCCTCCAAGCGAGAGCACTACTTTTGGCTTGGTTGATGAAATTAGTTTGATTCCTTGGCCAATACCTTTGACTAAGGACATGGCTGACTTGAGCGATGTTAGTGAGATCTTGCGAGCCACTCCTCGACCGTCGAGTGTTTCTATTTTGAACCCTGCCGCTGGAACAAGTTCGCCTTCGCTCCCTCGAGAAGAACCAACAAACAAAATTGACTCTGTCGACATGCCTTTGGCCACTAACGCTTCAGCGACTGCAATTCCAGGGTTGGTGTGTCCAGCGGTTCCCCCGCCAGCTATGACTACTTCGACCTGACTCATGTCTTAACTTTGGCCCGTCGAGCAACATTTGTGATAATTCCTGCTGCTGTCAACATCATCACTAGCGAGGAGCCACCGGCTGACACAAACGGCAACGGCACACCTGTTGTTGGAAGAACTCCAATCACGACTCCGATGTTAAGAAATGCTTGCATTGTTATTAGTGCCGTAAAACCGGCAGCGAGGAGCATGCCGAATCGCTCAGGGGCATTCATTGCCGCCCTAAACCCAAACCATGCAACTAAAAGGTAGAAACCAATGACTGCAGTTGAGCCAACTAAGCCAGTTTCTTCGGCCAAGTTGGCGAAGATAAAGTCAGATTCTACTTCTGGCAGGAAACCATACTTGGCTCTACCCGCTCCAATTCCTACGCCCGTTAGGCCGCCACTGGCGGCGGCCACTTGAGATTGCACCGGCTGGAACGCTCCCGCATCTAAGTTAGAGAGCGGGTCGAAGAATGCTTGCAGTCGACGCACAGCGTGGTCACTTGTCAATACCGCCGCTGTGAACACTGCGCCACCTGCTGCGGCCCAACCTGTTAAATAACGCAGCCGTGAGCCAGCAACAAATAGCATGATTACAGAGGTCAGCCCTAACACAACGATGGTGCCAAGCTTTGGCTGTAGCAGCAGCAGCAGTGAGTATGTAGCCAGCACAAGCATAGTAGGCCGTACTGTCATTTCTGGGCGGTTCATGCGACGTTCTCGCAGAGTGAGCAAGTGAGCAATGAAGACGACAAGAACGAATTTAGCGATCTCGGCTGGCTGTATAACCAAAGGGCCGATACCTAGCCATCGAGAAGAACCGTTCGCGTTAATTCCAATACCTGGGATCAACACAGCTACTAACAGACCAACTGATACAACCAACATTGGGGTAACGACTTTACGAAGCAACCGGTAGTCGAGTCGAGACGCCACAAAGAAACCAACTGCACCGATTGCTGCCCAAGTTAGTTGACGCCGAAACAACCCTAGGGCGTCGCCGTTTTCGAAGTGACCGGCAACCGACGATGCAGAAAGCAAGATGATTAGACCAAACGCTGTCATGCATGCAAATAGAACTGAGAGATAAAGTGCGTGCACTTGGCCGATTTGAGTTGTGCGTATTGAAGGTGCCCGGCGAGACTTCTTTGTCGTAGATGTCTTGGAACTATTTTTCGTTCTACGCTTTTGCTGTACTGCAGCCTTCTTAGGAATGTAATAAGACTTTCTGCCAGTGCTCACGAGATCACCGCCTGATAGTCAGCGTAAAACAGCACTAACCCCATCAGAGTAAGCGTTCCAGCTATGAGCCAGAACCTTGTGATTACCTTTGTTTCTTGCCAGCCGCCAAGTTCGAAGTGGTGGTGTATTGGCGCCATCCGGAACAGTCTCTTACCTTTGCTGACCTTGAAGAAGGCAACTTGGAACATCACCGATGCCGTTTCGAGAACGAATACTCCACCAATAATCGGCAAGAGTAAATGCGTGCCCGTAGTGAGGGCTAAACCAGCTAGGGCTGTGCCGATAGCCAGTGAACCAGTATCTCCCATGAAGATTTCTGCGGGCGCAGCATTGAACCATAAGAAGCCAGCGCACGCCGCTAACATTGCTGCTGCGACCACCGCTAAGTCCAGTCCGTGCTCGACTTGATAGATTGCCTCACCAACGTCTAGTCGAACTGTTTGGCGAAAGATCCAAAAGCTAATTACTGCATAAGCACCGAATGAGATTATCCCCGATCCTGCGGCCAGGCCATCTAGACCGTCGGTGAGGTTCACAGCGTTTGATGTTGCGTAAATAATTAGCACCGCCCAGATGACCCAACCCACCGGACCAAGATCGATGCCGAACAGTCCGTTGCGAGCAAAACCGAGCTCGGTTGAAACGCTCGTGTAGGTGACGGTGAGCACTGCAAAGCCTATTGCCACCAATAGCAGCCCTGCTGTTTTGAGTTTGGCGTTTAACCCCAAGTTGCGTTCTCTAGAGATTTTGATCCAGTCGTCGAGAAACCCGACGAAGCCTGCGAAACATGTTGCACCAATGACCAATAGGCCCGATCGCGTAAACGGACTGAAGACTCCGTCAGCTCGCCCAATAAACGATGAGATTAAACCGCTGAGCACATAGCCGAGTAATGCTCCCAGGACTATGGCCAAGCCCCCCATGGTTGGAGTACCAGTTTTGGTCATATGGCCTTGTGGACCGTCTTCACGGATTGGCTGTCCAATCCTGGAGATGCGCAGGATATCTATTAGTAGACGAGTGAGGAATGCAGAAGAGATTGCACCGATTAGCACAGCCATGAGGATTCTGATCATTTAGCTGGCCCCCTCAACAAGTCCTCTAAAGCTTTTGTCGATACCTCTATGTCATCGAACTCGAGAACCTTATCACCGACGTACTGCCCTGTTTCGTGACCCTTACCTGTTACCAAAATCACATCACCGGCCTCAGCCATGTTGATTGCAGTGGTTATTGCCTCCGCTCGGTCAGGGATATCCCAGATTTCATAGGCCGCATCGACGCCTGCTAGCACTTCGGTAGCAATCTCAATAGCGTCTTCACTACGTGGATTGTCAGTGGTAAGAATGGCCACATCTGATTGTTCGCTGGCGATCTTGCCCATAATTGGCCGTTTCTTTGCGTCTCTGTCGCCACCGCAACCGAATAGCGTGATGACTTTTTTGTCACCCGCTATTTCTCTGGCAGCCTTAATAACAGCTGCTAGAGCATCCGGGGTGTGGGCATAGTCAACGGCGACAATAAAGTCCTGTCCACCATCTACTAGATCTAAACGACCCTTGATTGGCTTGGATTTACTCAAAGCCTGTGCAATCACTTCAACCTCTACCCCAAGTTCGGCAGCAACACTTGCTGCGGCTAGGGCGTTCATTACGTTGTGGGTGCCCAACAAGTTGAGTTCGATTTCTTGGCCACGCCATTTGAACTTACTGACAGCACCTCTAATTGTCAGATCTTCAATGTCACCTAGCGAATAAGCCATTGTGTTGCCCACGTGAACTAGTCGTTCGCCGTGTTCGTCGTCTGCGTTAACAACGTTTAGTTGGGCAAAGTCTTCTTCGAAGAGTCTTGCCTTCGCTTGAAAATACGCTTCCATTGAACCATGGAAATCTAAGTGATCGTGACTTAAGTTAGTGAAGACTGCAGCTGCAAACTTTGTGCCGTCCACTCTTCGCATTTCTAATGCGTGCGATGACACTTCCATTGCGACTACTTCAATTCCGCTGGCGACGCTCTGGGCTAGTTGGGCCTGCAAGCCTGGAGCTTCCGAAGTTGTCCGCTCCCCCGTTAGGGTGCCGTAAAGATCGCTGCGTATACCGGCTAAGTCGAAGATGTCTTTAAGTAGTTGCACGACAGAGCTTTTGCCATTTGTGCCAGTGATTCCTATTACTTTTAGTTCTTCTGATGGGTCACCATAAACTAATGCGCTTAGTGGACCGAGACTGGAGCGAACGTTGTCTACTTTAATTGTCGGTGCGTCTACGTCGACATCGCTATCGACAAGCAATGCCACTGCGCCTTGTGCGATTGCTTGGCTTGCAAAGCTGTGGCCATCAAAACTTGTGCCCTTAACGCAAGCGAAGATGTCTCCTGGCTTAATCGCTCGAGAATCCATGGTAATTCCGGTGACACTTTCAAATGAGCCACTCAGCTGTGCATCAGGCAGGCGTTTAGCAATGGCTTCGGCAAGTAACGACACTATGGACTGACCTCCTCTGCGACCAGACCAACATCGACCACAGCGGCTTGAGGTTGCTCGTCCTGGGATTCTTCTATTTCCTCAGCTTCAATGAACTGCTCGGTTGCTGCCTGAGCGATTACACGCTGGCCTTGGTTTGGCGTTGGCTGGTCCAATTCGTATTCGTAGAGACGCAGAGCACTAGACATAATCTGGCTGAACGCTGGTGCTGCGGTTTGAGAAGCTCGGAATTCCTCTTTTGGTTCGTCCACGACTACTGAAACAACAAACTTAGGATCATTGGCTGGAGCAAACCCAGAGAAGCTTGCAACATAGCGACGACTGTCCGGAGTCCCGTAACCAACATTACCGCTTTCATCTTCGAATACTTTCCAAGCAGTTCCCGTTTTACCGGCCGCTTGTACTCCATTTACGCTTGCATTTTGTCCCGTCCCGTTAGCTACAACTTCTGTTAAAGCAGCTGCCACTTCATTAGCTACAGCTGGGTCAAGGACTTGACTTCGCTCAGAGGGCTCCGGTAACAAGTCTCGACCTTCGGGAGACCTTAGGTGATCAACAATTCGTGGTTCAACGTAGGTTCCCCCGTTGGCGATGATGCTATAACCGGTGTGGACCTGCATCAACGTAGTTGCTACGCCTTGGCCGATTGCAATTGACCCTAGGTCTGACCCATACCATTCCGAGACTTCACGCAACGTGCCCGAGGACTCAACGCCGATGCCTAGTTGAGGTTTAGAACCAACACCTAGGTCGGTTAGAGCGTTGTAAACTGCTTGGGGTCCGATTCGTGACGCCAGAGTAATGGTCCCGACGTTGCTTGATTCAGCTAAGACGCCTGCGACTGTGGACTGCCGTGATGCCTGTCTTGGTGTGTCAAAGAATTCTTTGTCGCTGATCTCTATTGAAGAGTCAATGTTTACAACTGTGTCTGCTGTGTAGCCAAGATTCTCAAAAGCCCCCGCAAACACGAATGGCTTGAGCACCGAGCCTGGTTCGTAGGTGTCAACTAGAGGCTTGTTGTAGCGGGCAACCTCGCAGCCGTCTTCGCCTTCAGAGACAGATGCCATTGCTAAGATCTGGCCTGATTGCACATCTGACACGATGGCCGAAACTCCTGCAGCGGATCGTTCGTCGCAGACTTCTGCGATTATTCTTTCGGTGTCATATTGAAGACGGTGATCTACCGTTAATACGACATCGAAGCCAGATTGAGCTGGAGTTAGTGTTGCCGACCCGACCGAGATTTGTCCGCCAAAGTTGTTGCGTTCGAACTCAGATGACCCAGGCACTCCTCGCATTACTTCGTCGAGGCCTGATTCGATTCCGAACACCCCTGACTGAGCTGTGTCTACTCTGCCGACAATACCTAAGCCAATTGATCCACCTGGGTAAGTACGTCGGTCTGATGCTCGAACATAAACTCCTTGCCAGTCAGAACGCCTCGACGATGACGTTGCTTCGGCAAACCATTCAACTACTTCGGTCGGAATGTTTTCGGCAACTAGTTCGTAGCGATCTTCGGGGCCGGAACCATTGACAAACTCTGTCATTTCGTCTGGATCAATGTTTAGGCGCTCTGCTAGTTCTGCAGCTACTCGATCTTTTTCAATAATCAATGACGGGTCCAGTACTAGATCGTGACTTGGCCGTGAGGCCGCTAACACGAAGCCACCGGAGTCTAAGATGTTGCCTCGGACTGGCTCAATCGACGCTGACGCTATTCGCTGGTCGATTCCTAGGTCTCTAAACCGATCTGCCCTGACTGCTTGCAGATCAACTAAGACAGCAATAAAAGCTATACCTATGACCATAAAGAAAGCCAAGATCCCTAGTAGTCGGTTGCGAGGGTTCGTTGGCTTTGATGTTTTAGAGAACTTTTTTCTTCTTGAGTCTCGGGTCGAGCGGAGCTGAATCATTCAGACACCACTCCTTCTATTGGGACCAGGTCAGGTATTGGGACTAGGCCAAGGTCGCCGGCTCGTTCAATAATTCGTTCTGGCGCTGAAGCAATTGCGACTT
The DNA here is from genome assembly GCA_964648795.1 of uncultured Acidimicrobiaceae bacterium. GTDB lineage: Bacteria > Actinomycetota > Acidimicrobiia > Acidimicrobiales > SZUA-35 > JAHDDW01. The sequence continues at coordinate 74,741 of CAZYMB010000003.1, forward strand.
CGTGTTCTAATACACTTCGCTGCTCTCTTAAGTCGCCGAGTTCCACAGACAAACTGTCTAGTTCTTGCTGGGGTGAAACGAGTTGAGCTTGGATGAGTGTGACCCCAAACAAAGCACCTAACACAAGAGCGAAGAAAGCCAGGCGGGCGTAAGGCAGCCGGACTTGTGACTTAGTTTTTTTCTTGACTTTGACTTTGAGTGCTGTTGGCAGCGCAACTCTGGTGGAGCTACCTGTTGCCTTTTCCTTTCGGGTCTTTGTTGTTCGGGTAAGAGTCTTCACTAGGCCGCTACCCTTTCGATTACTCGAAGGCGGGCACTGCGACTACGCGAGTTCTCTTCCTGTTCAGCTTTGCCTGCTTTGACGGTCGAGGCCAACGAGAAGTTTGGCTTGTCAACCACGACTGGCAAGCCGTGCGGATCAGATGATGCCGCTAGCTCTCGGAACATTCTGGCAACTATCTTGTCTTCGCCTGAGTGATAGGTAATGACCATGCCAATGCCGCCAACGTCTAAAGCGTTAACTGCGGTTTCGATTGAGCCAGCGAGAATCGAGAGTTCAGCGTTGACTTCTATGCGTATTGCCTGGAACGTTCGCTTCGCTGGGTGACCACCAGTTCGTCTAGCAGCAGCCGGTATTGCGTTAGCGATTACTTCAGCTAGTTGCGTAGTTGTTTTGATCGGACGTGAGGCAACTATTGCTTTGGCAATTCTGTTGGCAAAACGTTCGTCTGAGTTTTGGTTAATAAGGTGAGCGAGTTGATATGTTTCGTAGGTATTAACAACTTCGTCGGCGCTTAGCTCGACTTCTTCACCCATGCGCATATCTAATGGGCCTTCGAACCGATAAGAAAAACCACGTTCTGGTGAGTCGATTTGGTGTGAGCTAACTCCTAGGTCAAACAGAAAGCCACTGAGCGAGCGCCCGCCAAGGACTTGTTCAATGTCAGAGAAGTTGCAATTGTGGGTTTCTGTTCGTTCGCTGTGTCCCTCAAGTCGTTTGGTGGCAAACTTTAGGGCATCGGTGTCTGTGTCTATCCCTATTAATTGAAGCTCAGCGTTGCTTTCTAATACCGCAACAGCATGACCGGCGCCTCCGAGGGTGCCGTCAAGGAACAAACCTTTAGAAAGCTTGCTTGCAATGTCGGTAATTTCATCTTGTAGAACTGGTTTGTGATGAAATTCATTCGGCATAACAATTTTTAGTGCCTAGCCAATCGATTACCCTCCGGAGCCTGGTGTTAGTGCCCGCGCTATACGAACCCCAACTGAGAACTTCGGGCGGAGATTTATAAGATCCCTCAAACCCCGAAAGGTAATCCAATGTCTAGACCCAACCCCTTTCCAAAACTAAAGGCCTAATCTTGCTACTGCGTCGGCCAACTCCTCCGACGCAGAATTATCGTTATTATCTGACTCAAACGTCTCCGCAGGCCAGATTTCTACACGGTCGTAGAGACCACAGAGTACTACATTTTTATTGAACGAAAGCTCATCTGTTAATTCTTGTGGCAGGTTTATTCGGCCTGCCGAGTCAAGCTTGATTTCTGAAACTGAGCTCATCAACTTTCGGAACACTCGCATCGAGATTCGGCCAGCCTCAGACTCTGTTTTCCACTTTTGCGCAACTTGAGTAAAGTGCTCAGCGTTCCAGAGTCCAATACAGCCGTCGAGTTGAGTCACATAGCCACGTTCTGCTACAAAAGCACGAAAAGGAGCAGGGAGTACGACTCTGCCCTTGCTATCTATTGAATGATCGTATTGACCAACAAACACTCCGACACTCCAATAAAGAACAATGCCCCCGGGTAGATCCCGGGGCGCATCGTTTACCAGCGCACTATTGCGATCGTTAGATCGCAGCCCTAGTGGGTTGCCCCACTGCCTGACACAATAAGACACTTCGCCCCACTATGCAACTATTTGGCTAACTTTTTTGGGAGTTCATTACTTTCTAGATCTGGCACTTTCGTTGGTTAGAGTGTTGGCGATGAGTTGGAGTGTCGAGACACGAAAAGGAACGGCCCAGGAACTGCACGATGCGCCTGCGCCCACCCTCACCGAGGGCGGACTTGTTGTATTTAATAAGTGTGAGCGTGATGCTTTGGTTCTGGGGAGCGCCCAGAGTGTAGAGCTTGTTGATCCTGGGGCTTTAGAGGCTTCCAACGTTGAGCTAGTTAAGCGCTCGACCGGTGGCGGCATTGTATATATAGATGCAGCTGCGGACCTTTGGATAGATTTCTATCTTCCTGCTTCTGATGAGAGGACCCAAGCCCACCTTGAAGGTTCGTTCGATTGGCTAGGCCACTTGTGGCTCGAAGCCATTGGCGAAACAAACTTGGAGTTGTCGATTTCTTCAAGCAAGCCATCAAGCCCAACTTCTGAGTCGGGGCTTTACTGCTTTGGGTCCCCCGGTTTCGGCGAAGTCTGTTCTGCTACGCACAAGATTGTCGGCATCAGTCAACGTCGCACTCGTGACTTCTCGAAGTTTCAATGTCTTTACAGTCCAACTGCTGGCATAGGCGGACTTGGCTTGATCGGTCGAGAACCTGATGAAACTGACTGGGCTAGCGCCGGGCTTCCTGATGCCGACTTTGTTCTCGAATCGCTCACGAATCAGCTGAAACTTTAAACACTCGCATTTGGACCAAGCAGTAACTCTGCCTCTACAATATTGGCGTGACTGAAACATCATTTGACAGATTCCGCCCTCACCCTTGGCACGGCTTGACTGCTGGTGCTGACGCACCGGAGTTCGTCGACGCTTACATTGAGATAACGCCAAACGACGGCGTAAAGTATGAGATAGACAAACTCACTGGCTACCTCCGGGTTGACCGCCCGCAGGGTTCTGCAGCGTTACCCCCAACACTGTACGGCTTCGTTCCTAGAACTTACTGTGGAGATGGTGTTGCAGCGTTGACCCCTGCAGCCACTCAGGGCGACGGCGACCCATTGGACATCTGTGTTCTTTCACAGCAACGCATTGAGCGTGCCGAAGTGATTGTTCCAGCTCGTGTAGTCGGCGGCGTCCGCTTACTTGACGAAGGTGAAGCCGACGACAAGATTATTGCCGTTCTTGCAAGTGACCCTGTGTTTCAGAAAGCAACCGACATTAAGCATTTACCTGCTGCTGTGGTAAACCGCATCGTCCACTACTTCGGGACCTATAAGCTTGAACCAATGTCAGACCAGCCGAACCCTATCGAAGTGGTTGAAACCTATGGCGCTGCCGAAGCCCATCAAGTGGTTGCTGCTTCGATGGCCGACTACGACGCAACGTTTCCTGCCGGCGACCGCCGCCAAGGCTAACGAGGATTACTGTTGACGATAAATTCCAGCCTGGCCATTGTCATAGCTGTTTGCTAACATATTTCGATGGTCTCAAAAGAACAGCCCTTCTCTGACAAGTTTCTAGCAATGTCCAAGCAAGAGAGACTGGACTGTCTCAAGAACGCCCGTGTTACGGACAGGGATCAACTACCTGAGAAAGCAAGGAAAGCCTCCGACGCAATGCTTAAACAGGCACGTTCTAACTTGCAATTAAAGCAACAACAGACCCCAATTAACTAGGCAAACATGGAAGCTCGGCGGGTGGTCAAAACGTCGCAAGACTTCCTGACCAAATTGGACTATTACTTTGGCAGCGAGATTGATGGAGTGCCCTCCACTCGCGACGTTTTATTGAATGAGGTCATACCATACGTCCTTGAAGCATTTAGCCAAGATTGGGACTCGCTTCCCTTGGTTGACAGCAGTGACCCACTTGTCAAATTCTATTAGTTTCTGGGAGATGACATCCCTCATGCCTTTTTTGTAGGAGAGATTAGCCACTCTCCACAAATTGAGGGCACTTACCTAGTCCAAGAAATCCTATTAGTAGATGCAATAGTTGACTTTGGCGAAGAATGCCTCGAAGACCCAGCGGAGATTCCCGATCGCTAACGAGACTTACTCTTCGGGTTCGTCTTCGTCAGAATCGTCTTCGACAGGGTTGAGTGGTTCAGGTTTGGTTTGCGCGGCGTCACTCAAAAGAGTCTCCAACTCGATTACTAAGTCTTGACCGGCGACTGCTATTTCTTCTTCCGAGTCGTATTGTTCCACTAGTTGTTCAACATAAGCCAAGTTGTCTTCGTCTAGTTCTACTGCTTGGTTGACTAGTTCTTCCCAGTCGACAACATCGTTATTTAGATCATTAGCGAAAGTGTCAAACTTCAATACCCGCTGCAAGAACTTGAGTAACGCACGAACACCTTTGGGGCTTGGCGGTGTCGGCAAATAGTGTGGGACTTCTACCCTCACAGATATAGAACCAATGCCAACATCAGCTAGGGCCGAGTTAACTGCTGCCATGTAGCCGGTTGGGCCTTCATATTCTGGTTGCTCCAGCTCATATTTAACAGACAGTTCCGAATCGGTTGTGTATGCAAACACAGGAAAGTCACGAGTATGAGGAATCATGCCGTTAACTGCACCAAGCGACACTGCAACTTCGCAGCCAAGTTCAGCAACATATTCCGCTATTTGGTTTGCCGTCGTCTCCCACCGGTACTGGGGTTCCTCCCCCGCTAAGAGCAACAAGTCACGGTCAGCAAAAGTTGACATCTTTAGCGAAATACCAGGCCAGTCAATAACACGTGAACCTGAGGCGTCGACTCGCAACAATGGACGAATACGACTGAAGTTGTATAAGGTCTCCGGGTCAACCATGGCAATATCAGAAGCCAACGTGCGAGTTGAGAGATGAGCAATGGTCGAGGTTGACACGTTAGCCATATCGAAAGTGCCAGAAAAGCCCATAACAAGCACAGGGGCTTTCAAGGTGGGGTTTTCAAACTTAATTAGCTCAGCCATTGCGACCTTGATTGTACTACCGATGGTCTGCGCCCCAATAGCTTGCGGAATAGTATTTTGTTCTAGTGAGCTAGCAGGTTGCCTAGTTGGCGCTCTACCATCCAGTTGAGAAGCTTTAGCTCTGGCATTGGCCTTGCTAGGTAGAAGCCTTGGCCTACATCGCAACCAAGTTCTGTTAGTACGTCGATTTGTTCAGGGGTTTCAATACCTTCAGCCACAGCATAGGCCCCCATAGATTGGCTTAACCCGAGGATGCTCTCTACAAGTGTGCGTGCTTCTTCTTCGACGATGTCGTCGATGTATTTCTTGTCGAGTTTCACAGAGTCAAATGGTAGATCTTTTAGGTTTCCGAGGCCTTGGTTACCGGCGCCGAAGTCGTCGATCGCTATTTTGATACCCAAAGAGCGAATGTGTTCTAGCTGTGCGCCAATACTTGCAGCGTCTTCAACCATTGCAGTTTCTGTTAGTTCTAGAACCAGGTTGGACGGGTCTACACCTGTCTCGTCAACAATTGCCAGCAGACGGTCCATTTCGGCCCGGTCTTCTAGCTGACGTGCAGACAAGTTGACACTCATTGTTACTGGGGCAAAGCCTGCATATTCGGTTTGCCAGTGCTTAAGCCTTGAACATGCGTGACGCAATACCCAGCGTCCCATCTCAACGATGAGCCCACTTTGTTCTGCCAAAGGTATGAATACACCTGGCGAGATTCCACCACGTTCTGGGTGGTCCCAACGCATTAATGCTTCGAAGCCTCTAACTGAGTTATCGTCCAAGTTAATCAACGGCTGGTATACAAGATAGAAGTCGTCGTTGTCTAGCGCTGTTTGCATTTCGCCTTGCAGTTCAAAGCGTTCTGCTGTTTCTTCTAGCATTTGCTTGGTGAAGTGAACAACAGCAGAGTTCTTCTCTGCCTTGGCTTTGTGCATAGCTACAGTTGCCTGCTGCAACAAAGAGTCGGCGTTCTTTCGGCGGTCTTGAGTTGTTGTGTACCCGATTGATGCTTCGATGCGTAGGTCTTTGCCATCGACTACGCATGACTCGTTGAAGCTGTCTTTCAGACGCTGTGCAACTATCTCTGCTTCGGCAATTGTCGCAACGTTGGACACAACGGCGAACTCGTCTGCTGATAGTCGAGCTAGCTTGTCGTCGCCACGCAAAGTTGCACGGAGGCGCCCGGCAACTGTGGTTAACACTTCGTCACCGGTAGCGAAACCAACTGAGTCGTTTAGTTCTTTAAAGTTCTTTAGGTTAATTGTTGCAAGGCAAGTGTGTGACTGGTTGTCTAGCTCCTGCAAAGCGGTCTGTGTTTCGTAAATGAAAGCCGAGCGGTTAAGTAGACCGGTTAGTTCGTCATAGAGTGCTTTGTTGCGCAGGTCGTCTTCTAGTTCTCGACGAGCAGTAATATCTCGAACCAAGATTACATAGCTGTCTTGGCCATCCAAATTACTTGGCGATACAGATACTTCACAGAGACGTTCTTCGGTTCCTAGTGAGCCCCGAACCATTACTTCTTCTTCTACTGTTGATTCGTTCTCGCTACTGCGTTCAAACATTGTTTCAAGCAAACCATGGGAGTCTTCGGAAATGAAGCCAAACAACGAGGTCCCAACTAGGTCTTCGGTTTCTTGACCAAACATGGAAGAGATATTTGGGCTGACGTATTCGATATCTAAATCAGCATCAGCGAGGATAGAGACATCTGCGGAGTGTTGAACCATGGCACGGAAGCGGGCTTCAGAGTTTCTAACGTTCAATGCAGCAAGCTTACGGTCGTGAATGTCAGAGAAGTTGACTAGCAAGCCGCTAATCCCGGATTCTTCAGCGTTTCTAACACTCATCTCAAACCAGCGAGTCTCACCACTAGCCATGCGGAGGCGAACGTCGGCGGTTCTTTCTTCGCCAGCAACCGGAGGCTCGTTTAGTTCTTGTTCGGCAATTGACTTGTCCTGACCATGAATCAAATCAAGGACGTGAGAGTTAATGTAACGGCCACGATTTCCACCAATCAGACGCTCGACGTTTTCACCAATGAACGTAACTTCCTTAGATTCTTTGTCTACGACCATGACAAGGTCGTTAGCGTCTTGAGAAAGTGTGTTGTAACGCTGGTTAGCTTTCTGCTCTTGAATTTCATCAGTCAATTGTTGAGCACGCTGCGACATACCATACTGAGTGGCGGCAGCCTTAAAGTGCTCTTCAGTGTCAGCTTCTGTGTAGCCAGGCAGTGCTGCGACAAACCAAGTCTGCGACTCAGACGTTGCGTTCGGTACTGGGACAGCGATTGTCGTCTTCGCATTTTGATAGTTGGTGAACCATGCCTCAACCGGAGTCTGTTCTTCACCAAGACGAATTGGTTTAAACCGAGAATTTTTGAAATTTGGGGTAATCGAGCCTGATGCGGAAACTTCGAATGAGCCTTCTTCAGCTTCGAGAATTGCGGTTGCAGCATTGTTGTTGGTGAGCTGGTCAAGAACTGATGTTGTCTGAACATCAAGGTCGTCCACGGTGGTGGACTGAATTATCTCTTCGCCGTACGAACGCAATCCTTGTTCTTGGTCATAAGACCAGTCGCGCTGTTTTATAAGGAGGTGGAACCTATATGCGACAAGCCCAACAAATATAAGAGCAAGGGGTGCAGCAATGAGCAATAGTTCTCTATTCTGCACAACGGCTAGCATCGCCACGGCTGAATATGCCAGACCCTGCAAGAAAGTAAAGAGTGCCTGTTGCACTATGCCAAATCGTCGCCTAGCCCCAACGCTCGAAGCTTGCGTCTCCCTGTCAGAAGCTGGAAGCCCCAGTAGGTACAGAACAGGAATAACTGGAATAGACCACAAAGTACTCCAAAGTTCGTCTGGGAGTTGCCCATCAAACAACTGCAAAACAGCGACAGATGCGATCCCGGCAGTTAGTGCTCGCCCAACCTTTGACGAGGTCCGACCCAGAATTGAAGCGGAGGCAAAAACTGCTACAACAATAATTACGAATAGTGTGAATATCTGAGTGGGCGACGAACCAATGAAATGTTGACTAACAATTACGCCTAAACCTGCTACTAAGGCCACGGAACCAGCTTCAAGCACAGCTACCAGTTCTGTTCGAGTACTGCGATTTTTATAGAAGTGAGCGGCGAAAGCGGCTATTAAAATGTAGCCAGCGATTGCGCTAAGTTCCTCAAGCAGGCCCATTCTGAGAAACCTAAATGTGTGATTCAATGCAAAAAATACGAAGGCTCCAGCACCCAGGTAGTACACGCCTTTAAGCCTAAAAACACAGTAGTAGATTGCTAAGACTGCCAAAAAAATAAACGTAGCCGTCCCACCGATTTCGCCAAAGGGGACGCCTGCTATTAGCGCCAGCAAACCGACTATAGGAAGAATCCAGGTTTTACTCACCTGGTCCAATCGGACTAATCGGAGGCCAAATTAGCTATAAAGTCGCATTTAGAGGTTTATTACGCCGTAATCTCTGGCAGATAAATTGTCGTTTATAGCTATAAATGTGTCGACAATACGATCTAAGTTCCCGTACGAGTGGTCGTTTGTGATACTAAAGCGAATTCTAGGTGTCTTTTTCGAGACAGCTGGATGAACCGCAGGCACCACAAATATATCTTTCTCGTAGAGAGCCTTCGTCATCTCAAGCACAAGGTCAAGCGACTCATAAACCACAGGAATAATAGGGATACTTTCTTCACCCCAAACAGGTAGCAGGGCATCTCTAAGGCGGTTTCTGAAATAGGCAGACTTTTCTTGAAGCTCTATAACACGTTCCGGCTCTTGTCTAAGAATATTCAGACCAGCTAAAGCTGCTGCTGTTGCCCCGGCAGTATGCGAACCCGTGAACAAATAGCCATGTGCGCCCCGGCTAAGTGCCCTGCAAATTGTCTCGCTAGCTACAACGAAACCTCCGACACTAGGAATCGCCTTAGATAGAGTGCCCATTCTGATATCCACATCTTCAGGCGACATTCCGAAGTGTTCTACTATTCCTCGTCCAGTTTCACCAAGGACGCCGAACGAGTGCGCTTCATCAAGCATCAAGGTAGCACCATATTGGTTACAGAGTTCAACGACCTCAGGTAAAGGTAAGATTGTTCCATCCATCGAGAACACAGCGTCTACAACCACCAACGTGGTCCCTGTCGCTCGCTCTAGCGCCCTCTTAAGTGTTGCTAGGTTACTAACAGTAAATTTCAAGATCTTTGCTCCAGAATGAGCTACCCCCGTCTGAATACTGTTGTGATTCGTAAGTTCAGTTATTACGGTGTCGCCTTCGCCCACTAAAGTACCAATTGTTGCGACGTTAGTTGAGTAGCCGGTAGAAAAGATCGTCCCAGACTCGTTCCCAAGAAATGAAGCCAAGCTACTTTCCAAGTTCTTGTGTATGTCCAACGAACCTGTCAACGCTCTCGATCCGTGCCCCGCTAAACCATATTGGTCAGTGGCAGAAGCGACGGCTTTTTTAATTCTTTCATCGTGTCCTAACCCTAAGTAGGAATAAGAGCCAGACAGAAGCTTTTTACTGCCATCTATCTCCACAAAGCCGTCCGAATACGAATCAAATGGGTGATGGAAAGGATTAAAGCCCTCGGCGTCGAGAATGTCACCTGGAAGATTTATAGCTTGACAGCGAGCCAAGATTACCTCAGTCGAACTCCTGAGGGCGGTGGTTGGTTGCTGTACCTGTTCCTCGATTGACATTGGCTCCCTCTCATCTACTAAGACTTTCTCCAGTCTATAACAAGCGGAGGGTAATTTATCCGCGATAACCGCTTCTATAGCCATTTAGTGCTACAGGCCTATGTGCTATAAATAGCTGCTTTGAATCCAGATTTACCTCGGTACCATTGATACTGCGGCAATTTAGGCGGGAATCATGGCGGAAAACAGTGGGGAGTCACCGGTTTGGGCTCGACTTCGTGCAAATTCGTTTGCCAAAAAAGGTTCAGCGGTTGGTGCGGCTGCAGGCATAATTTTTATCCTCAGCCCCTTTGATGCTCAGTTTCGTGGGTTTTTAGCAGCTGAAGTATTTGATCGCACATTTAGTTCCCCCCGGGTGGGCGCAACAGTCTTTGCGATATCGGCTGCAATCGATGGCATCTCGGCAGCGTTTGTATGGCTTGGAATGAGGTTAAACCCTGCTTTCACCAACCATCTGCGCAAAATGCTCGAAGCTCTAGAGCCACCAAAAAGAACGAAGTTAAAGTTCTTCAAAGAAAAACCGCCGGGCAGAATAGCCCTCTTGTTCAGCAAAGTCCTAGGCATGCTGCGCCCTATATTCGCACCAGCGTTTCGTGCGCTAAGCCGACTAGTGAAAAAAGCAAGTGCTGTAGTAGGTAGCTTCCTTAGTAAACCATTTGGAGTCTTACGTCGAATCCTCAGCAAACCCCTCGCCGCAGTTCGAGCCTTAGGGGCCTCCCTCGCAGTTGGGGCAGGGTTCGCCATAATATTGAATCCGCCAGAGCTCCACACCAAGAACAAACAGTGGACAGAACTCGGCAAGCAAGCCACCGGTTTCACCATATTTAACGGTCTTTTCTTCGGTGGCATCGGCTGGCTGGCAGCAAACCGGGCAATCGCTCTCGCCAACCAAGGCAGTCGAGGCTTCGCAGACTTTATCGTGCAATGGGCACCTGACTGGCGACCTTGGACCGTGCTAACCGCAGTATCATTCGCTGCCCCATGGGTTGTATATGGCGGAAATCAACTACTAGTAAAGATGGGGTTTGTCGAGACCAACCCTGCGAAACTCGCAGCCAAGATCAAACGTCCTGAAGAGCTAAGCCAAACAGCAAATACGCTGGCCCAAACCACCCTTGCTCCATACGACCAAAACCAAACTGCGACACACACCCAAGACGCTCAACTGCAGAACCCACAAGAGTTCGAAATTGGACGTGACCAGAGTCTCATCCGGGATCCAGCAAATCAAACGGCAACGCCAGAACCTAAACAAAACTCTCAAAAGCCTGGACCAAAATCTAGACCTGGCAGCAACAAACCTAATCCCGGACCAAAACCTAGACCCCAGAAACCTGTTGATGAACCAAAACGACCAGGCCCACCCTTCGACCCAGACAACCCAGATCCCTACCGGGGTCCGAAGCGCTACCGCTGAGTACTGACTCAGTCTAGAACTTGGCACCGTGCGTGCCTTAGGCTTCTGTCATCTCTGTATCAAGCTCGCCTCTTAGCTTTGCCCAATTTGAACACATTTCTGCCCGTTCGGATTGCCAATGTCAGAGCCGTTTGCTAATGTTTATTACCTCGAAGCTTTGGCTTTCTTACAACTTTCAATAGCTCACCTATAGAGCAATTTGTCCAATGCTTACCCATTCCAAACGCAGCTCTGCTGTGCCTAAAATAGAGTTCACCGCACCCGTTGACGTGTCCGGCTTTGATGAAGCTATGCTTGCCCGCTGCCTGTTTCAACTTGAACGGGTAGAGCAACAGGCTGCCAGTCTTCGCCTGCGCATAACGCAGCGCTCAGCCGAGCTGCACCGTGCCGGAAGTCGTGAAAGACCAGAAGACTTGTTGACTCGTTCGGGCCTCACCCCTAGCCACGACGTTAAGCAGACCATAAAGACTGCCAAGGCAGTAGCAGCCAGCCCAGACCTGGCAGCCAACCTGGATAATATCCCCACAGCCAACTTAAAGACTGCGGTCATCGCACTTTCCAGACTAGAAAACGACGAGAAGCAGAAACTCGACATGAAGCTTCTGACTAAGGCTGCGATATCGGAAGATGTGCGCACATTTGGCTCCAAAATACGCCAACACATCACAGACACCGCAGTAACCAAAGCAGAACAACACATGCGAGCTCGCAAAGCATCCGAGTTCAAACACTGGTTCAACGCCGAAGAAGGCATGGGCTCCGGGTTCTTCAAATACGACCCAGAGCGTTATGAAGTGTTCTCGAAAATCGTCGACAAAGGCGTTTCTATGCTTGCCAACCAAAAACGAGGAGGCAAGCAGGCTCTTAATCAGGCAACGCTGCGTAAAGACCCGAACCTCGCCGCAGAAGCGTTGTTCCAAATAGTGTCTGGCAGCTTAGACCTCGGTGAGTTTGATGCCCTGCAATCAGCGTGGGCCAAAGACGGACGTATGCAGGCTGCAACAAAACATGGTGCCCCCAAGCGTGGCCGCACGAAATGCGGCCCCTGTAAATGCAACGCCTCGAAAAGTCACTCGACCAAATCTGGTCCTAAAAACTCAGGAATAGATACACCCACACCAAGCAAACAACTTGCTCCAACCGGCGAAGTCCTTATAGTAGTCGATGCAGAGACACTCCGCCAAGGAGAACACGCCGCAACTGTCTGCGAAACCGAGAATGGGGTGACGCTTGCTACCGAATCGTTGGTGCGACACCTCTGCAATAGTGTTTACCGTAAAATTACGGTTGACAAATCTGGCGTGCCGATCAACGTTGGGCGCCGGTACCGTACCGCAACAGATGCTCAATGGTCGGCACTAAAATCTAGTTACTCGACCTGTGCTTTCGACGACTGCGACACCCGCATTGGCTGGTGTCAGCCACACCACATACAATATTGGCGCAACAACGGTAAGACCGATCTGAATAATTTGGTGCCGCTATGTTCGGACCACCATCACTTAGTGCACGAAGGCGGCTGGAAGATAACCTTACTCCCCGACCGAAGGTTAAAGATCTTTGACAATCGGGCCAATTTGGTCACGACGACTGCCCCACCCATAAGGGGCCCGGCGGTCTCCGGTACCCGCTAGACGGCCATGGTATTCATCACCGGATCAAGTGGTGAATTTGCATCTGCCTAATTCTCTGTGGCAAGTTTTCTAATGCTGTCAAGTATTGTTTTTGGGCTGCTTCTACAACTTTTGGCTCAACCTGCAAATTGTCTGGCAACTGAAGGTCGGCCAGCAACTTCGCTGAATAGGTCGTGACACTTCCCGTTCTGGAAGGACCAAATATTACATTCCCGTTTTCGAAACCCATATTGCCGACATCAACATTCAAACGAGAGTCAAGACCGGACAATGGACGCCCGACAAAACTCAAGTTCGCTCGCCTGTAAGCCGTCGGAAAAACAGACGCCACAAGAGCCGCCCTCCGGTTTGACCATACGCCCTCAGATGACTCGAATTCATCTCGAACAAGGCGAACCAGCAAATCGCTCAATGGAATAGCCAACATAGCAAGCAAACACTGCATTTCTGGGTCGCCAAGATGCAGGTCTGATTCGATAGGTACAATTTCACCAGATTCATTCGTTACGTACTCTAGTGACATCACGTTCAGGCAATTCTTTTCTGGATTTGCACCGACCAGAAAGAGTCTTTCTAGAAGCTCTACGACATCTGAAGGAGGGAGCTCACCCGTTCCGAATGCTCCAAGCCCTCCAGACTTAATTTGCCGACCCTCAGTTTGACGAAATGGGAAGGTAATAATCGGGGGAGAAACGATTTTCAAGCTACTACCCGAACCTAGACCATAAACTGTTCTGCGTTCCCCCACCACCTCGCTTGTCGCCGTCACAGACCCACCATTAGATAAGAAACCTTGCAACTGATCTAAGGCTCGCAACTCCCCCTTCTTGACATACAGCACATCGCTTACCCCCTTAGGATTGGTCCAGTGTAAGTAAAGCGAACCGTTTAGGCTCAAACGCACAAGCTCTTCAAATGAAGAAACCTTGTAGTGAGATAACGACTTTCCGATACTAGTTTCACAAAACTGTTGAAACTGCAACTTGTTATCTTCAATCCAAGGTGCAGTCTCGTTGAGAGCTATATGTGCAATGCCCTGACTTCTGCAAAATCTTAAAAGGCTTTTGGACCTTGTCGGTTCCGAGCTAACTACACAGTAAGCCGTAGGTTCTTCCCGGGCTGCGGCCATAAACTGCGCCTCAGATACCCTCTGCGACCCAGGAGGGCCCCACGCCAACCCACAATCTTCAGTTATTGGCATGCACCGAACAGCCTGGCCTTCCATGACAAGAGCCCTAGCCATCGCCCAATCTGATGCAAGCCTACCTACAACTACAAATATCATTTTTACCGCCAGGTTGAAGGATCTAAACGTTAAGTGAGCTTTCGGTTGTGTTTAGTTGCGAGCCTGTGCATGTACTCCGTCGAACCTACATCGGCCCTGCTGTCAAGCCCTTTAATATAGGAGGCCGCTTTCGCCGCCAAGTTATGAGCACCCTCCAAAGTCTCTGCCGTCGTCACAAGAGCAACACAACGAGAGTTACCGACGCTCTTGTAGACACCTCTCCTGAGCTTCTCTGCTGAACCAAAGAAAAGTTTGGTATCAGGCTGCTCCTCGATCGCCTCGAAATCAACCTTGAACTCAACCAACGGTGGATCTACGAGTGGTTCGCCATACTTAGGTGTGACAAAGTAAGTTACCAAAGTCACTGTGGGACTGAAAGTTACTTCTGTAGCTTTGCCCGCAGCAACTGCAGCAGAAATGCTTGTCCAATTTCCTTCGACGATAGGCATAATGTTCATACACTCTGGGTCACCAAACCGAGCATTAAATTCAATCACTTTGACATCTTCGCCGGTTGAGAAGAGGCCAATGTTGAGAACGCCATTGAAAGGTGTTCCGCTACTAGCTAGTTCGTCAAGGGAGAGTTGAGCTATTTGTATTGCCTTTTCATAGTGAGACCTGGGGATAAACGATGGTTGATCCGTTTGCAGTATAAATGACCCCATCCCACCAGTGCCGGGCCCTAGATCGCCATCAAAGCGGTACGGATAGTCATAAGTCGGAGGTGGAGCGTACAAATTTTTGCCGTCAGTAATTATTTGGATGGTAAATTCTATTCCGGAAATTACCTCTTCTAGAATGACTGCACCCTCGCTATCAATACAGCTCTGGGCATATTCGATCGCTTCTGTTCGGCTACAGTTGATGCCTGAGACTCTCACGCCTTTGCCTCCGGTAAGGCCAGTTGGTTTGACGGCTATTTCGGCATCAAGCGTTCGTAGTGAACTCTCGAGTTCTTCGTCGGTTGTACATGAGAAATACAACGGGTTCGCTTCTGGCGCAACTTTGTCGACCAACCGACGCGAAAAGTTTTTATCCCATTCGATTTGCGCCGCTGCTTTAGACGCCCCGAATGTCAAGACATTGTTTGACCTCAATAAGTCAGTAACCCCAGCAGCGAGAGGATTGTCCGACGAAACTACCGCTAAATCAAAGTCATGTTCTGAACATAATTGATCAATCGCCGACAAATCGGTTGGGGGCGCTTGTGTATGGACTCCGCCAGTATCAGCTGAGATCTGCACTAGTGAGGGGTTCTTGTGCGCAGATACGGTGAAAACCTGGTTTCCCTCCGTTGCATAACGGTCCGCTAGTGCAGCTTCTCGGGCTCCAGACCCTACTACGAGGACTTTCATAGCTATTTCTCCCGATATCGACGTTATTCAATCTTACCAATTTAGATCAGGAAGCAGACTCTCCGCTATCGGCTTACGGCTCAAAAAATTCACCATAATTCGCTTCGCTCGACGGAATTGCTAAGGTATGGCCTGGGTTTACAACTAAACGGAATGGCCAATTAGATGACGGTAACCGAAACGTTAACAGAAGATACAGCAACTCGTTTTGCTACAGCTTTTACTGCACTGCGGCAAAACATGGAAAAGGTCATTCGGGGTAAGCCTGCATTAATTGACTCTGCTCTCTTATGTCTAGTCTCTGGTGGCCACATTCTTGTAGAAGATGTCCCTGGACTTGGGAAGACTTTGCTTGCTAAAGCTTTGTCCAAGTCGCTCGACACAAAGCTTGGTCGAATTCAATTCACACCCGACCTACTGCCAACAGATGTAACAGGTGTAAACATCTACAACCGAGGCACTAACGCCTTCGAGTTTCGGCCAGGCCCAATCTTTACCGAATTAGTTCTAGCCGACGAAATAAACCGTGCCGCACCAAAGACACAGTCTGCACTACTCGAAGCCATGGCCGAAGACCAGGTAACTGTTGATGGCACAACCTATGAGCTACCAAAGCCATTCATGGTGGTTGCTACTCAAAACCCGGTCGAACAAGAAGGAACCTACCCTCTACCCGAGTCACAGCTTGACCGGTTCACTCTTAAAGTTTCAGTTGGCTACCCATCACGAGGCGACGAAATCTCAATCCTCGAAACACACGCCACCGACGAAGCAGTAAATTCTCTTGGTTCAGTAGCCAACTTGGCCGATGTAAAACGTATGGCCGATATGGTACCGACAGTTTATGTGGCGCCACCATTGCAGGACTACATGGTCAGCCTGTCAGAAGCTACACGACGACACTCTGCAATAAGCCTTGGGGTTTCACCACGTGCGACCCTGGCTCTACAGAAAGTTGCCCGAGCAAAAGCAGCATCGGTTGGACGCACCTTTGTAGTCGACGATGACATTAAATCAGTTGCCAGTGCAGTATTTTCTCACAGAATAATACTGACACCAGAAGCTCAGCTGCAAGCAGCTACGCCTGAAAGCACCATCAATCAAATCTTGGGTGCAGTCGCAGTCCCAACCTCATAGCAGTTATGAACCACGTCCCACGAATTGACCAAAAACAGCAAACTGGCCAATCAGACACAAGTGGGCAATACCGACGAGTTTTATCGCCCACAGCAGCCCACGGTCGACAAAACAATCATCGAGCTTACTCATGAGACTGACGCGGGCCGGCTTGGGCCTGATAGGCGTAGCGGCAATCACGCTTGCTATAGCTTCGTTGTTCGGTCTCATCGAGCTGTTTCAACTACTCGCGGTGACTGTTGCAGTATTAGTTGTAGCTGTAGTCTTTGTTCTGATACGGCACCCAAAAGTCCGAGTCCTTCGGGCTACACAACCAGCCACATTGCGATCTGGCGAAGCTGCGCAACTAATCCTTACCGTCAAAAATGACAAACAAGCCCGCACACCAGTTTTATTTGCCAAAGACGTAATCGCAGGGACACAAAGCACAAAACTAACCTTTGGTGCCATAGAACAAGACGAACAAATTCGAGTCGGCTACACAATTCCGGCAACTGCTAGAGGTCTACTAGAAGTAGGGCCACTACAAATCGACCTACAAGACCCACTAGGTCTCGTGAAGCGTCGCCTCGAAGGCGCCCCAGTACAAAGTTTCTTAGTTCGACCACGACTAGTACAGCTACCAGCAATTAAAGCCTCAGCTGGAACGCTACGACACCATTCGACATCAGCAAGGTCCAACCGAATCGGTAGCGACGAGTTCTACGCCCTTCGACCATATGTAATTGGTGATGATCTACGCAGAGTTCACTGGAAGTCAGCCGCTAGGAGTAATAATCTTCTCGTTCGTCAAGACCGTGAAGCACAGCTAGGTGGGGTCACCATAGTTTCAGATATCTCAGCTGACACTCACAGCCCCGAAAGTTTCGAGCGCCTTGTTATTGCAACCAACAGCATTGCTCACGCAGCGTTCGCCGGTGGCGACCTAGCCCAGTTATACCTGACAGACTCGCTATCACCAGTGAAGCTAGACTCGCCAACCTCGCTCGACTTATTAGAAGATCAGCTCGCACTAATAACGCCTTCGGACAATGCTGCGCCCGACACAGTCCTCGAGAAACTTTCGCAAAGATCAATCGGCGGAACATTAATCTTTATATTCGGACAACCAAACGAACTCCTAGCCAACCAGTTCGCCAAGTGCAAGGTCAAGCATCAAACCTCGGTAGCAATAAGCTGCGACGCTCAATCAAGTGCTTCTTGGGCAGCCGGATATACTAATGAAGAACAGCTCTCAGCGGTTTGGCAAAGAGCATTGGCGGTACAAAAATGAACCCAAAACATCAGAGTTTACCTATTGAGCTCGCAGCATCACTGCTAGTCCCAGCTGCGATATTCGGCCTAACTCGAGTGTTCGCCAATTTCAGCGATGTGCTGCAAATAATGGTGTTTGCATTCTTGTCTTCGGCCACCATGATTGTCGGGCGTCGGCTCAAACTACCTCTCGCAGCAGTTGCCGGGTTAAACCTATTGGCCGGTTACGTAGCTATCACAGTTGTCTACTTTAGAGATATAGCAACAGCATCAATTCTGCCTAACGGCGAATACATCAGCGCCTTCGGTCAAAGCTTCGAATCTCTACGAAGTGACTTTGACTCGCAGATCTCGCCTGTCGCAGGCGTTATGTCATTCTTGTTGATCGGGTCCATAGTTGCATGGCTCCTAGCGTTCCTCACTGACTGGGGTGCCACCCGACTCAAGCTTGCATTCGAGCCAGTCCTGCCAGCGGTGATGGTGTTTATTCTCGGTTCGATACCACCAATTAGTTCTGGAGAAAATATTGTCAGGTCTTCGCTGGTCTTTGCTCTTGGTGTTTGTGTTTGGGCTATAACCCAACGTGCAGTCCGAGTCTCAACAGGCTCGGTACTTGTCAACTCAGGCCCACGTGCAGCCCTTGGCCTAGTGCCGCTATTAGTTGGTGGCGCAGTTATGGCAGTGTTCTCGGTCGGCGTTGGCGTGGCTTACGGCGACAGGCTGCCCTTTGCTCAATCAGAGCCAGTAGTTGAATTCTCAGACAACAACGCTCAAGGGCGTGAAGTCTCCAACCCATTTATTGACCTTGAACAGAGATTGGTTGACCAAGCTGACATCGATTTGTTCCAAGTCACTTCCAATGAGCGCACCTATTGGCGCATAGTTGGACTAGACACCTATCGCAATACAACATCATCAGGTAGCAATACCGCTGTCTGGGAAGTACGTATTGGTGGCGATAGCGACAAAGAAACCATCTATGACCAGCCAGACAACATTCCGGGTCGTACTGCTACTCAACAAATTCAAATTGGCAACCTAGATGTCACAACCAGTGCCGGGACACAGTCCGACAATGTGTGGATACCGGCAGCACTATCACCAACTGAAGTCATTGACGACGGCGGCGCTGAGTTAAACACAGACTCACTGACACAAACAATCACCATTGGCAGCGACTTCCGTTCTGCTGGCTTGGGTTACACAGTCGAATCAGCACTACCGACCTACACAAGAGAACAACTGATTAATGCCTCTAACCAGCTTCAGCCAGCCCCCATTAACTCAGACATCTACTTGCAGGTTCCAGATGGCGTGTCGCCAGTCGTGCGCCAAGAAGCTGACCGGGTTATCGCCGAAGCAGGGGCAACCAACCGCTATGAAATAGCACTCGCACTACAGAACTACTTCCAAGGGTTTGAATATTCGCTAGATCTGGCAGCAATCCCTGCTGACCTAACCGCGGAAGAACACTTCTTAAATACCCAAACTGGTTTCTGCCAGCAGTTCTCTGGAACGTTTGCTCTCATGGCACGACAACTTGGCATTCCAACCAGAGTTGCCGTTGGTTTCACATGGGGTGAAGTTATAGATGAGAACCAAAACGGCGACACTACCTACCAGGTAGCGGGCAAGCATGCTCACGCTTGGCCAGAAGTATGGTTCGGTGACGAACTAGGTTGGGTACCGTTCGAGCCAACTCCGGGACGGGGACTTCCAGGCGCCACTCAGTACACCGACCTGAACCCTGTACAAGAAGTTGGCCAAGGTGCTGGCGAATCAGAAGACCTAGAGTTTGAAGAAACTGAGGCTGCCGAAGCCGACCCAGCAGAACCAGCTGACCCTACAGAAGAACTAACCCCTGACGAACAAGGCGAAACCGAAGTTCCAGAACAAGCGGAGCCACAAGCATTCGAAAAACCAATCGATTTCAAAGAGTACACAGCTAGCCGAGGTGTACTCGAGAGCTTCGCACCTGTACTCGGAGTCATCTCACTATCATTTAGAACAATAGCAATAGCTGCACTACTACTCGCCTACCCACTTGGCCTCCCAATATTTGTGGCACTAAGACGCAAGTTCAAGATGAAGACTTTACTATCGACAGGGCCAGCTGCCCAGGTTCAACAAGCATGGGACCTTGCCAGGACCGAAATAAGACTTCGCACCGGCATAACCCAGGCCGACCATGAGACAGCTTCTGAGTTTGCACACAGATTCAGCACCGAGCATAGAGCTGCACTCAATAGTGGGAACGGCACTCAGAACTTCACCGGAGAGGTAGCCAAGCAAAGCTCGCAAGCTACACACAGCTTGGCCAACATGTACACAGCGTGTCGCTATAGCCCTGCGCAACGCTCTAGCTCAAACGGACTAGAAGCAGCCAGTAGTGTAGAACAACTTACAAACGCACTCGCTCAAGAAACGCCATGGCACGTGCGTTGGCGACAAGCCTTAACCCCAAACCGAGTATTTGGTGGTAATCCATTCGCCGGTGTAACTGATGCAACTAGCACTTCCGGTCCAACCACTACCACTACTGGCGCAAGAGCTACTGCTACGGCTGGTTAGCTGGTTCACAACTCAACTAGCTGGGAAGCTAATGTCTATGACTTAGGCAGAGTCTTCAGGCGTTGAGCGCTGACGTACCGCAGAGTTAAGATCTTGCAAACCGGTACGACCCATTAAGCGAACACCCTTTTCGACCTTCAAAGCAAAGAAGATCGCAGCCAAGAAACTGGCGAACGAAACCCAAAAATTGATTAACAGCGCAACGACCATAAACAAGAAACAAACAACTAAACCAATAATTGGTAGCCGTAAATTAGATAAAGCTGTTCTATAGATTGATCCCGCATCTACCTGTTTTGCAAATGTTGGATCATGATCGATGAGACCTTCTTCAATCTCATTCAGTATTTGCTGCTCATGATCTGAAAGTGCCATTGCTTATAGGTTAGCCCAATATTGGCGTAGAACCCATTCAGGATCATGTCTAGTTAGGTAATGCATACTGATAACGAGAAATACGCAGCTAGATAAGTAGCGCTAATCCCCCGGCGTCTCCAATTTGGCTGATTAGCCATACAGCAGCGCTAGCAGTAGAATAACCAGCACCAGAGCTACAGCAGCTTTGCACAAGATATATAACAGCGGGATACAGCCAAATTGAGCAGTACTGAGAAACCAGAAACAGATTTAGAGGCAAACCTAGACGAAGCCGCAGCACACGCTCTCGCAGCAGCTAGTAGCACTAAAGCTGACTCAAAGCCGCCGGTTGCTCTCGATATTGCTACTCCTAGTTCGGAAGCTGATCTAGAAGCCGATTTAGCCGCAGACAGCGAAGCTAATACACCAGTACTAGATATAACAGTCACAAAGCCCAACCTGCTTCGCCTAGGAATCAAAGGCAGGGTCATCATGTGGGTGCTTTTGACAATAGCTGGCACCCTTTGCGGGGTTGCATCCTTTGCTGCGGCAGAACTAAGCGGGCTAACAATAGGCTGGGCCATACTGGCGGCCATTGGAGGGACTGCAATAAGTAGCGTTGCACTCGGGTTAATAACCCTAATGGCGTTTAGGGCGAGCGTAGAATGGAAGTTATCCAACTAACTACGCTCTACAATTAGAACTAGGGCATAGCCATGTACTTATCTAACAAAGGCTGAATTAACTTGACCACAATCCTGACTATCGAAGACGATCAAAGAATCCGCCAACTTGTGGCATTAGCGTTGTCCGAAGAAGGTTGGGATGTCCTAGAGGCTGGTACCGGCGAAGATGCTCTCAAGGAATTTAAAGAAGCAGACCCAAAGCCAGACGTTGTGCTTATAGATATCATGCTGCCTGGACTTGACGGGTTCGAAGTCTGTCGCAACATCCGACGCGACTCAGACGTCCCGATCATTATGGTGACTGCACGAGCTGACACACATGACGTAGTAGCTGGTCTCGAAGCAGGAGCCGATGACTACCTGACAAAGCCTTTCGCTGGTAAAGAGCTGTCCGCAAGGATACGTGCCATGCTGCGCCGCTCAAGATCTGCAGGAACACAAGAGTTCAACAAAGTATCGTTCGGCCAAATAGAATTAAGCCCGCATGAGGGTGTGGTCACCAAAGGCGAAGAGCAACTCCATCTAACTAGGACCGAATTTAAACTTCTGGTCGAGCTAGCTACCCAACCAGGCAAGGTTTTAAGCCGTGAAGTATTACTGGAGCGTGTTTGGGGTTATGACTACTTTGGGGATGGCCGTCTAGTTGACGTTCATATCCGACGCCTGCGAACCAAAATAGAAGACGACTCAGCAGAGCCTAAGCATGTAGTTACATGCCGTGGCCTGGGATACAAACTGGTAACTTAGACAATGGCTGGCTATCTGCGACCAACGCTGCGCCAACGTCTCTCTCAAAGAGGCCTACTACCTCGCCTTGCCATGATCTATGGGCTTGGTTCTCTGTTACTCTCGACAGTTATTGCCTTCGCCACTTTCACGATCGCCCAGAACCGACTCATCTCTCAGTTTCAAGGTGACGCCCAGATACAGTTCGCAGAAAATATTGCAGAAACCAGAGTCTCACTTATTGGCCTAACCAACGACACAGACCCCGAAACTACAGGCGCTATCCTTTCAGCGCTTGATGATAAGTTGCAGCGCACCGCACAAAGCGACTCATTGTTACTATTCGAAGGCCTAGGGATGCGCCTCAGTAATCGAAGTTTCGAAGAGATCCCACCAGAATTGGTAGAGCGGTTGCGAATCGTTGACGCAGCCGCCCAGTTCTACGAATTCGAAGGTGAAGAGCGTTATATTGCGGGCGCCAACCTAGACGACGGACCCGATGGCCAGATTGCTACCTACTACGAGATACATAGTTTGGACGACATTGACCGAACCCTCGACCAGCTAAGAGGCATTCTGATAGGAACAGCGATAATTTCATCAATTGCTGGTGCAGCACTGGGTTACTATGCCGGCAAGCGTTCGCTAGCTCCCATCTCACGAATTTCTACCGCAGCTAAGCAGATAGCTGACGGAAACTATCAAACACGGCTCGACCTACAGAATGACCCGAACTTGTCAGTACTCTCACTGTCATTCAACAATATGGTCGATGAGCTGAATGCAAAGGCCGAACGAGATCAGCGCTTCACCTCTGACGTCAGCCACGAACTCCGAACACCACTAATGACTCTCACAGCATCACTAGAACTATTAGAGAGGCGCTCTGATGAACTACCTGAAAGTGCCCGACAAGCAGTTGCGTTAATTGGCCAAGACATAGGACGTTTCCAAAAGCTTGTGGAAGACCTTCTTGAGATCTCTCGACTAGATGCAGGTGCCGAAGCAATCGCATCCGAGCCTGTCGTTGTCAAAGATTTTCTCGAACACACTTTGGCCGATCCCGAATACGCCCACGTTGAGCTCATATACGACACAGGTTCAGAAGATCTAGTTATTACCGCTGACAAACGGCGACTACGTCAAGTGGTGGTGAACCTATTAACTAACGCCGCGAAATATGCAGGCGGGGCAACGTCAACCAGTTTTAGAGCTGTCGGTGACCACGTTCAAATTGCTGTTGAAGACTTAGGCCCCGGTATCGACCCAGCCGAAGTCCGAACTATCTTTGAGCGCTTCTCCCGGGGCGCCCAACACGCCGGCAACCGCCAAGCTGGTTCAGGTGTCGGCCTAGGGTTATCGCTTGTCAGCGAGCACGTAGCTCTTCATGGTGGTCAGGTTTGGGCAACACAACGCAAAGATGGCCAAGATGGCGCCCGCTTTGTTATTGAGCTGCCAATCGATAGTGCTATCTCATTAAACGCACTGACCGAAGAGCATGAGGCAATATGAGCTTGATATCGAATCCACCAATCAATATCGCCAGCCAGTTAGGCCCCGTGGCCAAAGATGAGACCAACAGTGGCGCGCCGAATGGTTTCGGTTCTCACGCATTCATGAAGACGTTTATAGCAGTACTGTTTGGAGTTGCCATCGCCACTAGCTGCGGCATTGATACAAATGCTGCGCCATTTGACTTAAACACAGATGAGCTTGGAATGAACGACGGTATTGACGCCCCCCTAGCCGCACCAGATACTGGCGGTACAAACTCAAACACTGGCTATCTATATCTGACCGATGATACTCAGCAACTAGTTCTTGTTGACCGCCAGTTCAGAACCCCACCGACCCCGCAATCAATTCTCGAAGCGCTGGTCCAACAACCACTGGCAAACGAAATTGCTGACATTGGGTTCTTAACAACAGATCTTCCAAGCACACTGGCCCCGCAACTCGTCAACACTGACTCTGAAACTGGGACTGTTACTGTGTCTGTCTCTGATGAAGCGGATCTGCGAACCCTTGCCAGAACCGACACTGCACGAACTCAACGCATCTTTGCCCAAATAGTCTGTTCTCTTGACTGGTATCTCATCGGCGATGACACCCCTATCTCCGGGGTACTAATAGAAGACAGCCAAGGTCCAATTATTGCTACAGACACACAGTTAGCTTCGATTATCGGCCCTGCTGCTACATCAGATTTCAATAACTGCAGGTCAACCCCAGAAACTTAGATCTTATTCGTAGCCAGGTCGCTCGGTTACTAAGTCAGCTCTAACTTACAGGTACTAGGTATCCAAGTGGTCAATATCTAGGCAAAGAAGTTTTGCGCAGTCGACCAGAGGTCGTCATCAACAGTTTTTAGTTCTGTTGTAGCCTCTTCTAACGAAACAGTCACAATCTTGCCGGCCTGAAGTGCCACCATTTTGCCGAACTCTCCGTTATGAACTGCATCTATTGCGGCCACACCAAACCTAGTCGACAGTACACGGTCAAATGCGGTCGGAGAACCACCACGCTGGGTGTGACCCAAAATCGTTACCCTCGTCTCATAGCCAGTTCTCTTTTCGATCTCAGCTGCAACAAGCGTTGAGATCCCACCAAGGCGAATATGGCCGTATTCATCAAAGGTGTCCTCGGGTACGTCCATCGTCCCAGGCTGTGGCTTAGCACCTTCGGCAACAACAACAATCGACGCGAACCTGCCCGCCTTATGGCGACGGGTGAGAGCCTCACAAACTCTGGCAATATCGAATGGTTTCTCGGGAATCAGAGTCGATGTGGCCCCTCCCGCAATTCCAGACCAGGTCGCAATATGGCCAACGTGGCGTCCCATTACCTCAACAACCATGATTCTGTCATGGCTTTCTGCGGTCGTGTGAAGCCTATCAATGGCCTCGGTCGCAATGGAAACAGCTGTATCAAACCCGAAAGTTCGCTCAGTTGCATCGACATCGTTATCAATAGTTTTTGGAACACCAACGACGTTTAGGCCCTTCTCTCCGAAAGCACGAGTACAAGAAAGAGTCCCTTCGCCACCAATCGAAACTAGAGCATCAATATTGTTCTTGCGGAATGTTTCTTGAACCATCTCTACCCCACCGTCGACCTTGAAGGGGTTAAAGCGTGAAGTCCCAAGTGTCGTCCCACCCTTAGGCAGCGTTCCACGCATCCGCTCGATACTGAGCTCCTCAAACTTGTTATGCGTCACTCCTCGCCAACCATCATGAAAACCAATGACTGTGTCGCCATAAGTTCTGATACCTTTACGAACCACAGCTCTGATTACTGCATTAAGGCCTGGGCAATCGCCACCACCGGTCAGTACTCCAATATTCACTGCTAACCTCCACTCTTCAAAAGATCAAGACTTTGTTCAAGGTTACGAATACCCTGCAGCGTACGTTGTTCGTCCTCAATTAAAGCAAAGCGTACATAACCTTCTCCACCTGCTCCGAAACCAACTCCAGGAGAGGTAGCCACCTTTGCTTCCTTTACAAGTCGAGAGGCGAATTCGACCGAATCGATACTTGAATACTGGTCTGGAATCTTAGCCCAAACAAACATAGTCCCCTTAGGAGGCTCGACTTCCCAACCAATACTGTTTAGTCCGCCGCAAAGAACGTCACGACGCTCCTGGTAAATCTGTTGCACCTCTGATGGGTGATCCGTAGCTTCATTTAGAGCTGCTGTAGCCGCCATCTGAATTGGCTGAAAGGTTCCGTAGTCGAGGTAGCTCTTGATCTTCGCCAGAGCCGCTACTACTTCTGCGTTACCGACCATGAACGCCACCCGCCAACCAGCCATCGAGAAACTCTTAGTCATAGAGTACAACTCAACGCAGCAATCTTTGGCTCCAGGGACTTGCAGGATCGAAGGAGGGTCGTAGCCGTCAAACCCAAGGTCTGCATATGCGTTGTCATGAACAACGATAAGTTCTTTTTCTTTACCAAAGGCAACAAGCTTCTCGAACAAGTCAAGATCTGCACAAACGGTAGTCGGATTGTGTGGGAACGATACAACAAGTGTCTTTGGCTTCGGCCAAGCGTGATCCCAAGCTCGATGCAAATTGTCTATGAAATCATCACCTTCAGCCATAGGCACAGCATTGATTGCCGCACCAGCAAAGATAGGCCCCCAAATATGGATTGGATACGAAGGTGTCGGGACAAGAGCCGAGTCTCCGGGTTGTAGCAGCACCCACATCAAATGGGTGGCGCCTTCTTTGGCCCCAATCACATTGATTACTTCTGTTTCTGAATCTAAGGCAACGCCGAAACGCCGCATGTAATAGTCGGCCACGCCCTGCCGGAGCTCTGGGATGCCACGGCTCATCGAGTAGCGATGATTAGCAGGATCCTGCGAAGCAGCCGCAACCTTGTCAACGGCCACCTGAGGAGACGGAAGGTCAGGGTTGCCGAAACCAAAATCAACCACATCTTGACCGGTTGCACGCACCTCGGCCTTCAAGCCGTTAATTATCGAGAAAACGTACGGTGGGAGGTTATTGATTCGTCTAAAGTCCATCACAGGAGATATTAGCTTGCCTAGCGTCTAGTTAGCGGCAACTTCCAAAGTTGGAGAGATCACTGAGGCAGCTTTTAGCCCAACTTGATTGGCCCAGTCGACTAGCACTGAGCGATCTGAGATAACTATGATCTGGGCTGTCTCTGATAGATCCGTTGTTGAGTCCATGAACTCAACCAGCTGTTCGTCGTCGATACCTTCGAAATCAGAAACCAACAGAAGTGGTACTGCACTCTCGGCCGGACGCATGGCTTCAGTAGCTTCCTTCAACAAGGCTTTCACGTCGGCCGTTGAAGCAACCTGCGAAGAACCTTCAATTGATTCTTTAAGGTCCAAAAGACGCTTTGCCAGTAGCTCAGCTTCAGCATATTCTGCATTTAGATCTGGGATCAGATCAAACGCTCGAGAGTGCTTTGCGAATTGTTTTTCAGCCACTGCAATTTGAGCTTTCAGCTCGTCGATATCTAAGTCTTCATCAATGTGACTTTCAGTTACCGATGACTCGCCACGCAACCAAGAATCAGTCCATTCCACAACTTCGTTTGGTTCCAGATCTCTAGGTGCAGCGAGTCCGTGATCGTCAAGCACACGGCGAAGTTCTTCAACAGCACTGACCCACTTAGGGTTTGGGTCATCTGAAGCTAGATCTTCAAGGGCCTCGACTATGTTCGATGGAAGCACAGTCCCAAGGTACTGCTGAGCTTGCGCTTCGAGTTGTTCGGTTTGTGCTTTAGACGCTGCTACTCCAGGGTCAGCCTCAAGTCTTGCTCGTTCTACCTTCAGTCTGTTTACGATTGTCTCGTACTCAATGCGTGCATCAGCCGCTGCATCAACCAGGTCTCTAGGAGCTACTGGGTTAAGTCTAAATATCTTGTACTCGGTTGGCGATTCAACGCCCACCTTTTTGAGCATTTCTTGTAGCTCGCTAGTTTCGTCTTCGGTTAACTGATTTCGCCACTTGCCTTTTCTAGAAAGGTCAGACGAAGGGTCAGAAAGTGTTTCAAGACGCTGTTCTTCTTCATAAGACAATAGAACTGGCTTCGCATCAACTGAGGCTTGTTCCATAGCATTGCGAGCTTGCGTTCGCTCGCTGGTGAGCATTTCGATTAGTTCGTGTTGCGCTTTAAGACTTTCTTCTTGGTCTTGGCGTTTCTTCTCCAAGGCCTTAAACGATTCAACTAGCTCGGGAACACCGTGAGGGATATTTCGTACAGTCTGGGGAAACTTCTCCGCTTCTGAATAGAAACGTTGTATCAAAGCTAGGCGACGTTCAGGTGAAGATAACCCGGCCAACGCACTCTCTGAACCTTCTGCCATGCCAAGACGTTGTTTTAGCAAAAATAGTTCTGCCTTAGCTTCGTGATCTAAGTCTGCCCTGATTTCTTCGAGCTTAATTGCTGCAACTTCCTGCTTAGTAGCTAGAAGTTGTAACTCACGATCGAGAAGTGAGCTTGAAGCGTGGCCCGCCCCGAGGTACAAGACAACGTCGTTCTTCGTGCCGTAACCGCTTAATTGTTGTTCTGAAACTCCATCAAGTGAAACCAGGATTCCGCCATGTTCGACCAGACCAGCGACATTGGCAACAGAACCAGCGCCTAGCGACCGCACAGTTCGTGCCAATTTGACAAGTCGATCTAGCTCAGCACCAGAAACGACGGTGACTTTAGGGTGTAGCTCGTAAGAGTAGAACTCATCCAGAAAATCTAAGCGCAGTAACCTCATGTGAAGCTCATCGACACTAAATAGGGCCTACTTTCGCTTTTTTTTAGATTCTTTTACGAATTTGAAGCTAAACGAGCAGATAGCCCATCTAAAGCCGAAGAAATGATCTTATCTTCGGCTCTTCTTTGCACAAAACCAGGTATTTGAACCGACAATTTAACTGATACTTCGTAGTCGACCTGAGTCTCACCATCGGCGGTTTGGGTGAAAGAATAGCTTCCAGACAGTTGCTCTAAGATATCGCTCTCAACAAGGGACCAGCTGAGCTTGTTTGGGGCCATTTCATAGCTGTAAGCCAGAACATAGCTGGTGGTGCGGCCAAAGGACTGTGCAGTGAATCTAGCTGTTAGACAACGATTCTGATCGTCGGTTTCAAGTACTTCGACAGCTGAGATTCCCGAAACCCACTCTGGGTAGGTTTCGATGTCGGTGACGATATCAAAACAGGCGTCTGTTTTAGCCGCCACTGTTCTGGACCTGGATGCGCTCTTTACTTGACCTTCTGATGCCACATGCACAGACTAATTCCTAAAGGTGAGTTGACCAACTATCTAACTACTTTTCCCTACATTCCAATCGTCCAAAATCCTGCCGAGTGCTTCTGCCTTTGCGTCCCAAGAGCTTGTTTGGGCCAGTTCAAGACATGCCCGTGAATACTGATCTCGGAGAGCTTTATCCTGGACCAATTTCTCCAAAGCTGTGACCACTTGATCAGTGTTTGTTGGTTCCGGCACTACTATGCCTGTGACATTGTCGACGACTGCCTCGTGTGAACCTCCGCTACGACCGGCGACCTGTGGAGTTCCGGCTGCTGCTGCTTCAGAAAAAACTATCCCGAAGCCTTCTTGTTCTAAACCAAACCACCTGTTGTGGCACAGCATTGCAGAAATGTCAGCCGCTCCATAGAGCGACACTAAGTCTTCATCTGTAATACGGCCAAGGAAGCCCACAGGTGCTTGTAAACTTTGTGCAACTTTTTCGAGGCGACCACGATCTCGACCCGAACCAGCTATTACGAGTCGAACTGGATCTGATCCTGAATTACTCAGATGCGAGACAGCTTTGATAAGGGTGTCAAAACCTTTTCGTTTAACAAGCCGCGAAACTCCGACGATTAATGTTTCTTCTTCTGAGACTCCGATATGGTTGCGATACTCAGTTCTACTGAGATGTGGCTTGGCAAACCTTTCCAGATCTACTCCTGGAGTAATAGCAGCGGTATTGGCGCCCTCGATGCTTCGCGAAACCGATTCGAGAGCATATGCAGATGAACCAATTACAAAGTCAGCCGATTTAACCACTCGACTAAAGCCCAGGTGAAGTTTCGCTGGAATTATCGCTTCCGCTCCATGGACTAAAAGACCGTAGGGCAAACCCACGCTGGGAGCAATTAGTCCGAGTGGCCAAGTTGGGTCGTAGACAACATGAGAAATGTCATTTTCTTCCGCGACCTGGCGAATCTGTTTTACTAGCCACGGATACGGTGCTAACCAACGATGCTTAGATCTGACAGTTTTGAAACTATTTGACTGATCGAACTCAGCATCACCATCATATGGTGTTGTGTAAACTACAAACGATTCCGGGTCGAGACGACGCCATAACTCAAACAAGTAGTTCTGAATCCCCCCAACCTTTGGTGGAAAGTCATTGGTAACTAAAAGGTGTTTAGGCATCTAATAGCCTTGGGGTAACGTCAGCATCTAGCTCAGCCTGAATCTCGCCAAACTCTCTCTGGTTGATTTCTGCTGGCTCAATCAGATCATCAAAGCCCAGTCTTCGTGCTGCCCAGATGCCGTGAGTTACGAGCATTGGATTGTCGTGGGTCAGATAGCGTGCAAGCGTCGAACGTGTCCTAATGTCGTTCTCAACAGCGGAGTTGCCAAGACACACCAACGCTGTACGTCTCAAGAAGTTGGGGTCGCGTTTCGGAATATACCAGGCGTTGCATTCTTCAAGTAATTCAGCGTCGGTTGCTGCCAGCATCCAGAAAAGGTCAACTGTGTCACGATATGGCTCTACTGACACCGGATTAGCCTGTTTCAAGCCTGTCTCGCTTGGAGGACACACTTCAGCACACTCGTCGCAGCCATATATGCGAGTGCCAACAGCGGTTCTAAATTCTATGGGTATTGCGTCTGGCGCTTGAACGAGCCACGCAAGACAACGGTTAGCGTCAATCACTCCGTCGGCGACAATTGCCTCTGTTGGACAAAGGTCAATACAGCGAGTACAACTTCCGCAATCGGTTCCTAGGGGTTCAGGGTCCACATCGACTAGATCCGCATTTGTGACTACTTCACCAAGGACGACCCAACTCCCCCTTTCTGGGGTTAACAGTTGAGAATTTTTGCCGTACCAACCAAGGCCTGCAGCCCACGCAACTTCTCTATCGACGAGAGCGTTACTATCTGCGGAGGTCACTGCTTTGAATCCATTCTCTTTCAACAGATTTCGAATCGAATCTAGGACTCCTCGTAGGTCACTGTAATAATCGTGTCTGGCGAAGCGACCGACTACGCCTTCACCGACGCCTGGATAATCTTCATAATTCTTCGTTCCGTCAGAATCGCCAGATCCATACGATGCGTACGGGAATGTCAAAGCCACGATGCTCTTAGCGCTCGGCAGAAGTTGAAACGGGTCAGTCGAACGTTCTGGGTTGCGATAGGTGAATTGCATACTCGATGCTAAGCCCTGCTCACGTCGTTCAGTAAGGGTCTTGCGAGCACGTTCAAATATTTGGGCTGACACAAAACCAACCGAATGCGCCCCTTGACTAGTTGCCAACTGCTCAATTTGGGTCGCTAACTCGGAATCCACTAATCCAAGATACGCCTACCAAAGGCCGATCCGGCCAAAGCAACCGCAAGTTCTGCTGTCTGATTTCCCACATCTAGGATCGGATTAACCTCGGTGAATTCTAAAGACAGCATCTTGTCAGAAGCTGCGACTTCTTCCATAAAATAGTGTGATTCTCGAAGGTTAGTTCCCCCAGGCACGGGTGTACCTACACCTGGCGCAATCGTTGGATCACACCCATCTAAGTCGAATGATAAGTGGAAGCCAATGGTCGACTGAGTCACAAGATCTAGTGCTTCGTCGATACAGGCGCTCATTCCCCGAACATCAATTTCGCGCATCGTAATTGCTCGACAGCCAACGGACTTAATCGTATCCCTCTCGAGATCATCCAAGTCTCGAATACCAAACAGTACAGTCTTGGTTGCATCAACCATAGGGACGCTGGCCCCAAGCTGGGCGAGTTTGTCTGGGCCTTTACCCAAAATGGCAGCTAGCGGCATGCCGTGGACGTTTCCAGTTGGCGAAGTCTTTGGGGTGTTCATGTCGCCGTGGGCGTCAAACCATAACAGTCCAAATAATTCTCCAACCGACGCAGCATACTTTGAGACTCCAGCGACAGTTCCACAAGCTATCGAGTGATCGCCCCCTAGGACAAGAGGCACACTTTGTTGCTCTAGGGCTCCCGCTACTGTGTCTCGAAGTTCTGCGCAGCTTTGCGCAATATCATCTAAGTGCTTTGCCTGTGGGTCGCCGACTTCGGAAACACTAAAGTCTTTGCAATCTACAACACCACCGCTGCTTACAATGTGGCCAAGCTCGGTAAGACTGTCGCTCATTCCCGCAATTCTCATACCGGTCGGCCCAGAGCTTGTGCCCCGTCGTTTGCCTCCAAGGTCGAGCCCAGCACTGATCACTCTGATTTGCTTAGGCATTGGCGCCCCCGAACATGAAACCGTATAGATCTTTCGGGTCTGATGGCTCGGCTAGAAGATCAATCTCAGTAAGAAAGCTCGTGCTAGACAACCGCTCGAACATAAAGTTCAGCACAACAAAGTCTTCGATTGCGAATCCAACTGAGTCAAACAAGGTCACGTCGCCCTTATTAGGCGCAGCATCACCACCTATGAGGGTCCAAAGCTCCGTCACATTAGCGTCTGGCAGTTGCTGGATTTCTCCCTCGATCCGAGTCTGAGGTTCTAACTCAACATAAATGTCTGATCTGTTGACCAGGACTGGGTCGAGCTCGGTCTTTCCGGGACAATCGCCACCCAAGGCGTTTATGTGGTGTGTGGTTGCCACATCATCGTCATGGAGCACAATGGCATTGCGCTTGTCGGCGGTGCAAGTTGTAATTACTCCACTACCCGCAACAGCGGCCGAACTAGATTCAAATGCTTCAACCTCAAGTCCCATGCCTGTCAGGTTCCGTTGTAGCTTCTTTACAGCATCCGGGTCAGTGTCGTGGACATTAAATTTCATTGCGCCGAACAAGGCATGTTGCGCGATGGCTTGAAACTCGGCTTGAGCGCCTGCCCCTATTAGGGCACTGGGTCGTTGGAGTTGTTCGGGGCTAGCTAGCAGTCTTGTTGCCAAACCTGCAGTGGCAGCAGTTCGAAGGGCGGTCAGCACAGTCATTTCAGACATAAAGATTGGATAGCCGGTCTCGACATCTGCAACCATTCCAAATGCAACTACAGTTTGTCTGCCAACCTTGGTGTTAATTGGGTGCCCGTTAACGTATTTGAATGCATAGCGCTCGTAGTCCTGAGTCGGCATAAGCTCGATCACGCCATATGTGGAGTGGCTGGCTACCCGTGGAATTAACTGAAACTCATTCCAGCGACGAAACGCAGCTTCCATCTCATCTGTGAGCTCCACCAAAAGTTGCCCAAGATCAACGGTATGTAGATAGCGACGGAGGCTGTCAACTGAGCAGAAAGCAACCATATTAAAATTCCGTTAGATAGCGGGCACCGTTTTTGGTTTCCAGGAACGAGGAGAACTGTATTTCTTCTTGCTTTACAAAACCCCTGCTAGCCAGTTTGCCAGATGCGACCATTTCAACAATTGCAGATACCGACGTCGCTGTGGTCCAAGCAATAGCGGTTCTCTCCTGACCTAAGATCTCTTTGGGAAGATAGGACCTTACGAATTCATCTCTAAAAAGTTTCTTTTGCTTCTCACCTTCAGCAGAAACGTGCACTAATACTACATCTTCGTCTACCGGCGGTTTAGCGTTCGTAAGAATCTCGCCTGCAAGCTTGCGCTCCTTGCGAAGCAACAGCTCGTTAAAGAAGAAGTTCATAAGCTCAACATGGCCGGGATATCGTATTGTCTTGTAGTCAATATTGTCAATACGCCCGAGATAAGTCTCACAGATCGTGCCGAGGCCACCAGAAGTGGTAAAGGCTTCTAACTCATTACCATTAATGAAAATTGTCTCTTTGCGCTGCATTGAAGAAACCCATTTGTGGATACCGTCCTCAATAATTTCGCAATCATTGAGATACTCGTTTACCACTCCTTCAGGTGACCAGTTAAATGCATAACCTAAGAGACCAGTCGGGTGCTGCGGCAATGCTCCTACTCTCATCCAGAGTGATCGACAGGTGTCGAACCTAGCCGCCAAGTCGGCGCCAACTATCCCAATAAACCCAGGCGCTAATCCACATTGCGGAGCCATAACTGTTTCCGAGGTTTCAGCCAGTTCTCTGATGCGCTGTGTAGTCGGGACGTCTTCTGTTAAATCGAAATAGTGAGTCTTGGTTCGTGTCGCAACTTCTGCGACCATAATGTTCAGCTGATATGGCAAACAGGTAACTACTGCATCAACTGTGTTTAACAGCTCCGTCAAAGGATCTGCTTCTCGGACATCCACGACTTCAGTTCTACTAATCGCTGTTCCTATATAAGGCTTTGAGTCAACCCCGACTACTTCAAAGCCACTATCTGCTAGCAGCTCAGCGACAAGATGACCTACTTTCCCCAATCCAAGTACGGCTACTTTACTAATCATTGGTAGGACTTTCTAAGTCGAAGTTAACGCCTTGAGCAAGTGGCAGCTCCGAGGAATAGTTGACTGTGATTGTTTGGCGCCGCATATAGGCACGCCACGAGTCAGAGCCGGACTCTCGACCGCCGCCTGTCTCTTTCTCACCACCAAAAGCGCCACCAATCTCAGCACCTGAAGGGCCAATGTTTACATTTGCGATGCCACAATCAGATCCGACTGCAGATGTGAACAGTTCAGCTTCACGAACATCAGTGGTAAAGATGGAAGAAGATAGACCTTGCGGGACCGTGTTGTTTAACTCAATGGCTTCAGTGAGATCAGAATAAGGCACAACGTAGGTTATGGGAGCGAAAGTTTCAGTGCAGGCGATGTCTAGCTGTGTTTCGGACTGAATAATGGCCGGCTGCACATAGCAGCCCGACTCAAAACCAGTTACCTCTAGTGACTGACCACCATAGACCTTTGCTCCAGCGGACTTCGCCTCAGCAATGGCCGCTTGCATTGCTTCAACCGAGTCAGAGTCTATTAGAGGCCCAACCAGGGTTCGTTCGTCAAGCGGAGAGCCAACTCGAAGCTGTGCATATGCCGCTTGAAGCTGCTGAGTTACCTCATCGATAATTGATTCGTGAACAATTAGTCGACGCAAAGATGTACAGCGTTGCCCCGCTGTGCCTGCCGCCGCAAAGACTATGGCTCTGACCGCTAGCTCTAGGTCAGCTGAGGGGGCAATGATTGCAGCATTGTTACCACCTAGCTCAAGCAGAACTTTACCAAACCGGTCTGAAACTACCTTCGCTACTTCACGACCCATACGCGTCGAGCCAGTGGCAGAAACTAAATCAACGTCAGGGTTCGCAACGAGCGCCTCCCCTACGTCTACGCCACCAATTACAAGCTGGCTCAACCCTTTTGGAGCTGCTTCGAACTTGTCTATCAAGTCGACCAATAGTTTATGAGCTGCAATAGCTGACAACGGGGCCTTCTCGGACGGTTTCCAAATCACTGAATTACCGCAGACCAAACTCAAAGCTGTGTTCCAGCTCCAGACTGCCACAGGGAAATTAAAAGCGCTAATGACTAGTGTCACCCCAAGAGGGTGCCAAGCTTCACGCATATGGTGACCTGGCCGCTCCGAAGCTATGGTCAGACCGTAAAGCTGTCGTGACTGACCAACAGCAAAGTCACAAATATCGATCATCTCTTGCACTTCGCCCATGCCTTCTGAAAGAATCTTGCCCGTTTCGATTGAGACGAGAGTACCTAGGGCTTCCTTGTTCTCCCTGAGAGCAAGTCCAAACTGACGGATGAGTTCTCCTCTAACTGGAGCAGGGACACTGCGCCAAACTTTGGAGGCTCCCTTAGCTGCGGCAACCACGTTGGGGGCTTCGCTAACAGCGAGAGTGCCTAGCGAGCCAAGCGACGAGCCGTCAATGGGACTACGCAGGCCAAGCCCGTCAACGACTCCTAAATTAATTTCGCAACCAAGGTCAGCCAAGACACCAGTTAAATCCACAAAGCCTCCCAA
The DNA here is from genome assembly GCA_964648795.1 of uncultured Acidimicrobiaceae bacterium. Classification (GTDB taxonomy): domain Bacteria; phylum Actinomycetota; class Acidimicrobiia; order Acidimicrobiales; family SZUA-35; genus JAHDDW01. The sequence continues at coordinate 110,318 of CAZYMB010000003.1, forward strand.
AGTGACTAGGGGGCTACTTTAGTTGGCGTAGGCCTAGTTAGGGGGAACCTTAGCTCTTGGCAAAACCTAGGCTGCTATAGCTGAGATGAAGTCCAGGAGATCCTCGTTAGCAAACTGCTGGAAATCTCTATAAGTAACGCTCGCCACTCCGGCATTGTCGGTTACTAGGCCCACAAATGCATCGCTGGCCACTCTTTCGATCTCTTCACCCAAGGCCTGATCTGCTGGGGTTCCAACCTCAGTAGCGATGATGTTCACAGCCTCGCTACCTGGCAGCAAGTAAGCATCTTCAGGATTAACTGCGAACACAACTGAGATAGCACAGTTGTACTCATAGCAAATACGGTCCAAGAACGTAACCAAAGACACTCGCTGCGAAGGTTTCTCATATCGGGCCCAACCAAGTGAACAGACTTCGTCGCCATCTACTACTAACACAGAGCCAGGCTGAGCAACCAACTCGCCTAGCGCATCTACTGCACTTTTTGTTCCAGGCTCAACCCACGCTTTAGTTGTTGCATCAAACACACTTGGCGGAGCATCAACTGCGTCATCTACTTCGATTGGCTCAAAGTCAGTCACTGTTCGTGACAGCAGCTCGCCAACTTCATCGATGTCAATATCGTCGTCGTTAATAGATTCATCTACAAAACTGAAATCTGCTTCTTCGACCGATTCTGAATCCTCATGATCCTCCGGTGGCCAGTCTTCGTCCCAGACGCCACCAGCGGATGCAACCGACGGAGGATTTGAATCCATTGGGTCGAAGGTTGATTCGACTTCAACCGGCGCAGCTTTAGTTTCGGTGTGTCCGAGTATTGACTTAAGGCTCCTACCAGTCGGGTGCCTACGCTGCGAACCTTCGGCAGCAGCTAAGTCATCACTAATTCGATCCATTGCAGGATTCGCTTCTGTCTCTTCTGTCTGAGCTGGCTCTGGCTCGACATCGACGATCGACTCAATAGAACCAACGTCTGCTCCTATGTCTTCTACTTCGGCTATATCTTCGACAACTTCTTCGACTTCAACATCTGCTGCGGCTTCGTTACCTGTTGACGAACCATTCTCGAAGCCGCCTACTTCAAGAACTGCTTGTAGTTCTTCGACTTTACGCTTTTCGGCAATCATGGCTGCTTCAAGTGGTTCGATTCTTTGTTGAAGCATTTCGAGTCGATCAGCCATCTGATCCTTTTCTCGGAGTGCTGCTGCATTCTCGCCTTTAAGTTTGCCCTTTTCGCTCACGAGCTCTTCGGTCTTTGCAATGAGACCGTCTCGCTCTGCCTCAATTTCGGTGAGACGTACTGACGTTGACTGGTCAACTTGTTCTACCTCTGAAACTCGAGCCAATAGCGCATCTCGCTCTGCTCTCATATGCCTTAAAGAGGCTCTATCTGCATCGCCACCTTCACGAGCTGTACTCAGGTCGGTTAGCGCCGCAGAAAGATTCGTTTGCAAGTCAGAAACTTGTTCAGCTAGCTCGACTGAAGCTTGCTTGTACTCAGCTGCATCAGCAGAAGACTTCTCTGCCTCAATGCGCAAATCTGCAAGCGCTGACTGCGACTCTTCAAGCGATCCCTGCAACTCTGTAATTTCTAGAGTCTGTTCAGAAGTCTCATCTTTCAGGCTCTCGATGTCAGTAACATATCCCTGGATCTCAGTCTTAAGTTTGGCTTCTACTGCCTTAAGCTTGGCGACCTCTTTCTCAAGGTCAGTTGCCAAATTGCCCAAATCGTCGAAGTCCTGCTTTAAGACATCGACACCAACTCCACCAGTGAGCTGGTTGGCTTCATCTATCTGTCGAACCGCTTCGTCACGCTCGATTCGCATTGCTTCGATTTGCTCACGAAGGCCTGTTCTTGCAACACGAAGACCCTCGCTCTCCATGGTTATCTCCTCAAGACGACCCTTGGCCTCTTCATGACCGGCTGTGGCTACAGCAAGTTCGTCTTCGTATTCACGAAGTGAACGCTCGGACTCGGAGAGCTTTGTTTCAAGTTCGGACCGAACCGCACGCATCTCGGTGAGTTCTTTTTCGAGCTTGACCTGACGGTTTAGTGCATCAGACAGCTGCTTAGACTCGTTAACCATCTCTGTAGATACCAGGGAACTAAAGCTCGACGAGAACCCATCTTTCACTTCGGCTTGATCGTCAGCTTCTTTAAGTGGCTCGACTTCAGCGGCAGGGCTTTCATCAGCCAAACTATCTACAAGACCACGCAAATGAGAGAGTTCATCACCAATTAGTCGGTCTTGACCAGAATCAGTGTGTTCACCGAATGCAGAAGGAAGTTCGGCGTCAAGGCCGAGAGTGTCGCCATACTCGTCACCGGATAACTGGGCCGGCAGTTCTTCGATGTCATGGCCAGTTAATTCCTCAAATGTTTCTTTCCAACCATCATCGCGTTGCAACCACTCAAACCCAGCCTCACCCACATTGGCTGGGGTGGCATAACTTGCGACTGCACTACGGAACTCGGCATTCTCTTCGATTGATTCTGCGGCTGCTTCGCATGCGGCCTCAGTGAGTTCGTCTTGCTTGGTGTACTTGAGCATTCGAACAGGAATAATCTTTGAGTTACCGGCACGCACCGCTGCGATCGAAACATTTACCGCCAACTCACAGGCAGACCTGACGTGTTCGTCATAAGTTGCCATCTAGAATTCTCCTCGCCAAGTATCCATACCTTTGCAACGTCGGCAAAAAAATGGACTCGATTCAATATTTCTCCGCCAAATTTGCCTATAACTATCCGAATAGGCCGGTAGGCCTAGTTTAGAAAACTATTGACGTAGTTATCAAGTCGCCCTGAACCGACCACTTCCAAGCTCATTTCAACACCATGCTTCATCGAGTCCGCTAACCCCGAAACATAGCTTGCCAAGCCTGAATTCGCTGCAATAAGTAGAGTCGCTGGGGTAAACTCGCCAGCTCTAAGGTCGGCAAAAATTCTCAGATTTTCTTCTGGGCCACCCCCAAGAGGCTGTTCAACGACCTCCAACCCAACATCGGCTGGTTCAAGGGTCATCTCCTTTATTCCGTGTGAATCTACTTCGAAAACTGTGGTCGGGGCAGCTAGCGAGAACTCATCAATTCCATCGTGTCCGTAAAGAACCAGCCCGTGAGCAACCTGTTTCTGAGCCAGCACCTCTGCTATCAGCTTTGCTGTCTGAGCGCTATTAGCACCAAGCACTATGCCGGTTGGTCTAACCGGATTACACAAAGGACCTAGAAGGTTAAACACAGTTGGTACGCCGAGTGCATTTCTGGCTCCTGTTACAGCGGCAAGCCTAGGGTGAAACTTTCTAGCGAAGACAAACGCTAAGCCTTTAGCATTTAGTCGCATTTCTATTTCGCTTGCTGATTCGCTGAAGCTAACGCCTAATGCTTCTAGAAAATCAAATGAACCAGAGGTTGACGACGCTTTTCTATTTCCATGCTTTGCTATTTTGACCCCCGAAGCAGCCGCAACGAAACTTGCCATAGTTGAAACGTTGATGCTTGCTTTCTTTGCGTGAGCTGAGCCCCCTGTACCGACAATGTCAACTACCCCACTGCCACCTTCTACCTGGATTGACTGGGCGAGCATCTCTTCTGAAAATCCGACTAACTCACTAGCAACATAACCTCTGTTATTCATTGCGACCAGAAGCTCTGATACTGCCTCATCTCCGAGCTCCCCTGACAACATTTCTGCCATAAGGGTTTTGGCTTGGACTACATCAAGCTGGGTTCCACTAGCTATTTGATTGGCCAAAGTTGGAGAGAATACAGGGGGAATTTCATTCACCATTAAGCGATGTTAGCCTAGTAACTGAAATAGTAAGGTGAGTTACCTGGGTAACCGCGGAGTGCACTTGTGTGCTCTGAGGAAGGTCGGGGCTCCATAGGACAGGGTGCTGGCTAACGGCCAGTCGAGGTGACTTGCAGGAAAGTGCCACAGAAAACAAACCGCCGGGGTGTTCTTTGAACTTCCTGGTAAGGGTGAAACGGTGCGGTAAGAGCGCACCAGCAATCAAAGTAATTTGGTTGGCTAGGTAAACCCCACCCGGAGCAAGACCAAGAAGAGGTATGGCAGTCCGCCTGGGTTTAATCCCAAATCCTCTGGTGGGTCGCATAGATGGATGGTTACCGCACACGCCTTAGTGTGAACAGAACCCCGCCTACACGGTAGCTCACCTACTATTTCGACCTTAGGCCAGTGTCTACACCTTAGGTAGGTTGCCCGAGGTTAGAAATCCATCACGGCCGGGTTGCTCGTTGAACCCGAACCGTTGCCAGCCCCAAATTGCCAGAGCTGCACCGATGAATTCCAAGAACAAACCTAGTGGGATTATCGGATATGTTGAGCCTGCTAAGTCTGTGATCGAAGTAGAGCTGATAGGCCACCAGAGCCTGTCTATTTCTAGCCAAGACGCGTCAACAATCATTCTCAACAAGCCTCCTATTGGAAGCCCTATCCATTTACGGCGCACAAGACGAGCATTAGTAGTTGCGCCCATTACTATTCCCAAGGCCACAGTGTGAAACAACAAAGTGTTGACGAACCCTAGCTGCGGGATAACCCACGACACGCTCGGAACCAGACAACCAAGAGCGATGAGGCGGTAATCAAGTCGATGAGTCTTGAAGACCATGGCGACAATTATTGGCGCTGTTACGAGAAACCAGATAAACACAACACACTCGAACCTAGCGGCGCCTATCTAATTAGCCAAACCCTTATCAGTTAGGGAGCCCCTGGAGGTATCAATACTGTAGCTGGGGCCGCTGGTTCGAGCTCTCCGTCAGCGGCTGGGTCAACGGCCTCTGCGTCAGGCTCAGTTCCAGGTACAAGAACTGGAGCTCCACCTTGACCACCTGGAACATTCTGTGGAATCAAACAGTCACGTAGTCCATCACCATCTAGATCAACAGCTTGGCCAATAAGCTCAGCTAACCCATTCGGGATTGCCCCGGTACAGATTGGCAACTGTTCTTCTTCGGTTTCAAGGAACCGACTGGCTCTTGATTCTGTGTTAGTCGGCAAAGCAAACGGTACTGGCTCTAAGCCTTCGTGAACGATCTCGTTATAGAAGTCAAATATTGGAGCCGCAGCAGTACCACCCTGAGCATCGTTTAGACAGCAGTACTCTTCGACGTTGTACGCATCGCGATTCAAGAAGTCTCGGTCGATAGTGATGTTTCCATCCGGGTGCCCTACCCAGACTGTTGTTGTTAGATAGTCGGTGTAGCCCGCAAACCAAGCACTAACGTTGTCATTAGTGGTTCCAGTTTTACCGGCAACTATATGTTGGGTCCCATCTTGAAGAACAACCTGAGCACGACGCCCAGTACCATTACCAAGCTCTCGAGTCACATTAGTTCGTAGAACTTCTGTTATATGTCTTGCAGTGTTTACTGAGACAGCCCTCGTTGGGTTGGGCGTATGCTCATACAACACGTTGCCCACGCTATCTTCGATTCGTTCGATGAAGTATGGCTCGTTGTATTGACCATCGTTACCGAATGCTGCATAAGCTCCGGCAACTTCGAGTGGGATTAGCTCTTTAACTCCAAGAGGAAGAGAGATTAGGTTTCCATCTGCCTCATCCAGAGTTGAGATACCAAGCCGTTGTGAAACATCAACCACTCTGTCGTTACCAACAACTTGACCAAGCCTCACAAACGGACAGTTGAACGACGACCTTGTAACCGATGCGATAGTCTCACGGAAACTACCGCCAGCGCTACTTACTGTGTATGGCGGCAACCCTGCCGGCTGTTGAAAAGTACACGGACTATCGGCACGGACCGAGTCGCTAGGCACATAGCCGTCCTCGAACAACGCTGCCAAGACTAGGGTCTTCATAGTTGAGCCAGGCTGCTGTGCTCCTTGCGTTGCGATATTGAAGTTATCTATCTGGAAGCCGGGACCACCAACAATTGCTCTAACTGCCCCTGTATGAGTATCGATAGAAGAAATAGCTGTTGTAAATCGCTCTGGGTTTCTAGGAACGAAGTTTTCTTGCGCTGCTTCTGCTGCTTCTTGATAGTCAGGGTTAAGGGTGGTGAAGATTTGTAGACCATTTCTAAAGATTGCATCGAAGCGTTCTTGTTGTTCTTCACCAAGGTTGAACTGGTTAGCGTCATCGTTAATTAAAAGACGCTGAACTTCTTCGGTGAAGTAGTTTCTTGTTTCGAAAGCAGCTTGGCGTTGTAGTGGCAAAGGCTCTTCACGACAGCTTTGTGCTTGATCCTCATCCATTACCCCAGCTGTAACCAAACGGTTGATAACTACGTTACGGCGCTGTTCAGATGTCTCTGGAAATCGAGTTGGGTCAAAGCCGACTGGGTTCGGGATAATACTTGCCAGCAGCGCTGCGTCACATTGGGTTAGCTCCCTGGCCCCGTCGTAACCCCAGTAAGTTTCTGCTGCCACTTCAACACCATAAGCACCAGAGCCAAAAAATACAGTATTTAGGTAGCGCTCAAGAATTTCGTCTTTAGATAGTTCCTGCTCAATCTGAACCGCCAAGTACGCTTCTTCCAGCTTTCGCTCAAAGCTTTGTGAGAAATCACCGAGAACAGCATTCTTAACTAACTGCTGCGTAATTGTTGAACCACCTTGCAAAGATCCACCGGTGCTCTGGAGGTTGTTGAACGCTGCACGAACAATACCGGTTGGGCTGATGCCGTTGTGGTTGTAGAAGTTTTCGTCCTCAGATGCCAGGATTGCGTTGATGACATCTTGAGGTATTGTCTCGAGTGCAACTGGCTCACGATTTTGTTCTTCACTCAAGAACGCAATGAGAGACCCATCTGCGGCGAACACTGCGGAACGTGCATCTAGTGACTGAAACTCGATTGGGGCGTGGCTTGCTTCGATGGCACTGCCTAACCCAGTGACACCGGGAAGTGCAGCGATACCTGCGCTGGTAACTAGCAGAGAAAAGCCAAGCATTACCAAACCGATGCTCGCCAAACGTTTGATTATTCTAAGAAACCGACCCACGAAGCCACCTTACTATAGATGCAATACCTACTAGTCAACCCCTCGTGCCAGTGTTTGCTGTGTTCTCATTATAGTCCTATATACGGCACTGAGAACAGGCTTTTTTAGACACTGTTAGCATTCTGTAACCTTTGATTAAGCGACAATTATCTGTAATCTCTGCTTGCTGGCACCGTTTTAAGATTAAGGCCTTCGAATTTCTCTGCAATTAGGTTAATTACAGACTCTTTGCGCTCGATTCTCCCCTTGATAATTAACCCAGGGTTATCAACTAACACATCGTTGTATCGTTTCCAGCAGCCAGGCGAAACAACGATATTTGCTAGACCAGTTTCGTCTTCTAAAGTCATGAAAGTAACACCATGAGCTGTAGGTGGCCTTTGCTTATGAGTAACAATGCCGGCTACTTTGACTTTCTCGGAATCGAGCGTGGTTAAGTCTGCAACTTCTACTACCCCACTCTTAGTCAGTTCATCTCTTATGAAAACTGTGGGGTGTCCGTTTATTGCAATCCCTGTCGTGGTTAAGTCTGCATATGCAATGTCTTCGCCCGTTTGGTTTGAGAGTTCTGGAACATCTAGCCCGGTAACTATGCCTTCTAAAGTTTGATCTGAAACGTGCTGCAGTGCGCCGACTTTCCAAAGAGCATCTCTCCTATTTTCTTCGATGCTGTCAAACGCTCCAGCCTGAGCCAGGTTCTCTAAAACTCCTATGTTCATTTTTGAATTGAGCTTTGTCTTTCTTATAAAGTCTTCAATACTTTCGTATGGGCTATTGGCCACAATTGTGTCTGCTAGCTCTTCGCTAACTTGGTTGATCGAGGTTAGGCCAAGTCGAACACCCAAGCCCTTGTCTCTTCTTGCCTTGTTGAACTGACCAATGACGTCACTTTTAGCGTCAACTCCAACAGGTGGCGTCATTGGGGTCCACTCATTCGTTTGTTCTAGGCCAGCTTTGGGCAATGACTTGTTGATACATGGTCCGAATGAAACCACGCCGTGGCGACGGGCGTCTTGAATTAGTGAGTGCGGCGAGTAGAAACCCATTGGTTGTGAGTTCAGCAAGCCAACGCAGAAAGCTGCCGGATAGTGAAGCTTTAGCCAAGACGAAGAGTAGACCAGGTAGGCGAAACTAATTGAGTGACTTTCTGGGAAACCGAAGTTAGCAAAGGCTGCAAGTTTGGCCCAAATTTCGTGCTTTATCTCATCTGCAATACCGTTTGCTTCCATGCCTGCATAGAAACGACTCTTCAAAGTGTTCATACGTTCTTGGGAACGTTTTGCTGCCATAGCTTGACGAAGCTGATCTGCGTCTTGGGCACTAAAGCTGGCAACATCAATTGCGAGCTGCATCATTTGTTCTTGAAACAGCGGAACCCCTAATGTCTTTTCTAAAGCCGGCTTCATAAGCGGGTGCAAATATGTGACTTCTTCTTCGCCGTTGCGTCGACGAATGTATGGGTGAACTGATCCTCCTTGTATTGGACCTGGGCGAATAAGTGCTATCTCTACAACTAGATCGTAGAACGTGCGTGGTTTTAACCTGGGCAGCGTTGACATTTGAGCTCGTGACTCGACCTGAAAAATGCCGATCGTGTCTGCCCGACACAACATGTCATACACGGCGTCTTCTTGGTCGATTAAAGCTAGGTCTACAACTTCATCTAACATCAGTTCGATTTGGTCTACTGTCTCGTGAACGGCTGAAAGCATGCCAAGACCTAATAAGTCGAATTTGACTAAACCAGCGGCGGCGCAGTCGTCTTTGTCCCATTGCAGAACAGTGCGTTTGTTCATGCGGGCACGTTCTACTGGGCAGACTTCGATTATTGGGCGATCGCATATAACCATGCCACCTGTGTGGATACCAAGGTGACGGGGCAGCTGCTGGAACTGTCCTGCCAAGTTCGCTACATCGACTGGAATGCTCATCTGATTCTGAACTTGCTGTTTATGTTGAGCGCTATAGGTTTGGTCAGCTTTGCTACCTGGTTGTTCCTCTGACCGGAAGTGCGACACAGCTTTACTGAAGGCGTCTTGTTGTCCAACGGAGTATCCCAAAGCTTTTGAAGCATCTCGCACAGCTGAGCGTGCTTGATACGAAATCACGTTAGCTACTTGGGCTGCGTGAGTTCGACCATACTTGTTGTAGACGTATTGAATGGCTTCTTCTCTACGACCTGATTCTATGTCAATATCAATATCTGGCGGCCCTTCACGTGCAGCCGACAAGAACCGCTCAAACAATAAACCCAGGCCTACAGCATCTGCTCTAGTAACACCTAGCACATAGCAAACCGCTGAGTTTGCAGCCGAGCCTCTCCCCTGACAATAGATGTCGTTGGAATTGCAGAATTCAACAATGTCCCAAACGATTAAGAAGTAGCCAGCGAAACCTAGCTCCTCAATTATGTTGAGCTCATAATCAATTTGTTGCCAAGCTTTGACTGCGTCTGGGTCGCTGCGTTTGCCATACATTCGTGTGGCACCTTGTTCTGCCAGATTTCTCAAGAACTCTATTTCTGATTCGACTAATACTTCTTGCTCATAATGTTTGCCTGGTTTGAAAGGCGGCAACTTAGGCGCGATGAGAGATAGATCGAACGCACATGACATTCCAAGATCGTAAGCATTTTGAACTGCTCCCGGGTATCTGACGAAACGACGGGCTTGCTCGTTGCCGCTACGAATAAATGAAGCAGGTGCAGCTGCCATCCAAGGCAGTGCCGATTCAAGCGATGATCTGGACCGAATGGCTGAGATTGAACTAGCTAGTTGGGCATATGAATAGTTGGCGTAGTGAACGTTATTGGTTGCGACATGGGTTAAGTCATAGGTTTGGGCTAGTTCGTAGAGTTCGTCGTTGCGTTCGCAGTCTTGTGGGTTGTTGTGATCCCATAGTTCGACAACAACATTGTCTTTGCCAAACAACTCGATTAAGTGCGCAAGCTTTTGTTCTGCTTTATCTACGCCCTCATTCAATGCTGCTGGCACGATGCCTTTGCGACAGCCTGTTAAGAAAACTAGGTTGTTCTTATCGTCATCTATAAGCGACCCTGCGATTTGTTCGACATTTAAGCGAGGTGAGCCTTTAGTGCCACGCATCTGCGATTCGGTAATAATTCGAGACAGCGCTGCGTAGCCGTCTGGATTTCTTGCCAAGACCAGAAGGTGTTGGCCACTTGGGTCTTTGCGTGCGATTTGTTCTTCGGTTAACCCAAGCGTTAACTCAGCCCCATAAATTGTTGGCAGCCCATAAGCTTTGGCTGCTTCGGCGAACTTGACAACACCATAAAATCCGTTGTGATCAGTAATTGCCAGCGCATCGAGGCCTTGAATCACTGCTTCTTCGACCAAGGCCTGTGGACTAGACGCTCCATCGAGAAAGCTAAAGTGAGAATGACAATGCAGTTCTGCATATTTGGTGCGAAGTTCTCTGGTGCTAGATACCTCTTCATGCACAAGGTTCTGAAATTGGCCTAGATCTATGCCCTCAGATTTTAGAGAGTCTTCTAGCTTTGAAATATCCTCAGCGCTAAGAGCACCTTGCGACAGCAGGCGCTCGAGTTCAGTCCATGAAACTTCTGGATAATGCCATCCCATTAGACTATTTACCTTAAAGGCGACCTATGACATGAATTCTTTTCTAGCTGTAGGAAGCTTCTATAAACCAATTGCCTTGCTGCAGAACCAACAAATAACCTCGGCGGTCTGAGCTTCGATCACAAACAACTACTTGCATCCTCGCTGAGCGAACAAAGTCTTGTTTCCACCATTGCCTCGACTCTAACCACGGCCCGGCCCAGCTTTCTACCTCGAAACTAGTTGAACTACTAAAGCCCAACATATGTTTTGGTTTGGCCGTTAGCTCTCCCCTAGCAGATACGCCAACAAGCTGGCTGTTTCCATCGACCAGTTTTACTTGCTTGAGCTCGGTAAACACTTTTGTTGGCGACGGCTTTGGCATAGACCCAGGCCATGGCGCATCTAAATCTGGGTCTGGCTCAATCCCAAGGTCTTCTAGCTCGAAATCAACATTTACTGCCGGAACAAACTCGGCTCTGTCTTTCAACGCAAACCCTCCCTTAATACTAGCAACAGCCACATTATTTTCGCCGACCAATGCACTCAGCCTTGTAACGAGTCTTCTAACTGCATTTACCTGCGTTTGGGATTGGTTATCGAACAAACTCAATTGCTTGCCAGTTGCAGGCATTAGCTGGTCAGCTTGGATCTGCAAGCGAACAACAGGAGAACGTGGTCCACTGCTTGAGCTAATCCAACTATCTATCTGCCATCCAACTCGTTTCGCCACATCTTGTGGCGTTATCTTCAACCCCCCATAACGCCAATAACGCTGAAATGTTTCTGCCGATTCAGTCTCGGCTATTACTGACAGCCTTACGCAACTAGTACCCGAAGCTTTAAGATCTGAAATTAACTCTTCAGCCAAAGCTGCCGCTGCATGACCACACTGCTGCGAATCAGACGTAGGTACCTGAAAGACCCACTCATATGAATAATCTTTGTCTGACACATCTATCTGGTTGACATAATCTTGAAATCCACACGCCAGCTGATGAGCCCTGACACCGACAAGACCAAAGCGCCCACTTACCGAACTAGCCGGAAGCTTGACCCAATCACCAATCGTTTCTATGCCAAGCTTTACTAACTTAGAAATCAAATCTGCGTTTTCGCCTAAAGCCAGATACCCAATTGGCCAGTCGGATATGAACTCTCTGGTTTCGCTCTCGGCAATAATATTGAACTGTGACTCTTGTTGAGTCTGTGCAGCAAGCCAACTAGCAAAATAGCCTTGCGAAACACCCAGCCCGAAACACTCTTTATAGTTTGGGTTCAACTCTTTTAAAGCTTGCGATACTAGACCAGCTGTCTTTTCACATAGTGCAGCTTCCGAACCATAGAACTTAACTGGCGAATCGCTCTCGAAATATGCAACCCCCGGCGAGCTCATAGTGACCCACGGGGTTATTTCATCTAAGCACGCAATAACTGAGTCAAATACTTTTAACTCTTCAGACGCATTTCTTTCATGTATCGCAACTCTTGGAATTCGAGACTCAACCTCACGCTGAGTCATTCCAATAACGCTACGACCAGAGACTCCAGCGATGGCCTTGCTTTGACTAACCACGGCACCTGCGTCAATAACAACGACCAGTTCATCGACTGGCAACCCCAATGCCATGATAGGCCAAGGCTCGCAAACAATAGCTGCTGTTCTCGGTGGGCCAATATGTTTAGATGCGCTGTTTAGTGTCTCGCAATGTCTAGAGTCTTCGTCCACTTAGGAGATTTGTGAACTCAGCTGCATATTTAGACTCGGGTTACGTCTAACGCAAAGCTCTATATCGACAATCTGTTCTTTGATCCGGCCAAAGCCCTCACCAATACCTTTGAAACCAGTGCTAGTTGCAACTGCTTTATAGTCAGCTGCTTCTGGCCAAATGTTAGAGTTACCAATTAACAGCAATAATGATGAGTTCTGTTTTAAGTGCCGGTTAATACGTGACGCCTCGGTCATAGAAATTCGTCTACCCTTTGGAAACTCAGCCAATACAACTTTCACCGAGCTGACACACTCGGCAACCACTCGGGTAAACGTGGCGCCGTTGAGGCTATCGACGAATAAAGTCTTCGAAAGCTTGAGCCCTGCTTCGACATATGAGTTCACTCCATGATTGGCTAACCCCACAATGCAACTCCAATCACTATTTTGGATTGAAGCCATTAGCCGAACAGCCAAACTTCTAGCCGCTGAACCAGCTATTGAGATAATGGACCCAAGTTGTATACCTTGTGGAAATAGCTGAGGGAACAACTGGCTAGAACTAACTGCCGCTGACTCATGATGTTGAGAAGCTTGAGCTGTGTTGATGTTTTCGTTGGTAAATATATGCCTGCGCCCCTCAGCCAGTTTGTGTTTTGACAGTATTTCAACACCGGGAACACTAATCGCAGGCGTAAGAGTACTTCTCTTCAAACCATTTGTACCGTGTTGGATCTGTCCAGGAAGTACCGAAGGGGCAGGCATTCGGTAACTATAAAACGGACCTATGACATTAACTTAGCCCGCATATTCACTGAAAAATCTGGGCTCGCTTGAGCTAGAAACAGTTTGCTATAAACAGCTTGTGAATGGCGCTGCTGTCTGAAAGCTCAGGGTGGAAAGAGCTCGCTAACACGTTTCGCTGCTGGAGTAGAACTGGACTTGTTTCATGCTCAGCCAGGACTTCGACCTCACTGCCAACCTCAGTTACTTTGGGCGCCCTGATAAACATTGCCTTGAATGAGCGGGCCTGACCGACAACATCTAAGTCTGTCTCGAACGAGTCAATCTGGCGGCCATAGCCGTTGCGTTCAACCGTTATGTCTAATGCTGCGAGTTGGATCACCTTTTCATCAGCGTCGACTTTGTTTGCTAGGCCACTAGCCAGGATTATCATCCCAGCACATGTCCCCCAAACAGGCTTGTCTTCACTACACCATTTAGTTACAGGTTCCAGAAGGCTACTCGAAGTGAGGAGTTGGCTAATAACAGTAGATTCACCACCAGGAATTACCAGACCGTCACACGCATCTAGCTGGTCACCGGATCTAACCTCAACAGCGTTGACGCCATCGAGGAGATCGAACATTTCGATATGTTTGGCGAATGCACCCTGCAGGGCGAGCACTCCAATGGTGAGTCGTCGGTTAGACAACTACCAGCCTCGCTCTGCCATCTTGGTTTCGACATCGTCCATGTTTATGCCAGTCATCGGAGCACCTAGGCCACGGCTAACTTTAGCCAGTATCTCGGGATTGTTGAAATGAGTTGTTGCTTCAACCACGGCTTTGGCACGAGGTGCAGGTTCTTCACTCTTAAAGATCCCTGACCCGACAAATACGGCTTCGGCTCCAAGTTGCATAGCTAGTGCGGCGTCAGCTGGAGTTGCAATGCCACCGGCACAGAAAAGTGGAACAGGAAGTTTCTGCGTTTCAGCTACTTCTTGAACCAAACTAAGTGGAGCTTGCAGTTTCTTAGCCCAGTCAAATAACTCGGCTTCGTCATTGGCAGCACCAATGCGCTTAATGTCGCCGGTGATACTGCGCAAGTGCCTGACAGCTTCGACAATGTTGCCTGTTCCGGCTTCGCCCTTAGAACGAATAAGGCTTGCACCCTCGGCTATGCGGCGAAGTGCCTCGCCAAGATTAGTTGCTCCGCAAACAAATGGAACATCGAATGCGTACTTGTCAATATGGTGGGCTTCATCGGCCGGTGTTAGAACTTCAGATTCGTCAATGTAGTCAACGCCAAGGGACTGAATAATTTGAGCTTCGACAAAGTGGCCAATTCTTGCTTTGGCCATAACGGGAATAGACGTGACAGCTTTGATGCCTTCGATCATCTCCGGGTCACTCATGCGAGAAACGCCACCGTCTTTGCGAATATCTGCTGGAACACGCTCGAGAGCCATTACGGCAACGGCACCAGCTTCTTGGGCGATCTCGGCTTGATCTGGGGTTACGACGTCCATAATTACGCCGCCACATAACATTTCAGCGAAGCCACGCTTCACTGCTTTAGTACCCGTACTTCGCTCGCTATCTGGTTTAGCTGAATCTGCCATAGTGATAGGCTAGTGGATAACGGCCTAAATCTTTCCGCTCAAGACATCAATTCTTAGCTCAACAGAAGACAAATGTTCTGTCGGCGTCTTGACCGAAGACTTGGTTGACGGTCTAACCATCCAAATATAGTCAGACCCTTCAGTTGCTGAACCTGGGACAAAACCAGCGTTTGAGAACTTAACCAACGCATTGCGTAGCCCTGGCGGATAATTTGTTAATGCAATTGACCCTTTGTCGGCCATTAGATCTCTATCGGTCGAAATCATATCGTCTGCTACACGCTCAGCGAAACGACGGGTAATTCCACCAGTTGAGCGATCCATATATGTAATACCAAACACCCCAGCAACTACAGATGCTTTTTGTGCGTCACCATTGCGGATACGGACCAAAAGCTCGGCAACGACACCCTCGGTTTCGGCAACACCCAATGCCCTTATTGCCCCAGTTGTTAGGCCAACGCTGCCGCCGGTTCCATCTGCAATTGCAAATGCGTTAACACAGTCGTCGTCCACTAGGTAGATACCAGGCTCGGCGATGCCAACACTTAAAGACAGCGACTCGACCATATTTACTAACCGAGGGGCGGTGTTATTAGAAGCAGGGTAAGCGCCAAGAAAGTCTCGCAAGTCATCGGCATAATTGCGACGAGTGAAATAGATGTAGGCGCCAATCAGGAACGGAACGACGAACGCCGCCAGAAGCAGCCAAAGGTTAGGCAACATCAAAGCGATAAGCACAAGCGCAACAAATGGCACTATCGATAGAGCTATGACTGCTGTGCCAAATATTCGAAGTAACTGGGACTGGATAGACCTACGGCCAGCTAATTGGCCTACTGTTTCGGCTGTTTCGGTTCCAGACACTCGGCCCAGACTACAAAGACAAGCGATCTAATTCAATTAAGGTTGAGTAATGTTTCGACTTCGGCAACTAAACCAAGCTAGAAAAGCGGAAACTTCACCACGGCGCCCAAGCAGTTAGATTGCTGACTGATACAGCTCGAGGTATTTATCGGCCAATATATCCATCGAGAACTCCGCTGCTCTTTGACGAGCGTTTTCTAAGAGTGTCATATCGGGGAAGCCCTTGATGACTGCTTCGAGTGAATTCGTTAAAGCATCGACGTCACCGGCTGGAAACAAAGTGGCACAATCCGAGCCCTTTGTAACCATTTCGTATGCAGGCAGATCGGAAACAACTAGATGTGTCCCAGCAGCCATGCCTTCGACCAGGACTATGCCGAAACTCTCTCCTGACGTTGACGGGACACACAGAATATTGGCCTTCGCCAACGCTTCTGCTTTACCCTCCGCAGAAATGGCCCCCATCCAGTCGATGCGAGTATCACTTCTGTACCGCTCTTTGAGTCTTTCAGTCTCTGGACCTATACCGGCCACGCTCAGCTTGATAGGGCCAGTAAATTTAGCAACGGACTCAAGCAACACAGACAAACCTTTACGTTCTTCATGTCGCCCCAAAAACAATACGTGCGGAGTCTCGCCCATATCAGCAACCAATTCAGATGTGTTGCTTGCCGGCGGCAAACTCACCCCATTATTCAGTATGATCGGGTCGACATCCAATGACCTCTTAACCATCGCACCAGCCTCCAATGAAACCGCTACGTTTACATCTACCCGTTTTGCTAGTCGCTTAACAGTTTTAGGGATCCACCGGTAGGCGCGAACGTCGCCACTAGCGTGAAACGTGCCTACCACCGGAGCAGGCTTAACAACAAGACTCGTCAAGCTAGGTCCAGGGACTAGTGGCTCATGTAAATGCAACACGTCAAAGGAGTTCTCATTGAATACTGACAACATTCTTAGCTGAGCTGGAATATCTGGGGCTATAGGTGCTAGCGAACCATTTTCTGCGAATGGGATTGAGCGACCTATGGGAATAACCCAAGGCTCTGGCGGTACATCATCGACAGGAGCAAGAACCTTTGCTTCGACTCCTTTGGCACGCAGAGCCTTCGCAAGGCCAAGCACTTGTGCTTGAACGCCACCCCAGATGGAGAGACTGTAAGGACATACCAGGCCAACTTGCACTAACTCGATGATACCTATTCGACGAGCCTTTCGAGCACATACCATTGATCAGGCTTGGCCCTAATGAGCTGAGCTAATGCCTCGCCCACAGCTTGGGTTATTTGAACCGCAGAGGATTGTTCTACCAGGGCATCCGATATTGGCGGCAAGATTTCGCAATGTGCTCCTGTTTCGGTTATATACACTGCCGTTGGTATTAGTTGAGCCCCAGTTCTCTTTGCCAACAGAGCTGGTCCAACCGGAATCTTCAAGGTGTTCCCAAACATGTCGACATCAGCTGACTTAGAACCCAGGTCTCGGTCAGAGAGTAAACAAACTATTTTGTTATCGTTCACCGCCGCAGATATTTTCTTAAACGAGTCATCCCCAAGACCAACCACTTCTATGCCATAGCTATTGCGAGTCTCCACAAACCAGTCAAATACCTCTTGAGGCTCTAGCTGCTCTACTACTGCTACAACTTTTTCGCCAGCTACCTTTGCCAGCCAGGCAGCGCCCCATTCCCATGAGCCCATATGAGGAAGGACCAATATCGGCCCCTTACCCGAGTCGAGGCTTGCTTGAATGTGTTCATAGCCAGTAACGGAGAAACCTTCATCTATTGCCGCAGCTGTTGAACTACCTAGGGCAATCAGATCGACAAAGTAGCGGGCATAGTTGCCAATGGCAGCATTACTGAGCGCAGTACGTTCAGACTCTGAGAGTTCGACATTAACCATTGCCAAGTTTGCTATGTGGTTCTGCACTTTTACGCCCATTACCCTGCCAGCAAAGCGTTGTCCGGCCCACCCAGCCAGCCTGCGACTGCTCTTGTGCCCCAGAATTCGAACTAGTCGTTGCAGTGTCTGAAACTTAGTGGTCGGGTTCATGAGTCCACGCTACGTAGCTTGTAGCCAAACTTTTCTGAAACGCATTAACGCTGTGACTATTGTCAGGGCCAGCATTAACCAAAGCACCCACAATAAGATGCCAGAAAAAACTAACCCGAAGCCAAGAACAATGAAGCGCTCTGCTCGCTCCATCAAACCACCCTTAGCGTCAAAGCCTAGTGACTCTGCTTTTGCTCGCTGGTAAGAAACCAGTGAGGCTGCAATGTAAAGAGCAAATGGAAGTAGCGCCAGCGTTGGGGTGTCTGAGCTTGCGTAGAACCAGCTCAACCCAAAGAACAATAGTGCGTCACTGACTCTGTCAGCAACGGAATCAAAATAGGCTCCGGCTATGGAGACGCTGTCAGTTGCTTTGGCAACAGCGCCATCTATAGCGTCTGCAAAGCCGGTTACCACTAAGCCAATAAAAGCCAGAAAGAAACTGCCCCTCGCTAGCAGCAATGCTGTTATGCCAGCGAGGCCGATACCAACTGCTGTAAACGCGTTCGGCCCAAGATTGGTCTTGGTTAGCACCGATGCAACCGGAGCGACTGTAGCGTCAAATGGCTTTCTAAAATTACCGTCAAACAAAACTAAGTTCCCAACACTTCAACACAATGCCACTGTAGCGTGCATTGTCCACTGCGGGGCAAAGTCCTAGCCAATCAGATACTGACTAGTAGGAATCCCAGGTGTCTCGCTTGGAGCTCGAACGCCTTTGGCATCACCAGAGCGGGACATCACAACTTCTCTGAGATCAATTACTCCCGCCAAATTTGTCCTTACCGATGAAGTTGCTGCACCGATTGCAGCGCCTGCAGCAGCCACAAGAGTTTCTGAAAGCTCACCTGGCAACACGTCTTCTGATAGCAGAGAACTTACTTGAGGGTCTGATAGAGCTAAACGACCAAGATCACGATCAACGATTGTTGTGGCAACTCCACCAAGCCCACCTGTCTTGACAATCCCCTCTAAGACATTGCCGTTAACAATTTTGGCTCTCCAACCAACCGAAGAATCAAGCTCAAGAGCATATGTACCCTGGAAGCGAATCATCCGAACAACCGACTGAGGTGTTACTTCGATAAGCCCAAGTTCTGCTCCGATTACTCCAGCTACTTCTTTGAGAGATTGAACATAGCTAAGCGGCATGTAAGAGATGCCGGTTGCCGGGGTACCGACACGAGCAATCTTCTGGCCAGTCTTAGCTTCAAGCGCATCTACCCAAGGATGCATAGTTGCCCCGCTCCCGACCCCTGAGTAACGACTACCAAAACTGATACCCAACTTTGTTCCTGGCTTCAGCTCTAAGTGGTTCCACAAAGTCCTAATCGAGCCTTCCAAAAGATAAGGGCTCTCAATGCCCACATCGTGACCCGGTTCTAGTGGCAGCTCATGGTGAGCAACCATCTGGAACGAACTATCCAAGACACACATTCGGAGACTGTGTTTGTGTATCTCTAGCCCAGCAACTTCTGAGTATTGAAGATTCTTGACGCTCATGATGACCCACCGATCAAAACAGTTCTTTGCCTAACACCGCCGTGGTATTTGACCTGTACGTTCAATTATAGTGCACGCAGGCCCGAGCAATCACTTAGGGCTTTCGGCCCACTCTTCTGGGTTAATTTCTGATAGTGAGTCCAACAGTTCGCCTGTCCGCCCATCGATAGTGGCAAAACCTCTATATTTTGGCGGATTTTCTGCTGAATAAAGCAGGATTCTCCAGATTGGAGAGCTTGATATCCCCCGCCAAACCATCTGTGCAGAGGCATGTCCGACCGGATGTCCGAAGCTAGAACCCGCAATAGTTAGGGCTTCAACCTCATCTATCTTTAACGGCCGAGCTGCCCAGACGTGGTAAACCCCAAATAATCCAATAGCCAATGCACCTAGGATGATGCCGGGATTAATGAAGGCAGATCTACTGGCAACAATAGAGACACAAAGCGCTACTGCTCCAATCCCCATATAGAGGTAGCCGGGTGAGCGCCTTTGCGAGTTATTCGGAAAAATATACTCGGATCTGTCGACTAGCTCCGGCTGGAGGTCTTCTGGTAATTGATCTACGATTTCGCCGCCTTCAGCCATAAGGAGAGCCTATCAGGTCTCTCCTTACCTTGGCCAATGAGACGAAATACGTTCCCAAGCTTCCGACAAGGGAATTGGCAACAATCTTGTCTCAGCCAAAGCTGTCATGAAGTTGGTGTCAGAATTCCAGCGAGGCACCACATGGACATGCAGATGATCTGGAATGCTTCCACCTCCGGCAGTTCCCTCGTTTATACCAATATTTAGACCGTCGGGTGCAAACGCGCTATTAACTGCTGCTCGAGTCTGGCGAACTGTTTCGAAAAGTTCCAAGTACTCTGAGTCGTCCAGTTCCCCAATCGTAGCGACCGGACGATTCGGCAGAACTAATACATGCCCAACTGTGTAAGGGAAAACATTAAGAATCGCAAATGTCTTTTCGTACTTGCCAAGAATGTAGGTTTCACTTTCGGGGAGATCTGACTCTAGAAGTGTCTGAAAGAGAGTCTTCCCCTCAGCTGGCTCGAGATTGGCGTGAGGCTTACCGTCTGCTGCGGTGCCCGCTGGCTTGTTTAGTCGCCAACTTGCAAAGAGTCTTTCCACTGATCTGCCTACCCGTTCTGAGGGTTTGGTTGTGTCAAGGCAATGCCAATTAGGTCTGCAGCTTTTGACACAGAATAGCCCTGCTCTGCTTGAGCAACGATGGCAGCAACTGCCGCTGGCATATCTAAGTCGTTGTCAAGATGAGCGCCCACCACATCGTAAAGTTCATCTTCTTTTTCTGGGTTAGATGCCTGCTCCCATAGCTTTATGTCAGCAACTGACTGCTCGAGAAGCGTTCTATCCCAATCCCACTCTTGTCGATAATGATTGCGAGATGATGCAAGTCGAATAGCTCTCGGGTCATAAGACTCTCGAAGTTCTCCAACAAAGTCCATGTTGCCAAGTGACTTGCTCATTTTCTCGCCATCCATGCGAACCATTGCTTGGTGCATCCAAATATTTACAAAGTCGTTGCCTGTAACAGCTTTTGTCTGAGCGAGCTCGCATTCATGATGCGGAAACAATAAGTCTGCTCCTCCACCGTGGATATCGATTGTGTTGCCGAGTTCTCGTTGAGCAAGCACAGAACATTCAATATGCCAGCCTGGCCTGCCGGGACCCCACGGTGATTCCCACGTAGGTTCACCAGGCTTAGCTGCTTGCCACAAGATAAAGTCCAAAGGGTTTCGCTTTCGCTCATCGTCTGGAAAGCCGCCACGTTCGGCAGCAAGCGCAAGCATCTCTTTTTCGGAGTATCCACTAAGGCTTCCAAATTCTTCCCACTTCGAAGTATCAAAGAAAACAGTTCCATCGACCTCATAGCCGTGGCCTGATTCGATCGCTTTGGAGCTAAATTCAACTATCTCGGCAATCGCTGAAGTTGCCAGAGGTTCGCTCCAACTTTCTAAAACATTCAGTGCCTTTAGGTCCTCGTTAAGTTTGTGCGTCTCAGAATTAACGAGTTCACGGTAATCAATCCCGATTTCTTTGGCTTTACGCAATATGTCATCGTCAATATCTGTGACGTTGCGAACAAGACGTGTTTCGTGGCCAAGACTGCGTAGGCGGCGTTGCAAGATATCAAAGGTAAGAAATACTGCTGCGTGGCCAATATGGGTTGAGTCATAGGGGGTGATACCGCAGGTATAGATAGTAACCACTCCGTCAGGAACGAACTCCACGAGCTTGTCGGATCCAGAATCGTATAGTTGCATATACATATCCTAGCGATCCAACCCGGTAGAGTGTTTAACTATGGCAATACTTGAAGGCAAAAAGCTACTAATTACAGGCGTCTTAACTGACGATTCGATCGCATATGGCGTTGCGCAACATGCAATTGAACAAGGCGCAGAGATACTACTAACCGGATTTGGCAGAGGACTACGCCTCACTGAACGTACAGCTAAGAAGCTATCGGCCGAGGTTCAAGTGGCTGAACTCGACATCACTAACGCTGAACATGTCGACAATGTAGCCACTTTGATCACCGACACTTGGGGCCACCTTGATGGGGCACTGCACTCTATTGGATTTGCTCCGGCAGACTGTTTAGGAGAAGATTTCTTTGCTCCAAGTTGGGACGATGTTTCAACAGCATTGGAAGTTTCGACTTATTCTTACCGTGCCTTGGCAGATCTGGTCACTCCCCTGATGAGCAATGGCGGATCAATCGTTGGGCTTACGTTCGACGCAACTGTTGCTTGGCCAGCGTACAACTGGATGGGTGTAGCTAAGGCTGGACTCGAGTCACTCAACCGTTATCTAGCTCTCAACCTTGGTGAACAAAACATTCGCACCAACCTAGTTGCAGCTGGACCGATTAAATCGATTGCAGCTAAATCAATCCCCGGTTTTGCAGAGTTCGAGGATGCTTGGACTAAACGTGCCCCACTAGGTTGGGACGTTACCAACGCCGACAGCGTAGCTAAAGCATGTGCAGTTCTATTGTCTGACTGGTTCGATCAGACAACAGGATCTATCGTTCATGTCGATGGCGGTTACCACTCAGTTGGCGCTTAACCCCGCCAGTTAACCGAGGCATCAACACCAGAACAGACCACTCCGGACTCTGGAGTTGGGTTAACTGGGGCTGCACCACGTCCACCAGGGCGAATTTCGAAATGTAGGTGTGGCGGAGTGAACTGGGCGTTACCAGTCTTGCCTACATAACCAATAATTTCGCCTGCGGAGACTCGACGTGAAGTTCCTTCGAATGAATCAAGGTGAGCACCATAATAGTAGACACCGTTGTCAGCGGTTAAACGGAAGATGTTTCCACCAATATTTCCACCCCAAACCAGCTCGACTTGACCACTCGCTGGGGCTGCAATCGGTACACCAACGTTTGCCAGGATGTCTATGCCGTCATGGGTTCGCCCGCTAGAGCGTGGTGCGCCATAAGAGTCGATTGCGTTATGTGGGCCAGCGACGGGACATGTTGCAAGATATGTTGCGCCAGAAACAAGGTTTGCTGAAGGAGGTGCCGATACAGTATCTTCGGCAAGTTCATCAGCGGTTTCATCGATTACCTCAACAGGAGGCTCCGTTGATTCCTCAGCTGCAACTTGCGCAACAGTAATTGTTCGAGAGATCCCGTCACGGCCACGCTGAAAGATGGCTCGCTGGTTGGCTCGGCTAAGACTAAGTCTCTCTGACTGGAGCGCACGCTCTGCGGTTGTGATTCTGGTCTCAAGCTCGGCCGACGCACTGTTTAACAAAACAGCCCTTGACTCTGTTAATTCAATGCCCCGCTGTAGATCATTGATGCGTTCAACGGCTACCTCATCTTGAGTAATGACTTCACCACTAATAAATCGTGCTCTTAGTTCAGCATTAGGAGCACGATCAGAACCAGTGTTCAATTCAGAGTTTATAAAACCTTCAACAACGGGCGCCGCAAGATCGTTCATTTCAGCAAGCAGTTCTGCTTTGAACTGTTCGATCGAAGACTCAACAGATTCCAGCTCGCTACTGTTCGATGCAATTATGCTCTGCGCTTCTAACAGGTCGCTGGACAGTGCTGTAATTAGCTCTTCAGATTCACCGGCTGATCGCAACCTAGTTGCCGAACTACGATTTGGTTCTACGTCTGTAGCTTCTTGTGCAGCCGCAACTCCATTTGGCACCAGAATGATGGCGCCAAGCAACGACACTATTGTCGCCCTAATAGTCCACTTGATGACCCGCACATCTAAATTATAGACGAGGTACCTCATGTAAACACATAGCTTAGCCCGCTGTTTGAGCAGCTGATGCTACTTAGAAGATTATGCAGCCGCCGAAATGCTCGAGGAAACCAGCTCTTGCATTAGCTCTTCAATTGAGACGATGCCTAGTGTTTCCGCGCCATTATTAACAACTGCAATTGGCCTCTTTAACTTACGCATGGTTCGTAGTGTTTCGATCATCGACTTTTCAGAGCCTATAACAGCCATCTGTCTAACCAAGTTTGTAGGGAACGCTGAGCGGTACCCTTCGTCTTCTATTTTGAGAATATCTCGAGCGTGTACGTAGCCAATAATTTCGTTACCAGCAGCGGAGGTAATTGGAACTCTTACCTGACCCGTCTTGGCGAAGATCTGCTCTAAGTGTGAAGTGGTTACCCCAAGTTTGGCAGTCGCCATGTCTTCGAGGCTTTTAGTTGCTTGTTCAACAGGAGCAACGGAGAACTCGATTACGTCTTGGATGAGTGCGCCATCATCAGAATCAATGGCGCCCTCTTCGGTACTCAGCGTTACCAGTCGTGATAGTTCTTGCGCTGTATGGGTTGTATGAATTTCGTCCTTAGGTTCAACTCCAAGAGCTCGGACCCCGAGGTTGGCTAGAGTGTTGAGTAGGATTGCGAATGGTCTAAATATAAATAGATGGACACGGTAAGGAATAGCAAGCCAACGCATGGTCTGAGCTGGAGCAGTCAACGCAATGTTCTTTGGCACCATTTCACCAAGTACCAGATGCAAGAATGTGAAGACCGAAAGCGAGACAGCTACGCCGATGATGACTGTAGTCTCTTCAGAAAATGTTGTGCCAAGAAGTGCTTCGATGATCGACTCGAAAGCTGGTTCACCAAGGCGACCAAGAGCTAGCGATGCAATAGTGATACCCAGCTGAGCGCCAGCTAGTTGCATTGAAAGGTCACTCATTGCACTAAGGCTTATTTTGTCGACTCGACTGCCTTCAGCTGCACCTTCTTCGAAGTCGTTCCTCTTGGCTGCAAGAATTGCGAACTCATAGGCAACATAAATACCGTTTAGAACTATCAAGAAAGCTGACGCAATAAGCGCTATCGAAACTACTGTCCAGTTAATTGGACCTGAAGCTATGAGGTTCATGGAGTTTCCTCCTCAACTGGCATAACCAAGTCAATGGCAGAAATTCTTCGTCCATCAAGCTCGGCGACAGTGAGTTCCCAGCCTTCATAGTTAACTGATGATCCGACTTCTGCCATGTTCTGGAACTGGGCTAAGAAGAAACCGGCAATAGTCTCATACGGCCCCTCAGGAATCTTAAACCCAACTGACTCTTCGACTTCATCTGGATGGAGTGAGCCGGCAACACTATAACGCCCCTCGCCTAGCGCCCTTGTAAGATGCACGCCGTCGTCATGCTCGTCACTGATGTCGCCCAAGATTTCTTCTAGTACATCTTCGAACGTGAGGATGCCTTCAGTGCCACCGTGTTCATCAAAAACGATTGCTAGCTCAGTGCCAGCTTCGTTAAAGTCGACAATTAGCTCTATAAGTTCCTTTGTTTCTGGGACTACTAGCGGTGGCGACATTACTTGAGCCAGTGTGGTCGTTGACCGGTCCGAGAATGGAACAGTAAATGTGTCAGCAACTTTGACCTGGCCCACTACAGCGTCAACGTCAGATTCTGTAACCGGATACCTAGAGAAGCCATGCTCTCTCGCTAGAACGAGAAAGTCTGTAATCGTTGTGTCTTTGTCAATGTGACGTATATCGAGGCGTGGAGTTAGAGCATCTGCACAAGTCTTGTCCCCGAACTTAACTGTTCGACCTAACAGAAGCTTTGTATCATCGGCTAGACCTTCAACGTCTCCCGGTTCACTTTGGCTAGATTCACTTCGGGCCAAATACGAGATATCAGCCAAGTCCATTACTTCTGAAAGTTCTTCTTTAGGTTCAAGCCCAAGCATTCGTACGATCATGTTTGCGGTGCCATTGAAGACAACGATAAATGGGGTCATCGCTCCATTGACGACCCCCGCTACCGGACTGAGTAACTTAGAAACTCTCTCGGGGCCGGCAATAGCCAAGTTCTTTGGAATCAACTCGCCAAGAACCATCTGGAAGATCGTCGCTACTAGCAATGAGAAAATTATGGATGCGCCATCAGACTGCAAAAACCCGACTCGAGAGATAATAGGCTCTAGTAAGTTTCTGACTACTCGATCAGACAAGATACCGAGCACCAACGATGTAACTGTAATTCCAAGCTGAGCACCAGAGAGATGGAACGATAACTTCTTTAATGCTTTGACAGCCGACTTAGCTGCCCAGTTGCCGTTCGACGCCTCTGTCTGGAGTTTAGTTTTATCCGAGGCAACCAACGCAAATTCGAGTGCCACGAAAAACGCATTACCGGCTATGAGAGCCAAAATTATGACGAGTGCAATTACCACTGACATTAGAGTCTCAGCTTACTTCAGAACCCTCTACTGCTGGTGCAGCAGGGCTGATAGCGTTTCTCAGCGGTTGGTGGATGGGCTCTGGGCTAAAGCCATTGATCTGCAACTGCTGTTCAGTTCTAACGACACTTGCAAGTAGGGGGAACGGGTTAACTGGGCGAGCGCCATTCGGATGAAGTTCCATATGTGTATGAGGTGGAGTTCCAACAGCGTTACCAGAGTCGCCAACGTACCCAATTAGGTCACCGGCTTCGACACGTTGCCCATTTTGTAATCCTGGGGCAAATTCTTCTAAGTGCGCAAAGTACCAATCGACCCCACTATCACCGGTGAGCCATAACTTTTTACCACCAAGACGAGCAACACCAACACGGTTAACGACACCAGATTCGGTTGCGACCAAAGGAGTTCCTCGAGGCGCAAAGATGTCGATACCTTCATGCCAGTGAGAGTCCGGGGTTCCCGGGGCCCGAGGGAAACCGTAAGAGTCGATTAGCGGAAGGCTGACTGTGCCCGAGATTGGGAAGACCACACCGCTAATGAAAACTTCACTGCCGGCAGAGAATGCCTCGAACTCGATCAGTGCCTGATCTCTAGCAACACGAGAGAAAAATACAGCTTCAGAGGCAGACTCGATCAGATTCGCCAATTTCTCTGTCTCGGTCACTATTAATTGAGCTTCGGCATCGATTTGAGAGCGGGCTGCGTTATATCTCTCTACCTCACGAGAATCAAACTCGATGATTGTCGCTATTTTGTTTCGTTCAACAAGTTCTTCAACACTCGGACCATTGCCCGGCACACCAGCATCTAAGTCTTGCCTATTGAACAAGAAGTCTGCAATCGCTCGGTCTTCGGTGGTTTGGCGAATGCGTTCGGCTTCTTCGATAAGAAATGCAGAATCACGATCAAGTTGTGCAACTTCAGCCTCTAAACTTTTGTGCTTTAACCGTAGGTCTCTAACGATATTGATTGCAGCACTGTAGTCGGCATCGGCTACTTCGAGAACGCTGCGAGCATCCTCAACTTCATCTACCAAAACCTGAGGCGGTTGATACTGAGGCTGAGAAGAATACGACTCTGCCTCGATAGCTTCTTCACCATCAGCGTTAGGGTCGACAATTTCAGCACCGGTTGGATCATCTCCACTACCAACGTTTGCAAGTGGATCAACAAAGCCCTCTTGCGGAGTTCGCCCAACTGATTGGGTCGTAGTCGTCGTTGCTTCACCCTCTACTGTTGTAGAAGGTAGCGCTGCATCGGATGCCGAGCCTGACGGATCGCCATTTGTAGTTGTTGCAACCGAAGTCGTTGACGTTGCATCTGATGCATCGTTAGATTGTGCTCCAGCGGGAACTGCGAGCAGTGATAAAAATAGAATTAAGATGGCCACGCCTACTGATTTCAACATCGTGTATTCAATCGGCTAAATAGGTCCATTTGTTAGGCCAAAAGTCCTATTAGCTAAATACCTTTATAAGGCCAGTCTCAGCCATTAGCGAGGTGGACATCTCCAGCAGCGAAACTAGCCAACCCAGACTCTGATAGATCGACCAGCAGCGCTCCCGATTCTTCGATACCGACTGCGGTGCCACTAATTTCGGTTCCGTCCGCTCCCACTCCGCTAACTTGTTTACCAATAAGCACGCATTGTTTCTCATAGGCCTGCGCAACAACCCCACTTGGAACCGACTCCGCCCAAGTAAGTTTTGAATCGATCGCTGCTAGAACTCCTGTCGCAAGTTCATCGACCGAGGGTGGGGTCCCAAATTCAGCAAAGCTAGTTGCAGAGACTCCTTCGATCTTCGGTGTGACCCGGTTCATTCCGGTACCGATCACAACCCAAGTCTCGTCACCTCGAGTTCTAGCTTCAACCAAAATACCTGCAAGCTTGTGACCATCAATAAGTAGATCGTTGGGCCACTTAAGCTCGACCTCTTCTTCAATATAAGAACTGGCGACTTCGGCTAATGCCATTCCAGCTAGCAATGGGATAAGACCAAGCTCTAACGTCGTATTGGCGAACATAGAAGACATCAGTAATGAGTTGCCGGGTTCGTCAACCCAGGTTCTACTCTGTCGACCACGCCCCTTCGATTGATGCAACGCCACCATGGCTTGCGCATCATTGTCTGATTCAAAGCACTTCTCGAGAAGCACTGAATTAGTCGAAGTGACCTCATCGAACACCGTAATTCGATGAAATCTCGAGTTTTTACCCGCTTTGAGTACTCTTAGCTGCTCCACCACTCTAGATTAGTCACGTGTTTGGCAAAGTACTCATAGCCAATCGAGGCGAGATCGCAGTAAGAGTCATACGAGCTTGCCGTGAGCTCGGTGTCGAAACCGTTGCGGTTTATTCAGAACTTGACACTCAAGCTCTCCACACTCGACTAGCAGATTACGCTTATGCCCTTGGTGGTGAAACAGCCGCTGAAAGTTACCTCAATACAGAGAGAATTCTTGAGATTGCTAAAGAAGCAGGTGTCGATGCAATCCACCCTGGCTACGGCTTCTTCTCAGAGAACGCTGACTTTGCTAGAGCCGTTGATAAGGCTGGCATAAAGTTCATTGGTCCCCCACCCGAAGCTATCGAGGTCATGGGCGACAAGATTTCTGCTCGAGCTGCCGCCGAAAAGATGGGTGTATCGGGCGTTCCCGGCGACACGAACTTCTTGACTGATGCTTCTGAGGTTGTCGCCTTTGGCACCAAGCATGGTTGGCCGGTTGCAATTAAGGCGGCATTCGGTGGTGGTGGTCGAGGCATGAAAGTTGTGCATTCAGCCGACGAAGCCGAAGACGCTCTCGAATCAGCACAGCGTGAATCTCAAGCATACTTTGGTCGTGATGAATGCTACTTGGAGAAATACCTTGAGAACCCACGCCACGTAGAGATCCAAGTTCTATTCGATGAACACGGCAATGGCGTCTATCTAGGCCAACGAGACTGCTCGGTTCAGCGACGTCACCAAAAGCTAATAGAAGAAGCACCGGCCGCAGAAATCGACCAGGAGATTCTTACCAAAATGGGTGAAGACGCTCTGGCTGTGGGCAAAGGGTGCAACTACACCAATGCCGGAACGGTCGAGTTCTTATACTCAGATGGCGACTACCACTATCTAGAGATGAACACTCGCCTACAGGTCGAGCACCCTGTAACAGAAATCGTCTGCGGTATAGACCTTGTAGAACAACAACTTCGAGTTGCCTCTGGCGAAAAGCTAAGCTTCACTCAAGATGATGTAGAGATCACCGGCCACGCTATCGAGATTCGCATAAATGCCGAAGACCCAGCCGAAGGAGGGTTCCTGCCCTCCCCTGGAACTATCTCAAAGATCGTTCCTCCATCTGGCTACGGTACTCGCTGGGATGGCGGCTACGAAAGCGGCGACACAGTCAGCCAGTACTACGACAACCTAGTTGGCAAGCTAATCTGCTGGGGTGACACACGCCAAGCTGCGATTGATCGCACGCTACGAGCTCTAAAAGAATTTGTCATCACGGGAGTAGCCACCACGATCCCCGCTGACATAGCAATCCTAGAGCATCCAGATTTCCAAAACTTCACTCACTCAACCAAATGGGTTGAAGACACGCTGGATCTAGGCGACATCAAATACACCCCGGATGAAGACGCGTCAGAAGGCGAAACCAAGCATCGCAAGACTGTGACTGTTGAAGTAGACGGTCAGGCATTCGAAGCAACTGTGTGGGTCCCAGAATCAGACATGCCTACCAAGGCCGCTAAGAAGTCAAAGAAGCGCAGTGCAGCTGGCAACGGTCAAATTGCTGTTCCTATGCAAGGTACTGTCGTAAAGGTTCTAGTAGCCGAAGGAGACACAGTCTCAGCCGGCGATAATGTTATTGTTCTCGAAGCTATGAAGATGGAAAACAACATCGAAGCTGACATAGATGGCACAGTTAGCGAAGTTAAGGTCGCAGCCGGTGATTCTGTAAGCGGAGGCGACGTAGTCGTCGTAATCTCCTAGCGGAACTACTCAGCTGCCTCGGAAAGAGCCTCAGCTAGTGCAGGGTGTACGAACAGTGATTCTGTTAAGTCTGTTAGCTTAAGCCCGGCAGAAACCGCCAGTGCAATAACACTGATTAGCTCTGCAGCGTGTCGCCCAACGATGGAGCCCCCCAGAACCACTCCGGTAGCGGGATCTGAAACAATCTTTACAAAGCCTCTGGAGTCGTTATTGATATGTGCCTTAGCAACAGAACTAAACGGGACTTTAGTTACACGTATTTTGCGCCCTTCAGCAAAAGCTTCTGACTCAGCTACTCCAACGTCGGCTACTTCTGGATCACAGAATATAGCGGAGGCTGCCTTGTCATAGTCAATGTGGCTGTGAGGACCTGTGTGCAGACCCATTGCGTGCTCAGCGATCTTGCGACCTTGTCTAGTAGCTACCGAAGACAATGGAAGCTTGCCAGAAATATCGCCTGCGACATAGACATTGTCAACGGAGCTAACCATATTGTGATCTACACCGATATATCCGCCGTCAACATCGATATCAGTATTCTCTAGCCCGAGGTTCTCCGTGTTTGGCACTGAGCCAATACAAAGAAGGGCATGACTACCAGTGACTTTTCTGCCGTCTCCACAGTTGACGGTAACCTCGTTGTCACCTACTGCGATAGAAGTAGCTCGTGCTCCCATATGAAGGTCAACGCCTTTGTGCTTGAAGGATTCTTCTAGGACCGAAGCTACCTCCGGGTCCTTACCAGGCAGAACCTGCTGTCCAGATACAAGTAATGAAACCTTTGAGCCGAAAGAATTAAACATGTGCGTGAATTCAACGCCCGTCACACCAGAACCAACAACTATCAAATGGCTGGGGAGTTCTTCTGGAGGGTAGGCGTCTCTGGTGGTCAGTACACGTTTACCGTCTATTGACGCCCAATCTGGAACACGTGGCCTCGAACCAGTTGATAAAACTATTACATCTGCTTCAAGCACTGAAGTTTGGCCTTGCGAATCGGTGACCTCGACTGTGTTATTAGATAGCAACCTGCCGCGGCCTTCAACAATGTTGACGCCCTGGCTTTCTAAAAGTTCGGTGAACCCAGTTGTCAATTTTTGCTCTATGTCAGAAATTCGATCAGCCAAACTAGCAAAATCCATTTCGACATCTACTTTGACGAGACCCATCTCTTCGGCAGAGGCCATCATAGAAATCGCTGACCCAGTTGAGATCATTGCTTTGGATGGAACACAATCATACAGGTGGGCGCCACCGCCAATTATTTCGGCTTCAACTAATGTCACCTCTGCACCCAGACGACTGGCCGTAGTTGCACATGACACACCAGCTGGTCCACCACCGATGATGACGAACTTTCTAGCTCTACTTAATGACCCATAGGAGAATGACATATCAATGCTCCATCGGTAGATCTAGCGCAAGTCTTAGCCACATCATTACTTAGAAAGAAGCCTGAAATATAGCTCTACTATTTGTTCTGCTGTTTGTTCCCATGAATACTGGGCAGCATGGCGAGGTCCTGCAACGGAGAAATGTTTGCGAGCTGCATCGTCTTCAATCATGTCTAGGATCGCCCCAGCTAAGGCTGTCGCAGATTGGGGTGGCACAAGCTGTGCGGCATTGCCTGCAACTTCGATCACTGCGCCGATCTGGGTAGACACTACTGGCACCCCGACTGACATTGCTTCAAGTACTGGCAAACCAAAGCCTTCATCTATAGATGGATATGCGAGCATCTTGCACCCGGCTAACAGGTCAGCTCTTGTTTTTGCATCTACAAAACCTAGATGAACGACATTGGCTGGATAGGCGCAATTTTCGACCGCTGCTTCAAACTGTTCAATCCCCCAACCCGCTCCGCCGGCAACAACTAACTTTAGATCTGGATGTGAGTCCCACACAAAGTTCATGGCCTCAATCAGCGTTGGATAATCTTTACGAGGCTCAACAGTCCCGATAGCTAGAACAAAATCTCCACCGGCTCTGGCTTTACCCCTATCGCTACTGCCTTTATCTAGCCAGTTTGTTCCTAAGTGAATCGGAGTAACCCGGCTCTCATCAACGCCAAGATATTCTACGACTTCACTGGCTACATGATTTGTTACGGCGTGAACGTGAGCCCCACGCTCTATAGCTCTCTCGGCAAGCCGTGGAAAGTTCTGTGCTTTGGGTGCAAGCAACTCTGGGAAGCGCCAAGGCGCCAAATCATGGATTGTGATCAACTCCACTGCCCCAGCACTCGGAGGCAGTACATAGTTCACTCCGTGGATTAGATCAAATCCTGACAATTTAGGCCAACCAAGCCGGTCCCATACTCCATACATAAAGCGGGCTGGAAAGCGCTTATGCATTGCAGCTACCCCCGTTGGAAGCCGAGCCAGCAGTTCAGCCCCACCGTTATAACTAAATAGGTAACCGGTTACTCGAAGATCGTCGCGAACTGAAAGTTGTTCGAAAAGATGTCCAGCAAAGCTGCCGACACCTGTTCTGTTGCCAAGTAATGGAATGGCGTCGACTGCAATTTTTGGACCACTTTTCACTGCCACAGCTTAGTGGCTACAACAATTGATGTGTACCTTTAGCTATGCGCTAAAGTGCTCGAGTGCGGTAGCGAGCGAATCTCTCTGATAAAAGTGAAATGGTTGGCTAACTTTTTGAGTTAGATCAGCGGAGTAGACGTTCATAGTTTGGAAGCCGACTGCTGCCTCTCTCCAGATGTCACCGCCAGTTGAATAGACGAGCGGAAACTCAGCGCCAGAGATCTCGTGAAATTGAAACGCCAACTCTAAGGTATCTGATTGCCCCACTCCAATGACCTGAACGTCGGGGTTGGCCGCTGCAAAAGCATTGAACTGAGGAACCTCAGCAAGACACGTACCGCAGTGAGGAGCGAATCCCCAAACGACTACTGGCTTTTCGCCGTCTACAAAATCGGCCAAAGTTACAGTTTCACTAGTAGCAAGATCTACTGCCTCGATATCAAAACCTCTTGCATCGAAGACACCACTTGCTGAGGTTGCTCCTTCGACATCAGTCAAAGCTTCGGTTTCTGCAGCGCAAGAAGCAAGAACGAATACACCCAAAGCTGCAACAGCTAGAAATTTAATCTTTGAACAAAGCACAACCCGCTCCTGACAATTTGAGTCTCAACCTACTTAAAGCATACAATAAGACCTGATTATTCCCGAAATCTAACTATTTCGGAAGATCTTTGTAATGTGGCTGTATAAGAGGTGCCCAACTTACTCGCCCTCCGATGTATTTTGCTAGCATAGGCCCTTATGACAGCTGCAGCCGCTACCCCAGAACTTCTAGAAAATGGGGTTCAAAACACAGGATTCTTTAGCCGCCTCACAGCTATTTGGGGCTATCGAGAACTGTTGAGCAGCCTCGCCAGGCGAGAATTAAAAGTCAAGTACAAAGATTCGGCCATTGGGTTTCTATGGTCGCTACTTAACCCACTTTTGTATCTAGCTATCTTCTCAGTGGTCTTCGGAATCATTATCCGTAATGCCGAAGTACGTTTTTATGCCATCTACCTTTTGGCTGGCCTACTCCCCTTCAACCTTTTCTCTCTAGGGCTTACCGCAGCCACGACTTCTATCACTGCCAACTCAAGCCTCGTACAAAAAGTTTGGTTCCCTCGAGAAATTTTGCCAATATCGGCCTTCGCTGCTAACTTCATAACGTTCTGTCTGCAGATGCTGATTCTTTTTGCCGCCATGGCAATCTTTGGAATTGCTCCAGCTTGGGAACTCATTTATCTATTGATTCCAGCTACCGCTATCACTTTACTTTTGGGCGCCGGCACCGGTGTATTACTCTCGGCGCTTAATGTCTACTTCCGAGATGTACAACACTTCTTAGAGCTGGCTCTCCTTGTTCTGTTCTGGTTTACCCCAATTGTGTATCCACTAAGCTTCTTAACTAATAACCTTCCGGCTGATACATTCGTCGGAGAAAGATTAGGACTACTTAATCCGTTGACGCCAATTGTGACAGTATTCCACCGAGTGCTCTATAACCCTGGCAACTTCGAACGAGTGTCCGCTGACGGAACAGTGCCCGAAGCAGGTGGCTGGGTATTTGATGTGGTTCTCAGGGGCCAGGGCTGGCATCTCGGAAACCTACTAATACCTGCTGTCTTGGCTGCATTCATGGTCTATTTCGGATTTAAGATCTTCTCTCGCCTCGAAGGCAACCTAGGAGAACAACTTTAAACCAAGCCTTAGCTTGGGAACTCGTTTACTAGGTCCTGCAAGTACGTTCCGTACCCAGATTTAACTAGTGGCTCTGCAATATCTAGCAGCTGATCAGAGCTGATCCAGCCATTACGCCAAGCTGCTTCTTCGATGCAACCGATCTTTGTGTGCTGGCGCTGCTCTAGGACCCTGACAAATTCGGCCGCAGTAACCATTGAGTCGAAAGTGCCAGTATCCAGCCAAGCAACACCACGCGAAAGTCGTTCGACTGACAACTTGTTGTCTCTCAAGTAGCTTTCGTTTAGATCCGTTATCTCTAGCTCACCTCTTGGAGAAGGTTCAATCGCTTTGGCTCTGTCTACAACTTCGGAGTCATAGTAGTAAAGCCCCGTCACAGCCCAATTTGACTTTGGAGCAGCTGGCTTCTCTTCGACTGAGATCGCCCGCTGTGTTTCGGGGTCGAAAGTTACCACACCATAGCGTTCTGGGTCCTGCACCTGAGAAGCAAATACTGTCGCACCCTCTGCTAACCCGTCCGCAGCTAGACATGAGCCGGTGACTCCGTCGCCATAGAAGAGATTGTCACCAAGGACTAGGCAAGCTGGTCTGCCATTTAGGAACTTTTCTCCGATGATGAAGGCTTGAGCTAACCCGTCAGGAGATGGTTGTACTTGATAGCTAATGTTCATGCCTAAACGAGAGCCATCACCAAGCAGCTTACTAAAGGACTCTGAATCATCGGGCGTAGTAATAACCAAGACATCTTGAATCTGAGCCTGCATTAGAGTTGCCAGCGGATAGTAAATCATTGGCTTGTCATAGACCGGGCATAGCTGCTTTGAAACTGCCAAAGTAGCTGGATGAAGCCTTGACCCAGTCCCGCCAGCAAGGATAATTCCTTTGCGGTCACTCATTGCATAACTCCCTAACTACCGGCACCAGACCTTCGCGCCAGTCAGCAATCTCAATGCCGTACTGGTCTGCCAGCTTAGCGCTAGACATCCGGGCATCTTCTGGACGCTTAGCGGGCAGTGGAAACTCCGAAGTCGGGATTGGCTCTATTTCTTTGTCTATACCCGCTAGCTCTAGAATATGGGTAGCAAACTCCCACCAGGATGCACCTGCAATTGAAGCAGCATGAAATAGCCCGGGCACTGCAATATCAGTTTCGATAACCCGGTTTACAACTTCAGCTAGCTGGAAAGCAGACGTGGGACACCCAAGTTGATCATCTACCACTCGAAGCGGAAGATCTTGACCTGCTAATCGCAGAATTGTCTTTACAAAATTGCCGCCAGTGGCTGAGTAAACAAATGAAGTTCGCAGCACCGTGCCCCGATCAGATTGCAAAGCTAAAGTCTCGCCGTCGAGCTTTGATGCTCCATAAACATTCAGTGGGTTTGTTCTATCTTCTTCGGTGTACCAACGGTCTCGATCTAATCGCAGGCCATCAAAAACATAATCAGTCGAAATATGAATCAGAGGGGCTTCTACCGTCTGTCCCAATGTGACCAAGTTGGCAACCCCATCAACATTGACCGCATTAGCCTTTGCTGCCTCCGCTTCGGCAGCGTCGACGGCGGTGTATGCAGCGGCATTAACTATCACATCCGGCTTCCAACTGGCCAAGCCCACAACAGCGGCTTCATCACTGATGTCTACTTCGGATCGCCCGACGAAGCGCATAACATGCTCGCTAGTTGGAACCGTGCTTCTTAGGGCGCTTGCTAGCTGACCTGATGAGCCGAAGACTAAAACTTTCTTAGACAAAGACATCTCCCTTTTCGGTTAGCTCAGCAAAGCCTGGAGCACTTCTATCTTTATCTGAAAGTAAATCTTCGTCGACTGATGCGGACCAATCAATTGCAAGGTCTGGATCAGCCCAGTTCATCGACCGGTCGCTTGCTGCATCATAGTAGTTGGTGGTTTTATAATTGACCACAGTGTTAGCCGTCAGCGTTAGAAAGCCATGAGCGAAGCCTTCGGGTATCCAAAGCTGATTACCAACTTCGGAGGTTAACTTCACCGCTACATAGGTGCCAAAGTTAGGCGATGACTTACGAATGTCGACTGCAACATCTATGACGGCGCCGCTCGCTACACGCACCAATTTTGCTTGCACAGAATCGCCTAACTGGTAGTGCAAACCCCGCAGCGTCCCAACTTTCGCTGACATGGATTCGTTGTCCTGAACGAAATCAGGTGAAAAACCAAGCGCCTCACCCAATGCTGACTCTTTGAAGACTTCCGCGAAGTAGCCTCGGTCATCTCCGAAGCGACGGGGTTGAACAATCTTTACGCCGGCAAGCCTAGTATCTTCGATCGCAATAGCCATTTCCCTCCTCATGGCAAGCGTAGCAAAAGTTTGGCTTGTGACCTTTAAAAAGGGCTAGTTGCGATGCCTAATTGGGGCTGTAACTCTAGCTAGTGCAGCTCCGAGGGCAGTTTGGCGTACACGTGACCTGAGAGTTGGGCTCTGCGAACCAATTCGGTTATGTTTGTTTACCTTGTCAAGCTGATCAACCATCGAAGAAATCTCTTTGTGCTGTAGCGATGCCTGGTATTCGTGTTCGGTAGCAACGCCCACGGCTCTTGCCTTCTCAGCATTAGCTCCTGCCAATGCATCTTGAGCTACATAAGCACTCTGAATAGCATCCTGGGCTTTTGCTTCTGCAACAGACAATGCATTTCTTAATGCTAGAACTTCAGATTCAGAGGTGAAGTGGGCCCCTGCGTCTGAAAGGTCCACCGAAGTGAACTCCGCCTTGGCAAGGGCCACTTCGTAACCTACGAGTGTTTCAGGCGAAGGAGCGGCATTGGTCGATACGTAACGAGCGAGATATGCTGCACCCCGAACTGATGAGAAAGCTAAATCACGCTTGTAACCGCTCATGATCAGCAATTCGGCGTTCACCTTTACCAAATCTACCCAGCGAGTTTGATCGTGATTATCAAACGCCTGC
Organism: uncultured Acidimicrobiaceae bacterium; assembly: GCA_964648795.1. Lineage (GTDB taxonomy): Bacteria > Actinomycetota > Acidimicrobiia > Acidimicrobiales > SZUA-35 > JAHDDW01. Next base: position 147,248 of record CAZYMB010000003.1, read on the forward strand.
AATGCCAGTATTATCTCGTTTGGCTTGGCGTTAACTATTTCGGCTATTGGAGGAGTTCTCTCGCTTCCAACCAGACACAAAACAACATCTTCGTGGTTAATCCCGGCAGGACTCGTCACGAACTCGCTCGAGATTTGTGACCGTGTCAGACTAGAGCTCAGTGCCTTAGGGGCCAAAGCTCCTTTGCTGGCTGAGCCAGAGGTAAGATCTACGATCTTTACTGCGGTGATGTCAAAAGCAGCGAGCTTGGATCCGACACGCTGCGACTCACGCATTTGTGCCTGATCGATAGCTGACTCAGATGGACTAGTCGTAATCTCAATATCTTGGTTATCTGTGGAAGTCACCTGGGCCATCCTAGCAGCCGAAGCCTATTTCGATATTGCATTATGGGTTCTCGATCCGGCATGACGCGGGCACCCAAACCGTACCCGTAGTTGGCCCAACGTGCTCAACTAAGAATTCAGCCATATCATTTGCGGAAGCTAAGGTTTCAGAACCATCTGCAGAAGTTACCCGGATACTAGCCAAGTAGCGTCCAGGGAAAACCGGTATGCCGGCTGCAGTAAAACTAAACCACTGACCGTCCGAGGTCAATGTCGTTGACGTTGGCATCAAAGTCGCGCTTGAAAGTTTCATCAATTCAGCATTTGTAGAGTTCGTGACCATCACTTCAACGTGTGCATCTATCGGAACCGAGGAAGATACTAGGCAGCGGAAACCTATGTCTTTGTCAGGACTAATGTGGCCGCGTCCGTCGGGGCCATTGACTTCCAGATCCTTGATCTGGACTTCTCCATTGACAACACGATCTCTATGTATCTCGTAGCCTTCTGGATGTATCGATTTCCTGTAGATCTCAACAGCCTGGATTGGATCGCCTTGGGAGATGATTTTGCCGTGATCTAACACCACCAGACGATCACACAGGGCCACCGCTTGATCTGGAGAGTGAGTTACCAGAATCAAGGTTTTCCCCATCTCACGAAACTGCTCTATCTTGGCAATACACTTATTCTGAAACGCCTCGTCACCCACAGCTAGTACTTCATCTACCAACATTACATCTGGTTCTAGATTTATGGCTACAGCAAAACCTAGTCGTGCGTACATCCCCGAGCTGTAGTGTTTCACCTGTGTATGAATGAATTCTTCGAGTTCAGAAAACGCCACGATGTCATCAAATATTGCGTCAACCTGAGCAGCCGAGAATCCGAGCACACTTCCGTTCAAATAAACGTTTTCTTTGCCGGTCAGATCAGGGTGAAACCCTGCACCCAGTTCTAGCAACGCTGCAAGACGACCACGGACACGGACTCTACCTTGTGTCGGCCTAAGGGTGCCTGCAATAGTTTTTAACAATGTACTCTTGCCACTACCGTTGTGGCCAAGAATTCCCAGTGTTTCGCCTACCTTGACCTCGAAGTCGATATCGGTGAGAGCCATAAATTCTTTGGTCTCCGAACTACGCCAACTAATTACTCTGTCTTTAATAGTCTGGGCTGGCTCAGAGCTCTTCTTAAAACGTTTCGATACGTTCTCTACTGATACTGCTACTTGGTTACTCACTTCAGGGTCCCAACTCGCTCAATGGCACCTTTGTTAACAAGCGGCTTCCACCACTCAGCATTGGCTAAATACCACTCAACCGTCGAGCGCAACCCGCTGGCAAGATCAGTCTTTGGTTTCCATCCAAGCTCTGTTTCAATCTTAGATGCGTCAATTGCGTAACGCTGATCATGGCCTGGTCGGTCGGCCACAAACTCTATTCTGCTCTCAGAGTCAGATGCTGAGGGTTCAATTTCGTCAACGAGAGTACAGATTTGTTTAACAAGGTCAATGTTCGAGACTTCGTTATTACCACCAACCAGGTACGTCTCGTGGAGCTCTCCGGAACGCAGCACCGTACAGAGTGCATCGGCATGGTCTTCGACATGAAGCCAGTCTCTAACGTTATCGCCCTTGCCATAAACCGCTATTGGTTCTCGGGCTAGCGAACGAAGGATCGTTATCGGAATGAGCTTTTCGGGAAATTGATATGGGCCGTAATTGTTGGAACAGTTGGTCACTACAACTGGCATGTCGTAGGTTTCGCCCCAGGACCGCACCAAATGGTCTGACGCTGCCTTCGATGCCGAATATGGCGAGCGAGGCATATACGGTGACTCTTCAGTGAACGGGGCGTCAGAGCTGGCAAGAGAACCAAATACTTCATCGGTAGAAATATGATGAAATCGCGAAACGGAGTGCCTTCTGCTCGCCTCCAGCATGTTGAAAGTCCCGAGGACATTACTCTCGATGAAAGCTCCTGGACCATCGATGGATCGATCAACGTGTGATTCCGCTGCTAAGTGCATAACTGCATCTGGAGCGTGCGTTTCGAATACTTTGGTCACTTCTTTTTCATCTGTAATGTCTACCTTCTCGAAAAGGTAGTTCGATTTGGAACTGACCGACTTTACTGACTCAAATGTTGAAGCATAAGAGACCTTATCGATATTGATTACCTCGTCACCAGAATTCACAAGTGATCGGACAACGGCCGAACCAATGAATCCAAGCCCTCCAGTAACCAATACCTTCATTGTGCATCGCCCTCGTTGTTAGGTTTCTGAGTCTCTTCAAGTGCGATTATTCGTTCTTCAAGATCTCGCACTGTTGATGTTGTTGCTTTCTGCAGGCGATCAACTTGCGAAGCAACAGGTGCGACTTGCCAATCGATTAATTTGAGAACAGAACTCTTGAGGCGTGACCTGAGACGTGAAGTTGAAACCGAAGTTGGTCTCTGCAATCGAGGCAGACCCTCTAGGTTTGATCCTGACCGAACCACAGTTGACTTCGGCGCCCGTGAATTCTGATTCAGCATCGAGACCAGGTCTTCGCCGCTGCTCACTTCGTTAGATGAATCCATTAAAGTTCTCCTTGCTGAAGTGTTGTCTTGAACCCATGTATCATAGGCCTTTCTCATTTCGGCTTCTAATTCTAGATCACTTGATACTACCCGTGTCTGTGCATCGCCTTGCCCAGCTAAGCCGCCAACACTCGAAACTATGGTCGGCCGGTTGAAGAGTTTAGCTCTTTCAAGCACACTAGAAGACCAGATCTCTCTGTATGGCAAGACAATACAGTCAGCTGCTTGAATCCAGGTATCAAAATCATTGTCACTGACATAGCCAACATGTAAATGCGAATTAGATGACTGTGCAACAAGAACCTCAAGACCATCTAAGTAGTCGGTTATTTCATCAGCTTCAACACGAGCCGAACCAACAATATGAAGCTCTGCTGCCTGAGACGAGATTCTACTCAGCGCCTCTACTCCCCGATCAAAACCCTTTTGATATTGAATAAAGCCAATTGACAAAAATATGAACTTGTCCGGCACCAAGCCAAGTGACTCACGCGCCTCGGTGGTAGAAATCTGAGAAGCCTTAGAAAAGTATTGACCGTGTTCAAATAGATCGATCTTCGATTTATCGAACTCAATCGAATCTGCAAGCTGTTGAGATTCAACCTCTGAGTGAACAAAGACTTTGTCACTTGCATTCAGAAGCTTACGAAATTGCTTTTTTTCCGTCGCCGAGTTTTCAAACAGACTGTAGACGACTTCATGAATTCGTAGCTCAAGAGGAACTTTCTTAGCAATACGCGCCCAAATAGCCCATACCAGATACCTCTCAGCTCGGTTCCGACAGCGCCCGTACATTATGTCCGGGTAAACGTGAAGTATAAACCTTGAGTGGTTGGGCGCTCGTTTTAGAAGTTCTAACGCACCCTTAGCTCCACCTAGCTCGAGGTGGAAATGAGCTGCTGATGGCTGGGGCGAAAGAACCTCAATATTTGCTCCAGCTTTTGATCGATGACGAACTTCTTGAACGGTATAGCTTGCGATACCGTCGCGGTAAGGCGCATAGGGGCTAATCACTAACTCAGAAGCACTCATATTGATCTCGGCTCTTGTGAGGGAAACAGTTTTTCTAAACTTGCCTCCATGTTGTCGAGAATGTCTGACCACTGGTAGTTGGACAGCACATAATCTCTTCCAGTTTTTGCTAAGTCTTGGGCAGCTGCAGGGTTATTGGCGAATCCAACGATGGCGTCAGTTAGATTTTCTACCCCGTTGTATGCGTAGCCTGCTTTAGATCTCTCTATATGCCAGGCCACGACAGCGGATCGTGCATTAGCAATAACTGGTGTACCGGCCAACCAGGACTCGAGAACTGTTCTCGAGAACGATTCTCTGTCGCTCGGCTGCACATAGGCAAGCGCTGCTGCCATTGCATTATTGCGATCTGTGTCTGAGGTGAAACCTACATCGATTACTCGCTTTTTGAGCTCTTCGGTTAAACCTAACTCGCCAACTCCAGACGTTACCAGCTTGATATCAGTTGAATCTAAGGCTCCAGCGAAGCCGGCTAGTAGGTCTTGCCAGCCTTTACCCCACTCTCTTCTACCTGCATAGTAAATGAAAGGTGAATCGATACCAAACTTTTCGATGAACCCTTGAGGGTCATAGCCAGGCGGCACGTCTACTGCTGCCCCCACAATGTCTTGAGATTTCGTGAGATTAAATATCTCGTTAGCTAGCCACGCTTCTGGATCTGTCAGAAACCAGATTCCCTTTGCCCCATTTAGAAGTGGCTGATATATGTCGAACCGAGCTTCTGGCTCTTCATGTAAACACGGCATGACGATAGTTTTTGAAGGGTCAATCTGGCCACAGGCATAGGCTGTCCAGAATTGATATGGAGCAAAAATCAGGCAGCGATAATTATCCATGTTTTCTGAGAGATGATGCCACATCGTGCTCGAACGTAGGGAATCGTTGGCCCAAAGCTGTTGGTCTTCTACAGGCACATACCCGCCGGACAAAATCCGATCTCCTATGTTCTTTCTCGCCACGCCGGAACTGTCATTGTCCACCTTGAAGCGCCGAACCGGCACCTCTCCAGACATGTCTAGCCCTGGTGAATATTCGTTACGCCATGTGTAGTGGTCAATAGCACACGTTGTAATTATCTCAACCTTGTGTCCACGCTTCGCTAAACCGTGAGCAGCCTCGGCCATAACGGCTTCTGCACCTCCCACAACTTCTGACCCGTAGCGCGGTGGCACAAACCCAATAATGTCGCTCGCCACTAGTCGATTCCTCTTACATCAGAGAAATTGTCGTTAAACCAGTCATACGCATGCTTGATGCCTGGCTCAAGGTCGACTGTTGAATGCCAACCAAGCTCACCTAACTTTGAAACATCTAAGAGTTTGCGAGGCATTCCGTCAGGCTTGTCTGTATCAAACTCGATCTCGACATCTGGATAGACAATTTGGCGAACTATGTGAGCCAGCTTTGCTATCGATACATCACTGCCGGTACCGACATTGATGTGTTCGGTCCCGGAATAGTTGGCCATAAGGAACAAGCAAGCATCAGCGAGGTCATCAACGTGTAGAAACTCTCTTTTCGGGCTACCTGATCCCCACACAGTCACTGTCTCATCACCATTTTGTTTGGCATCGTGGAAACGTCTTATCAACGCTGGCAAAACATGGGAGTTCTGTAGGTCGTAGTTGTCATTTGGACCATACAAGTTGGTTGGCATTGCTGTTATAAAGTCACACCCGTATTGCTGCGCATAGAATTGGCACAACTTGATCCCTGCGATCTTAGCTATGGCGTAGCCCTCGTTGGTCGGCTCCAACGGACCCTGCAATAAAGAGTCTTCGCTGATTGGCTGCTCAGATAGGCGCGGGTAAATGCAAGAGCTACCTAAATAGAGCAACTTAGTTACCCCATTGAGGCGAGCTGATTCTACGACAGTGGCGTGAATCATCAAGTTGTCGTATAGGAACTCGGCTTGGCGAGTTGAGTTAGCCATAATGCCGCCCACTGTGCCAGCGGCTAAATATACATACTCAGGCTTGTTAGCGCTAAACCATGCATTGACAGCTGACTGTGACCGTAGATCGACCTCAGAGCGATCTGCGGTCAGAATATTCTCGAACCCAGCCTCAATCAGGCGCCGGACAATAGCAGAGCCGACCATTCCATTATGGCCAGCGACAAATACTGGTTTTTTTCGATCAAGCTGCGAATATTGCATCTAGTGCAAAATACCACTTCTCGGGCCCTGCAGTACCCAAATGAGCCGATAAAGGCGAAATTATCGCCATTAGTTCAAGCTGGACAGAATTAGTTGCTTAGTTACAGCAGATCAGCAGCTATCTCGGCAGCTATTGCTATGTCGTCTACTTCTGTAAGTCGCTGTGCATATTCGTTTAGGTCGCCACGAGTGAAGTTGCCTTTACCGACAACCGAATTAAGAATTCGTTCAGCCCGCTTGGTTCTGGTTTCAATACCTTGGGTGAAGAAGAACACCATTTCGTGGCGGGAAACTACTGACCTATTCAATAAGTCAGTCCAGTAGCGTTGCCCAGAGCTATCAGCTTCACGAGACAGAACGTCTCGATACAGGTTTGCTACAAACTCCGAGTTACTGCGGTCAGCTCTAATAAAATACTCTTCCAACGAGTAGAAGTATTGACCAATCTCATCTAGCCCGGTGCCATCTCCTAGCTGGTCTACCCAGTATGCCCGGCCGCTTCGGTCAGCGCTGCGTCGTAGAGTTTTTCTGTATAGGTCATCAATGAGTTCACCACTGAAATGATCATCACGAACTAGTCGACGGGCCACAGCTAAACGCCCATCATTTAGAGCCACATCTCTCCAAGTAGCCAATTGGCTGCTGGTTGGCTTTGAGCCTGTAAATGTTTCAAACGCTTCAGTAACGAATGCGTCCTCGCTTCGGTCGATGCCATCTCCGGCTTCTGAGAAGCTAAACCAATTGGATCTGAATCCGAAGTCAACTCTGACCTGGTCACCGGTGACTGACAAAGAGCGAGATGGGAATATGTAGTTGGCGCGCAGAACTCGGCCACCGTCAGCGCCTAAGCCGTTGCGCTCAACGACTTCTACCCCGGTTGCTCTTCCTAGACCGTACTTGTCTAGGGTTGAAAGCGATACTGTTTCGGTCCATGTGTTGAATGGGTTACCGGCAATTGCGTCACCATCATCTTTTACTGCCGGGAAGTCACCATTTACGGTGTAGCCACCGGTCGAAGCAGAGAATTCGGTGCGAGCTACTCTGCCGTTGTCGAATACACGGATTATGCGACGAGTTGTCTCGATGGCTTGGTCAGTACGTGAGTGTGTTGCCTGACGGAAACCATTTCTGGTTGTGTAGACACCGTCGTAAACCTGGCATTGGGCGGTATCGCAAGTGTCTGCATATGGCTGGAAGCGAGTATCGCCCGCTATTACATATGATCTAGCAGCTACAGCTTGAGCTTCTAGTGCTGCAAAGTCCCAAGAGGCCGGTGACTCGTTTGGCACTACGCCTTCTAGATAGTGTTCGATATCAACGACGTTGACTGTGCGGGCAGCTCCGGCTGAAGATCGAGTTGACCTAACGCTTCCTTCAACCCATACCGAACGACTCGCTCCACATACCTCTAGTAAGCCGTCGGTTCCAGAAGCGTTTGATACTTTGTGAACGTTGACTTCTGCTTGAGAAACTTGACGAAGCGTAGTCCAGGGACCAGAACAAGAGGCAGAGGTTTGGATCTCTGTAGTTCCGTTTCCGTTAGCTATGAGGCGAACTGCCCCAGTCGAGACTGTTGCAATTGCTGCTCCAGAATTTGTTCTAAGGCTGAGACTTCCTGAGCCAAGTTCTACCGTGGTAGGACGATCTGCTGCGAATGCAAGGTTCACTCGAACAGCACTAGGGTCGATGGCACTTGATGAGCCAATAGTTGCCGAGCTGGTGTTCGAATAGTAGTGGTCAAGGATTTGATCTGATGTCCAACCTTGGCGGGCGTAGCCAAGCGCTCCGTATTGCCCAAGTCCTCGACCGTGACCAAAACCTCGACCATCGACTTCAACTTCACCGCTTGCCTGAGCGTTAGCTTCAGTTGGGCTTACTAAACCGGCAACAAGTGAAGTGCTTAGAGCGGCTACCAATAAGAAGCCAAGTAACCAGATTTTTCTAACAAATTTCATTGTCCACCGAGGATCCGCCGTATTACCTATATCTATCGGCAAACCTGCCCATAGCTTGAATGAAAAAGTGACAATTATTCGTCCGAAATGCCTTGTGGCTACGATGGATACGACCAAGAACTACCCAATAGACACCACCCACAAATTTCCCTACCAAACGCTGAATGTTCGCGCATGGGCTAGGACGCTGCGTCCAGGCTCATTGGCACTTGATGAAACAGCAATTGAAGTCAACTGGCTACCAACCGTGGGGCCAACCACAATGGCGCTTATGCGACGACTAGGCCGTGAGCTCGCAGAAAGCTCTAGGTTTCCAATTGACTGCCAAAGCTGGGCAGCCGACCTTGGGGTCGGGCACAAAGGTGGCTACCACTCGCCTTTCTGGCGTGCCATTCGCAGAGCTGAACGCTTCGGAGTGGTCAACCTTACAGGCGACGAACTGTTGGTCCGAACGAAGCTTCCACTGTCTCCAAGTCAGCTCACAACCTAAGCTAGTTTCACCAGTTAACCAAAGCGTCAACCAGCGTCCTAACACTGAAACCAGTTGCACCCTTAGGGTCAATTCCGTCTGGCGCTTCATTAAATGCTGAAATTCCTAAATCGATGTGTCCCCATGGAACATCATCCACAAACTCTGACAAGAAAAGGCCTGCCACAAGGGTTCCACCATATGGCCCAGAACCAATATTCTTAATGTCAGCAACAAACGAGTCGAGCTGAGATCGATAAGCCTCCGGTAGAGGCAGTCGCCACATTTGCTCACCTGTCTTGTCCGCAGACTCAATAATCTTTCCGGTCACCTCGTCAGAAGATCCCATTACTGCTGCATAAGAAGTTCCAAGTGCTACTGACGATGAGCCAGTCAAGGTTGCAATATCAATGATCGCGTCTGGCTTAGCTTCTGAAGCAAGCGAGAGCCCATCAGCCAGCACTAGTCGACCTTCGGCATCAGTGTTAAGAACCTCTACCGTCTTACCATTTCTCGCTGTAAACACATCACCGGGACGTTGAGCTAGGCCACCTGTCATGTTGTCAGTTAGTGGGATAATACCGGTTACATTAATGGGGCATCCTGCAGCCTTCAGCGCTGACATTGCAGCTAGCACTGATGCACCACCGGCCATATCAATCTTCATGACCTCCATACCCTTTGCAGACTTGATAGAAAGCCCACCGGAGTCAAAGGTAATTCCCTTACCAACGAGAATGACGTGTGTGGATGACTTCTTAGCTGGAACGTAGCTAAGTTTCACTAGCCGTGGTTCGTATGTTGAACCTTGATTAACAGCGATAATGCCGCCAAGTTTTTCTTTGACAATGCGAGCTTTGTTCCAGATTTCGCATTTCAGCCCAGAAGATGTCGCTGTCTTCTTAGCGATAGACGCAAACTTTTCAGGGTAAAGACTGCCTCCTGGTTCGTTGCCAAGATCGCGTGCAAGGTTGACTGCGCTAGCTATTGCCTCAGAAGCAGATACAACCTTTGAGCCAGCCTCGGAAAGAACAACTAGCTCTGAGGCACCCTTAGCCTTGGTGTGTGCCGCACCTTTGTGAGCCGTATATTTATACGCTCCAAGTTGTGCTCCCAGAACCACCGAACTCAACGCTTCGTCAGCCTTTGCCTTTCCTAGAGCTTTACCCAAGTTAGTTCCTACCACTGCGCCCGCTGGAGCAGCTTTAATCAGGTTCGCTGCTGCTAGCCGAACAGCTTGGGCATCAACCTCAGCTGACTCACCCAGTCCAAGTAGCAGTTCATTAGATCCACCAGAGCCAGGGACTAAAAGGGTTGAACCGCTTTTGGCCTTAAAGTTAGCTGCTTCAACAAAGGGTTGTAACTTTGCCGGAAGCTTGTCTAGTTTGTCGGAGTAAACGACTCGGTCAACTAGGTCCACCTTGTTGAGGGATTCTTTTTTCTTACTTACTTTGATTTTTAGCATTGCCTTCGAGAATAGGCGACGTCGCTAACTCTTGCATGGACTGCACGACTATAACTCGGGCAGCACCTGTGAACTCGAGAGGTTACCTTTGAAGAGGTCGCCATGGCTGGCGAGCCGATCAAGCACCTGATCTGGGCTAAACAATAGACACTCATCCGTACGCTGAGATTGTTCTGACACTTCATCCCAGGTAATGGGAGTCGAGACCTGCGGGCTTGGGGTTGGCCGGAGCGAATAGGCGCCGACGGTTGTCTTGTGTAACGTGTTCTGTGACCAATCGATAAAAATCTTGCCCGGGCGCTGCGCCTTGGCCATATCCAGCGTTATCAGTTCTGATAACGACTCCCCAACAAGTCCACCGATCGCTCTGGCAAACGCAGCTGCCGCGTCGTGAGTGGTAGGCGCAACCGGCAAATAGATTTGCATTCCCTTCTGGCCAGAGGTCTTAACTACCGTTTCAAGTTTTAGAGTGCTCAGAATCCTTTGGATTTCGAGGGCAACCATCGAACAGTGCGCCAGCGTAGTTCCTGGGCCCGGGTCGAGGTCAAACACCACCGAGGTTGGGGCTTCAACGTCTGCCGCCAGGGCCATTGGCAGATGAATTTCGATAGCTGCCAAATTGGCCAACCACACAATGCCTGCAAGCTCGTCAATCAGACAGTAGCTGACCGGTTCTTTGTGTGCAGGGCCCGGTGCAGTGTCTATCCAATCTGGTTTGTGATCTGGACAATTCTTCTGAAAGAAGCTCTCGCCATTGACACCGTTAGGCCAGCGTCTGGTTGTGATAACCCTGCCTTGTAGATGAGGCAGCAAGTACGGCGCAACTTTGGCGTAGTAGTCGATTAGGTCACCCTTGGTGAACCCTGACTCTGGATATAGCACCTTACCTAAATTTGTGACTGTAAGGGTCCGACCTTCGAAGTCGACCTGCACCTTGCCACTCATAACCGCTAAGCCGACTTAGCTTTCTCGACACTTGCTTTAAGTGCTTCCATGAGATCAAGAACGGCGGCTTCTTCTTCATCTGTTGCTAAGCCAATAGTTTGAAGCTCGCCGCTTGCCTTCTCTGAGATTATCTCTAAGAGTCTTTCTCGATGAGTGTCCTGATAAGCATCTGCATCAAAGTCAACCGACAGGCTGTCGATTAGTTGGTTTGCCATATCCAC
>CAZYMB010000003.1:158503-186564 GCA_964648795.1 uncultured Acidimicrobiaceae bacterium
GGGATTAGGTGGTATGCAGAATCATAAAAGACCGGGTCAATTTGTTCGATCAGCACGAAGGCTGAAATGTCGATGTTACGTGATGCCTCGGGTGCTGCAGATTCGATTTCAGCGTCGGTGAGGATTACGTAGCTATCTTTTTCTATCTCGTAGCCTTTAACGATGTCGGAGAAATCGACTTCGTTACCTTCACCGTTAAAACGCTTCTGCTTGACTCTGCTCATAGTGGTTGAGTCGATTTGATTGAACTTAACGTTTTTCTTCTGGACGGCCGAGTACATTTTGACCGGGATTGATACGAGTCCGAAACTGAGGACTCCACTCCAAACTGCTCTAGCCATAGCTACCTCTGATCGGTTGGCGACTTGCTTATTTGTCTAATCTACAGCAAAGCTCGGGCAACTAGATCCACCCCGAAGCCAGTGAGAATCGCAAGGTATAAAAGACCCGTAGCGGCCATGACAGCTGAGTATTGCTTCTCTCGAAGCGCTATCTCGGTGAGCACTAATAAAATTGCGGTCGCAACTACACAAGCAACCCAGAACCACCCAAGCAATCCGTTGTAGCCGTCGTCGATAACACCTGTGAACACACCAGTAATTGAGGGCGGTACTAGCAGCAATATAGTTGCTGGCACGAGTGCAATTCCAGAGATCCGAACAAGCTCAATCAAGGGCACTCTTGGAAGTCCGGGCTGCACCAAATACCAATGACCTAACGCCATGGCATCTGTGAGCGCCCCTAACAGCACAGTCCCTGCAGCAATTCGAGCAGCAGCCAAAGGGCCGGACTCGACTAGCACCAACAATATGACCGAAGCAAACAATGGAGCGATGAAAACTAAATCGACAACGGGGTTGAACTCTGCCCCTGCGACCTTGTCTTCAGCAACACGGTCGATGCCGGTCATTTGCGCAACACGTTCAGATCGTTGTTCTGCAATTTCGGTTTGGCCAGAGACGCCAATCTTTCGTTTGCGGTAAGCAAGAATGAAAGTACCCACAATTGCGATCGTTGTCAGAATAGCTATTGACCTAATCCAACCTGGGTCGCTGGGTGCAGCCCAAATCGCCAGGCCACTCATGAAAGCGAACACTCCCTTGGAGATTAACCCGTAGCCAAGATTCACAAGTCGACGACGAGAAGTAACCCACAAGAGTAGCGAGCCACCGATCGCCCACTGAACTAAAAATAACGAAACCGAAAGAGGCATCTTAAGAACCCGTCTCGGTTGACCTGCGCCAGCGCAACCATGCTTCCATGAAAGGAGTCAATCCGCCTCCAAGGACTTCATCAGGGCTCGGAGATTGATGAGCCGTCCGCTCATCCTTAACGAGTTGATATGGCGCCAGAACATACGAGCGAATCTGTGATCCCCACTCCACCTTTTTTGACTCCCCTGCCTCTGCCGCCAGCTCTGCTGCTTGTTCTTCACGCTTCTTGGCCAATAGCCTAACCGCTAGCATCTCCATACAGACTTCTTTATTTTGATGCTGTGATCTTTGGTTCTGACAACTAACCACGATGCCAGTTGGCTGGTGAGTAATACGAACAGCAGAATCAGTCTTATTGATATGCTGACCGCCAGCACCGGAAGCCCTATAGGTATCTACTCGTATCTCAGAATCAACGATTTCGACTTGACTGATTGCGTCCTCGATATACGGGATCACACCAAACGACGAAAACGATGTGTGGCGACGTGCTGCAGAATCGAACGGAGAGATTCTCACGATCCGGTGAACTCCACGCTCAGACTGCAAGTATCCGTAGGCATGTCTGCCGCGAACAATAAACTCGGCTGAAGAAATGCCCGCTTCAGAACCTTTTTGGACGTCACGCAACTCAAATGTGAAGTCATTATCCTTTGCCCACCGCTCGTACATATTAAGCATCATCTCTGCCCAGTCTTGAGAGTCTGTACCCCCGGCGCCTGAATGTATTTCACAGATTGCATCGCCAACATCGTATTCAGTATCAAACAGTGAGCGGAGTTCTAACTTTGTGAACTCCGAAGCCAAAGATTCCAGAGCACTACGGGCCTCGACATCAAGTTCAGATTCTTGGGATTCTTCGTAAAGTTCAATCAGAGCTTCGCTGTCATCGACTCGCTCTGATAAGCCATCATAGGTTTTGAGATCATCGGACACCATTGAAAACTCTGTCTGAGTCTTCTTTGCTCGTTCTGCATCGTCCCAGAGGTCAGGGCGACCCATCTCGACTTCAAGCTGAGGCAATCTCGATCTAAGCTCGTCGACTGAGAGATATTCATGGGCCTCTGATAAATCGGCCTGAGCCTTGGCTAGCAAATCTCTCAATTCGCTCATGGATTAACCTGCTCCAGGCTTACCGTGACACTGCTTGAACTTTTTGCCACTTCCACATGGACATGGCGCATTCCTTGGCGTGGCTGCCCATTCGTCTTTGACGTACGGCTGGGCGGGCCCAGTGTCTCCGTTCGTAGCTACATTGTCTGAAGAGCTCTCATTAGTCTCGATTATTTCTTCAGGAGCCTTAGGTGCAACTGGAGCTTCGACACCCTCTTGCGACTTAGCAACATCAGCTGCATCTGAATCCTCGGTCTTGAGGAGCTCGACCTTCATCAAATACTTGATGTATTCAACGTTGATACTCGAGATCATTCCGCTGAATAGTTCAAAGCCTTCGCGTTGCCATTCGACTAGTGGGTCACGCTGACCCAAAGCTCGAAGGCCTATGCCTTCACGAAGCTGCGCCATGTCGGTTAGATGGTCACGCCAACGACTATCGAGGAGCTGAAGCATTACTTCACGTTCAACTTTGCCAAACACTTCTTCGCCTATCAGCTCCTTGCGTTCTTCGTAGCGTTCGAGTCCTTCTTCTACGATCAGGGCTTCAACATCAGCCAACGAGCTCTGGGCAAGAATTTGTTCTTCGGTCAATTCTGTTGGCCAGTACTGCCCTAGTTCGAGAAGTAGTGCCTCGGTGTCCCAGGTATCATCTAGCTCATCGACACAGTTATTGAACACTACGAATGTTGCTACATCCTCTAGCGACGAATTGGTGTCTGCAGACAGATCGCCCTGTTTTAAGATTTGGTCGCGGCGGCCGTACACAACCTTGCGTTGCTGGTTATAGACCTCGTCGTATTTAAGAACGTTCTTTCTAGTTTCCGCATGCTTCTGCTCAACGGTATTCTGGGCCCGCTCAACACCTTTCGAAACTACTTTTGCTTCAATGGGAACATCTTCTGGAAGTGCCCGATCCATCACCCAGTTCATTGCACCGGTAGCGAAGATCCGCATAAGGTCATCTTCTAGTGAAAGATAGAATCTACTCTCCCCTGGGTCCCCCTGACGTCCCGAACGTCCACGCAGCTGGTCATCGATCCTGCGAGACTCATGTCGCTCGGTTCCAAGTACGTAGAGCCCACCAGCGTCTAATACTTTGTCGCCGTCCTCGGCACATATTGGTTCCCAGTAAGCAAAGCGTTCCGCAAGATAAGCCTGGCCTTCTTCGGTCTCTAGATCGTGACCTTCGGCAGCAGCATCAGCCTCAGCTAGCTTTTCTGGATTGCCACCCAAGATAATGTCGACACCACGACCAGCCATATTGGTAGCAACAGTAATCGAACCTGGCTTACCAGCCTGAGCCACGATGTCGGCCTCTCTAAAGTGGGCTTTCGCATTTAAGACTTCATGACTAAGCCCACGACGAGTCATCATGGAACTCAACAGCTCTGATTTTTCGACTGAAGCTGTACCAACCAAGATTGGCTGGCCTTTAGCTCGACGTTCTTCCAAGTCATCAATTAGGGCGTTGAATTTGGCTGTCTCAGACTTATAGACAAGGTCTTCTTGGTCTAGTCGGGCAATTGGTTTGTTGGTAGGAATCTGAACAACTGCTAACCCATAAGTGGTTTCCAATTCGGCTGCGTCTGCCAGAGCCGTACCCGTCATGCCTGCAAGTTTGTCGTAAAGTCGGAAATAGTTCTGCAAGGTGATCGTCGCAAGAGTCTGCTGCTCATCCTTTATCTTCACCTGCTCTTTGGCTTCAACTGCTTGGTGCAAGCCGTCAGACCACCGACGGCCATCTAGTACTCGGCCTGTGAATTCATCAACGATTTTAACTTCGCCGCTTTGAACCAGATAGTCCTTGTCTCGTTTGAAAAGTTCCTTAGCTCTAAGCGCTACTTGAAGCTGATGAACTAGGTCCATCTTTATGCCGTCGTAAAGGTTATCGACTTCTAAAATTTCCTCGACTTTGGAGATTCCAGAGTCAGTCATTGCAACAATGCGCTTCTCTTCATCTACTTCATAGTCAGTGTTCTTGCCAAGACGTTGAGCAACAGTAGCAAACTGAGTGTACAGCTCGGTCTGACCACGCAAGCGCCCGCTGATAATTAGCGGGGTACGTGCTTCGTCAATTAGGATCGAGTCGATCTCATCTACGATCGCAAAGTTATGACCACGTTGAGTTAACGAATCTAGGTCTTTGATCATGTTGTCACGGAGATAGTCAAAGCCAAACTCGTTATTTGTGCCGTAGGTGATATCGGCTTCGTATTGTTTGCGCTTGTGTGCTTTATCTTTTTGGCCAGGAACAACCAAGCCAACTTCTAAGCCCAACCAACGGTGGACTTCGCCCATCCATTCGGCATCTCGTGACGCCAGGTACTCGTTCACCGTAATTACATGAACTCCGTTGCCTTGCAATGCATTTAAGTAGACGGGAAGAGTCGAGACAAGAGTCTTACCTTCTCCAGTTTTCATCTCGGCAACAGAACCCCAGTGAAGAGCTGCGCCACCCATAATCTGTACGTCATAGTGGCGTTTCTCTAAGACACGTACAGACGCTTCTCGCATAACGGCAAATGCCTCAAACATAATGTCATCTAGGGATGCGCCATTGTCTAGCTTGGTCCTGAATTCAGCGGTCTTGGCTTGAAGGTCCGAGTCATTTAGAGCTTTGATTTCGGCCTCGAGTGCGTTAACTGGCTCGACCACAGCTTCGATACGCTTCAGTCGGCGTCCGTCACCGGCTTTGAGAATTTTGTCCAATACCTTCATGCGCCACCAAGCCTACACCTACTAAACGCCCTAGACGGCGCTACTAATCCATAGGTTAGCTCCTTGTAACATAACGGATTCGGACTTCGCCAAGTTATTAGTTTAGAAACAGGCTTGCCATTAACTGCTGCTCCGCAGCGCTCGGGTATCCGGCAATGCGAGACATGAAGTGCGGAGTCCGAATTTGTAGAGCGGCAAAGGACTCTGCAAAGTCGCCGGCTCCGGTTGAACGATCGTCGGTACCGTCTCCGGGCCACCAAGGCTTGCCTTTAATTCCCCGAGCGGCTTGCCAAACTTGGCGTTCCGAACTTGTCAACAATGTTAAATCGACGGCGTGTCCTATTTCGTGCGCAATAGTGTGCTCCAGGAAAGACTGGGACTGTGTTGGCCTAACATAAACCTCAATAACCTTTTCTCTCGGGTATGTCAGCCCGAAATGACCTGACTTCTGTGGAAGGAAGCGTATTTCCCATTCCGGCAAGTACCGTGCAGCCGAAAAGCCTATTCTGTCTAGCGCTGCGTAGCCTCTACGCTGCTCGTACGTCAGGGACTTGCGCTCTGCTACAGATCGATCATCAAAGTCCGGTGGCGTTGTCCCTGTCTTTGTAATGTATTCTGGCGACTCAGAGAAGAAGGTCATTAGCTGCCCACGCGTCACACCATCATTCAGTATGTTCCTCCAGTATCCAAGGCCAGCCACGTCAGCTTTCCGCCCAAGAACGTTGAGGTATAACAATGAAACAAACTCGTCATCGGTTACTGATCCGTACCGAATCCCGAACTCTTGGGACGTAGCAAAGAAACCTGATACGTCCTCGAGGTTATTTCCTTGAGACATTGCTCGGAGCCAGTAGTTAAGGCCGGCCTCATCCGGAGTCCTACCAAAGTATGCGTTATAGAGGCGAGTGATCTGCGCTTCTGTCACCTCATGAGAGTGAAATGCAATAGCATCCGGCACATCATCGGTTGTGTCTCGGGCAACTAGCTGATTTGGAATGACCTCATTACTGTCGGCAGCTGCCACCGCTACAAGATCCGACTGCATAAAACCAGATGCAACGATACCAAGTAGAGCTATATATAGTGCAGTCCGCCGGATCGCCATAGCCCGAGTTTAAAGCGCTCCTGGCTGCCAGATTACGCGCCTGTGGCAACTTCGATTACGCTGTCGACAAAATCGCTTATTCCAAGCACCCTGTACACTGTAGGTAGGCCTCAAATTGGCCCTAATGAACTATCGGTGGGTAAATTCAATGCGTTGGAACAAGAATCTGGGCTTAGTTTCTATTTTGTCAGTAATTGCTTTAGCAGGTCTCGCATGCGGAGGTTCCTCTAATGAAGCAGGCAACGCTCCTAGTGATGAGGCAGCCGAGAGCGAACAAACAAATTCTTTGAGCCTTGGCATCCGCCCATCAACTTCGGGACCAAACGAACTGTCCAGCTTTACTAGGGTTTCGCCAACGACAACCACCGAACTGTCTACACCGACGATCCTTAGAGATCAATTCTTGGATAACCCTTCCGACCAAGCAATTCTGACGAATCCGGCTGGCCCTTCAAGCAACACACCCTTTACTGCTGCGCCCATTGTTACAACGCCTTCGCCGACAGCACCTGTAACGATAGCGCCTGTAACGATAGCGCCGACAACTCAGCCAAGGTCTACTACCGCTGCCCTAACAACGCCTGCTGCTCCAACGACCACTACTCCACCAACCACAGCCGCTACAACTAGGGAACCATTTGTTCTGGCTGAGCTTCTCGGCGAAACCGGCGGAGAGACAACGGTTCTTTGCGAACCGTACCGCTACAACCTAGAGTGCACAATTTCATAGTTGATTTGAAGCTTCTACATGCCATTTGCCCTATAGGACTAGGTAGTTGCTCCGCCGCATTTTACGCGAACAAACCCTAGTGGTACTCTTTGTGTATCGAGCAAATTTCATCTAGGTGCGGGGTCGTATTCAAATGAGGCAGAGCAGAAACCTAAAGGTCACACTTCTAGCTGTGGCAATATCTCTCATCGCTTCAGCTTGTGCTATCGGCGGCGGGCAAGCAACAGGTGGACAAGAAGTAATTGTCGCTTCGGAGAGCGGCGTCGAAAATGATGAAGATAATTCGCTGAGCTTGGGGTTCAGGCCCCGGGTACAAGCCGGCGAAGCAGAACTAACTACGACCACTCCGAGCGATACAACAAACCCTTCTCAAAGCACTACGGCATTAAACAGCACTACCTCCCGCAGCTCAACAACGCAACAAACACCAGCAGCGCCAACGCCTACTCGGCCACCAGCATCAGCTAACCCAACCACGACACCAACAACCGCAATTACAACTACAACAGTAGATGACCCAACGGTCGGGCGTAACGATCAACCTATCTTTACCAAGGCCAGCACAGCACTAGTAGTAAACAACATAGTCACTAGGGGTGAAGTCCATTGTCACGAGAGCTGGGGCACGCTCGAAATCAGGTCAACTGTTTTTGAAGTGCAAGGTTCCCGCAGAGTGAATGTTGCTGAAAATTCAAAAAGGATTCCATGCAAAGACGGGCTATCTCAAATCAAAAACGACAACGTCAATAACATACATGGTTTCGATACCCGCGTCATAATTGAAGACCTTCCCAATCGAAAAGACGGCGAGTTAGTCACATACCAAGTCCAAATGGAAGCAAGTGTCCCATCACGATCTAACCTAAGCACCAAGACACGAATTTCTGACCCATTCGTTCTGCTGTCATTTAACATTCAACAGCCAAATGTGGCACCTGGCGGCTGGGAATACTTCGGAAGCACCCAATAAGCCAGCCACCTCACTACCAATTTCGATTCAAGAGAATCCACTTCTATTGTTCTACTGTGTCGCACTTTCATAGTTGATTTGAAGCTTCTACATGCCATTTGCCCTATAGGACTAGGTAGTTGCTCCGCCGCATTTTACGCGAACAAACCCTAGTGGTACTCTTTGTGTATCGAGCAAATTTCATCTAGGTGCGGGGTCGTATTCAAATGAGGCAGAGCAGAAACCTAAAGGTCACACTTCTAGCTGTGGCAATATCTCTCATCGCTTCAGCTTGTGCTATCGGCGGCGGGCAAGCAACAGGTGGACAAGAAGTAATTGTCGCTTCGGAGAGCGGCGTCGAAAATGATGAAGATAATTCGCTGAGTCTTGGTTTTAGACCTCAGGCAGAAGACGCTGCTACTACTAGTACTTCTAGTACTACGACGACCACTACTGGAAGTACCACTACTTCTACGAACTCAACGACCTCCCGCAGTTCGATAACCCAGGCACCGGCCGCACCCAGTACTAACCCGACCACAACACGTACCCCTGCTATTGCTTTAACAACTACCGTCCCACGGACACCTGCATCGGTAAATCCGACTACAGCTCCAACAACCGCAGCCACGACCACGACCGAAGATGATCCGACTATCGGGCGAAACGAAAACCCGGTCTTCTTAAGGGCAAGCACGGCCCTAACTGGAGGCTTAGTCGTCACCAGAGCAAGACTTGAGTGCCACGAAAGCTGGGGAGAGATTGAAGTCAAATCCACGCTTTTCGAGGTACAAGGTTCCCGCTTGGTAAACATCGGTGAGGAATCCCGCAAAGTGCCATGTGATGACGGTCTATCTCACGTACAAAACACAAATGTAAACAACCCTCATGGTTTTGACACCCGGATTATTTTCGAAGACATCCCGAATCTCCGAAACGGCGAGTTGGCCACCTACCGAGTTCAAATGCAAGCAAGTGTCCCATCAAGACCTGGCCTAAGTGCCAAGACTCGTGTTTCTGAGCCATTCATCCAACTGTTCCACAACATTAGCCTGCCTAATGTTGCCCCAGATGGCTGGGAATACTTCGGCTAAGTTCGACTAGTCAGCCGTAACCAACCTGGATTCCAGCGCCTCAACTTCTATCGTTCTACTGTGGCGAACTTTCATTTGAGGCAACTCTTCGGCTTCTACTGCAAGACTTTCTATATTCGAGGTAGCGGTCACGTTAAACAGGGTGTCAACTGAGATCTCAAATGGCTCTCCGGGCTGAGAAGCTTGCCTATAGGTGTGCCCACATCTGAAGGCTCTTGAGCTGTAGATCTCGAGATCGCCTTCGAATCCGTAAAGAGGACATCCAAAACTAGTTGTTCCAGGTTCACCCGAGTTCCAGACAGTGTTGATTGGCTCAAATGTTACTTCAACATTAAATCTGCCTGCACTCGCAGTTGCTGTTTTAGGAGCAAACCATGCCGAGTCGATTGAATAGAATGTTTGAAGGTTCACCAGAGCATTACCTTCAGGAAGAGCCTTGATGTCAGGTTGAGTGATCTCCAGGTTGGCCCAAGCCTGCGCTATCAATTCAACATAAGAGGTCTCCTCTCCTACAGGAACAACTTGGCTTCCTCCCCGGCAATCATAAACATGCCATTGCCCAGTTGAAGAAAATGTTCGTGACGAGATGGCATCAAATCGGGTGCCAGAGTCTGTGACTGTTTCAACAAATTGCGGGCTACCATCTTCAACTATCTGTTCTAGATTAATTGGAATGAACTCATACGGGGCTATGTAGCGGTCACTTGGAGGTTCCAAGTCATCTTGGATCGTATGGCTATAGTCACAGTCCGGAACGTAGTGATGAAACGCTGGTAGTCGACCACTGTCTTGCACCGCCGCCTGTCGCCCAAAGACCGCATCTGGTTCCAGTGGCTCTACAGGATCCTGAATGGTGTCGAATCCCAGTCGTTCAAAATCTATTTGCGCTTGCGCCGCGTTGGCCCAACCTGAAATCAAAACTAGTGACACCAATAAAGACTTAGCCAGCTTGATCATGCCAGACACCAACTAGAACTGGCCACCTCTTTTGTGGACCACTCAAAGTCGACTATCTTCCAAGTCGGGGTTCGTTCCACCAACCTAGCCTCAACAAAGGTCTTAGTAGGAACACTGGGCTCGGCAGTTAGCGGGTCTTGACCAAGTTGAACACCATTGTCGATAAAACATCCGACAATGGTGATTTCTAAGTCATTCAGAAGTTCGGGATTGTCTTCGATATCACCTAGGAACAAAGGATATTGAATTGGCGAAAACCAGATTTCTACTCCATCCAAATCTTCGTATCCATAGCCTTGTGCCTTCTGCGCATTGAAGTCTTCTGCTATTTGTTCTGAGAATCCTTGGGTTGCGACATTAGAAAAGTCTTCTGCGGTAGCAGCACGCTCAACATCGCCGAGAACCTCCATTAATGTCAACAGATAGCGCTCTACCTGAGCTTGTGGTGTTGAAGGTGATTCCTCTGACACCGCAACCACCGCGGGAGTCGCCACTTCAAACTCGACACTAGTGGTAGCAGGCGCTACAAGGCCTTGTCCGGTTGCGCAGCTAGAAACTACAAACAGCAAAACTATTATAAAAATGGTCCGCCAGAACATTAGAACAACATTCTAGTGCCTGGTTAACAAAACTCCCCTAGCGGTTAGGCAGCGTTGATTAGACCTATGTCTCCGTCTTCTCTGCGATAGACGACTGCAGTCAGCCCAGTTTCAGCGTTAGCAAACATATAAAAACCGTGATTTAGAAGATCCATCTGCAAGGCAGCTTCCTGAGGACTCATCACCGAAAGAGCAAATGTTTTGTTTCTTACGATGTCGAACTCGACGGCTGGCTCATCAATAAGAGTGTCTGGCACAAGTTCAGGATCTATCTGAACTTTCTCACGAGCACGGTTCTTCTTGTCAACCTTTGACTTGAGTTTGGACAGCTGGCGTTCAAGTTTGTCAACTGCTAAGTCAACAGCGGTAAAGCCATCAGGAGCCGAAACTCTAGTTCGGATATGGTGGCCGTGGCCCTGTAGCGTCACCTCACAAAATTCTCTAGCGTCGCGTGCCGCAACCTTTTCTTCCCAGAAGTGCACTTCTGCTGTGTCAATGCCGCTCATGTATTTGTCTAGGCGACCAATTTTGTCGACAGCCTGGCTCTTTAACCCTTCAGAAACTGTTGTTCTTCTACCACTTACCCTTACATCCATTTAGAACCCCTAACTAAGTTAAATTTTGCCAGCTGTTTCTGACACTACCATATTGAGTAGGCAGACGATAGGGCTAGTTTGCCGAAGCTAAACAGACCGCACTCAATATTGATTGGTTCTGCGGATCAAGCAGCCGACGGTAACGCTCTAATGTCATCCCAGTAGTAATAACATCATCGACTACTAATACTCTTCCCTGAATAGGTCTTAGCAATCTAAAACTTGGACCGATTCCTCGACCAGCCCGGCTCAAGTCGTGTTGCGAATAGTTGTCAATACGCCTCACAGTGCGAGAACATTTAACCCCCAGTCTTTTTGAAAGATGTTTCGCTAGCAGTTGTGACTGGTCGAAGCCTCGAGAACGAAAGCCAGCTTTAGATGCAGGTACCCAAGTGACTAAATCTACTGTTTCTGTCAAATCAACTAGTTCCACTAGCAACTTTGCGAGAGGTTTAGCCATTCTCGTGTTGCCAGCCTTTAATGCCAGAACAATGTCCTTGAGACCTCCTTCGTAACGACCCAAGGCACGAACGGAACTGTATCCACGAAGCTTAACTTTCTGTGATGCAAATTCTCTTTCAGCTAGTAGCTTCCGCTCAGCTCGAAGCTCACTGGAAATAGCCAAATGACTTCCGACAAAGAGGTTCATACCAATATGATCCCACCAGGGTCTGACAGACGTTAATAGAAACGTGAACTACTAGTCAATATCTGGATAAATCGATGGGGGCGGACCTGGACTACCGGGCTTATCGCACACCCAGCAATCAGAGTCTGCAGTACCAGTCCAGGCAACCTCGCAAGAGGTACAGCTCATGCGTAAGCCGACCCTTCTGAACTTAGGAAGTATTGCCGTTACGCCGGGAAGCTCTGGAGTATCCATCGATAAAAATATCGACAACTAAAATCCAAACGTGAGGACTTCTTCGGATTCAGTCCAAATTCATTAAAACTCAGCGAAAAGCCTTACAAATTTGGCCTTTTGGACGAGAGGAATATGTACCCAAATCGCGAGGAATTACTTAGATGGTCAAATCAGCTGAAGCAGGACTAAAGGTTGCTTCCAGCATTGGCCTCTTTGGTTTCTCGCTCTTCTTACTAATTTCGATTGCAACCTTTTTGCAGCCTGTGTCTGAACTAGCAGCGGAAGAAGATTCAGATAACACGCCGGACGAAGTAGCCTTCGCATCAGGATTACCTGGGACGACTTTACCCGTGTCGCCAACTTTACTAATTACCACAACGACTGTTGCGACAAGCACAGAATCAGATTCTACTGAGGGCAACGCCACTCCGTCTCAGGCTACGCCCGATACGACAACACCTGAAAGCACTGAATCAACCGAAACCGAAACCGAAACCGAAACTGAAACTGACGACACTTCTACAACAGAGACGACTTTGACAGATACAGCTTCGACTGAAACCTCAGCCTCAACAACAGTCCCTGCTCCGACGACTACGGCTACTCCTACAACTACTGCTGCGCCAACTACAACAGTACCGCCAGCTACACCTGCCCCCTAACGCAAGCAGGCTCTAACACCAGATCCGAGTGTGACCTCATAGGTGGTCCCTGCAACACATGCTGAATCATCTGTTGCTAGTCGCGCTCCCACCACTACGCCGTCAATGTTCGGGTTGCAAGATACCTCAAGCAAGGTTGGACCTTGAATCACGTTGACACAATCCCCCAGTTCAATGCCTCGACCGATGGACCCGCCGGTTGGGGCTTCAGCACCATCAACTGGTTGACCTCCGGTAATGATCGACAAGACAACAGCGCCGACAATAATAAATGTCAAACCGACCAGAGGTACTGTGACAAACATTCTTCGAGAGTGTTTTGTATGGACATACTCTGCTTCATCTGCGGTCTGGTACAAGCGATCCCTATTCAGGAATTCTGGGTCAACTTTGACGCTCGTAGGTCCAGCCCCAGAATTGAATAGCCGCTTTGCTTCAGCAAAGGCATCGTTTAGTTCGGACATCTTTTGGCTGGCTTCTGGTGGAGCTTCACCTCCAAAAGAGTCAGGATGAAACTCGCGAGCCTTCGCTCGGTACGCAGTACGTATTTCGTCTAGGTCAGCGGCTGCCGAGACTCCCAGCACTTTGTATGGATCCATTTGGTTAGGCTATCAACCAAATCAGACTCATTAAAGCCGAAGTGGCTAGCTGGGCCTTTGCGGTGCCTTCTAAAACAGAAATTAGAGCTGCCCCCTTAGCCTTTTTGATAAAGACAAACTGAATAGGCTTAATCAGAAGGGCAAAGCCAGCGAAGCCCAACACTAACCATCCGAGTGTAGAGAAGACAAGGAGCCCTAAGGCGATAGCTGCGACGCCAATTGTGGCAACGAACAACCACCTAGTCTTAGAGTCGCCCAACATTACTGCCAAAGTGTTTTTTCCGTCGGCTTTATCGGTGTCAATGTCTCGCAGGTTGTTCGTTACTAATAAGGCAACGGCAAAGGACCCCATTAGGACGCCAAGGTCTAAAGACTCCACCGTTAACGTTTCAGCCTGGGCATAATAGGTTCCCATCGTGGCGACTAAACCAAAGAAGATGAATACAAAGATCTCTCCCAAACCAAGGTAGCCATAAGGGTTTGGACCACCGGTATATGCCCACCCTGCTAAGACGCTGAGGGCGCCAACGACTATCAGTTCTGGACCTACTTGGAACGCTAAGACAATCCCAGCGAGACAAGCAAACCCAAAACTATAAAGTGCCATGGATTTAACTAGACCCGCACTAGCCAAGCCTGAACCAACAAGCCTTGTCGGGCCAACACGTTGTTCGTTATCAACGCCACGTTTACCATCGGCATAGTCATTCACAAAGTTTGTTCCCAGCTGCATACCTACTGCTACCAACAAACAGAGTGCCGCTCTGTAGAGATTTCCAACCCCATCAAAGTAAGCGAGGGAACTCGCGACCGCTACCGGAGCTATGGCTGCTGGCAGGGTCTTAGGCCGCGAGCCTTGTATAAATAGTTTTAGCGTGCCTAGCAATTGATCAAACCTAGCTAATAAAGCGAATGAGGGGGCGATGTGCACCTTTGCCTTAAAGACCTTATCCTTAAATAGGAACCCTTTGTAGACAATTGGGACCCTTGGCTTGGTTAGGGCCAAACAATCATGATCGAACAACAGCTCGCAGGTAAAAAAATAGCCATAACTGGCTCTACAGGATTTCTCGGTACAGCCCTGGTCGAACGGCTATTGCGGGTCACCCCCGACGCTCACCTAGTCCTTCTAATTAGACCAGGCAAAAAATCGACGGTAGAACAGCGAGCTCGTAGAGAGATCTTCCGAAACAACATCTTTGATCGACTGAAAGAAGAGATCGGCAAGGATGATTTTGAAGACCGAGTCAATAAACAAGTCGAAGTAATTGAAGGTGACGTTAGCGTCGATGGCCTTGCCCTAACAGAGGAAGGACGCAAAGTCTTTTCCGAATGTGACATAATTATTCACTCAGCGGCAACCGTTAGCTTCGAGGCCCCACTGCATCTGGCTGTTGAAGTAAACCTACTTGGGCCAACCCGTTTGGCCGAGACTGCCAAGGAACTTGGTATCAAACCACACCTAGTTGCAGTTTCAACTTGTTATGTTGCCGGCAACCGTCGCGGCGAGGCTTCTGAAGAGCTACTGAGCGACACCCCATTCTCGATTGATGTTGACTGGCGCCAAGAAGTAGCAGCTGCCCGACGAAATAAAAGCGACGCTGATGCCCAGTCAAGATCATCTGAGAAGCTGGCTGAATTCCAGAAAACGGCTGCACACGAAATCGGAGCCGCTGGTAAACCTCTACTAGCAGCAAAGACCGAGCAATACCGTCAAAAGTGGGTAGCGGATCAACTAGTTGAAGCTGGACGGGCCCGTGCACGTTCTCTTGGCTGGCCGGACGCCTACGTCTATTCCAAAGCGCTTGGCGAGAAGGCACTTTCTGAAACCGCTGACGAAATACCAACCTCTATTGTTCGGCCATCTATTATCGAATCAGCATGGGCCGAACCTACACCTGGCTGGATCAAAGGCTTCCGCATGGCGGAACCACTAATCATTTCTTATGCACGCGGTGTTTTAAGAGAGTTCCCTGGGGCTCCCGAAGGAATCATCGATGTCATCCCAGTTGACTTAGTAGTAGCTTCCATAATTGGTGTCGCTGCACGAGGCCACGCCGGCGATTCTAAAGTAGACATCACTCAGGTTGCCTCCGGGTCAACCAACCCACTTCGATATCACAAACTTATCGAACTGGTCGGCGACTGGTTTACCGAGAACCCAACATACAACGAGAACGGCGAACCTATTGAAGTGTCACCTTGGACTTATACAGGCCGCATCAAACTAGAGCGCCAACTTGAACGCGCCCAAAAAGGTTTAGCTGCAGCCGACAAAGCCTTGAAGCTTCTTCCACTGCGAGGCAAACAAGCACTCATTGCCAGTGGGGTTAACCAGAAACTGGACGAAGTTAACAGAGCTGCGGGATACATAAAGATTTACGGAGCATACGCTGAATGCGAAGCACTCTACCGAATTGACAATTTGTTGGAATTGTCAGAGTCCATGACCGCTAGCGATCGCGACAAGCTTCTCTGTGATCCTCGTGTGGTCGACTGGGAGGCCTACGTTACCCAAGTGCACCTTCCCTCGATCATCAAACATGCTCGAATTAAGATGACGCCTGAAGTGACTGACCCTGAGGCTAAAGTTCAGCGTCGAAGAGCAAAGGTCCTCTCCCCTGACAGAAACTTGGCTGCGTTTGATCTAGAGAACACCGTAATCTCTTCCAACGTCGTGATGGAATACGCCTGGTTTGCAACCAAGAACCTTGGCGTAAGCGAAAGAGTCAAGTTTGCATTGAAGACAGTGGCCGAGTCACCGCAACTACTCGCGATGGACCGCAAAGACCGTGCCGACTTCTTACGTCATTTCTATCGCCGCTACGAAGGTGCTTCTGTCGAAGAGTTGGATGCCCTAGGACCTAAGCTTCTAGAAGAGCATCTATTAAAGAAGGCATTTCCCCAAGCCCTAAAAAGGGTTCAGGAGCACAAAGCCCTTGGACATCGAACACTACTCATTACAGGTTCCCTAGATATTGTCGTAAAGCCAATCCAACATCTGTTTGATGATGTCATCTGCTCGGAGATGAGTGTTCGCGATGGCTACTACACAGGAGAGCTCAAGAGTGTTCCACCAACTGGTGAGATTCGAGCTCAGGCATTACGAGGCTACGCGGAAGAGAACGGCTTCGACCTTACAAACGCAGTTGCCTATGCTGACTCTAGCTCCGACCTGCCGCTACTAGAAGCAGTCGGCTATCCGGTCGCAGTTAACCCCGAGCAACGTTTAGCATCAGTAGCGAACAACCGTAGCTGGCTAGTTGAATTCTGGGATAAACCCAACGGTTCGGCACGTGCCCGCATCCCAATGAGTCAACTCCCAACCCGCAATAAGGTATAGCTTGTGACGGCCAAAGTAAACAAAGATCGTTTTGGGATCAATTACGATACATCGTGGGCCAAAACTTGGTGGGCTCGAGGGCTCCGATCTGTTGGTGTGTGGGGTTTCATGAAGCCTTCCATTGGCGTTTACGGCACGCCGAAAGTTCTTGGAGCTGACAAACTTACAAAGACCAATGGTCCCGTTGTTTTTGTAGCTAACCATCACAGTCATTCCGACACCACGATTCTACTTGCGACCATACCGGCCAAGTTTCGATCAAGATTGTCTATTGCCGCTGGCGCCGACTACTTCTTCCCGAATCGTTTTGGTTCAATGTTGTCTGCGCTGTTTATTGGAGCAATCCCCATCGACCGGGAGAAGGTTTCCAAGCTGAGTATTAGCAATGCAAAGAAGGCACTCGAGTCTGGCGACAACTTATTGATCTTCCCTTCAGGCTCACGCAGCCCCGAAGGCGAGCTAACCAACCATAAACCTGGTGCAGCCTTTATTGCACAGAAGGCTAGGGTTCCGATTGTCCCTATCTACATCTCGGGAACTGGCAAAGTTCTCCCCAAAGGCAAAAATTGGCCTACCAAAGCTCAATGTCACGTAGTGTTCGGAGATCCAATACTGTCAACCCGCCACGATGATCCACGCCAACTAGCTAAAGAAGCACAGGCCAGCATTGAACGGCTAGCACAAAGCCTCTCGGTAGTTACTTCTAACGAACTTCCGGGCGGATAGCGAAACGCTACTGAGCAGGAATTGTTGTCTGAGCTCCAGCGGCTTGAGCGACGGGTTGGTCAGCACCAGATTGAGCTTGTATTACTTCTTCAGTGTCTGCATCTTGGTCGCCAGAGTCTTCATCCGCTGCGTCTTCTTCAATTTCAATTACTTGAGGGACTGCAATCTGAGGTACGGGCTGCAGACTTTCTGGATCATTCAAGTCTTCGCAGTCAAGTACTGTGTCACGATTGCCACAAGTCAAACCAAACTGTTCGTACTCAGAGCCTAGAGCAGACACGTCGAATAACTCGTCACAGGAGTTACCTTCGCCTTGTTCACATTCACTCCACAGTAGGTCTAAAGCTGGGTCATCACCGAAGCTAAACGGCTGGTCATCAACGAACGCTAGTTCGCTAGCCTCTTGCGAACGCTCACGAAGTGCAATCAAAGCCTCGGCGGACTCTTCGCACCTGGTAATAAATCTCTGAACTTCGTCCAAGTCAACTACAAGAATCGGATCAAAGCTGTCGTCTTTGTATGTGCCTGCAGCACAGCTAACTATGTCTTCATCAACACCATCGGCTAAAAGAACTTCTGCTATTTCATTCTGAGTTAAAGCTTGTTGTTCTTCACCACTGCAAGCTGCTGCTATGACAATAATTGAGAACGCAAGGGCTACTAGGCGACAGAACTTCATCTAGGTCTATCGGACTATTCACAGCGAACTTGAGGTTCCTACATTAGAGGCCAGACAGCGTGCTAGTCTCTCAGCTGTTAGAAACGCAGCGATAAAACCTAACCAAACAGGGGAAATTTCATGAAAGTCGGCCCAGAAACACCAATAGAGCTCATCAAGAGCACTTACGCAAAGTTTGATGCAGCTACGCAAACCTTACGATCAAGTCTCGGTCGCCCCCTGACTCTGTCAGAAAAGATACTGGCAGCTCACCTAGACGACGACTCCACTACACCAGTTCGGGGCGAGTCTTATGTGAATTTCAGGCCTGATCGTGTTGCTATGCAAGACGCTACGGCACAGATGGCTTGGTTACAGTTTGAGGTTGCTGGCCTTGACGAAGTCGCTGTCCCTACGACAACACACTGCGATCACCTCATCCTCGCGAAGCATGAGGCTA
This sequence comes from uncultured Acidimicrobiaceae bacterium, assembly GCA_964648795.1. GTDB lineage: Bacteria > Actinomycetota > Acidimicrobiia > Acidimicrobiales > SZUA-35 > JAHDDW01. The sequence continues at coordinate 176,895 of CAZYMB010000003.1, forward strand.
AGCGTGACCTTTTAACCGCTATCGACACCAATGAAGAAGTGTACGACTTCTTGCGCACAGCCTGCAAGCGATATGGGGCAGGCTTCTGGGAACCAGGCTCTGGCATTATTCACCAGGTTGTTCTAGAGAACTATGCCTTCCCCGGCGGCATGATGATTGGAACCGACTCGCACACACCTAATGCAGGTGGACTTGGCATGATTGCTGTTGGCGTTGGTGGAGCCGATGCTGTCGATGTTATGACTGGCTTTGCTTGGAATGTGCGGTGGCCAAAGCTCATCGGTGTGAAACTTACTGGAAACCTTTCTGGATGGGCGTCGCCGAAAGATGTAATTCTTAAAGTTGCCGAGATCTTAACCGTTAAGGGTGGCACCGGCGCAATTGTCGAATACTTTGGTTCAGGTGCAGAGTCTCTAAGTGCAACTGGCAAAGGAACTATCTGCAATATGGGTGCCGAGATTGGCGCAACTACCAGTATCTTTGCATACGACGAGTCCATAGCCCGATACCTTAAAGCGACTGGCCGTAGCGAGACTGCAGACGAAGCTAACAAGGTCGCTCATCATTTGCGTCCAGACGATGAGGTCCTTGCTAACCCGGCAGACTATTATGACCAGCTAATCGAAATCAATTTGGATGAGTTGACGCCTTACATTAATGGACCACACTCCCCTGATCTTGCTCGCCAGGTAACTGACCTAGGCGCTGAAGCTAAGGAAAAGGGTTGGCCATCAGAAATTAGCTCTGCACTGATAGGCAGCTGCACTAACTCTTCTTACGAAGATATTACTCGCGCTGCTTCTATTGCCCGCCAGGCATATGCTGCTGGTTTAAAAACCAAAACCGAGCTGCTGATCACTCCTGGGTCAGAACAAATTAGAGCCACAATTGAACGTGACGGCCTATTGCAAGACTTCGAAAACATTGGAGCCAAAGTGCTGGCTAACGCCTGCGGTCCTTGCATTGGGCAGTGGGACCGTTCTGAGAGCCATGAACCCGGCCAGCCAAATGTCATCGTGACCTCTTACAACCGCAACTTCCCTAAACGCAACGACGGTGACCCAGCCACACTTGCATTCGTCACCTCTCCTGAAACAGTTGTTGCATTAGCTCTAGCTGGCACAGTTGACTTTGACCCGAGCAAACCTCTCACAAACGATGCGGGCGAAGAAGTCATGCTGGAAGTACCTGTCGGCATCGAGCTTCCCGAAAAAGGTTTCGACGAAGGAGAGAGTGGCTTTTTGGCTCCTCCCGAGGACGGCTCCGGCATTGAAGTTGTGGTGGCACCAACGAGTGACCGCCTGCAGCGACTTACGCCTTTCCCTGCTTGGGATGGTAACGAGTTTGATGATCTACTGCTGTTTGTTAAGGCTTACGGTAAGTGCACGACAGACCATATATCTGCAGCTGGACCTTGGCTCAAGTATCGAGGCCATCTCGAGAACATCTCGGGCAACTTATACCTTGGTGCTATCAATGCGTTCATGCAAGACAACGCCGGCCACGCAAAGAACCAACTAACCGGTGAAACTCAATCGCTGCCAGATATAGCAAAGGCATACCATGAGGCAGAGCGAAACTGGGTCGTAATTGCGGATGAAAATCTTGGTGAAGGGTCTTCACGAGAGCATGCCGCTATGGAACCAAGGTTCCGAGGATGTGCGATGATTATTGCTCGCTCGTTTGCTCGAATTCATGAAACGAACCTTAAGAAGCAAGGCATTGTTCCACTTACTTTCGACAACCCAGCAGACTATGACTTAATTGGTGAAGATGACCGCTTTGGCACTAAGGATCTGACTGAACTCGCCCCAGGCAAACAAGTAACTGTTGTTGCCACTAACCCCGAAGGTGAAAAGACAGAGATTAAGTGCAATCACACGATGTCAGCCGAACAGATCGAATGGTTTAAGGCTGGTTCAGCTTTATCGATCATTCGCCAAAATCTTCCCTAGCGAGCCGAACGCCGCAGCTGAGAGCTAGAATCATCTGCGGTGCCAATTACACTCAGATCCAAATCTACCCAGTGCCTCAGCACAGAGATATATGACTTTGACGACCGCTCAGCGGTCTTGGTTCGCAGCGAAACCAAGGGACAACGTCTTTCAGCCGAAGATGGCCTAGCTTTTGCTGACGCCGTTAGGTCTGCTCGACAAAAACGAATCCCATTTATGGCAGTCTTCTCTACTTCTGGTGCGGACCCTAGTGATGGTGCTGATGCCGCGTTCGGTTGGGCCAGAGCTGCTCGTGAACTCTCACTTACAAGTGGAGTCATCCCTATTCTCATAGGAGTTGATGGACCATTAGTGTCTAGTGTTTCCTTGATGCTCGGGTTGAGTGACTTCAACGTTTTTACTACTGAATCAATTGCTTTCGTTTCTGGCCCGCACACAATTGAAACCTATACAGGCACCAAAGTTGAGGTGGACGACATTGGTGGGGGAAATCTGCACAGTTCAACTACAGGCGTTAGTAGTGTCCTGGTTGACGATGAGGCAGAACTGTTCGAAGCCTTCGAAGAATTTCTTTCCTTCTTCCCAAATCATGTCGATGAACTTCCACCAACGTTGGAGTCGTCGGATCCTCTAGAACGTGAGACCCCCGAGGCTGGTGACCTTATCCCAGAAGCCGCTACCGGTTCATATGATGTTCGTGAGGTCATAACATCGCTAGCTGATGATAGCTATTTCTTTGAAGTAAAAGAACAGTGGGCTAGTAACCTGGTAACCGGGTTCGCCCGCTTCGGTGAGATGCCGGTCGGTATTGTGGCTAACCAAACTCAAGCTCTAGCTGGCTCTATTGATATCCCGGCTAGCCAAAAGGGTGCACGCTTTGTTGCACTTTGCGATGCTTTTAACATTCCTTTACTGACCATGGTCGATACTTCCGGTTTCTTGCCAGGCAAGGACTTGGAGTGGCGAGGCATGATTCGCCATGGCGCTCAGATGGCGTTTGCCTATGCTCGGGCAACTGTGCCACGCATTGGACTGATTCTAAGAAAGTCTTATGGTGGAGCATATATTGTCATGGACTCACGCCATATGGGTAACGATGTAATGTATGCCTGGCCTAGCGCTGAGGTTGCCGTGATGGGAGCCAAAGGAGCCGTTGGCATCCTCCATAGAAAGTCCAGCGCAGAAGAACAAGCTGAGCTTGTCAAGGACTACGAGAACAAGTACTTGACCCCATATCCTGCAGCTGAGCGTGGTTCAATAACTGAGGTAATTAACCCGGCTGAGACCAGAAACAAGATAGCCAATAGCCTTTGGTTGCTACAATCCAAAAAGGAAAAACTTCGCCCAAGAAAACACGATAACTCGCCTCTGTAAGAAATAAAGCGGCCTGCTAGTTGCGTTTAATGTAAAGTAATCGACGGAGAAAAGTAAGGATCCGAATTCAATGCCAGAAACAGTAACAATTACCGATAACCGCACTGGTGAGTCGGTAGAAATTCCAATCAATAACGGTGGCGTAGATGCAACTGAGTGGAAGAAGCTAATGCCGGGCACTTGGTTCCTTGACCCAGGTTTTTCCACTACTGCATCGACTGAATCTAAGATTACCGATCTTGATGGCGGCAACGGGATTCTGCGCTACCGCGGCTATCCGATTGAGCAGCTAGCAGAGAAATCAACTTTTCTTGAGGTTGCTTACCTTCTACTCAACGGAGAGCTTCCGAACTCAACCGAGCTCGATACTTGGACTCATGAGGTGACTCATCACACCTTCATTCATGAAAATATGCGTAAGCGTTTTTATGAAGGCTTTCATTACGATTCTCACCCAATGGGCATGTTGGTCTCTGCAATCGCTGCGCTATCTACGTTTTACCCTGAGGCTAAAGACGTTACGGATCCCGAAATTCGTCATCGCCAAATCAACCGACTGATCTCGAAGGTGCCGACACTGGCAGCCATGGCTTACCGTGCAACAATTGGTATGCCATTCAACTACCCCGACAACAAGAAACCCTATGCTGAAAACTTCTTGTCGATGATGTTCGATGTTGCTAACTCTTACGAAGCTGATCCGGCTCTTGTGAAAGCAATGGACGTTCTCTTTATCATCCACGGCGACCACGAACAGAACTGCTCTACCACTGCAATGCGTGTCGTTGGTTCATCTATGGCTGACCCTTATGTTTCAGCAGCCGGAGCTACAGCTGCGCTTTATGGTCCACGCCATGGTGGAGCTAACGAGGCCGTTATTCATATGCTCGAAGAAATTGGGTCTTATGACAACATTGATGCATTCATCGAATCAGTAAAAGCCGGAGACAGAAAGCTAATGGGCTTCGGCCACCGTGTCTACAAGGCCTACGACCCTCGAGCTCGAATCGTCAAGAACCATGCTGATGAGGTGTTCAAGGTAACTGGACGAAACCCGCTTATCGATATTGCACTCAAGCTAGAAGAGATTGCACTAGAAGACGAATACTTTAAGAGTCGCAACCTTTATCCAAACGTTGACTTCTACACCGGGCTCATTTATCAGGCCATGGGCTTCCCACTAGACATGTTCACAGTGCTATTTGCCATTGGACGTATGCCAGGCTGGCTGTCTCACTGGCAAGAATCTATAGAGGATGGTGCGAGGATTTCACGTCCCCGTCAGGTGTACACGGGAGAGCCTGCAAGGGACTATGTGGCGCTAAATAAGCGCTAACCAGCCTCTAGGGTAAATATACCTAGCGATTGTCTAGAAAGGTGTCACACTCAGGGTGCTAAATCTGATTGGACATGGATAGAATCGAATCACGCTTAAGCCCAACCCATAAGCGTGATATTTTGACCGGAGCTATCTGCTTCGGTCAAAATTTATTTTTAGGGACTTCTTACTGGCAAGGTGTTCATTACCTCGCAACCATCTGCGGTCACCAGAATTAGGTTCTCGACCCTTACTCCCCCAACGTCGGGAACGTAGACCGCTGGCTCCAAGGCAACGATATTTCCTTGCTGCATTTCTAGACTGGCGTCTGGGTCGTGTTCTGAGAAGTATGGCCTCTCGTGAGTGTCGAGGCCGATGTTGTGCCCGAACGGATGAAGTATGTATTCGCCATAGCCTGCTTCGTTTAGTACTTTGTCGGCGGCTTCTTTAACTTGACCATACGTAGCCCCCGGCGCTATGACTGAAGTCGACACCTCTAAGGCTTGCCTGACCGTCTCGTACACTTCTATTTGCTGTTCGCTTAGTTCGCCTCGCCATAATGTGCGTGCAGAATCCGATTTGTAGCCGTTGATGGCTCCACCAAAGTCGATAATCACAAACTCGCCGTCTCGAATTGTACGATCCGTTGGTGTTGCATGCGGCGAGAGCGAATTAGGGCCTGAGGCCACAATCGTGGGAAACCCAACTTCGGTTGCTCCTGCTCCCAGCATTGCAGACTCAAGGGCTGAGCGAACATTTATCTCTGTTGCACCTGGGTTATTGAGCATGTCTTCGGCCGCTATAAATCCTTGCTCAGCTGCTGCCAGTGCTGTGCGCATGTTGGCGATCTCGTCTTGGTCTTTAACTAGCCTGAGCCTAAGTAACGGATCGGTGTCTAGTTCGTTTACTTCAACTCCGACCTTACCCAATGCGTTAGCTTGAGCCAGAGTCACCCTGCTCGCTACGACCCCTACTCGCCCACTTGCTGAGTTTTTGATGACTCCATAGCTGTCAACCGACGTATCAGCTTCAACTACGACCGTGGGGTCTCCCCATGAATCGACCTCAGCTCTAACCGAGACCGTGTATCTAGGATCGACTATTAGGGTTGTGGTACCAGCCTGCGCATTAACGACCACGACCCCAGTTGAGCCAGAGAAACCGGTGAGCCAACGTGACGAGACTGCGTCAAAACAAACTAGGCAGTCAACGCCAGCCTCGGATAGCACCTCGTATGTTCTGTTTTGGCGTGTGCTGTGAAACATCAGTGACCTTGATGTTATAGGATGTAACAGATCAAAGAGAGCCCAGGAGAATCAAATTGGCAGAGAAACCGCAACCACTAGAAGTTGGCACGAAAGCCCCTATGTTTACTGGTGTCACCACCACTGGTGAGAAACTAGCGTTGAAAGACCAATCCGGCATAGTTGCTCTTTACTTCTACCCCAAAGACGACACTCCTGGCTGTACTAAGCAAGCCTGCAACCTACAAGAGAACATGTCAGCCCTAAAGAAGGCGAAAGTAACCGTGATTGGTGTCTCTCCTGACGACACTGATTCTCACCAGGCTTTTACCGACAAGTTCAAACTCAAGTTCCCACTTATCGCCGATGTTGATAAGAAGGTGATCGACAAGTATGGCGTGTGGGGCGAAAAAATGAACTACGGAAAAACGTTCATGGGCTTACAACGTGTTACGTATCTAATCGACATGGATAATGGCGGCAAAATTATCCACGTATTCAAACGACCTAAAACAGCCGAACACTCAGAAGAGATTCTGAAGAAACTTAGCGATCTAACTTAGCCAAAGTAATCTGGCTCGTTGCCTGGTTTCCATTTGATGTTGCAGCCCATTGAAGGGATTTGGTCCTGGGTTATGTCTTGGCCTGAAAGCAGAGCGTCTGCTGCTTGTCGCAGATCTGCGCCGTCTGGGTCAACGCTGTTGCCTGGTCTAGATCTGTCGAACTGCCCTCTATAAACAAGCTTGTGTGAGTCGTCGAACAAGAACAGGTCTGGGGTGCAGGCAGCTTTATAAGCCTTCGCTACTTCTTGAGTTTCGTCGTAAAGGTATGGCATGGCGAATCCATGTGCTATTGCCTGTGCGGCTAAACGCTCTGGAGCATCGTCAGGATAACCCTCTACATCGTTAGAAGAGATGGCAACCATTGCGAGCTTACCTTCAAAATCATCCGAGAATTTGCCGAAGGCAGCCTCCATGTTAATTACAAATGGACAATGTGCAGAGATAAATGCAACAAGTAACGGTTGTGAACCAAAGTCGCTCAACGACACCTTTTCCTGCGTCATCGCATCGAGCAAGGCAAAATCTGGAGCTTGGGTACCTAGTTCTAACATTTCTGAATTAGTTTCGACCATGAATCACAACCTAGCACCTTATTTGGAGCCACCGCTCAAGCAGTAGGTTTTTGAATTCCTGCTAGGTTTTATCCATGAAAAGAATTCTCATCCTTATTACAGCTGCATTAGCCACTATTGCACTCTCGGCATCGCCAGCTATGGCCCAGAACTCGGCCTTAGACCAAATCGTTTCTGACGGCTACTTCTTTGACGGGGTCGACGCAACCAATATCGCTGCTGCGGCTAACGCCAGCGATCTAGCCCAGCGTGGGGTCGCTACAGTAGTGGCAAATTTGGGTGGCGCCGACTTTGCTCAGACCCAAGCAGTGAACACTCTCACTGACCTTGTAACAGTGACCAACGAATATCACACCGTAATTGTGGTCTCAGACGACGGAACTAACAGTGGTAATAATGGCATTGGTATTGACTCGACAGTTCTCACGACGGCTGAACAAGACGTCATCTTCGACGCAATGGTTCCCCGCCTCATTGCCGATGATCTCGCTGCGGCAATAACAGCCGCTGAGAATGCACTCCCTGCTGACTTGGCTTTACGCACACCCGATATTGCTCTCGAGTCAGATGCAACAACCTCAGGACTAGAGCCCGGTGCACTTGGAGAAGGTGGCTCCTCATTAGATGACAGCCTGAGTTCAGGTTTAGAGCCAGGGGCCCTCGATAACGAGGCAAGTACTACGGGTTCTGCTGGAGATGTAGCTGACGCTGCAGAAACAACGACTGAGTCAACTGGCGGAGGCTTCTCTATCGGAAGAATCATCTTTTGGGGAATCATTTTGTTCATAGGCTACAAAATCGTTAAATGGTTCTTTGGCAGAAAACGCAAAGCCGCTGCCCAAGCACAAGCCACTCCAGTCGGACATGGTGAAGGCCCATTCAGCCAAACACAATCTCAAAGCACTGGCGGACTTGGCACTAGTCGTCGCGGAGGTGGGATACTTGGTTCTCTTGCCGGTGCAGCACTTCCCAGCATCCTTGGAAATGTTCTCAACAATAGATCAAGCTCTTCGACATCGTCCACCGGCTTGTCTAGTTCAACTGGTAGAACCACTAGAAGAACTTCTGGTGGCAGCATTTTCTCAGGTCGCAGGACTGGCAGTAGCCGCTCAAGTCGTGGGCGCAGCCGTAGTTTCAAACGCCGTGGGCGTAGCCGAAAGTTCTAGATTCTCGAAATTGAGAGCTCAAACTCAAACGTTACGTCTGCTACCGAGGTAACTACGATGAAATATTCTCGCCCAGCTTCGACATCGATCTCATTTAGAATTTGGGTAGATGCTAGTTGAGTATTTGCATCGTCATAAACATCAAATGTAATGTCCGCCACTTCCCCACTAAGGACTATGGCAACGGTGTCATCATCGGCAGCAACAAATCTGTATAAGAATATGTCTACTGGCCCAACTTGACCACCGGCTGAATCAATATCGGATTCACCAAAACTAAGTTGCTCGACCTCAACAAGAACCCGACCCGCTTCCAACTCTGCCAACCATGGAAGTGCATCAAGAGGATTCAAGACAGGATCGCCGCCCGCAGACCCGGATTCACCCACCTCAGGAACAGCTAAGCCATCGACCGCTGATTCTTCGACAGCACCATCTACTGAATTCAGTGCTTCGCTTGTAAGCGCTTCTCCGTCGGCTGCCTGTGACTCGACTGAATCAAGATCAGCTTCGGCACTGTTTAGAGCCGGTGCGCTCTCTGCCCCACTGGCTTCGAAGGACTCATCTCCTACTGAAGCAGAGTCTGAGGCTATGGAGTCGCTATCGCTGCCATTTAACTGCAAGAAAGCTAACCCACCAACTGCTAACACTAGTAGACCTGCAGCAGAGCCAAGCATTGATTTCTTCAACCTCGCTCCACGACTATTAGTTGTAACGGCCGCAGAAGCTGGCACCTGGGTAGCAGTGTCTACTCGAGTCGCTTCTGTTGTCTCGTTTATAACAGTCGGCGTTGCGCTGACACTGCCAGCTTTAGCAGCCAACGAGGCATCAATCTTGTCCCAATAGTCATGGCCTGGAGCAGGGACTGTACCAGTGAGTTCGCCAGCTAAGGCTGCTTCTAGTTCTGGGTTTAGATCTTCTGGATTACTCATTTTGATCTCCCGCTATCTGTCTAAGTCTAGCTTTGGCTCGTGAAACACGAGATGCAACAGTGCCTCGCTCTACCCCGAGGACGTCTGCTGTTTCGTCAAAGGTGTAGCCAAGGCCACTTGTGTAAAAAAGCATTGCTCTAGTGTCTGGGTCAAGTTCACTGAGAAGGACTTTGACCAATCCTCGTTCTGCAACAGACTCTGTTTGTGACCTACCTACATCAGGCATCTGGTCTTCGCTCACTAAATCAAAGTCTTCGTGAGTTCTGATCTTCTCAGAGCGGACATAGTCGATTGCTGTGCGATAGCAGATTGAGTGAAGCCAAGTCTTCATGGATGACTGGTGTTTGAAGTCGCCAACCGCCATAAAGGCCTTCTCATAAGAGCGCTGCATAACGTCATCTATAGCGCTTTGAGACCTAACCACATTCCAGACAACACCACGAAGGTCAGAATCCATACCACGAATCAGGCGTCCAAAAGCACTAGCGTCACCCATCCGGGCTAAGTGCTCTAGCTCTATGTCCGTTAGTGGCTTCTCGCCCATTA